>CAWIVI010000001.1:0-35865 GCA_963839465.1 uncultured beta proteobacterium
AGGTACATTGATCAGCGAGCCACGCCCGACGTGGGCAAGCGCAAGGCTTGATCAACCGGCGCTGGCAGCATCGAGTTCAGCCAGCGACGACGAGTCGAGCGTCAGCTCGCTGGCCTTCAGCAAGTCTTCGAGCTGCTCGAGCGAGGTAGCGCTCGCGATTGCCGAGGTGACTGACCGCCGGCTGAGCCATCAGCCAGGCAAGTGCGACGGTGGCCGGCGTGCTCGACAGTCGCTGCGCCACGGCATGCAGAGCCTCAACCACGCGCCAGCCGCGCTCGTTGCTGTACTGCTTCAGCGCTGCCGCGCGAGCACGACCTTGGACATCTTCCAGGCGCCGGTACTTGCCGCTCAGGAAGCCGGCCGGCGAGGGCGTAGTAGCTGATGACGCTGACGCCCGTCTGTTCACGCACAGCGGCTGCGAGCTCGCTCTCGAACGCGGAACGGTCGATGCAGGTTGTAGAGGGGCTGCAGCGCCTCGTAGCGCAGGCAAGCCCTCGCGCTCGGCTGGCCGAGGCGCCTGGGCGAGGCGCGGCGCGCTGAAGTTCGGAGCGCCGAGCAATCGCGCGAACCTTGCCGGCCGCCACGAGCCCGGCGTAGGCTGCCGAGCGTGTCCTCGACCGGCGTGCTTCGCGTCGTCCTTGTGCGCACTGGTAGAGGTCGATGCAGTCGGCCTGCAACCGGCGCAGTGAATCCTCCACCGCCGGCCGGATGTGGGCGGGCTTGAGGCCGACGCGGCCGCCCGCCCATGTCCATGCCGACCTTGGTCGCGATAGACGACACCTGTCGCTGCTTGCCGCGCTGCTTCAGCCAGCGGGCCGATCGACACTTTTCCGATTCGCCACCCTGTGTGGCCCCGGTACCCAGCGCGAGTAGACGTTCGCGCTATCAATGAAATTGCCCGCCCGCCTGGACAAATCGATCAAGCAGAGCGGAACGAGGCTACCCGTCCGTCGGTCCAGCCGAAGACGTTGCCGCCGAAGCACAGCGGCGACACTTGCAACTCCGAGCGGCCGAACGGACGCAGCTTCATGGCGCTTCTCCTGTTGTCGGCAGTTATGCCACGATTGATCGCCACCCGCGCGTGAGGGCCTTCGGCCTACACCCTTCTCAACATGCTCAGTCGCCGTAGCTTCAGTGTCGGGTGTTCTGCGCTCCTTGGAGTGACTTCAGTAGCCAAGTCTGTGGCTGCGGGATCGCACCATGCCCCTGAAGCGGCGCGCGAGGAAGGAGTACGGAACCATGACCTGCGTGCACGTGAACGGCGTCGATCTCGAGTACCTGGCTGAGGGCACGGGGATCCCAGTAGTGTTCGTGCACCGGGGGCAGTTCGGATCTCCGGTACTGGGAGCCCCAGCGAGAGGCCTTCGCCTCACGGTACCGATTTGTCGCTTACAGCCGCCGCTACCACGGATCGCGAACTTGGCCAGCGGAGGGCGACGACTCGGCTGACGCACACGTCGCCGACCTGCTGGAAATCATCCGCCAACTCCAGGCCGGGCCGATCCATCTGGTGGGGTTCTCCACCGCGATAGCGGTACGTGCGGCCCTGCGCGAGCCACGTCTCTTGCGAAGCCTGACAGTCATCGAACCGAACATGCCCTCGTTGCTGCGGAGCGATCCCGCAGGTCGGACACTACTGGAGTGGTGGCGCGCTGAAAACGAGCGTGTTGAAGCCGAAGCGGCGGGCGATGTCGTCCGCGCTGCCAAGCTGTGGTTCGAACTCGTCAACCATAGAGGGCCCGGTACGTTCGACTCGCAACCGGTGGGCCTGCGCCGGATGTGGATCGACAACTTCGGGACCAAGCGACCCGCAGCCGCAGCGCCAACCCCGCTCACGTGCGAGCAACTCGGTGCCATCTCGGCGCCCACACTTGCCGTGGGCGCAGAGTACGGGATGCCTTACCCGCGCAGGATCGTCGAAGTCCTCTCCACGTGCATCCCGACCAGCAGCCTGGTCGTCATTCCTGTGTCACTCACTTCATGAGCTACCAGGAGCCGGCCGTTTTCAACGCCGCCGTCCTGGATTTCCTCGCACAGTCTCGATGAACTCTGAACGAGAACGGTTGGCCCAACTGCAGTCGCGTTACCAGTGCTCAACCTGGTGCCTCGTCGGGCACTTCAGGGAACGCGAACGCAAGCCTGGACAGGCTGCGTCGCACGTCTGAGGGCCGTGAGGGCGTCATTGGCGGTTTCCACGAAAGCTGGCCGCAGGTGCAGCGTTCTAAGCGGACGATGGGAGCTACCATGGGCGACCCGCTACCGCATCACCTGCGACCAACCTGGTGCCTCTCGGCGTGGCGAAAAGCACCGGCGGCAAAGGCGCCTGTCGATCCGGCCCCACCTCGTTCGTCGTTGCCTGGAAAAGGCCACTTCCACGGAGGTTCCGATGTCCAAGCTCAAGGTTCAAGCCTTTGCAGTGTCCCATCGACGGCTACGGCGCCGGTCCCGACCAAAGCATGGAGAACCCGCTGGGTGTGGGCGGCGAGTCACTACACGAATGGATGCTCACCACCCGCACGTTCCAGCAGATGATCGGAGAGGGTGAGGACGGCAGAACCGGCGTGGACGATGACTTCGTGCAGCGCAGCTTCGTGAATCACGGCGCATGGATCCTGGGCCGGAACATGTTCGGGCCGGTGCGCGGTCCCTGGCCTGATGACATTTGGAAGGGCTGGTGGGGCGACAACCCGCCCTTCCACGTGCCGGTGTTCGTGCTGACTCATCACGCCCGCGAATCCATCCCCATGCAAGGCGGCACCAGCTTCCATTTCGTCACCAGCGGCATTCATGAATGCCTGGAGCGCGCGCGCGAGGCAGCCAAGGGAAAGGACGTGCGCGTGGGCGGCGGCGTCGCCACCGTGCGCCAGTATCTCGAGGCGGGCCTCGTCGACGAGATGCACCTCGCGATCTCGCCCACCCGCTGGGCCACGGCGAGGCCCTGCTTGTCGGCATCGACCTGGCCAGGCTCGGATTCCGCTGCACCGAGCACGCAAGCACGCCCAATGCCATGCACGTCGTGCTGACCAAGGGCGAGCCAGGGTAGTCGAAGTGCAACCGGCGAGCGGGTGGCTTCTCCCAGATCGACCCATCGGCGATGGTTGCCCCCGGCCTGCACCGCTTCCTGATCTGCTGCTGCGCTGCGCCGCACTTATCGGCCCGATCGCGCAGGTGCGTACCCCGAGAGGTGGGGCGTCGACGAGGGGCTGCACCTTGCAGCACATGGCAGGTCATCGCGGTCTCCATTCCTATGGGGACACGTGTCTCGGTGTTCCTGGGACGCCGGTCGCGCATTCCAGGGCCGGATCCCACTGCGCCCGCTGTGCGGCAGCGCGGTAGGTGCTCTCCAGGAACGTCAACAGCGCGACGTCCGGATGGGGGGCGTCCTTGACCTCGTCATACGGAAGCAGCCACTCGCCCAGTTGCGCCGACCAGATGGCGCCGGCCGGCCCCACCTCTGCCGTGGCGTAACCCTCGGGCGTCGGATACGCGTACGAGTAGAACGCCGCGTGCGGATGGACATCGCTGCCCGGCCAGAACCCGGCACTGCTCACTTCGTGCGAATACGCCTCGCGAGTGACGTCATCGGGCAGACCAGGTACGCCTCCCGGGTGCAAGGGCGCTGCGGCCGGAGAAGCGCGTCACAGCCAGGTCGAAACTGCCCCAGAAGAAGTGGACGGGACTGCACTTGCCGAGGAAGCGCGTCCGGAAGAGACGGAACACCCGGTCGACCTGCGCCAATGCGCGCCAGAATCCGTGCACCGACGCCCGGTCGTAAGAGGCATGCGCCTCGTCCAGCGGAAAGGGCACGGGCGCCGGCACCTCGTTCGGCACGACGTTGATCGTGATGTCAATGCCTGCGGCGGCGAGTTCTCCCATGAGTCGACGGTAGAACGCGGCGACGGACATGGGCTCCAGCAGGAAGCCGCGGATCGGTCCGTCCGACGTGCGCACAGTCAGCTTGTGGTCGACGAAGTCGAAGTCGATCTCCAGCATGCGCCAACCCTGATGCATCGTGGATGTACCAAGCCCGCGTGCGCCGACGTACAGGGGAACGTGCCACCCGTGGTTGAGCCAAGGGGTCATGGCGAGCCTGACTTTGCCGACCACCTGCGTCCACAGGTGCACCGTAGCGAGCGTGTCGCGCCAGCGCGCGTAGTCCAGCACCGGCCATTGGTCTTGCTCGGCCGCAGACGTGTTCATCGCAGCCTCCTCGTAGCAACACAGATGTGCGGTCGGGCCAGTCTGCTACCGCCGCGTCGAAGAGACAAGACTTCTCCATGGTGGCACCAACCCGCACCCCTCACGCCTGGGCTCGAACCAGGGACCTACGGATTGAGGTCTCGATCCAACTTGAGGGTCACTGAAATTCACCAAAGGGCAGTAGCGCAACCGCGCATGAGCAACAATGATGCAGCATGACAAACTCAACGACGCGTGTCGAAGAGCGCCGGTTCCTGCTGCTGCAACACCGAGGAGCCTCAGATGATGGTTGTCAGAGCGATCGCGACCTTGGCAAGTGCTGCCACGCTCGCGTACACCCCACAAGCGCAGGCCGAAGGCAAGCACTGGTCGTACGGGAAACATGGAGGGCCGGCCGAGTGGGGCCAGCTCGAGCAGGGCTTCGCCAGTTGCGGGCTCGGGAAGGCCCAGTCGCCTGTTGATATCCGCGGCGCCAAGTCCACGGATCTGCCGCCGCTGAAGTTCGACTACAAGCCCTCGCCGCTCAAGGTGATCGACAACGGTCACACGATCCAGGTCAACTATGCGCCGGGCAGCTCAATTGACGTCGGGGGAACGCGCTACGAGCTGGTCCAGTTTCACTTTCACAAGCCAAGCGAAGAAAAGATCGACGGCAAGGCACACGCCATGGTCGCCCACCTCGTCCACAAGGGCGGCGACGGCACGCTCGCCGTGGTCGCGGTACTGCTCGACAAGGGTCAGGGCAATCCAACCACGCGCGCGATCTGGAAATACTTCCGAAGCAAAAGGAGGTCGAGGTGTTGGCGCCGGCGAGCATCGACGCGGCCGCGCTTCTGCCGAGGAACAGGGGCTACTACACCTATGAAGGCTCGCTCACGACGCCACCTTGCAGCGAGGGCGTTCGTTGGTTCGTTCTGAAATCTCCGATGACTCTCGCAGGGGACGAGATCACGGCGTTCGCCAGTATCTATCCGATGAATGCCCGGCCGACTCAGCCTCTAAACGGGCGAAAGATCGAGGTCACAAACTGACCCATTAAGCAACGGAGCGTGCGATGCTCGGCGTGCGCCCAGGACCGACGACGAAGTCGCTGCAGGCGCCTACTGCCCCAACTGCCGAGGCGTATGGCTCGACCGCTGGGAGTGGGACAAGCTCGTTCAGCTCGGCGCCAAGCAATGGCAGCCTCGCCTCCTGCCGGGGGTTCGCCTCAGGTGGTGCGGCAGACCCGAGTTCGAGTATTCCGTCTTGGGCAAAGTCCGGCAGCCACTGGCGGGGTGCACCGTGCCGTCCACGACACTTCCTCAGTCTGCCGGGCAATCAGCTTGCGTACAGGGTGATGAAGAAGAGCGCCAAGCGATAACCAAGAACCAGCGGCTCGTACTGCTCAACGCTCATATTGAAGCTCGCTTGGATGCCTGCCGGGTCGCGTAGCGTCCACATGGCTACAAGGCGGTTCACCTTTCGTCCTGCGCGGACCGGTCGAGCACGAAGGTCTGCTGCAGCATTCGGGGCTGGCCTTTTCGCTCGGGTTCCAAGCGCACGACGAGCGACTGCCGCACGCCGAACACGACGTCCGAATCCAGGTATGGGTCTCCGCTGCGGAACAGGTGCGTGGTCAGCGCCTCGTGGCCCTCGGCCTTGATCATGAAATGGATGTGCGCCGGCCGCCACGGATGCCGCCCGCTCGCCACGAGCAGGCAACCCACGGGGCCGTCCGTCGGCACAGGGTACGCGGTCGGGACGATGGTGCGAAAGCGCAGCCGACCCTCGGCGTCGGTTCGCATCACGGCGCGAGCGCGGCGAGACGCACCGAGTTCGGTGCGCTGCACGTCGTACAGCCCTTCCTCGTCCGCTTGCCAGACGTCGACCTCGGCGCCCGGCAGCGGCGTACCGTCGGCCGACGTGACGAGCACGTCCACGTCCAGCGGCTCGCCTGGCGCGCCGCCCGCGATGTCGCTGCCCTGTGGCAGGCGGGGCGCATCGTCGACGTGGAAGGGGCCGAACACCGTGGCTTCGGTAGCGCCCGCGCTGCGCGCATGGTTCATCGCGACGACAAGCATTGAAACGCCTAGCACGTCCGAAAGGAGGATGAACTCCTGCCGTTTGTCGTCGCACTTGTGCCCGGTATCAGTGAGGAAGCGAATGCCCTCGGCCCATTCGGCCTCGGTGAGCCGCACCTCGCGCGCGAAATCGTGCAGGTGCGTCACGAGCGACGCCAGGATTTCCTTCAGGCGCGGCTGGTCGCAGCCGTCCAGGCTGCGGATCACCGCCTCGGTGATGTTGTGCTCGTCGATGTTCCGCATGGCCGTGCCCTCAGTCCAGTTGCAGCTTCACGCGCTCGTTGACCTGCGATATCGAGGCCGAGGACGAGTCATCGCAGCAGCCGCCGTGCGGTGGGAAACAGCGACCAGCCGTAGCGCTGCTGCACCCAGCCCCACAGCCCCTGCTTGAAGAAGAGCGTGGTCAGGATGGCCAGCAGCCCCAGGCCCATCAGGTACGTGCTGCCGTAGTCGCTGAAGAACTTGTTGAGGGCCCAGAAGATCAACGCGCCGACGATCGGCCCTTCGATGCGGCCGATGCCGCCGATCACCACCATGAAGATCGCGAAGGCCGTCCAGTTGACGCTGAACGCGGCGTCCGGGCGAGATGCGAAGGTTGCCGACGAAGTAGAGTGCGCCCGCGAGCCCTGCGCCCACGGCGGCGACGACGTAGACGGCCAGCTTCATGCGCGTCACCGCGACGCCCTGCGACTCCGCGGCCACGGGGTTGTCCCGAATCGCGAGCAACGCGAGTCCGCGCTTGCTGCGCAGGAAGAGGTAGACCAGCGCAATCGCGGCGACGACGCAGGCGAGCGCCATCCAGTAGGTCGATGCTCTCGCGCGTGGCGCGGTCGATGCCGCGCAGCGCGGTGAGCGTCGTGCCCGAGCCGCCGCCCACCGCCGACACGTTGGCGAAGGTGAGGCGGAACACCTCCGCGATGACCCAGGTGCCGATCGCGAAGTAGCCGCCTTGCAGGCGGAACGCCACCCACGACACCGGCAGCGCCACCGCGCCCGCGGCCAGCGCCGCCAGCGGGACGGCGACGAACGGATTGACGCCGGCGAAGTTGCCGAGCGCCAGCATCGCGTAGCCGCCGAGGCCGAAGAACGCCTGCTGCCCGATCGAGACCATGCCGCCGTAGCCGGCGAGCAGGTTCCACATCAGCGCGAAGACGAAGTAGCAGGCGATCTCGACGAACTCGCGCATCCAGCTCGACTCGCCCCACAGCGGCACGGTGGCGGCAAGCGAACGACGAGCCCCGGCCGCGAGCCACAGGCCATGCGGCTGCGTCGATGTGCTGTCGAACGACGTGCACCGCATCGCACCTGCAGCACTTCTCCAGCCGAAGCGGACGACCGCGGATCCGAGCTTCGCCGGTCCGCTGGTGGCGCACCTCTCGCAGGAGCGGAGGCGGCCGTTAGGCCGCATCGGGTGGTGGGCCCCATTCTCAGCCCCTCGTCTTCGGAAACAGGCCCTGCGGCCGCAGCACCAGCACCGCGAGGAACACGAGGTGGCCGAACCAGATGCCCCAGCCGGGGTCGAGCCGGAAGCCGATCTGCTGCGTGAGCCCGAGCACCATCGCGCCGGCGAAGGTGCCCCAGAACGAACCCATGCCGCCGATGATCACGGCCTCGAACGCGAACAGCAGCAGCAGCGGCCCGTCGCTGGGCGACACGGTCGTGCGCATGGCCTGCAGCACGCCCGCCACGCGCGATCAGCATGAAGGCGATCGCGGTGGCGAGCGCATAGACGCTGCCTCGCGATCAGCCCCATCAACTCGGCGATCTCGCGGTCGTCGGACACGGCGCGGAACGCGCGGCCGAGCGCGTGCGCCCGAACAGCGCCTGCAGCGCCGCGGTGGCGGCCAGCGCGACCGCGAGCGTCAGGAGCGGCAGCACGCCGACTGCGACGCCGCCGGGCAGCCCGATGCTCTGCACGTTGAGGCCGCCGCTGTCCAGCGAACGCGGGTCGGCCGAGAAAATTTCCAGCAGCACGTTCTGGATCACGATGGACATCCCGAAGGTCACGACCAGCGACGGCAGCGGATCGCGCCCCAGCGTGCCGTTGAGCACGGCGCGCTGCAGCGCATAGCCGAAGCCGAACGCCACCGGCAGCAGCAGCCAGCGCGACCCACGACGGAGCGCGAGCGTCGTCAGCGGCGGCCAGCGCGATCGCGCCAAACGCGGCAAGCACGATGAAGTCGCCCTGCGCCGTGTTGGTCAGCCGCATGACGCCGAACATCAGCGACTGGCCGAGCGCGAAGAGGCAGTACAGGCCGCCGAGCAGCAGGCCCTGGACGACGGTGTCGATCATGCCGCCACTCCGAAATACGCCTGGCTGATCTGCTCGCGCGTCAGCGCGCTCGACGGCCCTTCGAGCGAGACCCGTCCTTCCTGGAAGCAGACCACGCGCTGCGACACGCGCTGCGCGGTCGCCACGTCCTGCTCGACGACGATCACGGTCATGCCTTCGGCCACGATCGCGGGCAGCGCTGCATAGATCTCGCGGATCACGATCGGCGCCAGCCCCAGCGACAGCTCGTCGCACAGCAGCACGGCGGGGTTGCTCATCAGCGCGCGGCCGATCGCCACGATCTGCTGCTGCCCACCCGACAGCGACGTCCCCGGCTCGTGCCGCTTGGCCTCCAGCACGGGGAACATTCCGTACAGCCGACGCAGGGTCCACGGCCCCTGGCGGCCGGCGTTCGAGCCCATCAGCAGGTTCTCCTCCACCGTCAGGCTCGGAAACAGCCGCCGGCCTTCGGGCACGAGCGCGATGCCGCGGCGCACGATCTCGCCGGGCGGCAGGCCGCCGATCGGCGTGCCGTCGAAGACGATCGCGTTGCGCGGCGCCTTCACCACCCCGACCAGTGACTTCAGGAACGTGCTCTTGCCGGCGCCGTTGGCGCCGATGATCGCCACGACCTCGCCGCGCGCGAGTTGGAAGTCGATGCCGAAGAGCGCTTGTGCGTCGCCGTAGAACGCCGTCAGGTCGTGCGTGCGCAGCAGCATCACGCCGGCTCCATGCCCATGTACACGCGCCGCACCTCGGCATCGGCCATCACCGCGTGCGGCGGCCCGTCGGCCAGCGTGCGGCCGAAGTTGATCACCAGCAGCCGGTCGGCGATGGCCAGCAGCGCGTGCACGACATGCTCGATCCACACCATCGTCACGCCCTGGGCCTTGATGCGCTTGAGCTCGTCGACGAGCTGGGCCGCCTCGTGCTCGGTCAGCCCGCCGGCGATCTCGTCGAGCAGCAGCAGCTTCGGCTTCGTCGCGAGCGCGCGCGCCAGCTCCAACCGCTTGCGGTCGAGCAGCGTCAGACCGCCGGCCGGCCGGTTGGCCTGCGGCAGCAGGCCGGTGTGCGCGAGCACCTCGCGCGCCGTGCCCCAGGCCTCGCGCTCGGACTGGCCGCCACCGAAGCAGGCCGCGGTGACGAGGTTCTCGAACACCGTCATGTGGCCGAACGGCTGCGGCACCTGGTAGGAGCGGCCCATGCCGGCGCGGCAGCGCTGGTGCGGCGGCAGCTTCGTGACGTCGCGGCCGTCGTACTCGATGCGCCCGGCGTCGACGCGCACGTCGCCGCTGACGAGGTTGAAAAGCGTCGTCTTCCCGGCGCCGTTCGGGCCCAGGATGCCGAGCGTCTCACCGGCCTCGACGGCGAAGGACACGTCGTCCGTGACCTTCAGCGCGCCGTACGACTTGCAGACGCCGTGCAGGGTGAGCAGGTGCATCGCCGCGGCCTTCGACTGCTACATCGAGCGCAGCTTGCCCGGCGCCGGAATCGACGGGTAGGCCTGGTTGTTGACGATCACCAGCTCGTACTTGTGCTTTGTCCCCTTGACCCACTGGCCGAGCACGAGCGGCGTGCGGCTGACGTTCTTGAAGGGCCCCTGCCCGCCCCACTTCACCGGGCCGACGATGGTCTGCAGGTTCGTCGCCGCGACGGCGTCGCGCACGTCGCCGTTCGACGTCGACTTGGCACGCTTCAACGCATCGGCGGCCACCTCGAACAGCGCATGCGCGAAGCCGATCGGCTGCGTCCACTGCTTGCGCGTGCCGCTTTCATAGGCTGCGGCGAGGTCCTTGGCGCCCTGCTTCGTCAGGCTCGACGTGAACGGGTGCGAGGGGCTCCACCACACCTCGGTCGTCAAGCTCTCGCCCAGGTCGCCGAGCGCCTCGATCGCACCCGGGAACAGCAGCGCCTTGCCGAGCGTGATCACCTTCGGCTTGAAGCCCTGCTGGCGCGCCTGCGTCAGGAAGGTCTTGGCGTCTGGCGGGATCACGACGCCGGTGACGATCTCGACGTTGTCGCGCTTGAACGCGGCGATCTGCGCGCTGAAGTCCTGCGTGCCGTTCTGGAAGCGTCCCGGGTCGGTCAGCGTGTAGCCCTGCGCGCCCAGCGGCTTCGGAAAGCCGAGCTCCTTGTCGCCCCAGGCGTTGCCGTCGCCGTCGTTCGGGAACAGGCCGCCCACCTTCTTGTTCGTCGGCACCGAGTTCCAGCCGTTCGTGAAGTTGGTGATGACGTCCTCCAGGCCCCAGAACATGTGGTACGTCCACGTGAAGCCCTTGGCCGGGTCTCCCTTGCGCCCGAAGAACCACGGCTGCCACGGCACGACGCTGGACACGCACGGCACCTCGTTCAGCTCGCAGGCATCGCTCACCGGGTTCGCGGTCTCGGGCGTCCCGGCCGTCAGCACCAGCGCGACCTTGTCCTTCAGGATCAGGTCGTTGGCCACCTCGCCGGCGCGGTTGGGGTTGCTCTGGCTGTCCTTGAGGACGATCTGCACGTCGTACTTCTTGCCGCCGACGGAAAGGCCGTCCTTGAAAGCCTTCTTGATCTGCTCGATCACCCACTTGTCGGCCTCGCCGAACGGCGCCAGCGGGCCGGTCTGCGGCGAGACGTAGCCGATCTTCAGCACGTCGGCAGCCCACAGCGCGGGAGAGGCGCCGAGTGCGCAGAGCAGCGCGGCGGTGCAGATCACGTGGCTGCGATGGTTCCTCATGATGTCTCCTCGGGGTGGTGATCGGGATCACGGCGACGGCGGGGCGCCGTCGAACGCACGCTGCAGCAGTTCGCGCAGCGCGCCTCTTTCGAGAGGTCGCGGGTTGGGATAGGGCACCGTGACGGCGAGGTCCGCGGCGCGGTCCAGGCCGTCGGCGGGCATCCCGATCTCGCGCAGCGACATGGGGGCCTCGGCGGAACGCGCGAGCTCCCACAGGCCGCGAGCCGCATCGCGGGCGCCGATCGCGCGCGCGATGCGCTCCATGGCCGGCTGCGCGGCCGCCGCGTTGTAGGCCAGCGCATGCGGCAGCACGACGGTGTGCACCTCGGCATGCGGCAGGTTGAAGCTGCCGCCGAGCGTGTGGCACAGCTTGTGGTGCAGCCCCATGCCGGCGTTGCCGAGCACGACGCCGCACAGCCACGCGCCGTACAGTGCGTCGGCGCGCGCCTCGCGATCGCGCGGCGTGGCGCGGATGCTCGGCAGTGCGCGCGCCAGCGCACGGATGCCCTCCTCGGCCATCAACGCGAGGATGGGGTTCGCGTCCGCCGCGTACAAGCCTTCGGCGGCATGCGCGATCGCGTTGAAGCCGCTGGTCACGCTCAACGCCGGCCGGCAGCGTCAGCGTCAGCTCGGGGTCGTAGATGACTGTCGTCGGCAGCACCCGCGGGTCGCGGCCGGTCTTCTTCACGCCGCCCTCGGTCAGCCCGTAGATCGGCGTCATCTCGCTGCCGGCATAGGTCGTCGGCACGGCCACGATCGGCAGGCCGGAGTCCAAGGCGATGGCCTTGCCGAGCCCCGTGGTCGAGCCGCCGCCGACGGCGACGGCGCAGTCGGCGTCGAGCCGCCGCGCCTCCTCGCGCGCCTCGCGCGCTACCTCGATCGGCACGTGCATCACAGCGCGCGCGAACACGCCGGCGCTTCTCGCGCCCAGCATGCCGGCCACGCGCTCGGCGGTGGCGGCCTGCTCCGGCGTGGTCAGCACGAGCGCGCGCCGCGCCCCGAGGCGCTCGACCTCCTCCGGCAGCCGGCTCAGTGCGCCGTGGCCGAACAAAACGCGCGGCAGCCGGGCCTCGAAAGTGAACGCGTTCATCGCGGATACCACGGCGCGATCTGCGCATCGACGTTGACCCACACGCTCTTCACCTGCGTGTACTCGCGCATCGCGTCGAAGCCCATCTCGCGGCCATAGCCGCTCTGGCCGACGCCGCCGAACGGCGAGCCGGGATTCACCCGCTTGTAGCTGTTGATCCACACCATGCCGCTGCGGATCTCGCGCGCGAAGCGGTGCGCGCGCGGCAGGCTGCTCGTCCACAGGCCGGCGCCGAGGCCGTAGTCGGTGCCGTTGGCGATCGCCAGCGCCTCGTCGTCGTCCTTGTACGTGAGCACGGTCGCGAACGGGCCGAACACCTCCTCCTGGGCGATGCGGTCGCGGTAGTGGCGAGCCTTCATCACCGTGGGCATCACGTAGCAACCCTCGGCCAGCGCCGCGTCGCCCGGCGGGTCCCCGCCGGTGATCACCTCGCCACCCTGGCCCCGCCCGACCTCGACATACGACAGCACGCGGTCGCGATGCTGGCGGCTCGTCAGCGGGCCCATCTCGGTGTTCGGGTCCAACGGGTTGCCGACGCGGATCGACTTCGCGATCGCGACGAAGCGCGCCAGGAACTCGTCGGCGATCCGCTCGTGCAGCACGAGGCGCGAGCCCGCGATGCAGGCCTGACCCTGGTTGTGGAAGATCGCCCACGCGCTGCCGTTGACCGCGGCGTCGAGGTTGGCGTCGTCGAACACGATGTTCGCACCCTTGCCGCCCAGCTCGAGCTGCACCTTCTTCAGGTTGCCCGCGCTCGCCTGCACGATGCGGCGGCCGGTGGCCGTGCTGCCGGTGAACGCGATCTTTGCGACGTCGGCGTGCTCCGCAAGGTACTGCCCGGCCACCGCGCCGAGCCCCGGCACGATGTTCACCACGCCGTCCGGCAGTCCGGCCTCGGCCATCAGCTCGGCGATCTTCAGCGTCGTCAGCGGCGTGATCTCCGCGGGCTTGAGGACGACGGTGTTGCCGGCGGCGAGCGCCGGCGCCATCTTCCAGCTCGTGAACATCAGCGGGAAGTTCCACGGCACCACCTGCCCGACGACGCCCACCGGCTCGCGCAGCGTGTAGTTCAGGAAGCCGGCCTCCACGGGGATCGTCTCGCCCTGGAACTTGTCGGCCATGCCGCCGAAGTAGCGGAAGCACGCCGCGGTGCGCGGCACGTCCAGCACGCGAGAGTCGCGCAGCGGATGGCCGGTGTCGAGTGACTCCAGCCGCGCGAGGTCCTCGGCGTTCGCTTCGATCAGGTCGGCAAGCTTCAGCAGGATGCGGCCGCGGTCCGCCGCCGCCATCCGGCTCCACGGCCCGAACGCACGCTGCGCCGCCGCCACCGCGCGGTCAACATCCTCTCGGCCCGCCATCGACACCTCGGCGATCGGCGTGTTGTCGTGCGGGTTCAGCGTGGCCAGCGTCGCGCCGTCCGCGGCGTCGACGAAGCGGCCATCGATGAACAATTGGTGGCGGATGGGCGTGGTCAGCCCCGCCCGCTGCGCAGCGTCGGCAATCATGGAGCGGCCCCTTAGAACTTCACGGGGACTTCGGGCGACTCGCCCTTCTGGATCTCGTAGACGAGGTTCGGCGAACCGTTCTCCCATACCAGCAGCATCGAGCGCTTGGGGCTGTAGCCCTGGTGGCGGCAATAGGCCGGCATCGCCGCCATGTCGCCCGCCTTCATGATCACGCGCGCCAGCGGCTTGCCGGTCGTCTTGTCGCCGCAGTCCCAATGGATCTCGTCGGTCATCTGGAAGAACCACTCGACGCGGTCGTTCGCATGGATGATCGGCAGGATGTGCTCCTCGGTCGTGGGACACATGAAGCTGTACTTCACCACGCTGGTGAAGCTCGGGTTCCACGTCACCTGCGAGCGGCTCAGGAAGCCGAAGAGGTTGAAGGCGTGCACCTCGTTCTCGAACCCCGGCTCCGGGTGCAGCTCGGGCTGCTCCTGCGGCACGTCCGCAAACGCGCGGTTGACCGGTGCGCCCCGCGCGTCGGAGCGCAGCGGCAGGTCGTCCTTCATGCCGACGCAGCGCGTGGCGAGCTCGCGGGCGCGCGTGATCTTGGCCGTGTTGTTCCCGTGCCTGCGCCCGTACGCCGAGCCGGTTTCCTGCGGCGCGGCGAAGGGGTCGAAGCCCTCGTTGGTCCAGTCGTCGAGCATCTGCTCGAACACGAGCTTGATCTGCTCGGTCGGAAAGTTCTCCAGCCGGTCGATGCCGGCCTCCTTCATCGTCGCGTTGTACGTGCCGGCGTAGAGGTCCACCGTCGTGTAGCGGTTCGTCGTGCCGACCACATGGTCGAAGTTGACGCCGCCATAGAAGAAGCCCCACGCCACGTCGCGCATCAGCGCGCGCAGGAAATTGCCGGCGTCCATCGTGTGGCTCATCGGCCGGCCGTCTTGCGTAGTCCACCCGACGTGAGCGAAGTACTCGTCGCGCCGGAACGAGAAGCCGCCGAGCGTGAAGTCCTGGTAGCCGTGTTCGTTGGTCGCCATGTACATCTCCTCAAGCGGTCTGGCAAATCTCGGCCCAGCGCTCGATGCTGAGATCGCCCTTGCATGTCTGCAGGATCACGACGCCCGGCGTCGGGGACTTGAAGCGGTAGGCCGTGTGCTTCGGCAGCAGCGCCTGGTGTCCGCGCCGCAGTTTCATCCATCCCATCTTCGGCCCCTGGGGCTCGCCCTCGACGCGAACCGCGCCGTTCTTGTCAGGGTCGGGCACGTGCTGGCTCGCGCCGATCTTGACCAGGTGGATCTCGACGTCGCCGTCCATCACGAGGGCGAACTCATCGTGCGCGCAGGTGTACCAAGGCGAGTCGCCCTCGGCGCGCAGGCACTCGAGCACGTAGATCTGGTTCTGGCCGAACACGACGCGGTCGTACGGCTTGCTGCCGCTCGCGATGTCGAAGCAGTTCGAGAAGGCGTAGTTCTTCACGTCGTCGGCAATCGGCTGCACGCCGCCTTTTTCAAAGCGCTGCAGCGAGCCGAAGCGCGTTGTGTACGCGGTGGCGCTCATTGAAAGTCTCCTCGTGTGCAAGGAAGGAACCGATGTGCAGAGTCTAGGGAGCGGGGACGCGCGTTTGTAGGCACCGCCGCGCGACCGGATCGTTCGGAAAAGCCGAACAATCGTGCGGGAGAACCCTAGCCGGGCATCCGGCCCTTTGCTTGGGCAGCCGTGCGGTTCGCGGTTGCCGCGCGGCTAGCCCTCGATCAGCCGGGGCGTGATCGCATTCCGCTGGATCAGCGCCACGTCCCACGGCGGCTCGCTGCCGGCGAACTGCACGGCAAGCGTCTCGATGAACAGGCGCAGCTTGAAGGCGCCGCGCTGGGTGCGCGGGTACACCGCGGACAGCCAGAAGGATGACAGCTGGTGCTCGGCCAGCACGACCCGCAACGCACCCTTCACGATCCAGTCGGACGCGACGAAGGTCGGGAGGCAGACGATGCCCGCATGCTCGCAGGCCCACTCGCGCAGCAGATGAACCGAGTTGCTCATCAGCGTGGGCTTGAGCTCGAGCATGAGCGGCTCCGCGCCTTCGTGGTGAAACACCCAGCGGTCGCGGGACGGGTAGCCGGAGTACAGGCCGAGCCGGTGGCCGTACAACTCGCGCGGCATCTTCGGCGTGCCGTGGCGCTTCAGGTACTGCGGCGAGGCGCAAAAGATGCGACGCACCGGGAACATGCGTCGCACGACCAGTTCGTCGGACGTGGCGGGAAAGATCTGCAGCGCGACGTCGAAGCCTTGCTTGATCGGGTCGATCACCGCGTCGTTGACGAACAGGTCGAGCTGGATTTCCGGATAGCGCTCCTGGAACTCGGTCAGCAGCTTCGACAGATGGCCGAGCACGAAGCCAGTGACCGCGTGCACCCGCAGGAGCCCTGCAGGAAGTCCACGAACCTCTTGCATCTGGTCAACGAGTTCGTTGGTGCGAGTCACGAGCTCGCTGCAATCTCGAAAGAAGGCCTGCCCCATCTCTGAAAGCCTCACGGCCCGGGTGCTGCGATGGAAGAGGGGGCCACCGAGCAGCTCTTCGAGCTGCTGAACACGCGTGGTGACGACGGACTTCGAGAGACGCAGCTGCCGGGCGGCTTCCGCGAAACTCTGCGCCTGAGCTACGCGCACGAAGGCTTCAATGCTGAGGAATCGGTCCATAGCGAGTCCTCCTTGCTTTGCATGACTGCTTCGCGCGTTGGCAAGTTCGCTGCTCGCCCAACACCGGGGCTCGCACTGTCCGCTGGAGGATCGTACTCGGACAGCCAAGCTTCTGAAGCCGGCGGAGCTCTCGGATGCGACCTAAGGCATTCCTGGCTCCGCCTCTGACACTTTCTCGGCTTGGGTTCAGCTCTAGCGCCTTGCTCGCAGCTGACCCGCTTCGACATACCGTTCGCAGGCGGTGCAGTGCTTGCTGACCTCGGCCTTGCTGGTGGACGAGTTCAACTGCGCGTCAGCACGGCGCCACTGCTCGCACATGGTTCTCCTCTGATCGGTCAGGCGAGCTGTCGAGCAGCGGCTGCAGTCCAAGTTGCAGCACGCCGACGTCACTCATTTCAGAGCGCATCGCGGACGGCGTCTGCGCGGTGACCATCAACCGGACCCTGGAAGTCGCGCGCACGATCCTGCACCGCGCGGCACGCTCGTACCGCGAGGAGAACGGGCGACCATGGCTGGAGGCATTGCCGCCGCTGATCTCGATGCTGCCCGAGTGCCCCCGACCGCCCTATCCGATCACCTGGGCGGAGCAGGATCGCTTGTTCCCCAAGCTGCCCGGGCATCTCGCGCGCATGGCGCCGGCGTCATTGGTCGCAACGCCGCCGGCGTCCAACTTCTCTCTTCGCGGGCGCTGCAGAACACCGGCGTCGCGTGGGTCGCAGGCGACCCGGAATCCAACGCAAAAGTCGCGCAGGCCGCGCAGCCGAACTGACCGCCGCGAGCCTGTCCATGAAGGCGCCCTCATGCTCCGCCCGGCCCACAGCCCGACCTCCCGATCGTCTCTTCAAGGCCTGGATGCAGCCGGTCGGCTTCACTATGGCTGTTCAAGGCGAGCGAGAGAACGGGAGAGGCACCCACACATACCCGGAACCTTCCTTGCGGAGTCGCCCCAGCGACGGAAATGGCAGGTGCTGACCACCAATCAGCTGACCCGTACGAGCCGCCTCTTCGAACAAGGCAGCGCGCGACTTGTCTGCCGTCGCACCCTCGCCGTCGAAGACGACGCCTATGTCGGGCCGCTCGAACTGAACCTGCCCAACGTGCACAGCGTCGCCGATGATCAGCAGCGACTGCCCGTTCGAGCTGAATTCGTATCCCGTGTGGCCGGGCGTGTGTCCAACGATGGGCCGTGAACGGACTCCCGGAACAATCTCGGCTCCGGGCGCAATCGGCTTCCACCTCCCAGCCGCCAGGTACGGCTTGGCCGATGCCTGGGCGATGTCGAAGAACTCTTTCGCCTCCGGAGGGGCCTTGCTCGCAATCTCCTTCGACAGCCAGAAGTCACTCTCCGCCTGAAGCATCGAGATGGTCGCCCTGGGGAACTTTCTGGTGCCGTTCGGATTGCGGAGGCCGGCTACATGATCGGCGTGCAGATGCGTCAGCAAGACCAGGTCCACTTGCTCAGGCCTGTAGCCCGACGCGCGAAGGTTGTCGGTCAAGTGCCCCATCGCAGGCCCTCCCCAAAACCCGCCGCTGCCGGTGTCGACCAGGATGAGCTGCTTGCCCGTGTTGATCAGGAATGCAGCCACTGTCCCGGCAAGCTTCTCATGCTCCTGGAACTGCCTGGCGGCCAGGGGCTGGATCTCGGTCGGTTGAGCCCTGAGCCAGTGAACATCGAACGTCGATGTCGCATCCAGCAGCGCGGTGACCTCGAAGGCTCCAACCGTTGTCCGGTGGAAGCCGGCAACTTGCTTCTGTTGGAACGGGGCCGCCGCCTGGCTGGTCGTGCTGGCAACGATGGCTCCGAACCCGAGAACCGCTGCGAGGAGCACCGCGGGCAGGGTGCTGAGCGCCCTCTTTTTCATGATCAGTTCCTTTCGAAAGATGTTGATTCAGGCGACGTATCGCGGTGCCGGCGAGCTGCGCGACAACTGCCCCGCCATCGTCTTGCGCGCGGCCTCATAGGCCTGCCAGGACGCGTCGTCGTGTAGCGAGGGGATGGTGATCAGTTCGCCACGATCGAAGCCGACCAGGGCGGCGTCGACCATGGCCTCCGCCGACATGACGATCTCCTGCGGCAGGTGCTCGACTGGCAGACCACCCTTGGCCCAGAAGTCCGTCGCCGTCGCGCCCGGCAACACGGCCTGCACGCGCAGGCCCTGGGCGGCCAGCTCGTGATGCAGCGATTGGCTGAAGGCCATCACGAACGCCTTGCTGCCTCCGTAGACGCCGTTCAGCATCTCGGGCGCGATGCCGACGATGGACGAGATGTTGATGACGGCGCCGCGGCCACGCGCGACAAAGGCGGGCACCGCGGCATAGGTCAGCCGTGTCAGCGCGGTCACGTTGAGCTCGATGAGGCGGGTCATCTGCTCGACGTCGCTTTCGAGCAGCTTGGCCGGCGTGCCGATGCCAGCGTTGTTGACGAGCAGCGCGATGCTGGCATCCTCACGAAGCCGCGTCTCGACCTTGGCACGCTGGGCAGCATCGCCGAGGTCGGCGGCGATGACGTCTACGCGGCGACCGGTCTCGGCCGCGAGCCGTGCTGCCAGCGTTTCGAGCCGCGCGCTGTCACGCGCAACGAGGATGAGGTCGTGGCCGCGCCGGGCCAGCCGGTCGGCATAGATGGCGCCGATCCCGGAGGAGGCGCCGGTGATCAGCGCGGTGCCGAGGGAGGAAGCGGTAGCAGTCATCGGATGCTCCTGAAACTTGGGGGTTGGACAGCGCCATTCTGGGATCCGACGCGCGTGACTCAAATGACGTATATAGTCATGTTTCGTGCCATACAATCCAAGGAGTCGACATGCACCGTCTGGGCTATGTGCTGAGCGACGGCTTCCAACTGTTGGCGCTGTCGACGCAATCGGTGTTCGAGTTCGCCAACTTCGTTGCCGGCGAGGATTTCTACGAGCTGAACTGCTATAGCGAGGCGGGCGGCGAAGTCCAGTCATCGGCAGGCGTACGCGTGGTGACGTTGCCGCTGCGCAAATGCACCGAGGCCGACACCTGGTTGGTCACTGGCGTGTTCGACCCGATTGCCGTACCGGCGTCGGAGGGCGTGCGGAAGTTCCTGCGTCGTTCCGAGCGCCATGCGCGCCGCATTGCCGGCCTGTGCACCGGCAGCTTCGTGCTTGCCGAGGCCGGCTTGCTGGACGAGCGCCGTGCGACGACACACTGGTTTTTCGCGCGTGAGATGCAGGCCCGCCACCCAGCGATTCGCCTCGAGGAAGACCGCATCTTCATCGTCGACGGCGCCGTCTGGACCTCGGCCGGCATGTCGGCCGCGCTGGACCTGGCACTGGCCATGGTCGAGGCGGACCTGGGCGACACCGTGGCGCGCTCGGTCGCAAAGAAGCTCGTCATGGCGCAACGCCGCTCGGGTGGGCAGTCACAGCACTCGGAGCTGCTGGAGCTCGCGCCGAAGTCCGATCGCGTCCAGCAGGCCCTGGACCATGCGCGCGCCCACCTGAAACAGGCCCTGTCCGTCGAAGACCTGGCAGAGGTGGCAAGCCTGAGCCCGCGCCAGTTCAGCCGCGTGTTCACGGCCGAGACGGGCCTGTCGCCGGCCAAGGCTGTCGAAGGGCTGAGGCTGGAGGCGGCGCGGCTGATGATCGAGCAGAGCCGCCACCCGCTGGAGGTGGTCGCGCGCGAAACAGGCTTTCGCGACCGTCGCCACCTGCGCGAGGTCTTCATCAGAAGGTTGGGCGTGCCGCCGCAGACGACGCGGCGCAGCGCTCGCGTCTAGCCGGCCTTGCGCGCGGCGGTGTGTAGCGCGATCGCCGCCAGCGCGACCACCGCGGCCGCGAAACCGAGCGCGGTCTCTACCAGGTGCCCAGTACGCGCGACAACAAAGCCGGCCGCCACCGCCGGCAGCCCCAGCGCCAGATACGACAGCACGAAGACGATCGACAGTACGGCGGCGCGCTCGGTGGCCGCGACCGCGGCCATCACGCCGCGCAGCGCGCCCTGGAAACCGAGGCCGAAGCCCGCGCCGGCGACCATCGATGCGGCGAAGAACGCGACCGCCGAATGCAGCGCCAGCGCCACCCCCACTGCAGCCGTGCCTGAGGCAAGTGCGGCCGCGCCCACCAGGCTCAGGCGCTGCTCGTGGGTGCGATGCAGTATCAGCACGGCCGCGCTCGCGCTGCCGGCCAGCAAGAAGAGCGACACACCGCCGGCCCACGACGAGTCGAGGCCGAACACGCGCTGCATCAGCGCGGGCCCCAGCGAGGCGTAGAAGCCGGCGATCGCCCAGCCGGCGACGAGCAGTGGCGCGGCCAGCAGCAGTGGCCCGTGCGTGCTGCGCGGCGCGCGCAGCTGGACCTTCAGCGAGGCCAGCGCGCCCGGGCGCCGACTGCCGGGCTCGGCCATCAGTGCGACACCCAGCCCCTGCAGCACGTAGACCGCGGCGAGCACGAGGTACACAAGGTGCGTCGGCTGCGGCAGGTAGCGCACGAGCGCGCCGGCCAACAAGCCGCCGACCGCGGTTCCCAGTGCCGGCGCGACCGCATTCGCGACCGTACCGCGCTCGCGGTCGAGGTCCAGCATCCCGGCGCCGACGGCACCGAGCGCGGCGCCGGTCGCCAGGCCCTGCAGCACGCGCGCCGCGAGCAGGGTGCCCAGCCCGTCGGCGGTTGCGAACACCACCATCGTCAGCGCCTGCGCCGCGGTCGCTGCCAACAGCACCGGGCGGCGGCCCACGTGGTCCGACAGCCGACCGGCCACCAGGAGCATCGCCAGCAACGCCAGCGCGTAGACGGCGAAGATCACCGTCACGGTGACGGGCGAGAAGTGCCAGAGCCGCTGGTAGACCGGGTACAGCGGCGTCGGCGCGCTCGACCCGGCCAGGAACGACGTTGTGATCGACGCCATCAGGTAGAAGCCGGTGCGCGGCGGGAGGGTGTAGACCCGCGCGGGCGGGCGGACGTCGAGGGCAACGGCAGTGCAAGACATCGCGGCTCCAGTGTAGACAGATCTGTCTGTATGCTTGAACTATACAGACCTGTCTGTTAAAGTCAAACCATGCGTCCACTTCCAGTTTCGGCTGTGCCACGCGCTTCGGCGCGCGATCGTCTGCTCGCCGCCGCCGACGAGCTCTTCTACAAGGAGGGCATCAACAACGTGGGCATCGACCGCGTCATCGAGCAGGCCGGGGTCGCCAAGGCGTCTCTCTACGCTCCTTCCGCAGCAAGGACGAGCTGGTGCGCGCTTACCTGCAGGCTCGCCACGAAGTGCGCAAGGCCAGAGTGCTCGAGCGCATCGCTCGGCACCGCAGCTCGCGCGAGCGCCTGCTCGCCGTCTTCGACGGTGTCGCGGAGACCTTCTCGCAGCCCGGCTACCGCGGTTGCGCCTTCGTTCGCGCGAACGCCGAAATGCCGCCGGGGAGTGGGGCCAGACGGTTTGCGACACCGCGCGCGGCTGGCTGCACGAGCTGTTCACAACGCTCGCAGGAGAGGCCGGTGCGCGCAACCCTGTGGCGCTTTCGCAGCAGCTCATGCTGCTCTACGACGGCGCCGTGATCGCAGCGCAGATGGATGGCGACGTCGACGCGGCAGCTGCGGCGCGCGGGCTGGCCGCGAGCCTGCTAGACGCTGCGACTTCGCGCGCCCGGGCAAGCAAGCGCGGCTGAAAGGGACTGGCGCGCCTCCGTCGCCGGCAACTGCGATGCGCGCCAGAGCGCACCAGGTCAGTGGCCCGGGCCTTCTCCCACTTGATGTTGCGTTGCTAAACGAGGTCTCCCGAAGCTGTCATTCACGAGCGGCGGCTCATGGCCGGGACTGACCTCTGGCGGCGGGCTGGTGACCGGCTGATATGCGCCGGATACCTGCCGTCGGGATGCTCGCTGGCCGCTTTCGGCTCCTCTGCCGTCCCGCCCTCCGGCAGCTCAGCACCGGCACCCGACCCTTCAGCGACATTCACTGCCCCGAGTTGGTCGCCGCGAAGCAGTCGCTCGAGTTGTCGGCGGGCGCCAAAGTTGTTCCGACTGGCGGCTTCTCCTTGTGCGACGACCGGCCTACTCACCGAGGGACCGCTGTCTGTCGATGCGGCCTTCGTCCTTGCGTTCGGCGCCAGATTCAATTGGGGCAGATCGTCCATGGCGTAGTCCTTCAGCGTCGGTCGGGCCGGCCCGTGCGCACGCGGGCTTCGGCGATGATGGTGGCGGCAGCGCGACGGATCTGCTGCGCGTCGCGCTGCATCATCTGCAGGCGCCGCAGCAGCCACGGCAGTACGGCGGCGCCTGGCGCGTCGGCCGGCAGCGGCACGCTGTCGCCGGGCTCCGCATCGAGTGGGAAGTCGGCGGTCGGAGCCTTCAGGTCGAGCGCCCTCGCCACCCGGCGCTGCGCATCGGCCAGGGCCAGTGTCAGTGTGGGGTCCGCCAGTTCGTCACCGTACCGCGCTAGGACCAGGCGCACCACCGACAGTTGAGCCATCAGCCTTTGGGCATGGTCCAGCAAGCCGGCGATCGCCTCCGGTGGCACCCTTACTTTCGCCGGTTCGGCCCAGCTTCGCTGCATCGCGGCGGCCAGTGCGGCAAGCACGTTCGGTAAGCCTGTCGGCGTGCCAGGCGCGGCGCCACGGCGTCTGTGGCCTGCGGCGCCAGCGCATGCCTGGCGTAGTCCGCCAGATCGCGCAGCACACGGCCCACCGCAAGCGGCAGGTGGCGACGCTCCCAGGCCGGCAGCACGTAGCAGAAGGCCCAGGCCAGCGCAGCGCCGAGCAGCGTGTCGGCGATTCGTTCACCGATGGCCAGGCCGCCGCCGGGGTTGACGAGGTGCGCCTGCAGCAAGGCCAACACGGTGGCCGCGGTGGCCGTGACCCAATAGCGCTGCAGCGCGAAGGCATGGGCCGTGGCCACAGCCAGCAGGAAGGCCAGAGTCAACCAGGCCGCCGACCCGGTATGCGTCAGCGCCACCACCAGCACGCAACCGAACAAGGTACCGAGCACGCGGGCGTTGCGCCGCGCCAGGGTCTGGTCGAGGCTGCCGCGCAGCACCACGGCTACGCTCAGCACCAGCCAGTGAGGGTGCGACGCCCAAGGCAGCGCCAGCGCGATGAAGTAGGCGCTGCACAGCGCCAGGGCGGCGCGCAAGGCGTGGCGCAAGACCGGTGAGTGTCCCGTCCACTGGGCACGCAAGGCCTGCAGCGGCCAGCCTTCCGGCGCAACGAACTGGCGCAACTGTTCGCGCGACAGTCGCAGAGCCGCCGACTCGCCGCGCAGCAGGGCATCGATGCCTGCCGCGTCGGCCGCGAGCCCGCGCAGGGCGCAATGCAATCAGCGGCAGCAAGCGGGAGCGGTCATCGCCGGCGGCCAGCGGCGCGTGTTCGAACCAGCGATCGGCATCGTCGGTGGCAGGCGCAACGGGCGGGGTTCGCGGCGCAACGCAGCGGCTGCGGCGTCGAGCCGCGAGGCGATCCGGTTGAGGCCTTCGGCTGCCCGATCGAGCAGCCAGCGCGCGATGGTGTCGCTGCCCAGCAGTTCGAGGTCGAGCCGGCTGGCCAGCAGCATGTCGCGCAGGTCGATGGTGCGCAGCAAGATCGCGCTGTCGCGTTCGGCCTGTGCGCTGTCCGGCGCAGCAAAGACGAAGTCGCGTGCGTCCTGCAAGCGTTCGGCCAAAACGGCCTCGCCCTGGATTGGGTTGCAAGAAGTTGGATGCACGACCGGTGCTGAAGAGCCTGAAGGACGCCTCTGGGTCGACCCTCGCCGCCGAAATGGTTGAGTGACCCTGAGAGTGCGTCCTGATAGAGTCCCGCGAGCTTTCAACAGAATCAGTCTGGACCGGTCATTCGACCTGACGAAGGGAAAGTCCGCTTCTGGCCGGGTCCAGGTGCCCGATTCAGCACTGTCATGCTGAGTTGGTGGGCAGGTAGATCCACCTCGGCCTCACAGCACGTGCGCGCAGTGGGCTTCAGGCGTGCGCGTGTCCATGTTGCGCCCGCGGTTCAGGTGATCGTCGATCTCGGCCGCGGCGCCGATCATGCGTCCGTAGAGGAACACGTTGAAGGCCGCAGTCTCGAGGTCGCGCTCGCCGAGCTCTCCGCTGCGATAGTCCGACCACAGCATGCCGAGCAGCAGCGCGGCGATCACCGCGTCGACGTTGACGCAGAAGATATAGGGCGTTGCGCCGGCGTCGTAAAGAGCCTGCACCAGTTCGCAGTAGAAGGCGTGGAACACGTTGGTGGCACCGCGTTCGGCGAGGAACTTTGCGATGAAGCGCTCGCGCGGGTCGTGATTGACGGCCTTGCCCTTGAACACCGGATGGTGCACGCCCGGCAGCGCGCGCAGTTCCTGGCCGAGTTCCTTGGCCGCTCCCTTCTCGGCCTTGTAGCGCTGCGCAAACGTCGCCGCCATCGCCTTCAGGTCGATGCCGTGGTTCGGATCGTCGGGTCGCGCAGGTCGACGGCGCTTGAACTGCTCGAGCAGGAACGCCATGCCCTCGAAGCCGTTTCCGCCGTGGCTGTAGCCGGTGTGAGTGAGGAATCCGGCCATGGCCTTGTTGATCTGCACACGTTGCGGTGTCTGCGGTCCGTCGGCCGACACCGCGCCCTTGGCACCTTGCGCCGAGATCGAGCCCGGCCCGTTGCTGATCAGCAGGCCGATCAGGATCTGCAACGGCAGCGCCTGCTCGGGCGTTGGCTCTTGCCCGTGATCGCGAGGAAGCACAGGTCGGCCATCGTCCACGACCCATAGCGCTCGGCCTGCGAAATGCCGGCCAGCGAGCCCCGCTGGTGATGCCGCGCCGGGATCGACGCGCCGACCATCACGCCGTACAGGCGCAAGTACCACGGTAGCGTCTCGGCGGTGAGCCGGCTGATGCGCTTGCGCACCAGCGGCCCCCAGGCGATGGTCGTCGCGATCGCAGCGAGGATCGCGTCGCGCGAAAGGCGTCCGCCCTGCTCCAGAAGAAGATCGAGGAAGACCGACTTCGCGCCACGCTCGCGCACGGCCTGCAGCATCGCCTCCGGGTGCGAATCCTTCGCCTCGTCGTCGCGCGCCATGAAGAGCGCACGCGTCGAGGCGTCGACCTCGATCGTCGACAGATCGAAATCGACATGGTGGCCTTCCTTCAACGAGGTGCCGACAAACAGGTCGATCAACGCACGTGTGCAGGCGAGAGCCCGCTCGACGCGCTTCGGCCCGACGATGGCCGCCGCAGCGGCCATGACCGTGTTCGGCGAGTTGCCGGCCTCGCGCGCGGCCTCTGCGGCCGCGAGGACCGGGTCGCCGACCAGGTTGACTTCGGCCGCGACCGCGATGTCGAGCAGCGCGCGGTCGTTCGGCCCGGCACCCTCGTGCACCAGCGGCAGCGCGAAGTTCGCCTGCAGCGGCTGCAGCGCGAGCTCCAGCACCGGGTGGCCATGGACCGACGTGACCTGCGTCTTCGCGTCCATCACCGAAGCGCCCGACCGGTCCTTCATGTTCTGGCGCGCGATCACCGCGCCGACCTGGCGCCGCAGCTCCGCGATCTGCGCCGCGTACGGCTCCGGCGCGGCCACCGGCGGCAGCGCGAGATCGGCCGGCAGCACAAGCCCATGGTCGTTCGCGAGCCAGGGCTTGAGCGTGAGGCTGCCGCGCGGCGGGAAGTCTGGACCCGCGCCGGTCAACGCCATCACCGCGCTCAGCGCCGCCGGGATGTGCGCGATGTTCGTCACCACCGCGCCCTTCCTCGAGACGATCGGGTTCTCCGGCGTGAAGAGCGCGTCGACGTCGAACGCCTGCATGAACCAGCGTTCCTTGTCGGCCGCACTGTCGCCGGAGCCGGCCATCGCGCCGGCATGGCCGACCGCGCGCGTCAGCTTGGATTTCCAGCGCCCGACGACACAGGCGACGACCGGCTTGCCCCACTCGATGTCGTGCTCGTAGTAGCCGCCGGGTTCGGCGTACAGCACCGCGGCCCGCGAGCGTCCGTCGTTGCGCAGCGCATGCGCGAAGTCGCGCGCCGCGTAGTGGATGTAGACGTCCTTGCCCGACGAGACCAGCGTCGTCGTGCCCCAGCCCTCGGTCGCCAGGTACTGCGCGATCGTCGTCGTGAACCCGCCCGAGTTCGAGAAGATCGCCACCGTACCCTGCAGCAGCGTCTCCTCGGGGTGGTCACCACCCAGCGCGCCGCCGATGCGCGTGCGGCTCCACGAGTCGGCCACGCCGAGGCAGTTGCCGCCGACGATGTCGACGCCGGCGCCCTGCGCCATCGCGCGGATCTCGCGCGCGTCGTGCACCGCGATCTTCTCGGTGACGATGACGATCTTGCGCAGCCCTCGGATTGACACGGATCAGTTCGGCGACGCCGTCGCGCACGCCCGAAGGCGGCAGGTAGACGACACCGGTGTTGAATGCGTGGCCCGCATTCAGGCCCTCGCGCACGCTGTTGAACACCGGGATGTCGCCGATCGGGGTCTTCAAAGCCTGGCCAGCCGCGTCCCGGCGAGGTGCCGAAGACGACGTTGCCGCCGGAGAACGCATGGCTCGTCGGCGTGACCTGGCGCGATTCGCCGCCCAGGATGTTGAGTACGCAGACACGGTCGCCGCGGCTCGCCATGTCGGCCAGCGAGCCGATGCCAAGGTAGTACGGGAAGCCGGAAATGCCTTGGTGCATGCATGCTTGTCTCCTTCAGGTGGCGGCCGCGGCGCTGATGTGCAGGTGTCGCGCGATCGTGTCGCGCCCGCCGGCCTTCATCCATTGATCGATCTTCTTCGCGTAGTTCACGACCTCGGAGATCGCGCTGTCGAAGCCGAAGAATCGGTACGGCAGGCCGAGCGCCTCGCAGGTGTCTGCGAGTGCGCCGAAGCCGCGCACCAGGTTCGGCCCGCCGCGGCCGACGACGACGTACAGCGGTGTCGGCCCGTGCTTGGAAAAATGCTCGCGCAACGCATCGCCCATCGCGCGCAGGGTCTCGTGGATGTCGGTGTTGTTCGACTTGCCGCCGATGATGAACAGCACGTTCGACTGTGCGAGGAAATGCCGGTAGCAGATCCTCGCGACCGCCTTCATCTTCTCGTACGGCGGGTTGCCGCCGAAGTCCGACGAGATGCTGGCCGCCTCGCCGAGCACCTCGGTGACCAGGCTGTTGGCACCACCGCCGAAGGTCGGCGCCAGGATCGTTCCTCTCCCGTTGATCACGAAGACGTCGGACTGCCCTTGATGCGTCCGCAGTTCGTTGACTTCCTGTTCGAAGGCGCCGACGTCGGCGGCGAACAGGTGGGCGGGCAGACCCAGCCGCGCGACACGCGGGTCGTCGCGGTCGAAGCCGCACTTGAAGTCGCAGGCCACCGGCGTCAGTCGGCCGCTGCCGTCGGGCCGCATGCGGATCGGGTTCAGCTCCAACGTCGTCATGCCGTAGTGGTGCATCAGCTCCCACAGCTTCGGCAAGTGCTGCACCAGCGGCGAGATCACCTCGCGCGGCGCGCCGATGTCGGCCAGCGCATTGGCGATCACGAAGGCCTTCAGCCCGGTCAGCGCGTCGAAGGGGACCGTTGCGAGTTCGTCCTTGCCGAGCTCCTCGATGTCGACGCCGCCCCGGTGCGTGATGGTGATCGTCGGCGCGCGGAAGCGCGTGTCGTCGGTGATCGAGAAGTAGATCTCGTGCTCGGCGGGAACGCCGCCCTCGAAGGTGACGCCGTTGGCCTTCGCGACGGCATTGCCGTGGTGGTGTTCGGCGAAGTACAGCCGCTCCTTCTCGGCAAGCGCGCTGCGCAGATCGGTCGCTCTGCCGATCAGGCCGGACTTGCCCTTCTTGCCGACACCGCCCTTGAAGAGGGGCTTCACGAAGACCGTCCCGTGGCGCTTGAGAAGTGCGGGATCTCGTCTTCGCTCGCATCGGGACCGAGCACCTCGGCCGTGGGAAAGTCCACGTGGCGCAGCAGCGGCGCGCCGTGCAGCAGTCCGGTCAGTTGCATGGCAGGTCTCCTGGAAGTCAGGCCGTGGCTACGGCGGGTGTGTGGCGGCGGTTCAGAAGGCGCAGCAGCGGCGGCAGCAGCACCATTCGCTGCGGCGCCGACCCACAGGCCGATCGAGATCGGGCTCTCGACCAGGATCGACGCTCGCCGTTGGTGATCGACAGCGCGCGGCGCAGGTTCTGTTCCATCATGTCGCCGAGCACGAAGCCGAGGATCAGCGGCGCCATCGGCACGCCCTGCTTGCGCAGCAGCTAGCCGGCGATCCCCAGTGCCGACATCAGCATCAGGTCGAAGGTGGTGGCATGCACCGCGTAGACGCCGACCGCGCTGACGGCCAGGATGCCCGGCACCAGCACCCAGTTCGGCACCCGCAGCACCTTGGTGAACAGGCCGACCATCGGGATGTTGATGAACAGCAGGATCACGTTGCCGATGAACATCGAGGCGATCAGGCCCCACACCAGGGCCGGCTGCTGCGTGAACAGCGCCGGGCCGGGCGTGATGTTGTAGAGCGCGAGCGCGCCGACCATCACCGCGGTGGTGCCCGAGCCCGGCACGCCGAGCGTCAGCATCGGCACGAACGAGCCGGTGGCGGCGGAGTTGTTGGCCGCCTCCGGTGCGGCCACGCCGCGGATGTCGCCCTTGCCGAAGGTGCCCTCCTGCCGGCCAGGCGCTTTTCCATCGAGTAGGTCATCGCGCTGGCGATCGTCGCGCCGGCGCCGGGCAGCACGCCGACGACGAAACCGACGACGCTCGAGCGCACGGTGCCCCACCAGGTGTGGGCCATTTCCCGCAAATTGAACAACTTGCGGCCGGTGTCGGTGATGAGCCCGCGCTGCTGTGGTGCTGTTCGAGCATCAGCAGGATCTCGCTGATCGAGAACACGCCGATCACGACCACGATGAACTGGATGCCGTCGGACAGGTGCACGTCGTCGCCGGTGAAGCGGTACACGCCCGAATTCGAGTCGAGCCCGACGGTGGACAGCGACAGGCCGATCACCGCGGCAAGCAGGCCTTCATCGGCGCTTCGCCCATCAGCCCGGCAATGCAGGCGAAGGCGAAGCACATCAGCGCGAAGTACTCGGCCGGGCCGAAGGCCAGCGCCCAGCCGCGAGCAGCGGCGCGAACATCACGATGCCGACGGTGGCGATCATCGAGCCGACGAAGGAACTCCATGCCGAGATCGACAGCGCCACGCCGCCCAGGCCCTTGCGCGCCATCGGGTAGCCATCCAGCGCCGTCATGATGGCGCCGGCATCGCCGGGCACGTTGAGCAGGATCGACGAGATGCGCCCGCCGTATTCGCAGCCGATATAGACCGCCGCGAGCAGGATCAGCGCCGTTTCGGGCGGCAGCTTCATCGCGAATGCCAGCGGCATCAGGATCGCGACGCCGTTGATCGGGCCGAGGCCGGGCAGCAGGCCGACGACGGTGCCGATGAAGGCGCCGATCGCGGCGATGAGCAGGTTCATCGGCGGCAGCGCGACGCCGAAGCCGGACGAGGTGTTGCAGGATGTCCATCATGGCCTCCGAGCACGAACGTCAGCAGGCCGGTCGGCAGTACGACGTCAAGCAGCTTGTCGAACAGCAGGAACAGCGCGAGGCCGAGGCCGACGCCGCCGGCAAGCGACTGCTTCCAGGTGCCGCCGAAGACGATGCCCACCGGCACCGCCATCGCGGCAGTGGCCAGCGCGAAGCCGAGCACCTCGAACAGCACCGCGTAGACCGCCACCGCGGCGGCGGCACAGCGTTCGCGCAGCTGCACGTCGCTGTAGCCGACAGTGCCGCGCAGCGAGGGCTTGAACACCAGCCACGCGCCGCCCGCGCCATCAGGCCGGCCAGCAGCAGCGGAAAGGCGCGCGGGCCGACGGGCTCGTACCAGATGGCGGCGGCATAGCCCTGGGCGGCCCAGGCCATGCTGCGGACGCGACAACACACGCCGCACCGAGGATGCGGTCACTCATTGGAGTCTCCGTTCGAAGGGATCGGCCGGCTGCGGTTCGCGGACGGCCGCGCGTTCGGACGACTACTTGCCGCGCTCGCCAGGCCGAAGTCCTGCGCCAGCTTGCGGTAGCCGGCAACCTGCTTCTTCACGTAGGCGTCGACCTCGGCGCCGCTGAGCGACAGCGGGTACAGGCCGCGCTCGTCGCGCAGCTTGGCGAAGTCGGCTTGGCCATGACCTTCGCGAAAGCCTCGGACCAGGCCTTGTAGTCGGCGTCGCTGACCTTGGGGCCCATGTAGAAGCCGCGCACGATCGGCCAGTCGATGTCGGAGCCCTGCTCCTTCGCGGTCGGCACTTCGGCCAGCTCGCCCGGCAGGCGCTTGTCGGACATCACCGCCAGCACGCGGATTTTGGCGCCGGCCTTGATCTGCTGCGAGGCCTCGGCGGCGTCGCCGGAGTACACGTGGATGTGGCCACCCTGCAGCGCGGTGATGGCTTCGCCGCCGCCTTCGAAGGCCACGAAGCGCATGGTCTTGGGGTTCACGCCGGCGGCCTTGGCGGTCAGCGCGGCCTTCATCCAGTCCTGGCTGCCGACGGTGCCGCCGGCGCCGAACACGACCTTGGTCGGGTCGGCCTTCACCGCCGCCAGCACATCCTGCAGGGACTTGTACGGCGAGTTCTCGGCCACGATCACCGCGCCGTAGTCGGCGCCGACCACGGCCAGCCAGCGCACGTCGTTCTCGTTGTAGCGGCCGAACTTGCCCTGGGCGATGTTGAGCAGCGAGCCGCCGGAGAAGGCGACGATGGTGTTCGCCGCGCCGGGCGCTGCGCAACGATGGCGTTGTAGGCCACGGCGCCGATGCCGCCGGGCATGTAGGTCACGCGCATCGGGTCGGCATGAACTTGCCTCCAGCAGCGCGGTCTGCGCCAGCTTGCAGGTCAGGTCGAAGCCGCCGCCGGGCTTGGCCGGGGCGATGCACTCGGTCTTGTCCAGCGGGCCGGCGAGCGCGCCGGCGGACAAGGCGCGAGGGCCAGCGACGGCCGCCGCGGCAAGGCGGGAACGGATCAGGCTGGCTTCATGGTGTCTCCATCAGGTAGTGACTCGGGCTGGGGGCACGATATCGGCCCGCCACTTTCAGGCGGCTTTCAGCGAAGCGTCAATTGCTGCGGGTTAACCCAATGTCTGCGTTCGCCGCATCGGCCGGCGGCAGCACGATCGTCGCGGCGAGGCCGCGCCCGCCCTCGCCGCGGCCGAGCGCAGCCCGCCGCCGTGGCGCTCGGCGATCGAGCGCACGATGGCCAGGCCGAGCCCGGAGCCGGGCTGCGCCTGATTGCGGCCGCGGAAGAAGCGCTCGCCGGCACGGTGCCGCTCGTCGTCGGGAATGCCGGGGCCGTCGTCGATCACCGCGAGCCGCTCGGCCCGCGCCGGAGGCGACGCGCACCGTGACATGGCCGCCGCGCGGCGTGTAGCGGATCGCGTTGTGCAGCAGGTTCGACAGCGCTTCCTTCAGCAGCCCGGCATGCGCCTCACGCGCTGCGCCACGCCTTCGGCGGCGTCGAGGCCGAGGTCGATCCCGCGCTCGCGCGCCTCGGACCACCAGTGCGCGTCACCTCCGCGGCCAGCGCAGGCGAGGTCGACCGGCTCCAGCGCGCAGTTCGGCGGCGTCGGCGCGCGCCAGCGCCAGCATCTGGTTGGTCTGGCGCACCGCTTCGTCGAGCTGCGCTCGAACGCGGCCAGCACGTCGCGCAGGTGCGCCGGGTCGTCCTCGCGCAGCGCGATAGCCGAGCTGGGTCGCCAGCGTCGTCGAGCGGCGTGCGCAGCTGGTGCGAGGCGTCGTCGACGAAACGGCGCTGGGCTTCGGTCAGCTGGCGGTTGCGCGCCACGTGCTGGTTGATGGCCGCGACCAGCGGCTGCACGTCGGCCGGCAGCCGCGGCGGCGATCGGCGTCAGGTCCTGCGGCGAGCGCGACGACACCTCGTCGCGCAGCCGCGCCAGCGGGCGCAGCGCCCAGGCGACGGCCAGGAGCAGCAGCGTGCCGGCCACCAGCACCAGCAGCAGGTCGCGCGCCAGCGCCTGCGCGACGAGCGCGCGCGTGAACTGCTCGCGCGAGCCGAGCGTCTCGGCGACCTGGATCACCACGCGCTGCGGCCCGGCCGCGCCGGCCAAGCGGCGGGTCGAGCACGCGCGCATAGCTGCCGACCCGCACCGGCTCGCCGAAGTAGGCTGCGTCGTAGAACTGCGGCTGGCCGGTCACCAGCGCGCCGGCGGCGGCGGCAGATCGGCGTTGCCGATCTCGACCAGGCCGTCCTCGGTGGCGACGCGGTAGTACACCCGGCCGCTCGCGGTGAGCTCGAAGAACTCGAGCATGCGGTAGGGCAGCTCCACGGCGAGGCCGCCGCTGTCGGTGGAGATGTTGGCGTCGATCGACTTGATCGCGCCGAGCAGCGAACGGTCATAGGCGGCGTTGGCGGCGTCGATCGCGGTGCGCCGGGCAGCCACAGCTCGGCGCGCGGTGACCAGCAGCAGCCGGCAGCAGCACGATCAGCAGCGTGCGCCTCAGGCTCAGGCGGTGCCAGCGATCGAGGTTCACGACGCATCAGGCCGGTGGCGTGGCTTCGAGCACGTAGCCGAGCCCGCGCAGGGTGCGGATGCCGACCGCCTGCCGTCCAGCCGCTTGCGCAGCCGGTGGACCAGCACTTCGACCGCGTCGGGCTGCACGTCCTGCTCGTCGGAGAACACGCGGTCGAGGATCTCCTTCTTCGACAGCGGCTCGCCGCTGCGCTGGATCAGCGCCCGCAGCACCGCATGCTCGCGCGGCGTCAGCGCCAGCGGCTCGTGGGCAACGGTGAACTGCTTCGTACCGGCGTCGTAGGCAGCGGGCCGCAGGCGAAGCGCGGATGGTCGCTGCCGCGCGCGCGGCGGATCAGCGCGACCAGCCGCGCTTCCAGCTCGGCCAGCTCGAACGGCTTGGCCAGAAAGTCGTCGGCGCCTTCGTGCAGGGTGCTGACGCGCTCGATCAGCGAATCGCGCGCGGTCAGGATCAGCACCGGCAGCCGCTGGTCGGCGTCGCGCAGGCCGGCCAGCACGTCGTGCCCGCCGATGCCGGGCAGGCCGAGGTCGAGGATCAGCGCGTCGTAGCGGGTGGCTTTGAGGCTGCGCCGACCAGCCGGCCGTCATCGACCCAGTCGACCTGGAAGTCGCTTTGCTTCAGCGCGCGGACCAGCCAGGTGGCCAGTTCGCGCTCGTCTTCGGCGAGCAGTATGCGCATGCGGCTGTTCCACCCCATCGTGCCTGCACCAATGCTACGCCCGGGGCAGCGTTCGAGTTGCGCGGCGTCCGCTTTGAGTCCCAAGCGCCAACCTCCCTGAAGCTCGATTCTCGCGGTACGGCGAATGGCTGTTTCCTGGCGTCAGCGCGATCGTCCGCTCATGGCCGGCCAGACCCGGCCAGTGGTGCGCCCCCCGCCCAAGTTCCATTGTTAGATCCAGGTTAATGGTGGATTCACTTAGCGGTGCGCGCGGGGTCGTCCATTCCCTACAGTCTCCTCACTGCCTGCCCAACCACGGAGACAAGCCATGAAGACCTACTCAATCGCCACCATTCCCGGTGACGGCATCGGCAAGGAAGTCATTCCCGCCGGCCAACAGGTGCTGGAAGCGCTCGCCACGTCGAGCAACGCCTTCCGTTTCGAGTTCGAGGACTTCGACTGGGGCGGCGACTACTTCCGCGGCACGGCATCATGATGCCGGACAACGGCCTGGACGCGCTGCGCAACAAGGACGCCATCCTGTTCGGCTCGGCCGGCGATCCGCACATCCCCGACCACATCACGCTGTGGGGCCTGCGCCTGAAGATCTGCCAGGGGCTCGATCAGTACGCCAACGTCCGCCCGACGCGGATCCTGCCCGGCATCGACGGCCCGCTAAGCGCTGCGCGCCGAGGACCTGAACTGGGTCATCGTCGCGAGAACACCGAGGCGAGTACTCCGGCGTCGGTGGCCGCGTGCACCAGGGCCATCCGATCGAAGCCGCCACCGACGTGTCGATGATGACCCGCGCAGGGGTCGAGCGCATCATGCGTTTCGCATTCAAGCTGGCGCAGTCCCATCCCCGCAAGCTGCTGACCGTGATCACCAAGAGCAACGCCCAGCGCCACGCGATGGTGATGTGGGACGAGATCGCGCTGCAGATCTCCAAGGAGTTCCCGGACGTCACCTGGGACAAGGAACTGGTCGATGCGTCGACGGCGCGCATGATCAACCGGCCGGCCTCGCTGGACACGATCGTCGCGACCAACCTGCACGCCGACATCCTCAGCGACCTGGCGGCGGCGCTGGCCGGCAGCCTGGGCATCGCGCCCACCGGCAACATCGATCCGGAGCACCGCTATCCGTCGATGTTCGAGCCGATCCACGGCTCGGCCTTCGACATCATGGGCAAGGGCCTGGCCAACCCGGTGGGCACCTTCTGGTCGGTCGTGATGCTGCTGGAGCACCTGGGCGAGTCGACGCCGCCAAGCGTGTCATGCAAGCGATCGAGCAGGTCACCGCCAACCCGGCATTGCACACCCGCGATCTGGGCGGCAAGGCGACCACCGCTGAAGTCACCCAGGCGGTCTGCAAGCTGGTCGCCGCAGTGCGCAGCGCAAGGCCGCCTGAGTGCCTCTGACCCGGCGCCCATAGGGCGACCGGGTCTCCTATTGCCAAGACGACGCAGCACGCGCGGGTCGTCTCCCCCCGAAGCAGCCTGCCAAGAGCTGTCGGGCGGGCTCACGCCTACAAATCCGCCAGGAGACAAGCCATGCGTCGCTTCTTCGGAAAGCTCTATGTCCAGGTCCTGATCGGCGTGTTCGCCGGCGTGGCGCTGGGCTTCTTCGCTCCCGGCATCGGCAGCGACCTAAAGCCGGTGGGCGATGTCTTCATCCTCGTCGGCGGCGGGCTCACCGGCTGGCGAAGCTGGGTGAACCCCACGCCGCCTGGTGGGTCGGGCGGCGGCAGGTCGTGCGCGCACAGCTGATCAGCGTCGACCGGGGGCTGGACGATCGGCCGTTGCCACCCCGCTACAGCGTGCTCACCGAAAGTGACGCGGCTGGCAGCCGCGCTGGACACGCTCGAGCCGAGCTCACCGCTGGACGTCGCCGCCTGGAGCTATGGCGCGCTGGTGACGCTCGACCTCGCCCTCGCCCAGCCGCAGCGGTTTCGCTCCCTCGCACTGATCGAGCCGCCGGCGCTGTGGCTGCTGGACGATAGCGGCCGCGATGACCCCGGCTTGCGACCGCTGCGCGAGATGGCACAGGCGCTGCCCGCGGACATCAGCGAGGCCGACCTCGAGCGGTTCGTGCGCGCGGTCCGCCTGTGCCCGCCGGATGCCGCGCCGCGCGATCTTCCTTCCTGGCCGCTGTGGTTCCAGCACCGTAGGTCGCTGCGCAACCTCGCCGCGCCGTTCGAGCACCGCGACGATCCGGCGCGGCTGCGCCGCATCGAGTGCCCGGTCCTTCTCGTCAGCGGCACCGGCACCGCGCCTTTCCTGCGGCGCATCGTCGACACCCTCGCGG
>CAWIVI010000002.1:0-30169 GCA_963839465.1 uncultured beta proteobacterium
GACGCATGAAACGTTGCTGCGGGGAGTGCCCGTTGATGGCGCGTTGCTGTCGTTCGTGCCATCTCGAAGCAGACATGCTTGCATTGGCGCGACAAAGGTGCGGGCAGGCCGGCCGCGACGCGCGAGGGCGGCGGTCGGCCCTGCGGGCCGACTCCCCGGGCTTGTGCGCTGCGGGGGGCGCGCCGTCCACTTAGCTCCGCGCGCGTTGCGCGCTGCGCACAACGCCGGCGAGTCAGTTCACGAAGCGTGCACTGCGTGCACGCCGCCCCCCGCAGCACACAAGCCCGGCGCCTCCCACGCGCGCCGCGGCCGGCCTGCCCGCACCTTTGCAGACACGCTCTGGCAAAAGCGCTCCGACGGCCCGAGCGCCTGTCTCCCTCTCCCGCTTGCGGGAGAGGGCCGGGGTGAGGGCGCGGCCCGGGCACGCCTCCACCTTCAGGAGAGCTGCTTGGGGTGCGGGCGCGGCGGGCCGTGGGAGGCGGCGAGGACCGCAGGGCCGGGGGCGGCGCGCGCAGCGCGCTTCGTGATCTGACTCGCCGGCGTCGTGCGCAGCGCGCGAGAGCGCGCGGAGCTAAGTGGACGGCGCGCCCCCGGTCCGAGGACCGCAGCGCAGTCGGCCCGCAGGGCCGACCGCCTCCCTCGGCCCGACGCGACCGCACCCCAAGCAGATCGGGCGCGTCAATGCAAGAACGCAAAAAAGGAGCAAACCCGACCCACCGCAAAGGCCCAGAGGAGCGACAGTCTCATTGCGGTTCGTCACTTCATCGCGCACTCTTGGACGTAGGCGTCGCCGTGGTCGCGCAGGATGGGCTCGTTGAACGACTTGTTGATGAGGCCGCCCTTGCCGTCGCTGCCCACGGTGCGCACGTAATAGTTCTGCACCGGGTACTGGTTGCGGTTGAACTTGAAGGGCCCGCGGACGGACTCGAACTTCGCCGCCTTCAGCCCCTTGCGCACGGCTTCGCGGTCTTCGACCTTGCCCTTCGCGTCGCGCACCGCGGCGTCGATCAGCTGCGCCGCGTCGTAGCCCTGCGAGGCGTAGACCGTGGGCACGCGCTTGTATTCCTTCTGGAACTGGCGACGAACTTCTGGTTGGCCGCGTTGGCGAAGTCGGGCGACCAGTGCGCGGTGTTGAAGAGGCCGGCCATCGCGCTGCCCACCGGATTGATGACGTCCTGGTCGGCGCTGAAGCCGGGCAGCAGCAGCGTGGTGTCCTTGCCGAGGCCGGCGCCGACATACTGCTTGATGAAGTTGATGCCCATGCCGCCGGGCAGGAAGATGTACACCGCCTGCGGCTTGGCGGCGCGGATCTCGGCGAGCTCCGCGGCGTAGTCGAGCTGGCCGAGCTTGGTGTAGTTCTCGCCGACCACCTTGCCCTTGAACATGCGCTTGAAGCCGGCCAGCGAATCCTTGCCGGCCTGGTAGTTGGGCGCCACGAGATAGACGCTCTTCAGGTCGCGCGTGGTGGCGAACTGGCCGGCGGCTTCGTGATAGGCGTCATTGGGCCAGGACACCGCGAAGAACAGCGGGTTGCAATCCTTGCCGGCGATCGAGGAGGGCGCCGCGTTGGGGCTGACGTAGATGACGTTGTTGTCGAGCGCCTCGGGCAGCGCCGCCAGCATGATGTTGGAGAAGACGACGCCGGTCATGAAGTCGACCTTGTCGCGCTTGACGTTCTTCTCGAACAGCTGCTTGGCGACGTCGGGCTTGAACTGGTCGTCGCTCACCAGCACGTCGGCCGGCAGGCCGCCGAGTTTGCCGCCGCGCAGCTTCACGGCCAGCATGAAGCCGTCGCGGATGTCCACGCCCAGCGCGGCCGACGGCCCCGAGAGCGTGCTCACGAAGCCGACGCGGACCTTGTCGGCGGCGCTTGCCGGCGCGGCGAGAGCCATGCACGCCGCTGCGGCGAGCGCGGAACGTTCGATCAACGACATGGCAAGCCTTTCGCAAACGGTTTGGAAGAAATCGGACTCGGAAACTCACATCCAGATCTGCAGCACGTAGTCGAACGGCGCCTGGCTGTTGAACAGGTCGACTCGCTGGAGGCGGATCTGCAAGCCGCCGGCCGCATCGCGCACGAGCGTGTGCCGGTAGGTGCCGCCGAAGTGGCGCACCGCGTCGCGCCTCAGCTCCATCATGTGGAAGCGCGAGCGCACCTGCACGGTGTCGCCCTCGCCGACTCGAGCGCGACGTGGCTGACCAGGTGGTTGGTGTCCCACATCGGCGCCTGCGACCACGCGTTGGGATGCGAGACGCGGCCCTTGCGGATCTCCATCATCAGCTTGTCTTCCGCGAAGATGGATGGCGAGCCCTCCCAGTCGGTCTGCTCGCGCGTGACGGGCATCCAGTAGACGCCGGCGTCGTCGAAGAGATCGATCCATGCCTGCCAGTGCTTGCCGTCGAGCAGTTCGGCCTGGCGGTAGAGGAACTGCTCGACTTCGCGCTGCAGGTCGGCGCCGGTGGCGGCGACGCTCAGCAGGCCGGGGGCGGCGCATCGGTGCTCCGTACGGGCGCGCGGGGCGAATGGTCGGGCGCGATCGCCTGGGCGCCGGTGCTTGCAGCACCCGGGGACGCCTCGATGACCACCTCCTGCGCGAGCAGGTGCTCGAAATCCGGGCCCGCGCTCGGGATCGCGCGGCCCGTGCCTTTGGTGTCGTTGCTCATGGTCATTCGGCTCGCATGTATTGCGACCACGCGCGGAACTGGTTGCGCATCACTGCTTCCGAGGTGCCGTGGTTGGAATAGGTGACGCCGTTCTCCTCCCGGTCGTCGCCGAAGTAGCGGTGGAAGCTGACCCAGTCGCCGCCGTTCGAGCTCAGGCCCCATTGGCCCTTGGTCCAGTTCTCCAGATCGTCGGCGTTGATCATCGTCGCCGGCGAATTGACGAGGTTGTAGTACCAGAGGCTGCGCCGGTAGATGGCCTCGGGCGCACCCTTCAGGCGGAAGTGCCAGATCTCGGAGAGGGTCTTGTCCGGCGCGATCGGGCGCAGGCAGCGCAGCTGCTGCAGCGGCGACTGCACCGAGAGGTACGGGTAGATGAGCACGTGGTGGATGCTGCGCGACAGGTACTCCTCGGCACGCTGCTCGCCGTGGGCCTGCTTGAGCATCGCCTCGTACTCGAGCGTGTCCGGGTCCTGCGGGCGCAGGCCCATGTAGGCCTTGAGGAGGCCGTGGCCGTGCGGGAAGTTGATGGTCTGCACGGCATCCCACTGCTCGAAGCTGGACGCAAAGGTCGAGAGGTAGTGGTAGTACAGCGGCGCCGCGCCTTTCTCCGCCTTCAGCCGCTTCTCGACGCGGCCGGCCGCGATGCCGGTGGACTGGTGCGTGACGGAAGGGTGCAGCGCATCGAGCTGGTTCTCCATGAAGAACTTCCAGTTCGAATGCTGGATCACGCGGTGGCAGATGGGCACCACCTCGACCTCGCCGACGGGCGAGCGATCGCACATGTCGTCGAAGGCGATGCGGGCCTCGCCGAGGAACTCCCGGAGCGACGGGCCTTCGTTGGAGAGGCTGGCGAAGACGAAGCCGCGGTAGCTGTCGACGCGGGCCGCGCGCTTCATGCCGCAGTCGGGGTTGTCGCGCGTCATGCGCGTGCCCTCGTAGCCCTGGGCCAAGGGAATCGCGCGCACGCTGCCGTCGAGGTGGAAGCTCCAGGCGTGGTAGGAGCAGACGAAGGAGCTGCCGGTGTTGCCCTTCAGGTTGCCCACCACCTGCACGCCGCGGTGCGGGCAGCGGTTGTAGAGCACCTGCACGCCGCCGTCGGGCTGGCGCACCATGATCATCGGCTGGCGCCCGATCGTCACGGCGTGGTAATCCCCCGCGTTGGGCACCTGGGACACGTGGCCGCAATACACCCAGGTGCGTTCCCAGATCTTCCGCATCTCGGCGTCGAAGATCTGCTGGTCGGTGTAGACGGTCTTGTGGACCCGGTCCGGCTCGACTAGTGAGGCTATGTTCATCGTCAGGCTCGAGGGTTCGGTTGGCGTCGCCCGCAACGAGTCTAGGCGGGTCGTCAAGCCCGGGCATCGGTAGTTGCGCGATCAGGGGCGCGCCAACCGGGTTCAATCTTGATTGACAAACGAATATATGAAAAGTAATGTAGATGCATGAAGATCGCCATCCTGGGCGGCGGACATGGGTGCCATGCCGCTGCGGCCGACTTGTCCGAAGCCGGCCATGAAGTGAGCCTGTGGCGCCGCGACGCGGCGGCGCTGCAGCCCTTGATCGACGCCGGCAGCATCGTGCTGAAGGATGCGGACGGGAGCCGCGAGGTGGGCATCGCGCGCGCCACGGCCGACATCGGCGAGGCGGTGCGCGGCGCCGAGCTGATCGTGATCCCCTCGCCAGCGGTCGCGCAGGCGGACATCGCGCGTGCGCTCGCGCCTCACCTGGTGGACGGGCAGGTGGTGTTCCTTCCGCCGGGCACGTTCGGCGCGTTCGTGATGGCCCGGATCGTGCGGGAAGCGGGCAACGCGGCCGACGTGGCCTGGGCCGAGACCGGAACGCTGCCCTACCTCGCGCGCAAGCACGGCGAGCGCGAGGTGAACGTGACGATCCGCGCGGTGCGGCTGCCCACCGGCGTCTATCCCGCACGCCGGGCCGATGCGGCGCTGGACGTGATCCGCCGCGCCTACCCGAGCGTGCACGGCTGCGGCGACGCGCTGTCGGGCGCGCTGATGAACGCGGGGCCGGTGATCCATCCACCGCTGATGGTGATGAACGCGGCGCCCCTGCAGCACTTCGAGCGCTGGGACATCCACAACGAGGGCACGCAGCCGGCCGTGCGCGCGGTGACCGACGCGCTGGACCGCGAGCGCATCGCGGTGCGCGAAGCGCTCGGCTACGGCGCGCCGCACTATCCGCTGGCCGACCACTACGAGAACGATCGCTGGATGTACGGCGACGCGCACAAGAAGCTGGTGAAGTCCGGCGACTGGCGAGAGAACATCGATTTGCATCGGCACCGCTACGTGACGGAAGACACCGAGCTCGGGCTCGCCTTCCTGGCCTCGGCGGCGCGCTACGCGGGCGTGGACGCGCCGATCGCGCACGGGCTGCTGGCAGTGGTCGGGGGCTTCCTCGGGCGCGATTTGCGGCACGGGCCGCGCACGCTGGAGGCACTGGGGCTGGCGACGCTCGACGCGCGATGCGTTGCGTCAACGCCTGCACGAAGGCGAGCGCTGAGATGGCTCGGTTCGCTGCCGTGGGCGCCGGACGCATGGGGCGCGGCATCGCCATCGCCTTTGCGTATGCAGGGCACCGCATCGCGCTCGTCGACCTGAGGCGGCGCACCGACGAGCAGTGGCGGAAGCTGCACGACGAGGCGCGTGCCGAGATCCGCGGCAGCCTGGCCGGGCTGGCCGCGCTCGGCGCGATGGACGGGGCCCAAGTGGACGCCATCGCCGAGCGGGTGGAACTCGTCGATGCCGCGGGGGCGCCCGATGCGCTCGCGGCCGCCGAGCTGGTGTTCGAGGGCGTGCCCGAGACGATGGACGCCAAGCGCGACGCGTTCGAGCAGCTCAACCGGCAGTGCCGCGACGACGCGGTGCTCACGTCGACCACCAGCAGCATCCTGGTGACGCAGATCGCGGGGCTCGTGCGCCGGCCCGAGCGGTTCCTGAACATGCATTGGCTCAACCCGGCCTACGTGATCCCGGTCGTGGAGTGAGCACGCACCCGGGCACCGACGCCGGCGTGCTGGAGCGAACGCGGCACACGATGGAGTCGATCGGCAAGCTGCCGGTGGTGTGCGGGCCGGCGCCCGGGTACATCGTGCCGCGGCTGCAGGCGCTCATCATGAACGAGGCCGCGCGCATGGTGGAGGAGGGCGTGGCCACCGCCGAGGAGATCGACAAGGCCACGCGCTACGGCATGGGCCTGCGTTTCGCGGCGCTCGGCGTCGTGGAGTTCATCGATTTCGGCGGCTGCGACATCCTCCATCACGCGAGCCGCGAGATGGCCGGCTCGATCGATGCGGCGCGCTATGCCGCCCCGGCGATCATCGGCGACATGATGCGCGACGGCCGGCTCGGCCTGAAGACCGGCAGCGGCTTCTACGACTACGAAGGCCGCGACGTGGCCGCGTACCGGCGCGACGTGCTGGCGCGCACGCTCGGCATGCTGAAGCACGTGGGGCTGTGGCGGCCGCCGGCGGCGGACACGGTGTCATGACCGCCGGGGTGCGGCGGGCGTTCGCCGCGCTCGCGCACGGCGCCGTGCACTACGCGGAGTGCGGCGATCCTGGCCGGCCTGCCGTGCTGCTGCTGCACCAGACGCCGCGCAGCTGGGCCGAATACAAGGACGTGCTGCCGCTGCTCGGCGAGCGCTTCAGGGCCATCGCGATGGACACCGCCGGCTTCGGCGATTCGCAGCCCGTGGCCGAGCCCGGCATCGAGGCGTGGGCGCGGGTGGCCGTGCACCTGCTCGATGCGCTGGGCGTGCAGCGTGCGCATGTGGTGGGGCACCACACCGGCGGCGTGATCGCGGTGGAGCTGGCGGCCCTGCACGCGGATCGCGTGGCGTCGCTGGTGCTGTCTTCGACGCCGCTGACCGATGCGGCGTTTCGCGAGGCGCGGCGCCAGCGCCCGCCGATCGACGCGGTGGCGTTCCAGGCCGACGGCTCGCACCTCGCGGCGTTGTGGCAGCGGCGCCAGGCGTTCTATCCGGCGGGGCGCCCAGACCTGTTGCACGCTTTCGTCGCGGATGCGATGAAGGTCGCCGACGTCGAGGCTGGCCATCGCGCGGTGGCGTCGTACCGCATGGAAGACCGCGTCGGGCTGCTGAACCAATCCACGCTGCTCATTCATGCGCCGGACGATCCGTTCGCGGCGCCGCACACGGCGCACTGGCAGGCGCGGCTGCCGCACGCCGTGGTGGCGACGATCGACGGCGGCGGCGTGCCGCTGCCCGACCAGTGTCCCGAGGCGTTCGCTCGCGCGGTGATCGATTTCCTGGCCGGGCCCGGTTGAGCGGCGATGAAGGCGGCGCGCATCCATGCGTGGGGCGAGGCGCCTCGCATCGAGGACCTGCCCGACCCGCAGGCACCGCCCGGCTTCAGCCTGGTCCCGCATGGCGGCGGCGACCGTCGGGCACATCGACCGCACGGTGTGGAGCGGCCAGTTCCTGGTGCATCCGACGTTGCCGTACGTGCCCGGCGTGGAGGCCGCCGGCACCGTGGTGGCGAGCGCGCGATTTGCTGGGGGCCAGCGCGTCTGGCTGCGCGGCGCGGGGCTGGGCACGCGCCGCGACGGCACGTGGCGCGAGCTCGTCGTGGCGCCCGACGAGGCGCTGGGCGTGCTGCCCGACTCGGTGCCGATGGCGCTCGGCAGCGCGTTCTTCTCGCCGTGCACGTCGGCCTGGGTCGCGCTGCACGAGGTGGGCCGCGTGCGCGGGGGCGAGACGGTGCTCATCACCGGCGCGACCGGCGCGGTCGGCTCCATCGCGCACAGCTCGCGCTGGACGCGGGCGCCCGCGTGCTCGCCTTGGCCGACGACGCGCAGCGGGGGCGTCTTCCGGCGGGCGTCGAAGCGATCTCGATGGAGGATGGCGCGCGGCCGTCGGCGAATCTGCTGATCGATACGGTGGGGGCAACGGTGCTGCCGGCGGCGTTGCGGGCCGTCGTGCCGGGCGGGCGCGCGGTGCTGGTGGGCTACACGGGCGGCACCTCGGTCTCGCTCGACCTGCCCGAACTGATGCAGCGCGATGTTTCGCTTCTGCCGTTGAACATGCTCCGGCGCGAAGCGGCCGGACGTGCCGTGGTGGATGACCTGCTGTCGAGGCTCGCGGACGGCCGGCTGCGCCTGGAGGTGACGTCGTTTGCGCTGGACGATGCGGCACGCGCGCTGGAGTGGATCGCGCAGCGCGGCCATCGCGGCCGCGCGGTGCTGGTGGCTCCTTCGTCGGTCTTCAGGCGCCGATTGATCCAGGCGTCGACTTGTTCGTCGAGCACCTCGAGCGGCAGTGCGCCGCTGCTCAGCACCACGTCGTGGAAGTCTTTCAGCGCCGAGGCGTCGAAACGCGCGCCGAGCGCGACCCGTGCGCGTTCACGCGCTGCACGGATGCTCATCATCCCACCTTGTACGCGCAGGCCTGCCCCGGGTTGACGATGTAGCGTTCGACTTCGGAGACCACTGCGCCTTCGGCCAGGCCGGTCTTGTCGAGCATGTACGCGATGGCCTTCTCGCGCGGCCATCGCTTGTAGTGGATGCCGGTGTCGACGACCAGGCGTACCGCACGCATCATTTCGTCGCGCAGCCGGCCCAGGTCGCTCATCGGATCGTCCTGGTAGACACCCAGCTCGGTCCGAGCCATTCGGCATAGAGCGCCCAGCCTTCGGAGTAGGCGGTGAAAGGGAACACGGTTCGAAACGTCGGAACGCCCGACTGTTCCTGCGCCAGCGAGATCTGGAAGTGATGTCCAGGCACGCCCTCGTGGATCGCGAGCGTTCGCATGCCGAACTTCGGCACTTCGTTCATGTTGCGCAGGTTGGCGTAGAAGATGCCGGGACGCGTGCCGTCGGCCGCAGGCGCGCTGTAGTACGCCGCAGGCGACGTCGCCTCCTTGAATTCGGGCACCCGCCTGACCTCGATCGGTGCCTTCGGCGCAAGCCCGATCAGCGCGCGAGATCGCACGAGCTGATCCGCGATCATGCGGCTGTAGTCGGAGAGCGCGGCCTTGCGGCCATCGTCGGTGTCGGGATACAGGTACTGGGGATCTTCGCTCAGCCTCGCCACCGCCCGGCCCGGCGTCTCCCCGGTTGCAACTGTCCTTGCGCGGCGAGGAGGCTCGCAGCTCCTCCTCGATGCGCGCGACCTCCGCCAAGCCGAGATCGTGCACCGCCTGCGGCGTCATCGCCGTGGTCGTTTCGCTGCGAAGGCGATACGCGTAGTAGGCGTCTCCGTCGGGCAGCTTCCAGACGCCGTCGTCGTTGCTCGATCGCGACGTTGTGCCTCGAAGAAGGCGATCAGCTTGCGGTAGGCGGGCACCACGCCGCACTCGATCGCCGCGGGCCGCGCGCGAGGAGCGTCTGCCTGTCGGCTGCCGTCAGCCCGGGCAGGGCGTCGACCTTGCGGGCAAAGTGAACGTACAAGCGGGCTTTCCAACGTCGGCTTGCCGGCGAAGGCGCGCATCTCGGCGAGCACGCGCTCGATCACAAAGCGCGGCGGTATCACGCCCTTGCGCTCCCGCACCGCGAGGCCGTCCAGCACCTGGTCGAACTTCCGGCCGACTTCGCCGAGTCGCGCGAGATAGTCTTCGGCACCGCGCAGGTCGCCGATGCGGTGCACGTTGATGAGGAAGTCCGGCGTCTGGTTCTGCACGCCGAAGAGCTGGTTGACCGGGTAGTCGTGGAAACGAAACCTCTCGCCCTCGATCTGGCTCTGGATGAACCAGGTCAACACCCGGGTCGACAGCCTCTGTTCCGGCGTCTGCCCGGCAAGATCGTAGGACTTCAGATCGTCAAGGTGGGCGTGCCATGCCGCGTAATCGCGTTCGTTCTTCGCGACCGAGGCATCGTCGAGATGGGCGTTGTGCCGTCGGTAGCCGAACTGCTCGGCGATGCCGAGCAGGCTCAGCAGTTCCGGCTGTTCCAGCACGAAGGTGATGAAGACCTTTTCGTAGAAGAGGTTCAGGCTGAACGGCCGGAACCAGATCAGATTCACGACGAACACCGTTGCGGCAAGCAGGGCGATCGCGAACAGAGCGGTGATCCATCTGAAGGCAGTTCTGAACATCGACGCAGCGTACCGCATCCATCCAGACGAGCACGACGCCAGCACGCGCTTCCAAGATCGTGAAGCCCTTGTCCCTCTCCCAGGCGTGGGAAAACCTAAGGGATGTTCCCAGTTGGCTGCTGGTCTGGCCGCTGGTAAAACCACGGCATGACAACGAAGAAACCAGCGCCGTCGATCACGCGCACGCATCCGCCGGCCGGCGGCGGCACCGGCTTCGCGAAGGTCTTTGCCTTCCTGCGCGAGCGCCTGCTGGAAGGCACCTTGCGCAGCGGCGACCGCCTGATGCCCGAGCGCGAGCTCGCGCTTCAGCTCGGCGTGAGCCGGCCGATCCTGCGCGAGGCGCTGCGGGCGCTGTCGATGATGGGAATCGTCGAGATTCGCGAGCGCGTGGGCACCATCGTGCGCCAGCCGGACGTGTCGGTGCTCGGCAAGCTCTTCGGTCTCGATGGCCCAGCAGGCCGACATCGTCGACGACGTGATGCAGGCGCGAATCGCGATCGAGGTGCAGGCCGTGCGCCTCGCCTGCCGGAACGCGGACCTCCGATCTGGAACGCATCGCCGCGGCGGTCGAGCGCATCGAGGCGACGGTCGACGATCGGAAGAGGGCGGCCGCGCCGATTTCGATTCCACAGCGCACTCGTGCGGGCGAGCCGCTCTGAGACCCTCATGCAGCTGTATGCCGCGCTGTCCACCCTGCTGATGCGCTCGCACAGCCAGCGCCGCGCCGCGGTCGGCGGCGACCCGGCGATCAAGCAGGCGCTCGTCGAAGACCATGCGCGCGTCCTGCAGGCGCTGTTCGCGCGCGACGAGGAGCGCGCCGACCAGGTGCTGCGCAAGCACTTCAGCATCGGCGACGAGTACCGCCGCACCGCCGCGATGCAGCCCGCACGCGCCAGGAGCGGTCCCAAGGAGCCTGCGTGATCGATCTCGACTTCGCGGTGGTGCTGGAGCGCTGGCCGCTGTTCCTGGACGGCGCCTGGCTGACGGTGCGCGCTGGCCGTCGTTGCCACGCTGGCCGGCTTCGTGATCGGCACGCTGTGCGCCATCGGCCGGCGCAGCAGCCACGCGAGGTCGCGCGGCCTGCGGCACCTACGTCGAGGTGATCCGCAACACGCCGCTGCTGGTGCAGATCTTCCTCGTGTACTTCGGGCTGGCCAGCATCGGCCTGAAGTGCCGGCGTTCACCGTCGCCGTGATCGCGCTGGTGATCAACGTCGGCGCCTACACCACCGAGATCATGCGCGCGGGCTATCGAGTCGATCCACAAGAGCCAGATCGAGGCCGCCGAATGCCTGGCGCTGTCGCGCGCGCAGATCTACTGGCACGTGGTGCTGCTGCCGGCGATGGAGCGGGTCTATCCCGCGCTGACCAGCCAGTTCGTGCTGCTGATGCTGGCCACGTCGATCATGCTCGCAGATCTCGGCCGAGGAGCTGACGGCGGTCGCCAACCGCGTGCAGTCGGACACCTACCGGCCGTTCGAGACCTACATGCTCGTGGCCGCGGGCTACCTGCTGCTGTCGCTGCTGATGCGCGCGGGCTTCTGGGCGCTCGGGCGGCTGCTGTTCCCGCGCCGGCGCAGGCTGGGGACGCCGCTGTGAGAGAGACACCGCGTTCAACGCCAACCACCTGCGTTCCTGCTGCAGGGCGCGCGGCTGGACGCTGGTGCTGTCGCTGCATCGCCTTCGTCGGCGGCGGGCTGCCGGCTTCGTCGTGGCGCTGTGCCGCGTCTCGCCCGTCACGGCCGGTGCGCTGGTCGCCGCCGGCTACGTGCAACTGATGCGGGCACGCCGCTGCTGGTCATCATGTTCCTGGCCTACTTCGGCCTGCCGAGCGCTGGGCCTCAAGATGCTCGGCGCTGGCGGCCGCCGGCGTGTCGACTGACGATCTACGTCGCGGCCTACCTCGGCGAGATCTGGCGCGGCTGCATCCAGGCCGTGCCGCGCACGCAGTGGGAGGCGGCCGAGTGCCTGGCGCTGACCCGCGCGCAGCGCATGGGCTGGTGGTGCTGCCGCAGGCCGTGCGCATCGCGACGCCGCCCACCGTGGGCTTCATGGTGCAGATCGTCAAGAACACCTCGCTGGCCTCGGTGGTCGGCTTCGTCGAGCTGGCGCGCGCCGGCCAGATCATCAACAACTCGCTGTTCGAGCCCTTCATCGTCTACCTGCATCATCGCGGCGCATCTACTTCTGCTGTGCTTCCCGCTGTCGCGGTGGAGCCGCCGGCTGGAGCGCCAGGTCGCCACGTCCTCCGCGCGGCCCAGGCCGCAGGCCCATGAGCTCATCCTCGAAACCCATGACGACATCGAGCCCGTCGTGCTGCGACGACGTGCACAAGAGCTTCGGCCGCACTAAGGTGCTCGAAGGCGTCGGCTTCAACGTGGGCCGCGGCCAGGTGATGGCCATCATCGGCCGCAGCGGCTCGGGCAAGAGCACGGCGCTGCGCTGCATCGACCGGCTGGAGCGGATCGACAGCGGCGAGATCAAGGTCTGCGGCCACCGCGTCAGCGACCCGACGTCGACCTGAAGGCGCTGCGCCTGGACGTCGGCATCGTGTTCCAGAGCTACAACCTGTTCCCGCACCTCACGGTCGAACGAGAACATCATGCTGGCGCCGCGCGCCGCCAAGGGCATGACGAGGCCGAGGCGCGCGCGCTGGCGCACGAGGTGCTGGCCCAGGTGGGCCTGGCGGACAAGGCCGCCGCCTATCCCGAGCAGCTGTCGGGCGGCCAGCAGCAGCGCGTGGCGATCGCGCGCTCGCTGGCGATGCAGCCGAAGGTGATGCTGTTCGACGAGGTGACCTCGGCGCTCGACCCGGAGCTCACCGGCGAGGTGCTGAAGGTCATCGAGGAGCTGGCCGCCGGCGGCATGACCATGGTCATGGTCACCCACGAGATGGCCTTCGCGCGCCACGTCGCCGACCAGGTGCTGTTCATGCACGCGCGGCCGCGTCTGGGAGAGAGGCGGCGCCGACATCCTGACCGACGCCGCAGACCGCCGAGCTCCAGCAGTTCGTCGGCAGCGGGCTCTGAGCTCGCGTTTTCCCTCAACCCAGGAGACGACACCATGAGACCCACCCATACCCTGCGCCGCCCTGCTCGCCGTGGCCTTGCATCGCCGTCGCCGGCGCCGCCCACGCCGACCTGCTCGACGACATCATGAAGGCCAAGAAGATCCGCATCTCGACCGACCTCGCCATCCCGCCGTCCGGCATGATGGACGGCAGACATGCAAGCCGACCGGCTCCGACGTCGAGACCGCCCAGCTGCTGGCCAAGGACTGGGGCGTGGAGATCGAATTGGTGCCGACCACCGGCGCCACCCGCATCCCCAACCTGCAGACCGGCAAGGCCGACATCATCATCTCCACGCTGTCGGTCACGCCCGAGCGCGCCAAGGTGATCGACTTCTCCAAGCCCTACGCCGCGCTGGAGTCGGTGGTGGGCGCGCCCAAGGACCTGGCGATCAAGGACTGGCCCGACCTGAAGGGCAAGAGCGTCACGGTCACGCGCGGCACCACGCAGGACACCGAGCTGTCCGGCGATGGCCAAGGACCGCGAGTTCAGGTCGTGCGCTACGACGACGACGCCGACCATGGTCACCGCCGGCGTCACCGGCCAGGCCGACATCGTGGCCACCTCGCAGACCATCTGAACCAGATCACCGCCAAGAACCCGCCAGCGCCCTTCGAGCCGAAGTTCGTGCTGCGCAACTTCGACCTGGCCATCGGCGTCAAGAAGGGCGAGCCGCGCCTGCTGGCCAAGCTCAACGAGTGGGTCGCGGCCAACCTGAAGAACGGCAAGCTGAACGACATCTACAAGAAGTACCACGGCGGCGCTGCCGGCCTCCATGACCAACTGACGGCACGAAGAATCACAACCAGCACATGAAATCGTCATCGGCTCGGACCACGCAGGCTGGTCTCTCAAGGGGGGCGTCATCGCCCACATCAAGGCGCTGGGCCACGAAGTGGTCGACGTCGGCAGCCACGACCCGAAGCCGGTCGACTTCCCGGACATCGCCAGCGCCCTCACGGCAAAGGTGCTGTCCGGCGAGGCGCAGCGCGGCATCATGGTATGCGGCACCGGCGTCGGCGCGTCGATCGCGGCCAACAAGGTGCGCGGCATCCGCGCCGCGGTCTGCCACGACATCCACTCGGCGCACCAGAGCGTGGAGCACGACGACGTCAACGTCATGTGCATAGGCGCGCAGATCGTCGGCCCCTGGCTGGCCAACGACCTGGTCGCGTCCTTCATCGAGGCGAAGTTCGTGGACAACGAGGACCACCGCCGCCGCGTGGCCAAGCTGCACGAGATGGACAGCGCGTTCAAGTGAGTGCGGCGGCCGCGCGCGACAAGGTCCTCGTCTTCGGCAGCCTGAACATGGACCTGGTGGCCCGTGTGCCGCGGATGCCGCAGCCGGGCGAAACCTTGCCGGCCATGGCTTCCTGTCCAACCCCGGCGGCAAGGGCGCCAACCAGGCGGTGGCTTGCGCGCGCCAGGGCGCGCGGGTGGAGATGGTGGGCCGCGTCGGCGACGACGGCTTCGGCGCCGAATTGCGCGCCGGGCTGGCGCGCACGGCGTCGAGGCGCGGGCGTGCTCACGACTGAAGGCGCCAGCACCGGCGTGGCGATGATCATGGTGGATGACGGCGCGCAGAACTGCATCGCCGTCATTCCGGGCGCCAATGCGAGCGTTGGGTTGCCGATGCCGGGGCGCTGCGCGCGCGCTGGCGAGGCCGGCCTGCTGCTGCTGCAGCTGGAGGTGCCGATGCCGGCGGTGCAGCGCGCCGCCGCGATTGCAAGGGAAGCCGGTTGCCAGGTGCTGCTGAACCCGGCGCCGGCGCAGGCCCTGCCCGAGGCGCTGTGGCCGTCGATCGACATCCTGGTGCTGAACGAGACCGAGGCCGGCATGCTGGCCGGCCTGGAACCGGTCGATCCGGCCGAATGCCGGCGAAGCCGCGGCGCTGCCGCGTCGGGGCCCGCGCATGTGATCGTCACGCTCGGCGCGCACGGTGTCGTCTGGCCTCGGCCGCAGGTACGCGCATAATTCGATGCGGTGAAGGTCAAGGCGGTGGACACGACTGCGGCGGGCGACACCTTCATCGGCGCCCTGGCGGCGCTGCGTGGAAGGCCGCGCGATGGAGGATGCCTTGCGCCATGCCATCCGCGCCGCCGCGATCTGCGTCACGCGGCCCGGTGCGCAGGCCTCGATGCCTGCGCGCGAAGAAGCCGTTTGATGAGCGGGGGTGAGGGCGCGGCGTCTCGCGGTTTGTGCACAGCCGCGAGAGAGGCGATGCCGCGGCAGCCCCTGTGCGCCGACACGATGGCTTCAGCCTGCACGCCGCGGTGCGGGTCGAGGCACACGACCGCAAGCGGCTGGGGAAGCTGCGGCTCGTACATCACCCGCCCGGCGCTGTCGGTCGACGCGCCGACGTCGGGACAGCCGATGGCTGCGTGCAAGCGCTTTCGCAGGCCTGTATTCTTGGTGTATCAGGGCGGGTGCGGTGGCATCCGGCCCCAATTCGGCGGAGGTCATCGATGGTTGCGGACTGGCGGCGCTTGTCTCTTCGGATTTGGGGCCGACAACCCAATCGCCCTTTGCAATTTCTATTCGATGCCAAGGAAGGACTCCGATTGAACCCGATTCCCACGGCGGGAGGCGAGGCATCCCCGAAACCGCTACCAGCGGAAGAGGCGTCAGACGCTTCCGTTCGGGGCGTGGCCTGGGTGGATGGGGGGAACCGGTTCGTATTTCTGGGCCCCCGGGCGGATGCTGATTTCCTGCGCAACCTGGCGGAGTGGGCTAGGGGCCACGTGAGGGAGGCTCCAGCGCTGGCGGCACTGATGGATGCCGGCGCGGCAGTCGTCTCGGATGATGCCGCTGCGACGGCCGGCGTGCCGGTCGAGAAAGTCGGGCGCGCCCCGGCGCTGGGGGACGAACTGCTTCCGGCCAACGCGGCCACGGTGGCCGTACTGCTGGAACCGCTGTGGCCTGGCGCGCGGCTGTGGGCATGGATCGATCCAACGGCGCGTGGTGCGGATGTCCCCGCGCTCGTGCATGCCTTGGCGGACGATCCCGACCATCACCGCATGGACGCCCTCATCGATGCCCTGGTGGGAATGGACGATCCAGGATGGTCCGGGACCGGCCGGCTGTTGGAGGATGGGCGAATCCAGCTCGTTGGGCGGGGCCTGGAATACCAGCACCTGCACGTCGTCGCCGGCTGGGTAGCCCAACCGTGGGGGAGCATCCTGGACTCGCCCGTCGAGGGGACCTGCAGCTGGCATGCCTCGATGTGAACGGGGCGGTCGCATCGATCGAGGAGGATCCGGCGCTATGGACCGAGGTGCCAAGAGTCGTTGCGCCTGGGACCCTGGCCGGGAGCGCCTCGGAACTGATGAAGCTCGAGACCGGATCAGCCTTGCTCGGTTGGCTCTCCCCACTGGGCGTGGACGAACCGTGTTTCCTCTTGTTCGCGGACGCAGAATCCTACCGGGCGGCAGCGGATCGCCTCGCCGCACGTTTTCCCGACTCGTTCGAACGTGCCCATGTCCTTTCCGTGGAGAGGCTTCCCGGCGGTGAACTGGCCGTCGCCTGCCTGGACGACGATTCGGCCGGCTTCGCGGAGGCACTGCGAGCCTTCGCGGACCTCCGTGGCGCGGACTTCCCAGTCTTCGGTGCGCTAGGCACGGCTGTCATCTCGACGCTTTAGAACACGTGTCCGAAGGAGGAATCGTCATGGCAGAAAAGGTCAGCGAAGCCACCTGGACCGCCTTCAGCAAGAAGCAGAAGCTCGATCTGCGAGATGCCCCACTGGTCAAGGCACTGGCGAAGTTCGACAAGACCTCCGAAGACAAACCCGAGCCGCGACTCGAGGCGCTCCAGGGCCTCATCGAGGAGCTCAAGAAACAGGTGACCGCCCAGGCCAAGCGCAAGAAGGAGATGGGCGACAAGGTGTTCGGCGAGGTGAAGGCAGAAGCTCAACGCCCTGCTCGACAGCGCCGAGATGCTGCACAAGGACACCGAAAGGGCGGTAGAAGCCAGAAAGGCCGGTGCCCAGACCACGACGAGGAAAGCCCGGCGCTGCTCACCACAAGGCTCATCCCGTTGCTGCGCGAGTTGCGCAAGGGAGACGTGGAGATGCAGGCGCTGATCGCGCTGGCGGGCAAGGAGACGGTCGTGCTCCTGTCTCGCGCAAGGCCATCTCTCCCGCGCGCGGCAAGCTGCTGAAGGACCAGATGACCAATCCCAGCGGCCTGAAATTCATCCGCGGTACGTGTTTGCTCGAGCAAGGCTCGATCACCTTCGTGGTGCAGGCACCCGCCGTGGGCTTGGCCAAGAAGATCAAGGCCGCGCTGCTGCAGCAGACCGAGCTCAGGCTCAAGGTGCGGGTGCGAGGCGAAGACCCGAACGATGTGGATGAAGAAGGCGAGGACAACGAGTCGGCGGCCGAGGGCAGCACCATTCCGCAGGCACCGCCGCTGCGAACCGCCGGAGCGGCGAAGCCGCAAGCCGCGGCCGGCGCAACCGACCCCGCGGCCGCAGCGTTCAACGCGCGCCTGTCCGCGCTCGTGCCCAAGGTCAAGACTGCAGCGCCGGAGGTGAGAGCCAAGGTCAGCGAGGCGGGACTCGCGGCACGCAAGAACCGCGACTTCGAAGGCGCCCATGCGCTGCTCGACGAGGCCGAGCGCATGCTCGAAGCCGGCCTGGCCGTCGCTGCAGGCACCGCACCCGCAACGGCATTGACACAGAAGGCGTCCGCGATGAAGCAAGCGCTAGGGAAAGGGATCCGCCGTTCGCGCGGCCCCAACGCCGAGGCGGCAAAACTTCACGGGCGAGTACAGGAGGAAACGCTGTACGAGCTCCCTGGCCTCGTCCCAGGCTTTCTGAAGGCGGCAATCACCTCGCTTCCAGGAGACGCGGCCCCGTTGCAGCAGGGTGAACGTCCTTCACCGGAAGACGAAAACCTCGGAATTGCTGCGGACGAAAATGCCTGGCAGCGGGCGCTGGTGGCATGGGAACAACGAATCGAAATAGCGGACAGTCTCCGCCTTGAACTCGATCGCTCAGAGGCCGGACTCGCGAAGAATGCACCCAGCGAAGACGAAGCAAAGGCCCACGCGGACCTGGTCGCCGCATACAACTCCGCGCGTTCTCGATGCCGAGCGGGCCGAACTGCGGGCCCACGAAATCCGTGCCGGCCTCGAACAGGCACACCAAGCGGCCCGTGTCCACTAGCGCCTGCCGTACTGGTGCTTATGCGTCCCCAGAAAACTCCCCTGCGCCGGAGGCCCAGCCATGCTTGAAACCGACGATCCCTTCGCCGAAGGCGGCGCACTCGAATCGGCATTTTTCCTGTTCCAGGACCTCGGCCTGCCGCTGCCTCCGCTGCCGGCAGCCCTCATCCAGCGCCTCGAGGAGGTGGACGAGCACGTGTACTCCACGCGGCCTGGCGCGCCATCCAGTCTGACCCAGGTTGCCGGTCGCGGATGAGGCCGCCCGGGGCGATGCGCCGCCCTACCTCGCGTTCTCCTACGAGGGCCACGGAACCAATACCTGGTTCGTCCGCTATGTCGCGGTGCTTCCCCATGTCGCCGTGTTTTTGGAACTGCCGTTCGGCGGGGCCTTCGACGACCCCCTCGCGGCCCGCGCCGTGATCGAACGCGTGTTCGGGGAGGCGGGTGCCCTGCTGTCCCTCCCCCGAGCGGGGGGACGGCGTGCCAGTTGTCGCCTTCGTTCGCGGGGAGAGAAACGCCGCCTGGCGAGCAGTCGGCGCCGCCGACTGGACCGACGATCCCGACGCCCTAGCCACACTTGCCGCTCGCCTTGCGCACTGACGGGAGCCCTTCATGTGTAAGCACGCTCAACAAGACCATGAAGAACTCAATCGCCGCCAGCGTCGGCTGGACGCGAGGGGCAACGACATCGAAGCCGCGAACCGCGAGTCCGACTGGGCGATCGGCCTGGCGAAGAACTTGCCGGAAGATGGCCTCGCGCTCGTCAACACCCATATCGTCGGTCTGACGAAGCGCTTCCCCAAGTCGAACGATGCAAAGAAACTCGCCGCCGCCATCCAGGGACTCGGCAACGACAAAGTCGATGCATGGCAGTTCGCGTCGCTGGTCATGGATAACACCAACGGTTTCAAGGGGCTGATCGACTACATCGGAAACGCGCTTCCCCAAGGCGAAGTCGACCAAAAGTACGACACCCTCAAGGCAAAGTATCCCTACCTCGACAGCGACCGTGGCCGGGATGCCGCACCCCGCACCCGGGACGAGATGTATAAAAACAGGAATGTCGGCATCACGCTCTCGTCCGGACGGAGCGTGGCCCAGAAGAACGCCTTGAACACGCCGATCACCCATGGCGGCGCTCAGTTCTCGTCCAGCGACACTTCGCCCACGGTTCAGGCTCTCGCATCGCAGGGCGCGCCTTTCGAAGGCGGCGCCTCGGGCACGCTCCGGTTCATCTGCCAGGAGTGGGACGTGAACCACGGCGAGGCACACGAGGTCGGTGCGGGCGAGCTGGCGGAGCGGGAAAAGCTCATTGGCGTGCACAGCGTCTTGATGATGGTCGCGGGCATCACAGCGTGTCCGAGTGCCTGATGATGGTGCAGGCCTACGGGTACTTCATGGACGTTCCGAGCCCCCTCGACGACTACGACAAAGCCACCAAAGCCTTCGAGAAGCGCCTGGCGAAGCTCGGGCTCCAGTCACCCGCGCCGCTCTGCAAGGCTAGCGCCATGGAGGGCAAGTCGAAAGAGCAGCTGGCCTACGAAGCCGAACTCAATGAACTCGAGCGTGAGCGCGAGCGCCTTTCAGGCCATGAGAGCAAGTCGAACCAAGCCAGTCTCGATCGTACTTTCGCGGACGCGGCGGGATTCGCGCATGGCGGGCAATGGGCCAAGGCACGCGACCGGCTGGGAGACGCGCGTGCCCATCTCGCCTACACGGCCGATCGCGTGCAGCAGACCGAGCAGGGTTCTCCGGCGATCCTCAAGTCCGAGGATCTGATCAAGGCGTTCGGAGACCGAAAGCCCCATCGCGACAAGAAGAAAAGCCGGTCCTACAAGGACACGCTGGTTTCTCTCGACGAATACCACGCCTCGTTCAAGACCCTCGCGAAGACCCCCCTGGCGACAGAGTTCTCCTATAACGCTTTCCGCGAACTGCGGGGCCAATTGGACAGCGTGGAGCGTGCCGGCCAGGCCTATATCGCCAAGCATGGCCGCAATCGCGACAAGGCCAACGAGGTCGCTGCGATGCAGACCCTGGTTGCAAATGTCGCCCGCGAGCGGGCAATGCTTAACAAGCTCGAGACGGACAAGAAGACGACCCAGGAGGAGAAGGCGCTCAACTTGCGAGATGCCATCCTGTTGCAACGTGCCGGCGGCATCCAGTTTGCCAAGCCGACGCTGCTCTCGGACCAAAACCTCGACCGGGCGAAATGCCGCCACCTCGGCAGCGGCGGCATCAACCAGGTCCAGAAGATGGTCTACCAGCCGCCGGGCCAGGGCAAGCAAGTACGCGTTTTCAAGGCTGAGGACCCGAACGCCCGCGTGCCGGGAGGTCCCCTCGAAATCGGCATCGTTCCCGGCGATCCCGGATTCGCGCGCCGCAATGTCGCCACCCGGAAACTTGCCGAAGGCTTGGGACTTCAGGACCTCGTGCCGGACGTGGACCTGGTCACGGTGGATGGAGTACCGGGTATCGCCATGGAGCGCGCTTCCGGCGAGTCGCTGGAGAAGGATGAGGAGCAAGAGGTGGTTGGCGGCGCCTCCGACGACGACATTCGCACGTACAACCTGCGCAAGGACACGGCAACGGGGAAGGTTTATAGGACGAAGCGCCGGCCGAACCCCATGGACCTGGAGGGAGATGCCCAGATCGAGACCCAGTACCTCAAGGCGATGGTGAACCTGCAATGGCTGGATGCCATCTCCGGCCAGATCGACCGCCACGAGCGGAACTACCTGATCGAAATCAAGAACGGCGTCCTCACCATCAAGGCCATCGACAATGATTTCTCCTTCGGTGACAAACATACCTCCGTCGAGGGGATCGAAGGAGCCGGCGCACCCAGCAATCTCGGGCAGCAATACTGCGGCCTGCCCGTGCTGATCGATGGGGCGTTCTATGCTCATTTCGCGAAACTGAGCCTGAAGGTCGCACTGGGAGCGGGCGCCGACGCGCTCACGGAGGGCGAGCGGAAGGCGACCGAACTCCGGCTCAAGGAAGCGCAAAAGCACGCGGACGGGCTTGCCAAGACCGGCTGCGTGGTCGACAAGTGGGACGAGTTCCAGAAGGACGGCCTGAACGCCAAGGAGTTCTTGCTGGGAAGCAAGAAACCCAACTATGCCAAGCGGGACCTGAAACTGAATCGGGGAAATCAAAAGAAGCAGACTTGAGTCCGACCCTCGACGCGTACGCGCCGATCAGTCAGCCTTGATGCCCGCAGCCTTGACCACTTTCGCCCATTTCTCGACCTCGCTCTTCTGGTACTCGCCGAGTTGCGCGGGGGTCATGTCGGAGGGCACCATGCCAAAGCCCTTCAGGCGCGCCTGCGTTTCGGGCGTGGCCACAATCTTCATGATCTCGGCGTGCAACCGATCGACGATCGGTTTGGGCGTGCCCATCGGCACGAAAACGGCCTGCCAGGACCCCATGTCAAAACCCTTCTGGCCGGCCTCGGCAATGGTGGGCACATCGGGCAGCGCCTCCAGGCGCTTGGAGCTGCTGACAGCGATGGGGCGCAGCTTGCCCGCCTGAATGTGCGGCCCCACGATCAGGGTGGTGTCGAACATCATGTCCACCTGGCCGCCGATCAGGTCCTGCACGGCCGGTCCGCTGCCCTTGTAAGGTACGTGGGTGAACTTCACGCCCGACTGGTAGGTCAGCAGCTCCAGCGCCATGTGTGGCGAGGTGCCGACACCCGGCGACGCCGACGACAGCCCGCCCGCCTTGGCCTTGCTAGCCGCAAGCACGTCGTCGAGCGTCTTGTACGGACTGGAAGCGTTGACCGCCAGCACCAGCGGGCCCGAGCCGAGCATGGCGACGGGTTCGAAGGACTTGATCGGGTCATAGTCGATCTTGGCGTACAGGCTCACATTGATTGCGTGCGAACTGATCGTGCCGCCCAAGATCGTGTAGCCGTCAGGCGCGGAACGCGCGGCGATGGCCGAGCCGATGCTGCCGCCCGCACCGCCCTTGTTGTCGATGACCACCGGTGTGCCTAGCGCTGTCGATAGCGCCGGAGCGATCAGGCGCGCGAGCGTGTCGGTGTTGCCGCCTGGTGGGAACGGCACCACATAGGTGATGGGCTTTCCCGTCGGCCAGTTGCCTTGCGCCACGGCAGGCACGAGGGTGACGAGTCCACAGCCCAGCAGCAGGGTGCCGGCGGCGAGGGAGCGACGGATGAGCTCGCGGTGTTGCATTGAAGTCTCCTGGGTTGACAAAGTGAATGCGTGCGGCTGGGCACACCGCGGCCACCTGTTTTCCGGCATGGCCCATGCATGCGTGCATTCAGAAGCGAGGCTGGATACCCGTGAAGGCAGGATCGTACTTGCGCATCTGCGCAAGGTCATCGCGGTTGCGGATGCCGCAGCGCAGGTAGTTGTCGTGCAGACGGGCCAAGGCTTCGCGGTCCAGGGTCACACCCAGGCCGGGCGCAGTGGGCACACGCAGGCTGCCGTTCTCGAACTTCAAGCGACCGCCCGCGATCACTTCTTCGTCCTGCCAGGGGTAGTGGGTGTCGCAGGCGTACGTCAGCAGCGGCACGCTGGCGCAGAGGTGTGTCATGGCCACCAGGCTGATGCCGAGGTGCGAGTTGCTGTGCATGGACAGACCGAGGTCAAAAGTGCGGCACAGGGTGGAGAGGCGTTGTGTCGCACGGAGGCCGCCCCAGTAGTGGTGGTCGCTCAGCACAATCCTGACGGGGCAGCCCATCTCGGTGTTGCGGCGGAATTCGGCGAAGTCGGTCACCACCATGTTCGTGGCCAGCGGCACCTCGCATGCGCGCGCCACGGCAGCCATGCCGTCCAGTCCGGGGGCAGGGTCTTCGTAGTACTCCAGCACGCCGCGCAGCTGCTCGACGATCTTCAGGCTGGTGGCCACGGTCCAGTTGGCGTTGGGGTCGATGCGCAGGGGTTTGCCTGGGAAGGCCTGGGCCAGCGCCAGGATGCCGGCGGCCTCCTTCTCGGGCGGCAGCGCGCCGGCCTTCAGCTTGATGCTCTCGAACCCGTACTGGTCGATCATGCGCCGAGCCTGCGCGACCAGTTGTTCCGGCGTGAGCGCCTCGCCCCATGGGTCGGGCGCGTACGGTTGCTCGATGTGCCCGGCGTATTTGAAGAACAGGTAGGCCGAGTAGGGCACACGGTCACGCGCGGCACCGCCCAGCAGATCGACTACGGGCGCTGCGGCGAGCTGGCCTTGCAGGTCCATCATTGCCACTTCGAAGGCGCTGACGACCTTGGGCACGGTCTTGGACACATGGGTGCCGGGCGCCAGCGAGACTTGCCGGGTCAGGAATTCCGATTTGGCCTGAGCGGGCGGCGTTACCAGCGCCGCTACGCGTGTTTCCATCTCGTTCAGCGCCCAGGGCGACAGGTCATGCAGCGCCGGTGCGGCCTTGGCCAGCGCCTCCAGCATGGGCAGATCGCCGTAGCTTTCGTTGATGCCGACGTGACCTGAGGCGGTCTCGATCTCGACGACAGAACGCAATGCCCAAGGCTCGTGGATGCCCGCCGCGTTGAGCAGCGGCGGATCCCGGAACGCGATGGGCGTGATGCGGACGCGTCGGATGGCGTGCGAGGTGGTCGTCATGGTGAGGCTCTCAGGTCAAGGTAGGTAAGGCGAGACGCTAGGACGCCAGCAAACCGCATAAGCAAAGCCGCATTGATTCGTTGGCTGCATGTTCGCACCAGCCTAACGTAGCGACTCGTCATCCACTCGAGTCATCATGCACATCGTCAGTCTCTCCGGCAGCCCCTCGCAGCGCTCACGCTCGCGTTGGCTGCTGCAGCTCGCACAGACGCGGCTTGAAGCCAGTGCCAGCGCTTCGAGCGTCATTGCGGTGCGCGACTTGCCAAGCGCCGCGCTGCTCGACGCCGACGCACATGCCGAGCCGATCCGTCGCGCGATCGAGCACATCCAACGCGCCGACCTGCTGCTCGTCGCGACCCCGATCTACAAAGCCGCATACAGCGGCTTGCTGAAGCTCTTCCTTGATCTGCTGCCGCCCGATGTGCTGCGCGGAAAGGTCGTGTTGCCGCTCGCCACCGGCGGCAGCCTCGCGCACTTCCTGGCGCTCGACTACGCGCTGAAGCCGGTGCTCGCCGCGCTCGGCGCGCGCGACATCCTCGATGGCGTCTACGCGACCGATGCTCAGCTCGTGCCGCACGAGTCCGGCGGCTACGTGCCCGACGCAAGCCTCGTGGAGCGTCTGAACCGCGCCCTGCAGCCGCTGGTGCCGCTCGAGGCCGAGGCGCGATGTAGCGCCTGACGCGCCGATCCGCTTGTCTCCTGGCCCTTGCGGGCCATTCCACACCCCGACGCCGGCCCGGCGCCGGTGCGGGGTGTCCCTTTGCCGAACTCCAGAGAACACAACGATGATTCACTTCCTCACCGCAACCCGACGCCACACACTGCAGTTGGCCGCAGCGCTGAGCCTGGGCCTCGCGCTGAGTGCCGCGCAAGCGCAAGGCAAGCCCGAACCGCTGCGCATCGGCTACCAGAAATACGGCACGCTGACCCTGCTGAAGGCGCGCGGAGAACTCGAGAAACGCCTCGCACCGCAAGGCATCGAGGTCCGGTGGACCGAGTTCCCGGCCGGGCCGCAGTTGCTGGAGGGCCTGAACGTCGGCTCGATCGACTTCGGCACCGTCGGCGAGGCGCCGCCGATCTTTGCGCAGGCCGCCGGCGCCGACCTCGTCTACGTCGCCAACCAGCCGCCGGCACCGCAGGGCGAGGCGATCGTCGTGCCGAAGGAATCGGCAGTGAAGTCTGTCGCCGAGCTGAAGGGCAAGAAGGTCGCGCTCAACAAGGGCAGCAACGTGCATTACCTGCTCGTCAAGGCGCTCGAGAAGGCCGGGCTCAAGTACGGCGATGTGCAGGTCGTCTTCTTGCCGCCAGCGGATGCGCGCGCGGCCTTCGAGCGCGGTGCCGTCGATGCGTGGGTGATCTGGGATCCGTTCCTCGCCGCAGCCGAGAAGCAAGTCGGTGCGCGCGTCCTCGCCGACGGCCGCGGGCTGGTCGCGAACCACCAGTTTTACCTGGCCGCGCGGGCCTATGCCGACAAGCGCCCGCAGGTGGTCCAGGCAATCGTCGAGGAACTCGCAAGACTCGACCGCTGGGCCGAAGGCAACCCGAAGGAAGTTGCCGCGTTTCTCGGCCCGCAGATCGGGCTCGACGTCGGTATCGCGGAAGTCGCCGCGGCGCGCTTCGCCTACGGCATCGTGCCGATCAGCGCCACCGTTGCTGCCGAGCAGCAGAAGATCGCCGATGTCTTCTTCGAGCTGAAGCTGATCCCGAAGGCGATCCGCATCGTCGATGCGTTGCCCACGGTCGCTCGAACCGTGTCGGCAAAGTGAAGGACGACACGATGGACAGCTTCCTCGTCTCGCGCCGCCGCGCCGCGCTCGCACTGGCCTCGTTCACGACCCTCGGCGGGTTTGCCTCCTGGGCGCCCTCCGCCCAAGCGGCACCGCCTTCGCTTGCCGAACTTCGCATCGGCTTTCAGAAGGGATCGCTCAACCTCGCATTGCTGAAGAGTCTGGCTCTGCTGGACAAACCCTTGGCCGCGACCAAGGTGACCTGGGTCGAATTCCCGGCAGGGCCACAGTTGCTGGAAGCGCTCGCGGTCGGCAGCGTGGACTTCGGCGCCACCGGCGACTCGCCGCCAGTGTTCGCTCAGTCGGCCGGCAAGGATCTCTTCTACGTTGGCGCCGAGCCGGCCAAGCCCGACAGTTCGGCGATCCTCTCCCGGCCCGAGGCGGCATTGAAGACCTTGGCCGATCTGAACGGCCGGCGCGTCGCGGTGCAGCGCGGATCGAGCGCGCACTTCCTGCTCGTGCGAGCGCTGGCGAAAGCAAACCTCGCGCTGGACCGACATCGTCGCGGTCTACCTTGCGCCGGCCGACGCCCGCGCCGCCTTCGAACGCGGCTCGGTCGATGCCTGGGCGATCTGGGACCCGTATTACGCCGCCGCGGAGATCGACGGTCACGTGCAGGTGCTCGCGACCAGCCGCGGCCTCACCGGCAACAACACCTTCTACCTCGCCTCGCGCGCCCTGGCGCAGCGCGAGGGTGTGCTGCGGGCACTCTTTGCCGCGTTGACCGAGGCCGATGCCTACGGTCAATCGAACCGCAAGGAGACGGCGCAACGCTACGCCGAGTACGCCGGCCTGAGCCTGGCGACCGTGCACCGCTTTCTTGCGCGCCGCCAGCCCTCGCCGGTCGGACCCCTGACGCCGTCGCTGATTGCCGAGCAGCAGAAGGTGGCCGACGCGTTCGCAACGCTCGGGCTGATTCCGAAGCCAATTCGCGTCGCCGACATCGTCTGGCAACCGGGCCAGGCGCTCGCGCAACTCCGCTGACCGACTTCCATCGAGACGACCGACATGAAGATCCTCTGGTTCATTCCCACCCATGGCGATGCGCGCTACCTGGGCACGAGCCATGGCGCGCGCGCAGCCGACTTCGCCTACTTCAAGCAGGTCGCGTCGCGGCCGACAGCCTCGGCTACGAAGGCGTGCTGCTGCCCACCGGCCGATCCTGCGAGGACTCGTGGGTGCTCGCCGCGAGCCTGATCGACGTGACACGCCGGCTCAAGTTCCTGGTCGCCTTGCGGCCGGGGCTGGTTCAGCCGGCGCAGTCGGCGCGCATGGCGGCGACCTTCGACCGGCTCTCCGGCGGGCGCTTGCTCGTCAACCTCGTCACCGGCGGCGACCCCGACGAGCTCGAGGGCGACGGCCTGTTCCTGCCGCACGGCGAGCGGTATGCGCTGTCGCGCGAGTTCCTGACGATCTGGCGCGAGCTGCTGGCGCGCAGCCACCGCGGCGAGAGCTTCGACTTCGATGGCACGCAGCTGCGCGTCAAGGGCAGCAAGCTGCTCTATCCGCCGGTGAGCCGGCCGTATCCGCCGGTGTTCTTCGGCGGCTCGTCGCCCGAGGCGCACGAGCTCGCGGCCGAGCAGGTCGACACCTATCTGACCTGGGGCGAGCCACCCGCCGCGGTGGCCGAGAAGGTCGCCGACATCCGCGCGCGCGCCGCGCGCCAGGGCCGCGAACTCGAGTTCGGCATCCGCCTGCACGTCATCGTGCGCGAGACCGAGGACGAGGCCTGGCGCGCCGCGGCCGACTTGGTGTCGCACCTCGACGAGGCGACGGTGAGCGCGGCGCAGAAGAAGTTCGCACAGATGGATTCGGTCGGCCAGCGCCGCATGGCTGCGTTGCATCAGGGCCGTTTCAACCGCGCGAACGTGCGCGAAGGGCTCGAGGTCGCGCCGAATCTATGGGCCGGTGTCGGCCTGGTGCGCGGTGGTGCGGGCACGGCGCTGGTCGGCAACCCCGAACAGGTGGCCGAACGCATCAAGGAATACGCCGCGCTGGGATCGAATTACTTCATCCTCTCCGGTTACCCGCACCTGGAAGAGGCGCACCGCTTCGCCGAACTCGTGTTCCCGCTGCTGCCGGTCGAACTGCGCGGGGCCGTGGCGCCGCAGCGCACGCTGACCGGGCCGTTCGGCGAGATCGTCGCGAACAGCTTCGCGCCGCAACGGGTCGCGGAGAGCTGAAGCCATGACCATCCCTTCAGACCTTCGCGGCGCAGGGCTCGTGCAGCGGGCCTTGCCGTGGGCGCTGCCGGTGTTGATCCTGATCGGCTGGGAGCTCGCCTCCACACAGGGCTGGCTCTCCACCCGCGTGCTCCCCGAACCTCTCGCCGTCGCCACGGCGTTCTGGAACCTGCTGCGCTCGGGCGAACTGTGGCAGCACGTCTTGGTCAGTTCGGCGCGCGCACTCGCCGGGCTCGCAATCGGCGGCGGGCTGGGCCTGCTGCTGGGCCTGCTCACCGGCAGCTTCCGCACGCTCGAGACGCTGCTCGACACCTCGCTGCAGATGCTGCGCAACATCCCGGCGCTGGCGCTGATCCCGCTCGTGATCCTGTGGTTCGGCATCGACGAGAGGGCCAAGCTCTTCCTCATCGCGGTCGGCGTGTTCTTCCCGATCTACCTCAACACCTTCCACGGCATCCGCTCGGTCGACAAGGGCTTGATCGAGATGGGCCGCAGCTACGGCCTGTCGGCTGGTGGCTGTGGCGCCAGGTCATCCTGCCGGGCGCGCTGCCTTCCATGCTGGTGGGCCTGCGCTTCTCGCTCGGGCTGATGTGGGTGATGCTGATCGTCGCCGAGACGATCTCGGCGCAGTCGGGCATCGGCTACCTGACGATGAACGCGCGCGAGTTTCTGCAGACCGACGTGGTGCTGGTCGGCATCCTGCTCTACGCCGCGCTCGGCAAGCTCGCCGACGTGCTCGCCAAGGCGCTCGAACGCTGGTGGCTGCGCTGGCACCCCGGCTACCAGGTGCGGCCAGCCTGAGCCTCACGGACCCTATGCATATGACCGAACTCGACGGCGCGGCGCTGACGCTGCGCACCTTGACCGAACCGGTGCGCCGCCTGCACGCGGAACTCGACATTCCCGGTGCGCGGACTGGCCCCGCCGCTCCCGCGGGCCTGGCGCTTGACGTACGCGGTGTCTCCAAGGCCTACGGTGCACGGCAAGTCTCGAGGCGATCGACCTGCAGATCGCCCCGGGCGAGTTCGTCGCCATCGTCGGCCGCAGCGGCTGCGGCAAGAGCACGCTGCTGCGCCTGGTGGCCGCGCTCGAAGAGGCAGACGCAGGCGAGATCTTGCTCGACGGCACGCGCTCGCACGCCATCGCGACGACATCCGCATCATGTTCCAGGATGCGCGCCTGCTGCCGTGGAAGCGCGTCGTCGACAACATCGCACTCGGGCTGCCCGGGGCGGACGCCGAGCGCCGCGCGCGCGAAGCGCTCGCCCAGGTTGGCCTGGCCGACCGGGCCGACGACTGGCCGGCGGTGCTATCGGGTGGCCAGCGCCAGCGTGTTGCGCTCGCGCGTGCGCTGGTGCACAGCCCACGCCTCTTGCTGCTGGACGAGCCGCTGGGCGCGTTGGATGCATTGACGCGCATCGAGATGCACCAGCTGATCGAAGGGCTGTGGCGGCTGGCAATGGCTTCACTGCGCTCCTGGTTACGCACGACGTGCAGGAGGCCGTAGCCTTGGCCGACCGCGTGATCCTGATCGAGGAAGGCCGCATCGCTCTGGACGAACGTATCCCCCTGGTGCGCCCGCGAGCGCATGACGGCGGCATTCGCCGGGCTGGAAAGACGCATTCTCGACCGGGTGCTGCAAAAGAGAACCCGACTCCGGAATTCCGCCCCCGATCGCCACTGGCCCGGCGTGTCCGCCCATGGGCTGCGCTGGGCGATCTGAGAATCACTTCACTTACCTAGGGAAAAATCATGTCCATTCAGAGCCATCAACGTACGCAACCAGTTCAAAGGCAAGGTCAAGCAGATCATTCGGGGGAGCGATGTAGTCTCCGAGGTCGACGTCGAAACGCCCTGGGGGGGGCATCGTCACATCGGTCATCACCACCCGCTCGGTGGACGACCTGCAGCTCAAGGCGGGGTCCGAGGTCGTGGCTCTGGTCAAGGCGACCGAAGTCTCGCTCGCCAAGCTCTGACGTCGCCAAGCCTGCTGATCGTGCCTGGCCTGCACGACAGCGGTCCGGCTCACTGGCAGACCTGGCTGCAACAGGGCGACCGTCATGCTTTGCGTGTCGAGCAGCGCAACTGGACCAAGCCTGACCTCGACCGCTGGGCTGCGCGTATCGGGAGCACGCTCGAACGCGCGGGACCCGGCCCCTGGATCGCCGCGGCGCACAGCTTCGGATGCCTCGCACTGGTCCGGTACCTGGCCCGGCAGCCGCGACATGGGATCGCTGCGGCACTGCTCGTCGCGCCGGCCGATCCAGCCAGGTTCGGCGTCGCGTCCCTGCTGCCGGATGGCGCGTTGCCGGTGACCAGCATGCTCGTCGGCAGCGAGACCGACCCGTGGATGAGTCTTGCCGGCGCGCGCCACTGGGCCCGGCGCTGGGAGAGTCACTGGGTCAATCTCGGAGCCGCCGGCCACATCAATGCCGAGGCAGGCTTTGGGCCGCTGCCCCTGGCGCGGCGCTGGGTCACGTCGGCAAGGCAGCGCCACGAGCGGGAACGACGACCGGAACGCGCGTCACTCCTGGAGTGGTCGTTCGCGGTCTGATTGCCGTTGCTTCACGTCGCCCTGTACCCGCACACCTCAATGCATCGCGAGCTCGGCCCTGCGCTGAAGTTCGCCTGAGACAGGCGGCGTCACAC
>CAWIVI010000003.1:0-28268 GCA_963839465.1 uncultured beta proteobacterium
TGTGTTCAGTCATCGCTTACTGCCTCTCGGTGACCCCGTCGAATCGCCTTGAATTCGCCACGTGTTCGATGTAGTATTCACTGAACGTACATGTTGTGAACACTACATGAACTGGAATCTAGCGCACAACCCGCCCCAAGGCAAACGCTTTTTCTCCGCATCTACCCCGAAGCCGGGATCAGGAGACCAAGGCATGACCCATGTAGTAACCGACAGCTGCCTCAAGTGCAAGTACACCGACTGCGCCGACGTGTGCCCGGTGGATTGCTTCCACGAGGGGCCGGATTTCCTGGTCATCGACCCAGACGAGTGCATCGACTGTGCAGTCTGCATCCCGGAGTGCCCGGTGAATGCCATCTACACCGACGCGGATATTCCCGTGGAGTTCAAACCCTTCCTGGAGCTCGAATCAGCGCCTGGCAAAGCAGTGGCCGGTGATCACCAGGCGCAAGGACCCGCTGCCCGATGCCGACCGCTGGAAAGATGAGAAGAACAAGCTGGCAGGCATGAATCTCTCGAGCACCTTCCTCCTCAACTTCGCCCTTTCCCACAATGAGCGCTTTCAACGAAGAAAAGGTCCTGACCGTCCACCACTGGACCGACCGCCTTTTCACGTTCACCACCAGCCGTGACCGGCGTTGCGCTTCTTCCAACGGCCACTTCACGATGATCGGCCTGCAGGGGCACGGCAAGCCCCTGCTGCGCGCCTACAGCATCGCCAGCCCGAACTACGAAGACCATCTGGAGTTCCTCAGCAAGGTGCGATGGCCCGCTGACCTCGCGCCTGCAGCACCTCCAGATCGGCGACACCATCATCCTCGGCCGCAAGCCCACCGGCACCTTGGTGACCGACTACCTGCTGCCGGCCAGCGCCTGTACCTGTTCTCCACCGGCACCGGCCTCGGCGCCGTTCTTGAGCATCGTGCGCGACCCCGAGACCTACGGGGGTTCGATCAGGTCGAGGTGGTGCACGGCGTGCGCCAGGTCGACGAGCTGGCCTACCACGACTGGCTGGCCGAGCACTGCCCCAGCACGAGGTGCTGGGCGACCTGGTGACGAGCAACTGCCTACTACTCACCGTCACGCGCGAGTCGTACCGCAACACCGGCCGCATGACCGAGCTGATCGGAACGGCAAGCTGTTCGACGACCTCGGGTGCCGGCCCTCGATCCCGAAGACGACCGCGTCATGGTTGCGGCAGCACCGCATGCTGCGCGACCTGAAGGGGCTGCTGGAGGAGCGCGGATTCAGCGAGGGCAACACCACCGAGCCGGGCGACTTCGTGGTCGAGCGCGCGTTCGCCGAAAAGTAGCAGCCGCGCCCGCTTCACGCCCTCCGGCCCGCATGCCCCCGGTGCCAAAGCCCGCCGCCAGCGACCGCCCGCGAAGGCCGACCGGCGTGCGCGAAGAGGCGGCGCATGGCCTCGCGCGACAGCATGCTGCGGGCGGCGACCAAGATGTTCGCCAAGCACGGTTTCGACGGCGGCCGCGTGGGGAAGATCTCGAAGGCGGCGAAGTCGTATGACCGCATGATCTACTACTACTTCGGTAGCAAGGAGGGTCTGTACATCGCGGTGCTCGAGGAGCATCTACCGGCGCATGAACGAGGCCGAGGCGGAGATCGGCTCGACGACACGCGGCCGGTCGCGTCGCTCGACGGCGGTGATCCGCTTCGTCTCGGCTACTACCAGCAAGAACCCCGAGTTCGTCACGCTGCTCAACACCGAGAACCTGCACCAGGGCCGGCACATCGTGAAGTTGCAGTCCGCGCGCGAATATTCGTCGCCCGCCATCGCGATGCTCCACAGCTGCTCGAGGCGGCGTGGAGCAGGGCATGTTCCGCGACGATGTAGCGGTGCGCCACGTGTACATGATGATCGCCGCTGATCGGCTATTTCTCGCAGTCCAACCGCCTCACGCTGTCCGAATTCCTGGGGGAGCCGCTCGAGACGCCGGCGTCGGCCGCACACTGGGAAGACCTTCGTGGTCGAGGCGGTGCTTGCGCACGGTGATGCGCGAGCCCGTCACAACGCGCGGAGGTCCGTGAAGACAGACATCATCCACTCAAGGAGGTCCCACATGGCAGAAGCGATCGCACCGGCGCAAAGTCGGGCAAGGTCGTCATCCGCAACATCGGACTGCTGCTGTCCGGCGACATCGACCAGCCGATCCTCGATGCCGACACCATCGTCGTCGAACGACGGGCTGATCATCGCCGTCGGCAAGCGAAGCCGACTGCGACCTGCGAAGGCGCGACACGGTGATCGACGCGCAGGGACCTGCGTCGCGCCCGGGCCTGATCGACAGCCACGTGCACCCGGTGTTCGGCGACTGGACGCCGCGCCAGAACCAGCTCGGCTGGATCGACTCGACCCTGAACGGCGGCGTGACCACGATGATCTCGGCCGGCGAGGTGCACCTGCCCGGCCGGCCCAAGGACATCGTCGGCCTGAAGGCGCTGGCCATCACCGCGCAGCGCGCCTTCGACAACTTCCGCCCCGGCGGCGTGAAGGTGCTGGCCGGCGCGCCGGTCATCGAGAAGGGCATGGTCGAGCAGCGACTTCAAGGAGCTGGCCGAGGCCGGCGTCGGCCTGCTGGGCGAGATCGGCCTGGGCTCGGTCAAGGCCGGCGACGAGGCGCGACGATGGTGGCGTGGGCGCGCAAGCACGGCATCCAGAGCACCATCCACACCGGCGGCCCGTCGATCCCCGGCTCGGGCCTGATCGACAAGGACGTGGTGCTCGAGGCCGACGCCGACATCATCGGCCACATCAACGGCGGCCACACCGCGCTGCCCGAGGCGCACGTGTGCGAGCTGTGCGAGGGTCGCCGCGCGCGATCGAGATCGTGCACAACGGCAACGAGCGGGTCGCCATCGCCGCCGCGCAAGACGGCGCTGCAGCTCAAGTGCCCGCACCGCGTGATCCTGGGCACCGACGGGCCGGCCGGCTCGGGCGTGCAGCCGCTGGGCATCCTGCGCATGATCGCGCTGCTGTCCAGCCTGGCCAACATCCCGGCCGAGCTGGTGTTCTGCTTCGCCACCGGCAACACCGCGCGCATCCGCAAGCTCAACTGCGGCCTGGTCGAGGTCGGCCGCGCCGCCGACTTCGTCTTCATGGACCGGGCCCAGCACACCGCCGGCCGCACGCTGCTGGAAAGCGTGCAGCTGGGCGACATCCCGGGCGTCGGCATGGTGATGATCGACGGCATCGTGCGCTGCGGCCGCAGCCGCAACACGCCGCCGGCGACCGAGATCCCGGTGGTCGTGTTGGCGCGCACTGAGCGTTGCGAGCTCTGACATCGCGCACCCCCGACAACCCGACAGGAGACCTGGCATGACTTCCTCCCCCGCCACGAAGGCGCACTTCCACTGGGACGACCCGCTCCTGCTCGAGAGCAACTCACCGAGGAAGAGCGCATGGTGCGCGACGCCGCCACGCCTACTGCCAGGACCGGCTGGCGCCGCGCGTGCTCGAAGCTTTTCGCAACGAGAAGACCGACCCGGCGATCTTCAGCGATATGGGCGAGCTCGGCCTGCTCGGCCCGACCATTCCGGAGGATACGGCGGCCCGGGCCCAACTATGTCTGCTACGGGCTGGTGGCGCGCGAGGTCGAACGGGTCGACTCGGGCTACCGCTCGATGATGAGCGTGCAGTCCTCGCTGGTCATGGTGCCGATCTTCGAGTTCGGCAACGAGGCGACGAAGCAGAAATACCTGCCCAAGCTCGCCACCGGCGAATGGATCGGCTGCTTCGGCCTGACCGAACCCGACCACGGCTCCGACCCCGGCAGCATGGTGACGCGGGCCCGCAAGGTCGCCGGCGGCTACAGCCTCACGGGCGCCAAGATGTGGATCAGCAACTCGCCCATCGCCGACGTTTTCGTCGTCGGGCCAAGAACGAGGACGACAGCTATCCGCGGCTTCGTCCTCGAAAAGGGCGGCAAGGGTCTTCGCGCCGGCGATCCACGGCAAGGTCGGCCTACGCGCCATCGTCACCGGCCAGGTCGTGATGGACAACTGGATGGTGCCGGAAGAAAATATGTTCCCCGACGTAGCACGGCCTTAAGGGACCGTTCACCTGCCTCAATTGCGCGCGCTTCGGCATCGCCGGGGCGCGCTCGGCGCGGCCGAGACTGCTACCACAGGGCGCGCCAGTACGTGCTCCACCGCAAACAGTTCGGGCGGCCGCTGGCGGCGAACCAGCTGGTCCAGAAGAAGCTCGCCGACATGCTGACCGAAATCGCGCTGGGCCGCAGGGCTGCCTGCGGCTCGGCGCACGCGACCAGGAAGCCACCGCCGCGGTGGAACTGACCTCCATCATCAAGCGCAATTCCTGCGGCAAGGTGCTCACATCGCCCGCCTCGCGCGCGACATGTCGGCGGCAACGGCATCTCCATGAATTCGGGTGGCCCGCCACTGGTCGACCTTGATGTCGTGAACACCTATGAAGACACGACGACATCCATGCCTTGATCCTCGGACGCGCTCTTATCACGGCGATCGCCGCGTTCGCGAACTGAACGGAAGCGGCCGGGTCCCCGCCCTAGGCTCGAACCAGGGGCCTACGGATTAACAGTCCGGACGTCACCCACGATCCAGGCCGTTTTAGCTCGACCTGGCTGTGTGGCCCCTCGCCTTGCCTTGCTGCTCGCGCTGAAACTGCTTGACCAGTTGATCCTTGAGCGCTTCACGGGCGGTCGTTATGTGCGGCATGTTCGCCACGAAAGACTCAACGCGATCGGCCAGACGGCCGATCCAGGCGTCGCCCTTGGCAGTTCACTCGCTTCGTCCGTCTGCAAGGCCAGTAGAGCCAGCTCTCGTCCATCGCACGTCATGATGGGAGGGACGTGTGGTCCCACACGATCAGGTGCATTCGCGAGCAGAAGCACTTGAGCTGGTCGCTTGTGATGAACCAGATCGAAGCGGGACACGTTTCGCAAGCCGGCGACGGCTGAGGCCGATGCCTTCCGTCCAGATCTTTCAAGGTTGGACTGATATACAGCGGCTGCTCGCTGGACGGCTCGGACTCGGGCGGCGTCGAGGCCGTCGTAGTCAGGTCGGGCATTCGATCGCTCCTGCCGGCGATGGAGCCGACGCTCCATGGCACGATGCCAAACTCGGGCTGAAAGAGCCATGTCTCAAGGCGCTCCCACGCGCCACGCAGTCTGCCTCGCACCGGCTACAGTTCGACCGATACTTGCAGGGCGGATCGCAACCATCCCCGCGAGGACGAAGCGTTCAAGCGGCTGGCACAGCGCCGCCCCGACCGCGAACTGCCACTGGCGCACCTGAGGCAGGAACACTTGGTCATCGCGCAGGCGGGCGAGGAGTTGCGCCTCCTGCTGGAGAAGGCTGTCAACGGCGAAGTCACGCCGCGTTCCAGCATCGAGGTGGAAGCGGCCACCTATCTCGTCTACTACGTCAACCACCTCGCCGTGGAAGAAGAAGACGTGTTGCCCTTGCCGCCAAGGAACTCACCCCCGCGGACTCGGCGGCGGTCAGGGACGCCGCACCGGAGCGGCATGAGCCGCCGTTCGGCGATGCCACGGAGCCGCGGTTCCACGAATTGCGCAGGCACATCCTGGCTGCAGGCGGCTGAACACCGCCGCCCCGCTCTACCGGTGGATCTAGTGGAAGAGGTGCGAAAAACTACTGCGGCGTGATGTCTTCGCACCTCTCGGCAGCGAGCAGTCGTTAGTCGAGAGTCCACCGCCCAGGGGCGAAGCCACTTCTTCCACCCTCTGGCGACAACTCGAAAGGCGGCCCGAGGAGCAACTACCGTCGCACCCAATGGGGGCCGCCATGGGCTCTCTGCAACAGCGTCGCCTGGGACCAACCTGGTGCCTTCCTGGACGCCTACGGGGTCATCCCGCCACGTCGAAGCACGGCGGCTGCGTGAGGTCCGCGTCCACGCCCATCAGCACGCTGGCCAGCTCCAGCAAGCGCCACAGACACGCGGGCATCTGCACGATCGCCTCCGGGGTCCGGGCGGAACCACTGTGTTGATCGTCGCTCGAGTGACCTGTTCGTGCCCGGGCAGGCGATGCCGGCGCCTTGACCGGTCGGGCCTCTCTTGCGGCGCAGCTACGCGTTGAACGTGTCGCTGCCGAACACCTCGTAGTGAATCCGCGCCTCTGAGACCCCCAGCGCCTTGAGCATGTCCACCTGCGAGCGCATGAACGGGATGGGACCGCAAACATAGTAGTCGGCGTCCGGCTTGAGCACCGCCGCGGAGATGCCGCGCAGGTCGACCCTGCCGGCATGGTCGTAGTCGTAGCCCTGGATGTCGCTGTCGAGCGGATATTCGTAGAAGACGATGCTGGTCAGCCGCCGGTTCGTGTCGGCGGACACCTGCAACTGCTCCTTCCCGGCGTGCACGCGGCCGTTGCGCGCTGGATGAGCTTCTCCTTTGCGACGTCGAGGGAGTCGAGGAAGTACGCATGGGCGTCTTGCCGTAGCACCATCGTCCTTGATGCTCGCGCTGGTTGTTGTACTGGTCAAGCCAGGCGTCGAGGTCGACCTGCAGCGTCTCGATCGAGTCGTAGACCTTCTTGCGGAAGGCGATGCGGTAGAACTCGTTGAGCATCGTCTTGTGCACGCGCTCGACGATGCCGTTGGTCTGCGGCGACTTCGCGCGCGTGCGGGTGTGGTCGATGCTCTCCAGCGCCAGGTACAGCTCTTACTCGTGGTGTTCGGGATTGCCGCAGTACTCGGTTCCACGATCGGTTCGGGCCAGCCCGAGGATGCCGACCTTGGCGCGGATGACCTTTTGTTCCTGATTCATGGCGGACTCCTGGAGGGTAGCCGGAACCGCGGCTACGGGCTATGCCCTTCGCGCCGGCTCCGGCCAGTTCATCGAATCAACCACTGTCAAATTTAGTGCATCGCGGTAGGGATGCCCATTGCTGGGCACCCCCCGCACAGATCCCAACGTGCGCGATTCACGCACTGGGCTCCCACCTTGGGTGGTTGACGGCGAAGCGCTCGTCGGGCCAGGGATGAAGGACATGGGGCGAGGCAGCCAGGCGGCCGCGATCTTCGCCATCCGCTCCCACGTCATGCGGTCCTTCTGGCTGCGCCGCCGAAGCGTGCGACGCCAGAGGTGGGTCACGTGGTAGCGGAACGCCCCGAGCGCCCGCGAGTTCGTGGGCACCGCGTGGTACGCGAAGAAGCCGGTGACCACTGCCTCAGCCATCGTCCCTGTTCGGGGATGGCTTCGTGCATGTGGCGCGCAGTTCGACCTTGATCTCCCGAAGCGTCGCTCGCATGCGGTCTCCCCGGGTCTTGCGCTGGAGCAAGAACGCTCCGCGCCGGGACTTGCCGCAGATGAACGTGAACCCCAGGAAGGTGAAGGTCTCCGGCTTGCCAAGCCCGCGCCGCTGGCGCCGAGCCGCCGCATGGCGGCCGAACTCCAGCAGGCGGGTCTTGTCCCCGTGAAGCTCGAGCGCGAACTGCTCGAGCCTCGCTCGCATCGCGTCCCAGAAGCGCCTCGCATCGGCTTCGTGCTCGAAGCCGGCCACGATATCGTCGGCGTAGCGCACGAAGATGACGTTGCCGGTGGCTTCGCGCCGCCGCCATTGCTGGGCCCACAGATCGAAGACGTAGTGCAGGTAGACGTTGGCCAGCAGCGGCGATGCCACCGCTCCTTGCGGCGTCCCCGTCTCACTGACGCTCCACTCCCCGTCCTCCAGAACGCCCGCCTTGAGCCACTTGCGCACAAGGCGGATGACGCGCTCGTCGCCGATCCGATGCTCCAGGAAGCGGACCAGCCAGTCCTGGCTGAGTCCGTCGAAGGAACACCCGACACACTACCCATCTCGAAGACCTTCCGCCGGCAGTGCGCATCGTGCGCAGAGGTCATGCCCTCGAAGGGCAAGAACTCGTGGTGCTTGGGCGCCGCAAGCGCGCGGGCCAGCTACATCTGCTGCTGATCCTGCCATGCAAGTCGCGCTCGCTTGTTCCGGCCAGTTGGACCGACCTGCGACAGCGCCTGGGAGCTGTCGTCGACGAATCGCCTCCTGCCGCGCCGGCGCTGCTGGCCACGATCAAGGACCTGTTCAACGCGCGCATCGTCATCGACGCTCTGCTCGGCCGCATGGCCGACGCACAGGAGATCGACGATGCAACTCGAACTGGTCCTGGAGGCTCCGCCCGCGGCCGCCCAGGCGCTGTGGGAGCAATTCGACCCCAGCCAACAGGAGGCGCTCATCCAGCGCCTGGCCCTGCTCATCGCCAAGGCAGCCGTCGCGGCGCCCCACGCCGAGGAGCACGGCGATGAGTGAGCACGCCAAGATCAAGCCGTCGCACCTGAGCCGCGTCGCGATCGTCTACGTACGGCAATCCTCGGCCGCGCAGGTCGAGCACAACCGCGAGTCCACCGCCCGGCAGTACGCGTTGACCCAGCGCGCCGCGGCGCTGGGCTGGAGTGCCGATCGGGTCACCGTGATCGACGAGGATCTCGGCCTGTCCGGCGCGACGACTCATCAGCGCAGCGGCTTCGCGCGCATGACCGCCGAAGTGGCGCTGTCGCACGTGGGCATCATCCTCGGGCTGGAGGTCTCGCGCATGGCGCGCAACAACGCCGACTGGTACCGGCTGCTGGACCTGTGCTCGATGACCGACACGCTCATCGGCGACGCGGACGGCGTGTACCACCCGTCGCTGTTCAACGATCGTCTGCTGCTGGGCCTGAAGGGCACGATGAGCGAAGCGGAACTGCATGTGCTGCGCGCACGCCTGGACGGGGGCATCCGCAACAAGGCCGCGCGCGGCGAGCTGCGCCGCGGCCTGCCGGTGGGCTTCGTCTGGGGCGAGGCCGACGGCGAGATCCTGCTGCACCCGGACGCCGCTGTCAGCGGCGCCGTGCGCGCGGTCTTCGATCGCTTCGCCGAGTTCGGCTCGGCCCGTCGCGTGTGGCTTTGGTTCCGCAACGAAGGGCTGTCGTTTCCTCTGCGGGCTCACGCGGGCGCCACGCTGCGCTGGGTCGCTCCCACCTACACTGCGATCCACGCCGTGCTGAGCAATCCCGTCTATGCTGGCGCGTACGCCTTCGGCAAGTCGCGCACCGAGCAGTTCGTCGATGAACAAGGCATCGTTCGCAAGCGCATCCGCATGCTGCCGCGTGGCCAGTGGGCCGTGCTCATCCCCGGTCATCACGAAGGCTATATCGACTGGCCCACTTTCGAAGCGAACCAGCAGCGCCTGGGCACGAACACGCGACCGCAACCCCATAAGCCCGGAGGCGCGTTGAGAGAAGGCGCCGCACTGCTGCAAGGCCTGGCCACGTGCGGCCATTGCGGACGCAAGCTGCGTACGCACTACCGGGGCCAGCAGCAGGCGCCGGGGTACCACTGCGCCAACAAGAGCGTGGTCGACGGCCGCGGCGTGTACTGCCTGAACGTCGGCGGCGTGCAGATCGACGAGGCCGTGGCCAAGACGTTCCTCGCCACCATTACCCCCGCGGGACTGAGCGCCGCCGTGCGCGCGGCCGAGCAGCTGCAGGCCGACCACGACGGGGCCCTGGCCCAGTGGCGCCTGGCGGTGCAGCGTGCGCAGTACGAGGCCGACAAGGCCGAGCGCCGCTATCGCACGGTGGACCCGGACAACCGTCTGGTCGCGCGCGGGCTCGAAGCGCACTGGGAACAGTGTCTGCGTGCCCTCCAGCAAGCGCAGGCCGAACTCGCGCAACGCCAGCAGCAGCGCCCGCATGCATTGACCGACGATGACCGCCGCCGTCTTCTCGGCCTGGGCGACGACTTGTCGCGCGTGTGGCACGCCGCCTCGACGTCGGCGCGCGACAAGAAGGAGCTGCTGCGCACGCTGCTCGAGGAGGTCGGCATCAGCGTGTACCGCGAGCAGTACCGCGCCCTGGTGAAGCTGCGCTGGCGCGGCGGCGCGCTCACCGAGTTCGACGTGAGCCTGCCGCGCTCTCGCCCGGCCACGGTGCGCACCGACGAAGACACCATCGGGCTGGTGCGGCGTCTGGCACAGCATCACGACGACGCCACCATCGCGGGCATCCTCAACAAGCAGGAGCGCACCACGGCGCGCGGGCTGCGCTTCACGCAGAACCTGGTCGGCAATCTGCGCCGTCACTGGAACATTCCACGGTGCGCGGCACCCGCCGAGCCCCTCGCCGGCGAACTGATGAGCGTGCGCCAAGCAGCGCGCGAACTCGGGCTCGCCGCTTCGACCATTCACCGTTGGCTCAATGACGGCTTCATCGCCGGCGAGCAGCTCACACCCGGCGCACCATGGCGCATCCGCGTCAACGACGCGCTGAGGCGCCGCCTCGTGCAAGAGGTGCCCGAGGGCTACGTCGTGATGCAGGAGGCGACCAGGCGCCTGGGCGTCACCCGCCAGACGGTGTTGCACCGTGTCCAACGCGGCGAGCTCGACGCCGTGCTCGTCTGTCGCGGACGGCAAAAAGGCTTGCGCATCAAGGCGTTGGACGATCAACCCACCTTGTTCGACGAGGCATCATGAACCAAGGGGCATCATGGAGACCGATCCAAGAAGCTCCGGATGTCGGCGTCGAGAATCCAGTTCACTCGGGTCTCGCAGATCGCCACCGACAGCGCGTCCAACGCGTCATGCTGGCCTCGCCCGGGTCGGAACCCGTACGAGAAGCCGAGGAAGTCTTCCTCGTAGATCGCATTGAGCACCGCGACGACCGCACGCTGGACGATCTTGTCTTCCAGCGCAGCGATGCCCAGCGGGCGCTGCTTGTCGCTGCCCGGCTTCGGGATGAACCGCCGCCGAACAGGTTGCGCCCGATACGTGCCGCGGTGGACTCGTGCATGCAAGTTCTGGAGGTTGCCCTCCAGATCCGCCTCGTAGTCCTGCCACGTCACGCCGTCCACCCCGGGCGCGGCACGGCGCTTGAGCGCCAGGAACGCATCCCTCAGCAGATCGACCGTGACGTGGTGCAGCAGCGCGGTGAACTTCTCCTTCTTCCGCTGCCTTGCAGCGTGCCGTACACGGTCCAGCCCCTGTGACACGCTTTCTCGGCGCTGAGTCCGTTGCGTGCGCGGTTGGCCCGTGTTCCCCTTGGTCCCGGCCCTTTGCTCCACCCACTCCGCTGCCGCCGAGGCGGCCTTGTTCGCAGGCTTCATCGCTACGTATGGCCGGAGTCTGACTTCTCGGGTCCGTTCATCATCGGCTTCGGCTCCTCGCCTTCCCGATGCGGGCCAGCCCGGTACTAGCGGCCGGTCAGACCCGAGATCTCCCGGTTCCCGTGCAAGGAGCGTGCGCACATGCCAGGGTCTACGACCACGCCGGGTCGGCCAGGCGCTTGCGATGACGCGCCCGACCGTGTTGCCTTCCGCCTATAGAGACAGCGTCGGCACCCGGGATAAGTATCCTATCGCGGCTCAATGGCTGGCCTATGCGTACCCCTGTCAACGCTTCACGCCGCACCTCGCGGTGCGCCGCGCATGACTCGGGGCCAATGTGGTTCGCTACTCCTTCATTGCAGCGGACTTGCACCCCCTACTCCTTGCCGGTCTCCCGGCGCACTCCACAAGTCCATGTATGGACGCCCCCTGCTTGTCAAGCGGCCGGTTCGTGATGAACGTTCGAAGGTGAAGATTGCAGCCATGTATCCGGACTTCGATGTCAGGCACATGCCTGCTTCGTCCCTGATGGAATCCGCTGACCGAGTCCCAATCACAGCCGCGCACTCGCGGTGGTGCTTGGACTTGTACGGGTTTGCTCGGTCACGGTCTTACCTGTCTCGCCATCACTCGCTGATCGCCTGAGCAATCGAGGACTCGCTTCTCCTGTCTTTGGTCGTCGTTGGGGCCCCCTTCCCGCTGGCGGGAAGGGCGGGGGGATGGGTGGTTGTCTTCTGGCAAGGGAGCGGTACCGGGCTACGACGGCGCGTACTCCGCTCGGAACTCCCTGTCGCGAGCAAGAAGGGCCCAAGTGATCCGCGCGATCTTGTTGGCCAATGCGACCGTGGCTACGTTCACGTTACGCCGGAGCATCAGCTTGCCGAGCCAGCTTTCGGCGTCGCCACGCTGTGCGACACGGTAGATGACCGATCTTGCCCCGTGGATCAGCAGTGTTCGAAGATACGCATCTCCGCGCTTGCTCATGCCGAGCAGCGTCGACTTGCCTCCGCTCGAGTGCTGCCGAGGAACGAGGCCAAGCCAAGCAGCGAGTTGCCGGCCGTTGTCGAAGTTCTTTGCATCGCCAACCGTTGCAACGAGAGCGCTTGCCGTCAGCGGGCCGACGCCCGGTATCTTCTCGAGGCGCTGGCTGGCGTCACTTGAGCGGTGCCACGCCTTGATCTGGGCCTCGATCTGGTTGACCTGCTGCTGCAACAGCTTCAGATGCTCCAGAAGGCGGTCGATCAGCAGACGGAACGCGCCCGGCAGCTCGTTGCTCGCATCCTCGATCAGATCAGGCACTCGCTCAGCGACATGTGCGATGCCCTGCGGCACGATCAGGCCGTATTCGCCCAGTAGACCTCGAATCTGGTTGGCCTGTGCGGTACGTGCCTTGACGAAGCCCTGCCGAACTCGGTGCAGCGCCAGCACGGCCTGCTGCTCGATGTTCTTGATCGGAACGAAGCGCATCGATGGTCGGCCGACAGCTTCACAGATCGCTTCGGCGTCAGCCGCATCGTTCTTGTTGCTCTTGACGTACGGCTTCACGAACTGGGGCGCAATCAACCGCACGGTATGCCCGTACGTTTGCAGCTTGCGTGCCCAGTGATGTGCGCTGGCACAGGCCTCCATCCCGATGAGGCACGGCGGGAGGTTGGCGAAGAATGATGTGACCTGGTCGCGCCGCAGCTGCTTGCGCAGGACCGCCTTGCCGTGCTCGTTCACGCCGTGGACCTGGAACAGGTTCTTGGCCAGGTCGATGCCGACTGTCCTAATCTCCATGGTGGGCGCTCCTGCTCGATATCGAGTGGTTGAGGTAACGCTTCCACTCTGGCACATCGCGATGCCGTCGCGGGTGGGGGCGTCCATCCCAATACAGCCTGCCTCGGTTTGGCGCTGCAGCTCGGCAGCCTCTTGTGACGAGCCTCTTGTCGATCCCGTAACTGAGCTCGGAGCGCAGCGCCAATCTCTCATCGGTAGCCCGAACGGTTGCTTGGGCGCATCGGTTCCGCCGGTGCAGTTCGCATGTTCGACAAGGATGGGCGTATGAGTGAATCGATCGAGCGCTTCGTAGGGATCGACGTGTCCAAGCGCGTTGGACATTCACGTCGAACCACCTTGTGCCGAGCTTCCTCGGCACTGCGGTTACGACGATGCGGCGCTGAAGTCGCTGTGCGATGACCTCGCTCGGCTCTCGCCGACGCTGGTGGTCGTTGAGGCCACCGGGGGCTGGAGCACCGCATCGCGGCGGAGTTGACCTCGCGCGGCGTGCCCCTGGCCGTGGTCAATCCGCGCCAGGTGCGCAACTTCGCGCGTGCCTCTGGAGAACTGGCCAAGACCGACACCATCGATGCACGCACCCTGTCTGCGTTCGCCCGCGCGATTCGGCCGGCCGCCCGCGCTCCCAAGGACTCCGACACGCACGAACTGGCCGATCTGCTGTCGCGCCGCCGGCAGCTCGTGGACATGCGGGTGCAGGAGCTTCAACGCCAGCACAGCGCCTGTTCCCGCTCGATGAAGCGCAGCCTGGCCGAGCATGTGACTTGGCTGGACAAGCGCATCCAGCGCCTGGATGACGACATCGGGCAGCGCATGCGCGAGTCCGATGTCTGGCGCGTCAAGGACGAGCTCTTGCAGACCGTTCCCGGTGTGGGCCCCGTCCTCAGCCGCACCATGCTCGGCATGTGCCCGGAGCTGGGTACCCTGAACCGGCGCGAGATCTCCAAGCTGGTCGGGGTTGCACCTCTGGCCAACGACAGCGGCCAGCATCGCGGTCGTCGACGCATCTGGGGCGGTCGCGCCGACGTGCGACGCGTGCTGTACATGGGCACGCAGGCAGCCATCCGCCACAACCCCGACATCGCACGCTTCGCCCAGCGCCTGACGCTGGCCGGCAAGCTGCCCAAGGTCGTGATCGTCGCGTGCATGCGCAAGATGCTGACGGTCATGAACGTCATGCTGAAGAACGGTCAGCCCTGGCATGCCGTGCATCCGGCAAAAACCTGATCGACGGCACTTGACTTTCAACACGGTTGCTCAGTTCCGCCGGCGACTTGGCGCCGCACAGCGCCATCGCACGCTCGAACTCGTCGCCAAGCAGGCGCAAGGCAGGGAATCACCCGGCCACGTCGCCGCGCGGTATCGGCTGTCGGTCCAGGGAGACCAGGTACTGGCGCACGAAGTCGAATGCGCGCGTGGCGGCCGGCACCAGCGTGCGTCCGGCACGGTGCACGATGCCGAGCACCAACTCGGCATCTAGTGTCGGTACCACGTCGAGTGCGACGACGCTGCCGTCGCGTAGTTCCTCGAGCATCGTCAGCTCGATCGCAGGGATGATGGCGTCGGTGGCCGCGAGTACATCGCGTACCGTGCCGCCATCGGCGCACTGCAATGCGAAGCGGTCGAGCATCGAGCCGGTCAGTCCGTAGCGGCGCATGAACTGCCGCTGCGCGGCCGGTTCGATGAAACCCGGCGCGACGAGCGGGTAGCGCAGCACCTTCTGGATGGCCAGCGCCGCCTGCCCCTGCAGCGGGTGACCCTGGCGCGCGAACCAGCCGAAGCGGCAGGCGTGCAGCGGCTCGACATGAAACTCGTCGTCGGTATCCGCAAGGCGCACGTCACCGACGAAGAAGTCCAATTCCTCCTCGCGCAGCGCGTCGAGCAGGCGGTCTGCGGTATCGATGAGCGTGCGCAGCTTCAGGCCCGGTGCTGCCGCCATCAATTCGATCACCAGGCGCCCAAGCAGGCTGCGCGCGAGCGCCGATCCCATACCAAAGGCCAGTGAGCCGGCGCGACCGGAGTGCATCAGCGCCAGTTCGCGCGCGCCGTCGGCCTCCTCGCGAACGATGCGGCGCGCTCGCGCCAGATAGGCCTGCGCAAACGGCGTCGGCACGAGGCGCCGCTCGTGGCGGTCGAACAGCGGCGCGCGCAACTCGTCCTCGAGCGCGCGCAGGCTGCGCGACAGCGCTGGTTGGCTGAGATTCACGTGGTTTGCGGCCGCGCTGACGGAGCCCTGTTCGACGACGGCTAGCAAGTGGCGCAACTGGCGGGTGTTCATGGGGGTGCGCTCCATTCATATGCAGTACTTGCAATCCCGAGCAAATATAAATGCACTTTACGCATTTTTGGATCCTTCCTACATTGCCCGCATAGCACCGCCGGCACGCCGGCATCGAAGGGCTTGACCGATGAACCCGTCCCGACACCCTGCTGCCCCCCGTCCCGTCGCGGCCATCACTGCCGACCGTGGCGAGCAGCAGCGGGCATGCCACGCACCAGGCCTTCGATGGCTACGTGCGCGCGGTGCACGAGATCAGCGGCGCGCTGCCGCTGGTGCTGCCCGCCGCCGGCACGGCCATCGATGCGGCATCGCTGATCGCTGCCGTTGACGGCGTGGTGCTGACCGGCGGGCCGTCGAACGTGCAGGCCGAGCGCTACGGCGCCGAGCCGCTGCCGCCGACCACCCTGACGGACCCCGACCGGGATGCCACCGTGCTCGCGCTGCTGCCGGCGCTGGTGGCCGCCGGCGTGCCGGTGCTCGCGGTGTGCCGCGGCTTCCAGGAACTCAACGTCGCCTTCGGAGGCACGCTCGAGCGCGCGGTGCATGCGCAGCCGGGCCGGCTCGACCATCGCGAAGGCGACCACGCCAGCCCGATCGCGCGCTGGTACGACGACGCGCACGAGGTGGCGCTCGCGCCCGGCGGCCTGCTCGCGCGCCTGGCCGGCATGACGAAGGTCGCGGTGAATTCGCTGCATCACCAGGGCATCGAGCGGCTTGCCCCAGGCCTGCGGGTCGAGGCCACCGCCCCGGACGGCCTGATCGAGGCCTTCACGGTCGTCGACGCACCGGAGTTCACGCTCGCAGTGCAGTGGCATCCGGAGATGCGCGTCGGCGACAGCGTCTTCGCCCGCGCGATCTTCACCGCCTTCGGCGATGCCTGCCGCGACCGGATGGCACGGCGTCGGGCCGCGTGAGGCCTGCGACTGCGCCCACCGCATCCCCCTTTCATCCCCTCAGGACACCATGAACACACCCGCCTCGCTCATGCCCTCCCGACGGACTCGGGCGACTCGCGCCTTGCCCGACATCGCCGACCCCGGCGCCGTGTTCTCCGCCAGTTATGCCCAGGCGCGACGCCGCTTCCGTGACGTCGCGGCGCGGCGTGGCCTGGTCGTCGAATCGACTGTGCTCGACCTGCCTGGCGCCGATGGTGAGGAACTCGCGGTCGACGTCGTGCGCGATGGCCCGGCCGACGCGGCGCGGCTGCTTATCGTGCTCAGCGGCGTGCACGGCGTTGAAGGCTACTGCGGCTCCGCCGTGCAGACCGGGCTGCTCGAGCTCGGAGAGCCGGCCCAACTCCTCGGCGCGAAGGCGCACGACACCGCCGCGCTGTACATCCATGCGCTCAACCCTTACGGCTTTTCGCACTCGCGCCGCGTGACGCAGGAGAACGTCGACCTCAACCGCAACTGCATCGACTTCGACGTCCCGCTGCCGGTCAACGCTGGCTATGCCGAGATCCACGACCTGCTGCTGCCGGCGACCTGGCCGCCGGCGCCGGCCGACGACGCGGCGCTGGCGGCCTACGCCACGCGCGTCGGCGCCCGGGGCCTGCAGCGCGCAATCTCGCTCGGCCAGTACGCCTATGCAGACGGCATGTTCTTCGGCGGGCACGGGCCGACCTGGAGCAACCGCGCACTGCGCGCGATCTTTCGCCGCCACGGTCGCCAGTGCCGGCAGATCGCGTCCATCGACATCCATACCGGCCTGGGGCCCTACGGCCACGGCGAACGCATCTTCGCGTCTCCCGACCAGGGTCCGCAGATCCTCGAACGCGCGCAGCGCTGGTGGGGCGAGGTCACCTCGGTGCACACCGGCACTTCGTCCAGCGTGCCGATGACCGGTCCGGTGCAGTTCGCACAGTTCGAGGAGTGCCCGCAGGCCGAGCACACCAACATCTGCCTCGAATTCGGCACCTGGCCGAGCGAGCGCGTGCAGCAGGCGCTTCGCGCCGAGCACTGGAGCTGGCGGCGGAGCGCCGATGCCGACTGCACCGCCGCCATGCGCGGCGAACTCAAGGCGGCGTTCTACCCCGAGGCCGCCGAATGGAAGGCCGAGGTCTGGCGCCAGGGCCGCGAGGCCGTCGTACAGGCGCTGGCCGGCCTGCAGCGCGTGCCGGTCTGATCTCGCCGTGTTCCCAGTCATCCCTCTGATCCCGCACAATTCACAGGAGCCTCGTCATGAGCACCCCGATCGCCGGCACCGCCGGCGCCTTTGCCAGCGCTGCGCCTTCGAGCGCCGCAGCTAGGCCGATCGCGTCCACGCGGCCGGAGATTTCACGCAAGGCGGTCGCCGCCGCGATCGCCGGCAACGCGCTCGAGTTCTACGACTTCGTGCTGTATGCCTATTTCGCGATCTACATTGGGCAGGCCTTCTTCCCGGTCAGCGGCGAATTCGGCCCGCTGCTGGCTTCGGTCGCAGCCTTCGGCGTCGGCTTCTTCACCCGCCCGCTGGGCAGCTTGCTGATCGGCGCCTTCGCCGACCGCGTGGGGCGCAAGCCGGCGCTGATCCTGACGGTGGTGCTGATCACCATCGGCACTCTCGGCATCGCGGCTACGCCGACCTACGCGGCGATCGGCATCGCCGCGCCGATCATCGTCGTCGTCTGTCGCCTGCTGCAGGGGCTTGCGCTCGGCGGCGAGATCGGGCCGGCGACCGCGCTGCTGCTCGAACTTGCGCCACCCGGCAAGCGCGGCTTCTATACCAGCTGGCAGATGGCGAGCCAGGGCCTGGCTGTGGCCGTCGGCGGGCTGTTCGGCGTGATCGTGTCGACAACGCTGTCGCCGCAGGACCTGGCCTCCTGGGGCTGGCGCCTGCCGTTCATGTTCAGCCTCGTGCTGGTGCCGATCGCAATCTACATTCGCCGCAGCCTGCCCGAGACGCTCGAGCAGCACGGCAGCGCATCGACGACGCAGATCGTGGGCGCCGTCTTCAAGAAGCAGCGGCGCTGGGTGGTGCTGGGCATCCTGCTGATGATGTCGGGCGTCGTGTCGTCGCAGTTCGGCAACTTCATGGCCAGCTATGCCATCAAGGCGCTGAAGATGCCGCCGGCGGTCGCCCAGAGCTCCGTGCTGCTGGCCGGGCTGCTGACCTTCGCCGGCGCGCTTTTCGCCGGCTGGCTGTGCGACCGCTACGGGCGCAAGGTGCTGATGATCGTGCCGCGCGCGGCGCTGATGCTCGCGATCGTGCCGATGCTCGTCTGGCTGCACGGCACGCCGACGGCAGGCACGCTGTTCATCGTCGTTGCCGTGCTGGCCACGCTGACCGCGATGAGCGGCGCCGCCAGCCTGGTCGCGGTCCCGGAACTGATCCCGACGGCGATCCGCAGCACGACGCTTTCACTGGTCTACGCGATCGCGGCGACGGTATTCGGCGGCACGACACAACTCGTCGTCACCTGGCTGATGGCCGCCACTGGCGACCCGGTGTCGCCGGCCTGGTATATCGTCGCCACGAGCGCGATCAGCCTTGTCGCAATGGCGCTGCTGCCCGAGACGCGCGACGTCGATGTCTCCAGGTAGCCCCGCGTTGCCTCAATTGAACGGCCGCTCCCGGCGAACTTCCTGATCGAAGCGACTGAGCCGCGGCGTGCGGCTTGAACCTCTGCGGTCCCTTTGCAATCCGCCCGTGCGGGCGCTATAGTGAACCACATGGTTCAGTATATAGGAACCCACCTCGATGCCTCGTTTGCCGCGCTCTCTGACGCCACCCGACGTGGCGTTCTGGAACAGCTAGGGCGCGCTGACGCTTCCATCACGGACCTGGCTGAAAAGTTCCGCATGACCCTCACGGGAATGAAGAAGCACGTCGGCGTCTTGGAGCAGGCGGGGCTCGTCACCACGGAGAAGGTCGGGCGCGTGCGAACTTGCAGGCTTGGCCTGCGCCGACTGGAGGAAGAGGTGATGTGGATTGAAAGGTACCGCCAGCTCTGGGACGCACGCTTCGACGAGTTGGACGAGGTTGTCGAGGAATTGAAACGCAAGGAGAGAGTCGATGGACGCAGGACGAAATAGCCAGCCAAGCCCCATGAAGAATCGAACGTCGGTGGAGCGGAAGTCCGAGCGTGAGCTCGTCGTCTCGCGAATCATCAATGCCCCGCCGCGCATCGTGTTCGAGGCGTGGACCAAGGCCGAGCTGTTCCAACGTTGGTGGGTTCCGAAGTCGTTTGGCCTGACGCTGCTTTCCTGCGAGCTCGATGTTCGCGTGGGCGGCATGTACCGCCTCGTGTTCCCTGCTGCTCCGGAGCCTCTGGCATTCCACGGCAGATACCTCGAAGTAGTACCGCCTTCGCGCCTCGTCTGGACCAATGAAGAAGCGGGCGACAACGGGCAGGTCACCACGGTCACGTTCGAGGAAAGAGCTGACAGGACGCTGCTCGTCATGCACGACCTCTACCCTTCGAAGGAGGCGCTCGACGTTGGCTCCGGAAGCACGAATGGGATGGACGAAACGTTCAACCAACTCGACGAGCTCCTCGCCGGGCCTGGGCGCGGATGATGGGTCACTGCTGCGCAGGCCTTGAGAATGCTGGCTCCCCGACCTGGGCTCGAACCAGGGACCTACGGATCAACAGTCCTCCTGCCGATCTGGCCGTGGAGCCGCGCCCCTCGCGTCAGGCCGGTCGTATCACCGACTTCGGCGTTCGCCCCCCGGCGAAGTCGACGATGCAGCCGAGTCCCTCCCGCGCGATGGCGTCGAAGCACTCATCCGTCCAGCACAGCGCGTGCGGCGTCAGGAGCACGTTGTCCATCGTGAGCAGCGGGTTGTCCGGCGCGACCGGCTCCTGCTCGAACACATCGATGCCCGCGCCGGCAATCGTGCCGTCGCGCAACGCCGCGACAAGTGCGGCCTCGTCGCAGATCGGCCCGCGCGACAGGTTGACGAAGTAGGCGCTGCGCTTCATGCGCGCGAAGCGCTGCGCGTTCATCAGGTGTGTTGTCTGCGCGTTCAGCAGGACGGTGGCGACGACGAAGTCGGATGCACCGAGCAGGTCGTCGAGCGCGACGAGCTCGCCACCAAGCGCTGCGACGGCGGCCGGATCGACAAACGGATCGGCGGCCAGCATCCTCCAGCCGAACGGGCGCGCGAGCGCAAGCAGCTCGCGGCCTATGCCGCCCGCGCCGATGACGCCCAGGGTGCGTGTGGTCAGCCCGAGGCCCATCCAACTCGTGCGTTCGTGCCAGCGCCCGGTTCGGGTCAGGCGGTCCTTCTGCACCAGGCGCCCCGCGAGCGCCAGGACGAAGGTGAGCGCTGCCACGGCGACCGGCCGGCGCACCGCCACGGGCGTGTTGGTGGCGACCACTCCGCGCGCGGCCAGCGCGCCAACGTCGAGGGAGTCGTAGCCGACGCCGTGGCGCGCCACGATGCGCGCCCGCAGGTCGGGACGGGCCACCGAGGCGGCCGTGACACGCGGCGCATTCACGTAGAGGCCGTCGTAGCGGCCCATGATGTCCGGCGTGATCTCGTCGACCTGCTCGGGCAGGAACTCCCAGCGGACCCGCGGCTCGGCGTCGAGCACAGCGAGCGGACCGCGGCCGAACGACGGCTCGCCCGCGGCATTCAGGATGTCGCGCGACAGCCCGACAAGAAAGGTGTCGCCGCCGCTCATCGCGCCGCTGCCTCGATCTGGCTGACCATGCGCCGCAGCGCGAGCTCGAGCAGGCCGGTGTCGGTGCCGCCCGCGATCATGGTGTAGCCCATGTCGCGCGCCCGCGCGATCCAGGCGGCGTCGGTCGCCATGAAGCCCGCCGCCTTGCCGTGCCGGCGCGCCGTCTCGGCCACCTTGCGCATCGCGGCGTCGAAGGCCGGATGATCGAACTGCGCCGGAATGCCCATGAAGTTGGACAGGTCGAAGTGGCCCACCCACAGTACGTCGACACCGTCGACCCCGGCGATCCTCTCCACCTGCTCCAGGCCGCGCTCGGTCTCGATCTGCGCGATCACCAGCGTGCGCTCGTGGTAGCGGCGAATCTTGTCGGCGACGTCGCCGCCGCGGTAGTCGCACTGGGCGAAGCCGAACGCCGCCCCTCGCCGGCCCGTCGGGGGATACCGGCACGCCTCGACGATCGCCCGCGCCTGCTCGGCCGATTCGACCATCGGGATCATCACGCCGCGCGCGCCCAGGTCCAGCGCCCGCGTGAGCCAGGTGTACTCCCCGCGCGGCACGCGCACCATCGGCTCGATCGGCAACCCCCGGCAGCTGGCGAAGAGCCACTTGAGGGTCTCGAACCCCAGGCCGGTGTGCTCCATGTCGTAGATCACGTAGCGGCAGCCGGCGTTGGCAAGGATCGCCGACATGCCGGGCGAGAAGAACTCGAAAACCATCGCGCCGGCGACGGCCTTGCCCGCCAGCACCTCGGCCTTGATCGCGTTGGGTCTCATCGTCGGCCTCCAGTGAGCACCATGTTCGTGCGAGGCGCGAACGGGCGCACATGGGTTTTCCCAGGGTGGCGGCTCGCAACCGCGCGTCACCATAATCACCCCGGCTTCGGACCGCCGGAGCGCGGCGGCCGGGCCGGATCGCACATCGATGAGAGGAGACTCACATGTTCCAGGTTCCATACTGCCTGCGAACAGCCGTGGCGTTCCGTCGCGCACTGCTGCTCGCGCTGATCGTCCTCGCGACACTGTGGTGGGCCGCCCCCGCTGCCGCGCAAAGCGCCGCGCAGCGGGCGGTCGACGCGGCGAAGAAAGGGTGCGCCGGCAAGACGATCACGATCGTCTGGGAAGCCGGGCTGCAGTCGCTCGATCCGCTCAACTTCTCCGGCCCGAAGTGGGAGCAGCTCACCGGCTGCAAGGTGAAGGTCGTCGAGGTGCCGACGGCCGAGATGTTCACCAAGATCATGCAGGAGTACCGCGCCGGCACGGGCGCCTACGACGCACTCAACGTGGTCCCGGCGTGGATGCCCGACCTCGTGCAGGCCGGCGCGCTGGAGAACCTGGACAAGTATGTCGACAAGAACGGCTATCGTGCCGAGCTGGAGAAGATCGCGCCGACGTATCGCGACAACCAGATGAAGGTCAACGGGAAGATCTACGGCTTCCCGGACGACGGCGACGTCTTCCTCTTCTACTACCGTAAGGACATCTTCGCGCGGGCGGACCTGCAGCAGGCCTTCAAGGCGAAGTATAACTACGACCTTGCCCCGCCCAAGACCTGGAAGCAGTTCGACGAGATCGGCACGTTCCTCACCGAGAGCTGAAAAGCGAAGGCGTCTACGGCGCGTCGTTCTTCCGTGAGCCGCCGTACAGCCAGCTCATGTTCCAGGAGCGCTTCCGCAACGAGGGCGGCAAGTTCTTCGACGCCAGCAACATGAAGGCGACGGTCAACAGCGCCGTCGGCGTGCAAGGTGCTCGACCGAGATGCGCAAAGAGAATCGCTTCATGCCGCCCGGCGTCGAGAAGTTCGGCTTCGTCGAGAACCTCGCGGTGTTCCTCGACGGCAAAGCGCCATGACCATCTCGTGGCCGCCGTACGGCCGTTTCGCCGCGGGCTACTTGGCCGACGAGAAGGCCCTGACTGGGTGCCGAAATCGAAGATCGCGGACAAGGTCGGTACACGCTGCCGCCCGGCGGGCATCCGCAGCTTGCGGCCGGCTTCGCCTTGTCCGTCGCCGCCTCCAGCAAGCAGAAGGAGCAGGCCTATCTGTTCATCCAGTGGCTCAACAGCGAGGAGGTCCAATCAACGCGTGCAACTGCCGTATGCGCTGCGCGATCCGTTCCGCGATTCGCACTTCACGAACAAGGAATACCTCGCGAAGTGGCCGGATGCCAAGGACTACCTTGCCGCGCTGAAGGAGGGCGCAAGACGGGTTTGCTGGATCTGTCCTTGATCCAGACCGACAAGTACGAGGAAGCGCTGCGCCAGGGCATCAGCCGGCTGTGGGCGGGCGAAGATCCGAAGGCGATCCTGGACGATGTCGCCAAGCAATGGGACCAGATCACCCAGCGGTGGGAGTGGACAAGCAGAAGGCGGTATACGCGGTTGGGCCGGCAAGTCGGGGGCCTATCCGAAGGCGACGAAGTAAGGCGCGGGACCACGCCGCTCGGCAGTTCGCGCGGACGCGGCCCGGGCCGCAGCGCAGGCGCGCCCGCGGCCCGCCCGCACGAACGGCGCGACTTCAGCGCTCGCGCTCTGGTAGCGCCGTCCATCTTCGTCCTGCTGCTGATCGGCATCTTTCCGCTGGTCTATCTGCTGGTGGTGAGCTTCCAGAACATCACCATGACGGAGATCGACACCGGTTTCCTCGGGCTGCGCAACTACCGATGCTGTTTCGCGACCGCCGGCTGTGGGAAGCGCTGCTGCACACTGTGATCTTTACCGCCATTGCCCTGCCGATCGAGCTGGTGCTCGGGCTCGCAATGGCGCAGCTGTTTTTGGATAAGCTGCCCGGCCGTCAGATTTTCATTGCGTTGTTGGTGCTGCCGGTCGTGGTTTCGCCGATCGTATCGGGCGCGACCTGGTCTCTGATGTTCAACAACCGTTTCGGTCCGATCCAACAGATCGTCACCTGGATCGCCGGCAGCGATACGCCGCTGTTGTGGACGATCAGTCCAAATCTGGTCTACCCGTCCATCATCGTCGCTGAAGTGTGGCAGTGGACACCGTTCATGTTCCTGCTGCTGCTTGCTGCGCTCGCCAACGTCGATAAATCCCAGCTGGAAGCCGCGTCAATAGACGGCGCGGGCTACTGGCGCACGTTCTGGCGCATCGTGCTGCCGGCGATCTGGCCGGTGATGGCGATCGCCATTCTGATTCGCGGTCTCGATCTGTTCCGGCTGTTCGACATCATCTGGGCCTTGACGAAGGGTGGTCCCGGCACGCGCACGGAAACGATCTCCATCTTCGCCTACGTCAAGGGCTTCCAGCAGTTCGAGACCAGCTATACGGCCGCGGTCGCGTTGCTCATCATCGTGCTGCTGTCGATCGTCGTTTTCGCTGCGCTCAAGCGCGTTCAATTGACCCGATGATGACGTTGCGAGCAATAGCACGCCACCGGATCTCGGCTGACCTTGCGCCTCTGCTGGCGGCCGTGGTGTCACGCTGTTCTTTCTGTTCCCGATCTACTGGCTGTTCATGATCTCGTTCAAGACGCCGGATGAGATCTTCTCGTATCCGCCGAAATGGTATCCGGGACAGATCCAGTTCGGCAGCTATCTCGTGCTGTTCAAGGACGGCGATGCCGATACGGTCTGGAACAGCTTCATCGTCGCGGGGTCGAGCACGCTGCTGGCGATGTTTCTCGGAACCTTGTGCGCTTACAGCCTCGCGCGCTTCAAAACCGGCGGCGAGCACCTGTCCAACTGGATCATTTCGCAGCGCATGGTGCCGCCGATCGCAGTCGTGTTCCCCATCTTCTTGTTGTACGTCTGGCTCGGATGGGTCGACACGTATCTCGGCGTGATCCTGCTGTACACGGCGTTCAATCTGCCCTACGTGATCTGGATGATGCGCGGCTACATCCTGGATATTCCGCGCGCGCTGGAGGAGTCCGCGCTGGTCGACGGTTGCACGCGCTGGCAGGTGATCTGGAAGGTCGTCTTCCCGATGTCGCGCGCCGGCTTGTTTGCCACCGCGATCTTCACCTTCGTGTTCGCGTGGAACGAGTTCATCTTTGCGTTGGTTTTCACGCGAACCGAAGTCACCACCTACACGGTACAAGTCACGCACTACTTCGGCGGTCAGTCCAATTTCTGGACGAAGATCTCTGCCATGTCCGTGCTCGGCACCCTGCCGATCTTCATCATCGTTGCGTTCATGCAGCGCTAATGGTGCGGGGATCTCGCTGGGCGCGGTGAAGGGTGACTCGCATGGCCGACCTAAAAATAACCGGACTGCACAAGTACTACGGCAACGCATGCCGTGAAGGGCATCGATCTCGGGTCCCGGCGGGAGAATTCACCGTGCTGGTCGGCCAGTCGGGTTGCGGCAAGAGCACGTTGCTGCGCACGATCGCCGGGCTGGAAGACGCCGACAAGGGCACGATCGAGATCGGCGGCGAGGTGGTGAACAACGTGCTGCCGCGCGATCGCGATATCGCGATGGTGTTCCAGAACTACGCGCTGTATCCGTACATGAGGGTGTTCGACAACATCGCGTTCGGCCTGCGTGCGCGCAAGACGCCCGGCCCCGAGGTCGGAGCCAAGGTGCGCCAGGCCGCGCAGATGCTCGCCATCGAGCAGCTGCTCGAGCGCTATCCGCGCCAGCTCTCCGGCGGCCAGCTCCAGCGCGTGGCGATCGGCCGCGCCATCGTGCGCAACGCGCGGCTGTACCTGTTCGACGAGCCGCTGTCCAACCTGGATGCGCAGCTGCGCGACGAGATGCGCGGCGAGATCAAGCGGCTGCACCAGGAGCTGGGCAAGACCATGATCTACGTCACACACGACCAAATCGAGGCCATGACCATGGCCGATCGCATCGTGCTGCTGCGCGAGGGCCGCATCGAGCAGCAGGGCGCGCCGCTCGATCTGTACGAGCGGCCCGCCACGCGCTACGTGGCCGGCTTCCTCGGCTCGCCGGCGATGAACTTCGTCGACGCCGCGGTCGTGCCGACGACGGCGCGCTGGCGATGCGGCTCGGCGACGGCACCGAGCTCGACGCTGCCGCCGGCACGCGCGGAGCGGCTGGAAGCCCGGCGCGACCAGCCGGTGGTGCTCGGCGTGCGGCCCGAGCACATCAGCCGCGCGCAGCCGGCGAGCTGCGCGCCCGGCCTGGCGCGCTACACCGCGATCGATCGAGCTGGTCCAGCCGACCGGCGCGCGCACCTACGCGACATTCAAGCTGGGCGGCGGGGGAAGCCGTCGCGGAACTGCAGGCGCACGACGTGTCGCAGCGCCGGGGGAGCGCATCGACCTGGCAATCGACATGAACCGAGTGGTGCTGATCGATCCGGGAACGGAGCAAGTGATCTGAAGATAGGAACTAGGAGCTAGGAGCTGGAGCTAGGGCATGTCGCGGAAGGCCCGCCTCTAGAAAGGGTAATTCGCAAAGCCCCCGATCCTAGCTCCTAGATCCTGATCCTCAAAGAAGAGGAGACCGAATGAAGACCGCAACACCGTCGAGGGCCATCGCGCTGCGGCACGGAGCAGCCGGATTTGCTGGCCGAACGTTGTCGGCGGGCCGCTGAGCGTCGAGCTGGACAACGGCAACTTGCGCTATCTCAAGGTCGCCGGCGTGGAGGTACTGCGCGCCTGTCGTTCCTGGTGCGCGACGAGAACTGGGGCACCTACGTTCCCACGGCTGAGCGAGGTCAGGTCGAGCAGCAAGCCGGCGGCTTCTGGGTGAGCTACCGCGCCTCCTGCAAGCGCGGCGACATGGAGATCAGCTACGACGCGCGCATCGAAGGCCGCGCTGACGGCAGCCTCGAGTTCATCGGCGTGGCCACGCCGAGGACCGACTTCCTGACCGCGCGCACCGGCTTCGTCGTCTTGCACCCGCTCAAGGGCGTGGTGGGGCGCCCGGTCGAGGTGGAGCACATCGACGGCACGATCGAGAAGTCGAAGTTCCCCGAGGCGGTGAACCCGATCCAACCCTTCCTTCTCATCCGATCGCTCACCCACGAGGTCGTGCCTGGCCTGAAGGCCTTGGTTCGGATGGAAGGCGATACCTGGGAGATGGAAGACCACCGCAACTGGACCGACGCCTCGTTCAAGACCTACGTGCGGCCGCTGGCACTGCCGTGGCCGTATACGCTCAAGTCCGGCGAGGCGGTCAAGCAGTCTGTCACGCTCACCTTCGCGGCGCCGTGCCGAAGCGCGCAAGGGCAATGCCACGAAGGGCGTCGAGGTCAGGTAGGCGGGGTCACCCGGCCACCATGCCGGTCGTGGGCCTCGGGGTTCCGGCCGAGGAGATCGTGCCGCAGGTCGCCATCGAACTGCTCAAGCTGGCCGCGCCGCGCCTGCTGATCTGCCATTTCGATCCGCGCCAGAAGCACGGGCGGACACGAGCTGTACGGCTACCGGTGCTGTGCGAGCAGACCGGCGCGCAGTGCGAACTGGAGATCGTGGTCGAGAGCCTCGACCGTTTCGCCGGCGAGCTCGAAGGCGTGGCCGCCGCTGGTGCGCGAGGCCGGGCTGCAAGCTCGCCGCGGTGGCGGTGTGTCCGGTCGGCGATCTAAGTCGGTCCTCCCCGGCGGCCCGCGGCCACCGGCCCCGGAATTGCGAGGCGCTGTACGCCGCCGCGCGCGATGCCTTTCCCGGCGTGCGCCTGGGCGGGGGCATGTTCTCGTTCTTCACCGAGCTCAACCGCAAGCAACCGCCGGCCGAGCTGCTGCGATTTCGTGACAACACGACGTGTCCCATCGTGCACGCGGCGGACGATCGCTCGGTGATGGAGACGCTCGAGGCCTTGCCATACAGGTGAGTCACGGCGCGCACCTACATCGGCAAAACGCCGTATCGCATCGGCCCCAGCGCATCGGGTGCCGCGACAATCCGCATGGCAAGACCTTTCACCCCCAATCCGGACAACGAGCGCGTATGTCTGGTGAAGATGGACCCGCGCCAGCGCGGCTTGTTCGCCGCCGCCTGGACGGTCGGTTACGTGTCGAGCTTTGCGCGGACGGCCGTCGAAGCAATCAGTCTCGGCGCACCCACCGGGCCGCTCGGCATCGTGCACCGCCGCGGCGAAGCGCCGGTGCCCTACTACGACGACCTCGGCACACGGACCGTCTACCCGGCGTACCACGTGGTGGCCGGCTTGACGCGAGCGGCCGGGGCCTGGCTGGTCGAGGCGACCTCCACCGACGATGCGCGCGTGCGCTGCCTCGCCTACCGGGGCGAGGGCGCGATCCTTCTGTGGCTGGCCAACCTGACCGGACGCGACCAGACAGTGAGCATGCGGCATGGCGGCGCGAGTCCCTTCGGGATCCTTCTCGACGAGGAAAGCTTCGAGCGCGCCACCACGGACCCTGCAGCCTTCGAGGCGAGCGTACAGCCGCTGTCCGCCGAGGCGCTCCTGCTGCGTCCCTACGCCGTGGCGCTGGCTTGCATCCGCGACGCGTGACGTGCGGGCCGCGATGCGGGGCCAGGGGCAAACCGACTCGGAACTTGCCGTTGTTGTTCTTCCATGCGGACTTCGGCGCCCGGGCCGCGCCGCTT
>CAWIVI010000004.1:0-177651 GCA_963839465.1 uncultured beta proteobacterium
CGTCCCCTAGGGGATTCGAACCCCTGTTACAACCGTGAAAGGGTCGTGTCCTAGGCCTCTAGACGAAGGGGACGAATCCTTCATCTTGAACTGCGCGCCGCTTTAGCGTTGGTGGAGGTAAGCGGGATCGAACCGCTGACCTCTTGCATGCCATGCAAGCGCTCTCCCAGCTGAGCTATACCCCCCGTGCTATTCCCGTGGGTCAAGCGACTGCGCCGTTCAAGCGAAGCAGCGATTATAGACAGAAAAGTCAGGCCCTCGAGAGCCGGGCGATCACCGTCTCACGGGGGAAAAGCTCCAGCACGGCGTCGATCGATGGCGTCTGCGGCGTGCCGCAAACGAGCACGCGCAGCGCCATCGCGAGCTGCGGCATCTTCAGGCCGTGCGCCGCCAACGTCTCCTTGATCGCCGCGCCGATCGCGGCCTTGGTCCACTCGGCCGACTGCAGCTTGCCGGCCAACGTGGCGACTGCAGGCATCACTGCCGGCGTGACGTGCGCAGCAAAGTCCTCCGCCTTCGGCCGCACATCCGACACGTACACCTGCATCCAGTCGGCCAGCTCCAACAGTGGTGGCGCAACGGTCCTTGAAGAGCGCGCAGCGGCGCGCCATCAGGTCGTCCGCCGGTGCTTCCACGCCGCGCCGGCGCAGCTGCTCGACCGCGAGCTGCGCGAGCGTCGCGTCCGGCGTCATCTTCAGGTGCTGCGCGTTCACCCAGCGCAGCTTGGTCTCGTCGAACTGGCCGGCGCTGCGGCCGAGGTGGTCGAGGTTGAACCAGGCGACGAGCTGCTCGCGCGTGAAGATCTCGTCGTCGCCATGGCTCCAGCCCAGCCGCGCAAGGTAGTTCACCACCGCATCGGCCAGGTAGCCGTCGTCGCGGTACTGCGTCACCGGCTTGGCGCCATGGCGCTTGCTCATCTTCTCGCCCTGCTCGTTCAGCACGGTGGGCAGGTGCGCATACACCGGCGGCTCCTGGCCGAGCGCGCGGAAGATGTGGATCTGGCGCGGCGTGTTGTTCACGTGATCGTCGCCGCGGATCACGTGCGTGATGCGCATGTCGATGTCGTCGACCACGACGCAGAAGTTGTAGGTGGGCGTGCCGTCCGGCCGGGCAATGACCAGGTCGTCGAGCTCGTCGTTGCTGAACTCGACCCGTCCCTTGACCTTGTCGTCCCAGGCCACCGTGCCGTCCAGCGGCGTGCGAAAGCGCAGCACCGGAGCCACGCCCTCGGGCACCGGCGGCAGCGCCTTGCCCGGCTCCGGGCGCCACGTGCCGTCGTAGCGCGGCTTCTGCTTCGCTGCCATCTGCCGCTCGCGCATCGCATCGAGCTCCGCCGGCGACATGTAGCACCGGTAGGCGAGCCCTTCGTCGAGCATGCGCGCCAGCACCGCCTTGTAGCGGTCCATGCGCTGCATCTGGTAGTAGGGGCCCTCGTCCGGGTCCAGCCCGAGCCACTGCATGCTCTCGAGGATCGCGTCCACCGCCTGCTGCGACGAACGCTCGAGATCGGTGTCCTCGATGCGCAGCACGAAGGTGCCGCCGGTGGCGCGAGCGTACGCCCACGGGTACAACGCCGAGCGGATGTTGCCGAGGTGGATGAAGCCGGTCGGCGACGGTGCGAAACGGGTGCGAACGGTCATGCGCTGATGGAGTCGAGGCCGCGCGACAGGTCGGCCTTCAGGTCTTCGACGTCTTCCAGGCCCACGGCCACGCGGATCATCCCCTGCGTGATGCCGGCCGCCAGGCGCTGCTCTTCGGTGAGGCGCCCGTGCGAGGTGCTCGCCGGGTGCGTGATGGTGGTCTTGGTGTCGCCGAGGTTGGCGGTGATCGAGCAGATGCGGGTGGCGTCGATGACCGCGAACGCGTTCGCGCGCGCGGCCTGCGCCCCCGCGCCCTTGACCACGAACGACACCACCGCCCCGCCCTCGCCCGACTGCTGCGCCATCGCAAGCGCATGCTGCGGGTGCGACGGCAGGCTCGGGTGGTACACCCGCTCGACCTGCGGCTGCTGCTCGAGCCAGCGCGCCAGCGCCAGCGAGCGGTGGCTCTGCTCGCGCATGCGGATCGACAGCGTCTCGAGCCCCTTCAGCACGACCCAGGCATTGAACGGCGACAGGCTCATGCCCGCGCTGCGCATCACCGGCACGAGCTTGCCGGCCACGATGGATTCGGGCCCGCAGATCGCGCCCGCGATCACGCGGCCCTGGCCGTCGAGGTACTTGGTGCCCGAGTGCACGATCAGGTCCGCTCCTAGCTTCGCCGGCTGCTGAAGCGCCGGGCGTGCAGAAGCAGTTGTCCACCGCGAGCAGCGCGCCGGCGGCATGCGCGATGTCGGCCAGCGCCCGGATGTCGCACACCTCGGTGAGCGGGTTGCTCGGCGTCTCGGCGAAGAGCAGCCGCGTGTTCGGCCGCAGCGCGGCCTTCCATTCGCCCGACGTCGGTCTGCGAGACGAACGTGGTCTGCACGCCGAACTTGCCGAACTCGCCGTCCAGCAGCTTGATCGTGGAGCCGAACACGCTGCGCGAGCACGACGATGTGGTCGCCGGCCTTCAGCAGGCCCATCACCAGCAGCAGGATGGCCGCCATGCCGCTGGCCGTGCCGATGCAGGCCTCGGTGCCCTCGAGCGCCGCGAGCCGGCGCTCCATCATCGTGACGGTGGGGTTCGAGAACCGCGTGTAGACGAACGCCTCTTCCTCGTTGGCGAAGCGCGCGGCCGCCGTGGCGGCATCGGGATGCACGAAGCTGCTCGTGAGGAACAGGGCCTCGGAGTTCTCGCCCCACGGCCGAGGGCGGCAGCCCTTCGCGCACGGCCAGCGTGTCGAGACGGGCGTCGGCGGGAAGGTCGACGCGCGGAAGCTTCTTCATCAGCCGCGCTCCGTCGCGCCCTGCAGCGCGAGGCGCGAGCGGGGGTCGTTCTCGTCCTCGTCGCCTTGCGACCGGCGCTGCGATTCCATGGCCGCGAAGTCGTCGGCGGTCACGTCGCCCGTCACGTAGCGGCCGTCGAAGCACGAGGCCTCGAAGCCCTCGAGCTTCGGATTGAGCGCCTTCACCACGCGCTTCATGGCGTCCACGTCCTGGTAGATCAGCGCATCGGCGCCGATGAACTGGCGGATCTCCTCCACGCTGCGGCCGTGCGCGATGAGTTCCTCGCGCGTGGGCATGTCGATGCCGTAGACGTTGGGAAAGCGCACCGGCGGCGCGGCCGACGCCATGTACACCTTGCGCGCCCCCGCCTCGCGCGCCATCTGCACGATCTCCTTGCTCGTGTTGCCGCGCACGATGGAGTCGTCCACCAGCAGCACGTTGCGGCCCTTGAACTCCACGCCGATGGCATTGAGCTTCTGGCGCACCGACTTCTTGCGCACGCCCTGCCCCGGCATGATGAAGGTGCGGCCCACGTAGCGGTTCTTCACGAAGCCTTCGCGGTAGGGCTTGCCGATCTTCTGCGCGAGCTGCATGGCCGACGGCCGGCTCGATTCAGGAATCGGGATCACGACGTCGATCTCCGACGGGCGGCATCGTGGAGATGACGCGCTGCGCCAGCGTCTCGCCCATGTTCAGGCGCGCCTGGTAGACGGACACGCCGTCCATCACGGAGTCGGGCCGCGCCAGGTAGACGAACTCGAACATGCACGGGTTCAGCGTGGGGTGCTCGGCGCACTGCTGGCTGTGCACGCGGCCGTCGAGGTCGATGAAGATCGCCTCGCCCGGCGCCACGTCGCGCGTCACCGCGTGTCCGGTGCCTTCCAGCGCCACCGACTCGCTCGCGACGATCACGTCGCGGCCCTCGGGGCCGTCCGTCTCGCCGAAGACGAGCGGGCGGATGCCGAACGGATCGCGGAACGCGAGCAGCCCGTGGCCCGCGATCAGCGCGATCACCGCGTACGAGCCCTTGATGCGCTTGTGCACGGCGCGCACGGCATCGAAGACGAGCGTCGGGCGTCAGCGCCATGTCGCGCACGGCGCGCTGCAGCTCGTGCGCCACGATGTTGATCAGCACCTCGGTGTCGCTCTCGGTGTTGATGTGGCGGCGGTCGATGTCGACCAGCTCCTGCTTGAGCACGTGCGCGTTGGTCAGGTTGCCGTTGTGCACCAGCACGATGCCGAACGGCGCGTTCACGTAGAAGGGCTGCGCCTCTTCCTCGTTGTAGGCGTTGCCGGCCGTCGGGTAGCGCACCTGGCCCAGGCCCACCGTGCCGGGCAGCGCGCGCATGTTGCGCGTGCGGAACACGTCGCGCACCATGCCGCGCGCCTTGTGCATGAAGCACTTGGTGCCCTGCATCGTCACGATGCCGGCGGCATCCTGGCCGCGGTGCTGCAGGAGCAGCAGCGCGTCGTAGATCAACTGGTTGACCGGCGCCTTGGAGATCACGCCGACGATGCCGCACATGGTTGGGTTCCTTACAACGCCCGGGCGGGCAGGTGCTGTGCCACTTCGTTCGGCAGCACGGGCTTGAGTTCCTGCAGCATCACGTCGAGCCAGGCCGCGCCGTAGGAGGCGCGCCATGCCGGCGCGCGCACCGCCGGCGTAAGCGCCACCACGGTGGCCAGCGCGAGCAGCACGATCACGCCGCGCAGCGCGCCGAAGCCGGCGCCGAGCACGCGGTCGGGCATGCTGAGCGGCGTCGCGCTGATGAGCAGCCGCACCAGGCGGGCGGCGAGCCCCCACACGATCAGCGCCGCGATGAAGGTGAGCGCGAAGGCCGCGCCCTGGTTCAGGGCCGAGCCGGCGGCGCCGATCGGGCACGAAGGCGGCCACCTGGGGGCTCAGCCACTGCGCCGCGAAGTAGGCCACCACCCAGCCGAGCACCGACAGCACCTCGAAGACGAGCCCTCGCACGAGACCCACGACGACGGACAGCGCCAGCACGCCGACGAGCGCGAGGTCCACCCATCCGAAGCCCGGCGAAGGTTCCGGTCACAGCGCGAGCACCTGCGGGCCGAAGCCCGCCGACTTGATGCGCGCCGCGGCCTTGTCCGCCTCGTCGCGCGAGGCGAACGGACCGACGCGCACGCGGATGCGCTTGCCGGCGCTCGTGTCGACGGACTGCGTGTAGGTTTTCATCCCGAGCTTCTCGACCTTGGAGCGCGTGCTGCCCGCCGCGGCCGCATCCGCGAACGCGCCGACCTGCACGACGAAGCGGCCGGCAGCCGTCAGGCTTGATCTTCCAGCAGCGCCTTCGCGCGCGACGCATCGGCCACGGCCTTGTCCGGCGCGGGCGGCGTGGCCGGCTTGCGCTGCGGCCACCGGCGGCTTCGGCGTTTCGCGTGGCGGCGGAGCACTCGCCGGCGGCCGCGGCGGCTCGGCCGACTGCGCCACTTCCGCCGCGGGCGGTGGCGCGGACGCCACCGGCTGCGGGGCGCTCGCGGCAGTGGACTGCGCGGCGGGCGCCTCGGCGGTGACCGGGCCGCTTGCGCGCGGCACCGACGAGCGCGGCGCGGGCGTGGCGAGCGGCGGAACGCTGTCCTTGCGGGGGATCTCGATCGGGAGATCGACGGGGATCGGTCGCGGCTGCGTCTCGAAGACGAGCGGAAAACCGATGATGCCGACGCCGAGCAGGACGACCGCGCCGATCAGGCGCCGGCGCGCCCGAGTGCGGGCACGTTCCACGTCGTCGGGGGACGCGGGCCGGGGCGTCGGCTTGTCGGCTTCTGGTTGGCGCTTGAGGAAGGACAGCAGACCCATTCGTGGCGGGGCCGGGGCGGATGGACAGGCCGCACGGGCGGCTCCTCAGGCGGTGCTCGTCGGCCCCCGTGGGGGCAAGCCTTCCTTCAGCACGCCGCCCACGGTGTAGAACGAGCCGAAGACCACGATTCTATCAGTGGGGTCCGCGGCGGCGACGGCCGCGCGCAGGGCGTCCGCCGGCGTGGAATGGCTTTGCACGATGGCGTCGCCGCGCCCGGCGCGCACCAGCGCAGCGAGCTCCTCGGCCGAGGCCGCGCGCGGCCGTGGGCAGCGCGGTCACGTGCCAGGCATCGACCAGCGGCAGCACGGGGGCGATGACCCCGGCGAGGTCCTTGTCGCGCATGGCGCCGAACACCGCATGCGTCCGCGGGTAGAACCCCATCTGGTCGAGGTTCACCGCCAGCACCGCCGACGGACTGCGGGTTGTGCGCCACGTCGAGCACGAGCGTCGGCTGGCCCGGAACGATCTGGAACCGCCCGGGCAGCTCGACCAGCGCCAGGCCCGTCCGCACCGCCTGCGCCGGTATCGGCAGGCGTTCGTGAAGCGCCTCGAACACCGCCAGCACGCCGGCCGCATTGAGCAGCTGGTTCGCGCCGCGCAGCGCCGGATAGGCGAGCGAGCTGTAGCGGCGCTTGCGGCCGTGCCACGACCACTGCTGGCGGTCTCCCGAGTGGCCGAAGTCGCGACCCGCGAGCCGAAGGTCGGCGCCGATGCGCGCGGGCATGCTCGATCACGCTCTGCGGCGGCTGCGGGTCGGCCACGATGGCCGGCTTGCCCGGCCGCATGATGCCGGCCTTCTCGAAGCCGATGCCCTCGCGGTCGTCGCCGAGATACTCCACGTGATCGATCGCGATGCTGGTGATGAGTGCGCAGTCGGTGTCGATCGCGTTCACGGCATCGAGCCGGCCGCCCAGCCCCACCTCGAGGATGACGACGTCGAGCTCGGCCTGCGAGAGCGCGCGCAGGATCGCCAGGGTCGTGAACTCGAAGTAGGTGAGCGCGATGCCGTCGCGCGCCGCCTCCACCGCCGCGAAGTGCGGCACCAGCGCGTCGGCCGAGCAGGCTCGCGCCGCCGATGCGGCAGCGCTCCTCGAAGTGCACCAGGTGCGGCTTGATGTACAGCCCGACCCGCCATCCGGCGTTCAGCGCGATCGACTCGAGCATCGCGCAGCTCGAGCCCTTGCCGTTGGTGCCGGCCACCGTGACCACCGGCGCCTCGAACCCGCAGCCCAAGGCGATCGCGCACCGCCTGCACGCGCTCCAGCGTGAGATCGATGGTCTTCGGATGCAGACGCTCGCAGTGCGCGAGCCAGTCTTCCAGCGTGCGAGTCAATTGCTACTCAGTAAAAGAACGGCGGCGACCAAGCACTTGCGCGGATCCGGCTCCGCCGGTCCGCAGCAAGAGCCCCCTCGGGGGGCAGCGACGAGAGGAGCGTGGGGGCCAACACTTCACGCTACGGCGTCAGCGCTCTGCCGCTGGAGCATCGCCAACGCTCCGGCGATGGTCGCGCGCAGTTGCCGACGGTCGACGATCATGTCCAGCGTGCCCTTCTGCAGCAGGAACTCGCTGCGCTGGAAGCCCTCGGGCAGCTTCTCGCGCACCGTGTTCTCGATCACGCGCGGCCCGGCAAAGCCGATGAGCGCCTTCGGCTCGGCGATGACGATGTCGCCGAGGAAGGCGAAGCCGGCCGACACGCCGCCCATCGTGGGGTCGGTCAGCACGCTGATGTACGGCAGGCGGGCCTGCGACAGGCGCGTGAGCGACGCGTTCGTCTTGGCCATCTGCAGCAGGCTGAGCAGGCCCTCCTGCATGCGCGCGCCGCCGGTGGCCGTGAAGCAGACGAACGGCACGCGCTGCTCGATCGCGGTCTCGACGCCGCGCACGAAGCGCTCGCCGACCACCGAGCCCATCGAGCCGCCCATGAAGTCGAACTCGAAGCACGCGGCCACGAGCGGGAACGCTCATCACGGCGCCGCCCATCACGATCAGCGCATCGGTCTCGCCGGTGGCCTCCAGCGCATCCTTCAGGCGATCAGGGTACTTCTTGCTGTCGCGAAACTTCAGCGCGTCGACCGGCAGCACCTCCTGGCCGATCTCGTAGCGGCCCTCGGGGTCGAGGAAGGCATCGAGCCGCGCGCGCGCGCCGATGCGGTGATGGTGCTCGCACTTCGGGCAGACGTTGAGGTTCTGCTCGAGGTCGGTCTTGTAGAGCACGGTCTCGCACGACGGGCACTTGATCCACAGGCCCTCGGGCACCGTGCGGCGCTCGTTGGGGTCGGTGGGCTGGATCTTCGGCGGCAGCAGTTTCTCGAGCCAGCTCATGAAGGCGTTCCTTCCATCAGGGTATCCAGCGCGGCGCGGATCTCGCGGATGAAGCCCGCGCCGGCCGAAACGGCATTCTCGCGCGTTTGGGCGGCCATCAGCTGCACCAGGGCAGAGCCGATGACCACGGCGTCGGCGCTGCGGGCCACGGCCTTCGCGGAGGCCCCGTCGCGGATGCCGAAGCCCACGCCGACGGGAAGGCGAATGTGGCGGCGAATGGTCGGCAGCACCTGCGGCCACGGCGTCGGCATCGAGGTGCCCGGCGCCCGTCACGCCCTTCAGCGACACGTAGTACACGTAGCCGCTCGCGACCTCGGCCACCTGCGCCATCCGCGCTTCGGTGGAGGTGGGCGCGAGCAGGAAGATCGGGTCGATGCCGTTCGCGCGCAGCTGCGCGGCGAAGGCCTCGCATTCCTCGGGCGGGTAGTCGACCACCAGCACGCCGTCCACGCCCGCCTCCTTCGCATCGGCGACGAAGCGATCGGCGCCGTAGCGCTCGACCGGGTTCGCATAGCCCATCAGCACGAGCGGCGTTCGCTGGTTGCGCGCGCGAAACTCGCGCACCATCTGCAGCACCTGCCGCAAGCCGATGCCGCGCGCGAGCGCACGCTCGGACGCCTGCTGGATCACCGGCCCGTCGGCCATCGGGTCGGAGAAGGGCACGCCGAGCTCGATGATGTCGGCCCCGGCCTCGGCCAGCGCGAGCATCAGCTCGGGCGTCACGTCCGCGAAGGGATCGCCCGCGGTCACGTAGGGGATCAGTGCCTTGCGCCGGCCCAGCGCGTGGAAGGTCGCATCGATGCGGCCGCTCATTTCGAGCCTCCCGTTCGTTCGGCCACCGTGGCGATGTCCTTGTCGCCCCGGCCCGACAGGTTCACGAGCAGGTGCTGGTCGCTGCGCATCGTCGGCGCGAGCTTGATCGCATGGGCGACCGCGTGGCTGGACTCGAGCGCCGGGATGATGCCCTCGGTGAGGCACAGCCGGTGAAACGCGGCCAGCGCCTCGTCGTCGGTGATGCCCACGTACTGCGCGCGGCCGATGTCCTTCAGGTAGGCGTGCTCCGGCCCCACGCCGGGGTAGTCGAGCCCCGCGGACACCGAGTGCGTCTCGATGATCTGGCCGTCGTCGTCCTGCAGCAGGTAGGTGCGGTTGCCGTGCAGCACGCCCGGGGAGCCGGCGGAGAGCGACGCCGCATGGCGTCCGCTGTCGAGCCCGTCGCCGGCCGCTTCGACGCCGATGAGCTGCACGCCCTCGTGCTCGACGTAGGGATAGAAGATGCCCATGGCGTTGCTGCCGCCCCCCACGCAGGCGATCACGGCGTCGGGCTGGCGGCCGATCTGGCGCGGCATCTGCGCCACGCATTCGTCGCCGATCACGCGCTGGAAGTCGCGCACCATCATCGGGTAGGGATGCGGGCCGGCCACCGTGCCGATGATGTAGAAGGTGTTCTCGACGTTCGTCACCCAGTCGCGCAGCGCTTCGTTCAGCGCATCCTTCAGCGTCTTGCTGCCCGACTCCACCGGCACCACCTTCGCGCCCAGCAGGTGCATGCGGTAGACGTTCGGTGCCTGGCGCCGCACGTCCTCGCTGCCCATGTACACCACGCACTCCATGCCGTAGCGCGCGCAGATCGTGGCGGTGGCCACGCCGTGCTGGCCGGCGCCCGTCTCGGCGATCACGCGCGGCTTGCCCATGCGCCGCGCGAGCAGGGCCTGGCCGATGGTGTTGTTCACCTTGTGCGCGCCGGTGTGGTTCAGGTCTTCGCGCTTGAGGTGGATCTGCGCGCCGCCGAGCTCGCGCGACAGGCGCGCGGCGTGGTAGACCGGCGTGGGCCGGCCCGACGTAGTGCTCGAGCTCGTGCTTGAACTCGGCCACGAACTCCGGGTCGTTCTTGTAGCGGGCGTAGGCGGCCCGCAGTTCGTCGAGTGCGTGCGTCAGCGTCTCGGCGACGAAGCTGCCGCCATAGGGGCCGAAGTGCCCGCGGGCATCGGGCTGGTCGTAGTGCATGGGGATCCTGCTCAGGAAATCGCGTCGGCGATGCGGGCATCCGCCTCTCGCACGGCCTCGCAGAACCGGCGGATCAGCGCGGCGTCCTTGACGCCCTTGGCGCGTCTCCACGCCGGAGCTCACGTCAACGGCCCATGGCCGGACGCGCGAGCACCCCATCGGTCACGTTTGCAGGATTCAACCCACCAGACAAAACGACCGGAACGGGCACGCCGGTTGGAACGAGAGACCAATCGAAGACCTTTCCGCCGCCGCCGTAGCCCTCGACATGCGCGTCGAGCAGCAGGCCGCAGGCGTCGCCGTAGCGACGGGCAAAGTCTAGCAAATCGAGCTCCGGCGCCATGCGCGCGGCGCGCATGTAGGGCCTGCGAGCCGCGCTGCACTGCGCCGGCGTCTCGTCGCCGTGGAACTGGAACACCGCCTGGGGCACCGCGGCCGCCGCCTCGGCGAGCAGCGAAGCGGGCGCGTTCACGAACAGGCACACCGGCGTCACGAACGGCGGCAGCCGGCGCGCGAGCGCCGCTGCCCGCTCCACGCTCAGCGCCCGCGGGCTGGCCTCGTAGAGCACGAGGCCGATGGCGTCGGCTCCGGCTTCGACGGCGGCGTCGACGTCCGCCTCGCGGGTGAGCCCGCAGATCTTGATGCGCGTCATCGCCGCGGCCGTTCAGGGCAGCCAGTCGTGGGCCGGCGCACGCTCGGGGATCGCATGGCGCGCATCGTAGTACGGGCCGAGGAAGTAGAGGCCGTCGGGCGCGAACGTGGGGGCCGCGGCGTTGCGGTCGCGCGCGGCCAGCACGCCGGCCATCCACGCCGGCGGCTTCAGCCCCTGCCCCACCGCCAGCAGGCAGCCCATCACGTTGCGCACCATGTGGTGGAGGAAGGCGTTGGCGTCGAAGTCGAAGCGCCAGTAGGCGCCGCAGCGCCGGATGTCCAGCGCGCGCAAGGTCTTCACCGGCGAGGGCGCCTGGCACTCCGATGAGCGGAAGCTGGTGAAGTCGTGCTCGCCGACGAGGCAGGCCGCCGCCGACTGCATGGCGGTGCCGTCCAGCGGCCGGAACACCCACCCGGCCATGCCGTCTTCGAGCGCCGGCCGCACCGGCGACTCCAGCACCAGGTAGGCGTAGCGGCGGCCGCGGGCGCTGTTGCGCGCGTGGAAGTCCGGCGCCGCCGGCACGCACCACTGGATCGCGATGTCGCGCGGCAGGAACCGGTTGGTGCCGCGCACCCACGAGAACGGCGCCCTGTCGACCGGCGCGTCGACATGCACGACCTGGTTCACGGCGTGGACGCCGGCGTCCGTGCGCCCGGCGCAGACCGCGGCCACGGGCTGGGCCACGAAGCTGGAAAGCGCCTCTTCGAGGCGCTGCTGAACCGTGGGCCGATCGGGCTGCGTCTGCCAGCCGTGATACGCCTGCCCGCGATAGCCGACCCCGAGGGCGAGTCGCACGGAAGACCTCAGCGCGGCGGGCCAGCCGCCTCGGGCCGCATCAACCGAGGCTGTTGAGCATGCTCTGGGCGCGGCTCTTCAGCGGCCCGCTGGCCTCGCCGATCACTTCCTCCAGCAGGTCGCGCGCGCCTTCGGTGTCGCCGATCTGCCGGAATTCCTCGGCCAGCTCGAGCTTGCGCACGAGGGGGTCGGCGTCGGCGCCCGCTCCGCCCTGGGGCATGTCCAGGTCGCCGAAGTCGTCGGAAGGCGCGGCCGCAGGCGCGCTGGGCGCGTCGAGATCGAGCGACAGGCCGCTCAGGTTGAAGCCCGAGGGCGTGCCCAACGCCGGTGCAGGCGCAGGCGCGGGGGGCTTGCGCTCGTCCAGCGTGGGGAGATCGAACTCGAGGCCCTCTTCCTGCGCCTGCGCCTCTGCGGCCAGCACGGCGGCCGAAAGCGGCTGCGTGGATTCCATCGGGCCCAAGCGGGCAAGCTCGGGAGCGTCGACCACGTCCAGGTCGAGATCGAGGTCGACGCCTTCCTCCGACGGCTGGGTCGCCTCGGGCGGCTGGCTCGGCAGGAACCGGCTCGGCACGGCCAGGGCCGACTGCGGCATCGTGCTCTGGTCGATTGCCTCGATCGACCGGCCGCTGCCGGACGGGGCAGCCGCGGGCCGGCCGCCCGGCTGGTAAAGCGGGTTCTCGGGATCGATCGACACGCCAAGCTCCTGGGCCTTGTGCCAGTCCTCGCCGTCGCCGTGCGTGAGGCCGTAGAGCTGCGTGGCCAGGAGCTCGAAGCCCTTGGTGTCGCGGCGCTTGGCGTAGACCTCGAGCAGCTTCGTGCGGATGGCCAGGCGCTCGGGGTCGCCACGCATCGCCTCCTTGAGGATCTCCTCGGCCTGCAGGTCGCGACCGTAGGCGAGGTAGACATCCGCCTCGGCCACCGGGTCGACGTCTCCGATCGCATCGAGCTGGCTGAGCGAGTAGCTCATCGAGGACGACACGCCACTGGCGTCACGGGTATCGATGCGCTGGCCGCCGCTGGCGCCGAAGAAGGAGTCCGGCTGCAGCCGGCTCTCGAGGAACGACGTCTCGCCGCTGTCCTTGCCGGCCCGAGTGCGCAGACGATAGAAGCCCAAACCCGCGAGCAACGCCACGAGGGCGCCGCCGAGCGGCAGGGTGAGCGGGTTGTCGAGCAGCGACGCCATGAATCCCGGATCTTCGGCCGGCTGCGGCGCTGGGCGAGCGGCCGGGCGGGCTGGCGCCACCGGCGATGCGGGAGCCGCCGGAGGGGCGACCGCCACCGTGGGCTGCGCCACCGGGGCCGGCGCGGAGGCGGCGGCCGGCGCCGGAAGGGCCGGGGCGGGAGCCGGGGCCGGAGCGGCTGCGCGGCCGCAGGGGCCGGAGCCGGTGCCTCGGCGACGGCCGTGGCCGGTGCAGGGGCGGGAGCAGCGTTCGCCGCGCTCGCGGCGGCAGCGCCCGAGAGTTTCTTCAGCTCGTCGACGTTTCGGTTGAGCTCGGCCACCCGCGTGGAGGTGTCTGCCTTCTCGGCCTGCCGCGAGATGGCGGCCTCGGGGGCGGAGGCGGGCACCGCCGCTCCGCGCGACAGCGTGAGTTTGTCGGGTGCCGGGGCGGCGCCGCGACGGTCGTCCACCTGGGCCTCGACCTGGCCGGCGGCCTGTCGGGCCGGTTCGTCCGGCTTGGTCTGCGGCACCGCGCCGGCCAGCTTCTGGCGGTAGGCGCCGAAATCGGCGCTCTGGGCCTGGATGACCTGGCGCGCCTCGGCCTGCGGGATCACCGCGCGCCGTCTCCGCGGAGGGCACCGACAGCACCGCGCCGGAGCGCAGCAGGTTCATGTTGCTGTCGATGAACGCACGCGGGTTGCCGCGGTACAGCGCCACCAGCATCTGGTCGAGCGAGACGCCCTGGCGCTGGGTCTGGGCCGCGATGCGCGAGAGGGTGTCGCCGCGCTTCACGGTGTACTGGTCGGCGTCGCCGCCGGTGGCGACCGGCGGGGCCGGCGGCCGTTGAGCAGGCGTCGCTGCAGGCGGTGAGGCGGGCGCTGGCGCGGCGGCGGGGGACTGGCCTGGGGCCGCGCCGGGGCCGGAGCGGTGGCGACCGGTGGCGCGACCGGCGCCGTGGCCATGGCGGGCGGGGCCGGCTGCACGCGGGGAGGATCGAAGAGCAGCGTGTATTCGCGCACCAGCCGTCCGCTCGCCCAGGTGACCTCGAGGATGACGTCGACGAAGGGCTCCTGGACCACGCGGTCGCTCGACAGGCGCAGGAACGTGCGGCCGTCGGGGCGGCGCACGACCGTGGCCTGGGTGGCCGCCAGGACGGCCGTGTAGTCGACGCCCGCGGCGCGATAGGCGTCCGCAGGCGCGATGCGCGCGCGCAGGGACGCGGCATCCTGCGGCGTGATGTCGGTCAGCTCGATCTCGGCGCGCATGGCCTCGCCGAGCGACGAGTGCACCGCCAGCCGGCCGAGGCCGACGGCCCAGGCGCCGGTGGCCGACATCCAGACGGCGGCCGCGGCCACCCCGGTCAGAGCGAAGCGCCCCAAGGTCATCGAGCGAATATTTCAAGGCGACTCCCACCAGAAGGGATCGGCGTGCCGCTGCTCCGGCACGCCGCCAACGACGTTCTGTGTATGCATCCGCAGCCTGTTCATGCGGCTAGACGGTCGAAATCACAACGCCAGCAAGCATATACGCTCGCATGCTCATGCAAAGCGTGACCTCCCCGGGGACTGGCATCAGGCGCCGGGGAAGCGTGATCTTGTTGTCGGTTGGCAACGGAAGCTGCCTTCCGCGGGCCTCAGGCGTCGAGCAGGATGCGCAGCATGCGGCGCAGCGGCTCGGCCGCGCCCCACAGCAGCTGGTCGCCGATGGTGAAGGCGCCCAGGTACTGCGGGCCCATGGCCAGCGTGCGCAGCCGGCCCACGGGGATGGCGAGCGTGCCGGTGACTGCCACCGGCGTGAGCTCGCGCATCGTCGCCTCGCGGTTGTTGGGCACCACCTTCACCCACTCGTTGTCCGACGCGATCAGGCCCTCGATGTCCGCCAGCGGCACGTCTTTCTTCAGCTTGAACGTGAGCGCCTGGCTGTGGCAGCGCATGGCACCGATGCGCACGCACAGCCCGTCGACGGGCACGGCCTGCGCGCTGGCGAGGCCGAGGATCTTGTTCGTCTCGGCGTTGCCCTTCCACTCCTCGCGGCTCATGCCGTTGCCGAGATCCTTGTCGATCCAGGGGATCAGCGAGCCGCCCAGCGGGACGCCGAAGTTGGCCTTCTCGGCGTCCTCCAGCGTGCGCTGCTTCTCGATGACGCGCCGGTCGATCTCGAGGATCGCGCTCGTCGGGTCGGCCAGCAGCTCGCGCACCTCGTGGTTCAGCGTGCCGAACTGGGCGAGCAGCTCGCGCATGTGCTGCGCGCCGCCGCCTGAGGCCGCCTGGTATGTCATGGTGGTCATCCACTCGACCAGCCCCGCCTTGAACAGCGCGCCGACGCCCATGAGCATGCAGCTGACGGTGCAGTTGCCGCCGATCCAGTTGCGCCCGCCGCGCGCGAGCGCCTGGCGGATGACCGGCAGGTTCACCGGGTCGAGCACGATGACGGCGTCGTCCTTCATGCGCAGCGCCGACGCGGCGTCGATCCAGTGGCCGTTCCAGCCCGCGCCGCGCAACTTCGGGAAGACCTCGTTGGTGTAGTCGCCGCCCTGGCAGGAGATGACGATGTCGCAGCGTCGCAGCGCGTCGATGTCGTGCGCGTCGTGCAGCCGGGTTTCGTTCTTCGCGAGCGCTGGCGCGGCGCCGCCGGCATTGGAGGTGGAGAAGAACAGCGGCTCGATGAGCGCGAAGTCGCCTTCCTGCTGCATGCGGTCCATCAGCACGGAGCCCACCATGCCGCGCCATCCGACCAGTCCTACGAGTGCCATTTCAGTTCTTCCTTTCGCCCTGTCGTCGTTAAAAACCTGCGTTCCCCGGCTCGAGTCGCCGTGGGAACCTGGGGCGAGTCGAACCGGAGCTTCTAGCTCTTCGTGATGGTTTTCTCGGTGATCGCGGCCACGACCGCGTCGCCCATCTCGCGCGTGCCCACCGTCGTGGCGCCGGCCGTCGCGATGTCGGCGGTGCGCCAGCCTGCGGCCAGCACCTGCGCGCACGGCAGACTCGATGCGGTCTGCAGCGTCGGGGCGGTCGAGGGAGTAGCGGAGCATCATGGCGGCGGACAGGATTGTAGCCAGGGGATTGGCCACGCCCTTGCCGGCGATGTCGGGCGCGCTGCCGTGGCTCGGCTCGTAAAGGCCCTTGCTTCGCGCGTCGAGCGACGCGGACGGCAGCATGCCGATGGAACCGGTGAGCATCGCGGCCTCGTCGGAGAGGATGTCGCCGAACATGTTGCCGGTGACCACCACGTCGAACTTCTTCGGCGCGCGCACGAGCTGCATCGCGGCGTTGTCGACGTACATGTGCTCGAGCTCGACATCGGGGTACTGCGCATGGACCTCGGTGACGACGTCCTTCCAGAACTGGAAGGTCTCCAGCACGTTGGCCTTGTCGACGCTCGTCACCTTGCGGCTGCGCCGGCGGGCGGCCTGGAACGCCACGTGCGCGATGCGCTCGATCTCCGGGCGGCTGTAGCGCATGGTGTCGAACGCCTCTTCCGCGCCGGGGAAGTGACCGTCCGTCGCCGTGCGCCGCCCGCGCGGCTGGCCGAAATAGATGTCGCCGGTGAGCTCGCGGATGATCAGGATGTCCAGCCCCGCGATGAGTTCGGGCTTCAGGCTCGAAGCCGCGGTGAGCTCCGCGTAGCAGATGGCCGGGCGCAGGTTGGCGAACAGGCCCAGCTGCTTGCGCAGGCCGAGGATCGCCTGCTCGGGGCGCAGCGCGCGCTCGAGCTTGTCGTACTTCCAGTCGCCGACAGCGCCGAACAGCACCGCATCGGCATCGCGCGCCAGGGCGAGCGTGGCCTCGGGCAGCGGGTGGCCGTGCCGCTCGTACGCGGCGCCGCCGACCGGGGCCTCTTGCATCTCGAGCGGCAGGTCCAGCGCGCGCAGCACCTTCACCGCCTCCGCGACGATCTCGGGGCCGATGCCGTCACCGGGCAGGATCGCGATTCTCATCTCAATTCCTCGAAGGCGCGCCAAGTCAAGGTCTTGCGCGGATCCGGCTCCGCCGGTCCGCGCAAATCAAGGTCTTGCGCGGATCCGGCTCCGCCGGTCCGCAGCAAGGGCCCCCTCGGGGGGCAGCGACGGGAGGAGCGTGGGGGCCTCATTTCAGCCACGGCATCTTCGCCAGCCGCTCGGCCTCGAAAACCCGGATCTTGTCCGCGTGGCGCAGTGTCAGGCCGATGTCGTCGAAGCCGTTGACGAGGCAGTACTTGCGGAACGGCTCCACGTCGAACGACAGCGACTCGCCGTCGGGCTTGACGACGACCTGGTTCGGCAAGTCGACGGTGAGGCGGTAGCCGGGGAACGCCGCCACGTCGTCGAACAGGCGCGCCACCTGCGACTCCGGCAGCACGATCGGCAGCAGGCCGTTCTTGTAGCAGTTGTTGAAGAAGATGTCGGCGTAGCTCGGCGCGATCAGGGCGCGGAAGCCGTACTGCTCGAGCGCCCACGGCGCATGCTCGCGGCTCGAGCCGCAGCCGAAGTTGCGCCGCGCGAGCAGCACCGACGCGCCGCGGTAGCGCGGCTGGTTGAGCACGAAATCGGGGTTCGGCCGGCGCGACGCCGGATCCTGACCGGGCTCGCCAGGGTCGAGGTAGCGCCACTCGTCGAACAGGTTGGGCCCGAAGCCCGAGCGCGAGATCGACTTCAGGAACTGCTTCGGGATGATCGCGTCGGTGTCGACGTTCTCGCGGTCGAGCGGGGCGACCAGGCCCTGGTGGACGGTGAAGGCTTGCATGAGCTTGGCGCCGTGCTACTTCTTGGAGGATTCCTCGATCTTCTCGCCGGCGGACTTGATGTCCTGGCCCATGCCCCGGACGGTGTTGCACCCGGCGAGCATCACGGCGGCGGCGATCAGTCCCAACAGTGTCTTCATGGCTTGCTCCTCACGAAATGCGGCGCACATCGACGAAATGACCCTCCATGGCCGCGGCCGCCGCCATCGCAGGGCTGACGAGATGGGTGCGGCCGCCGGCACCCTGGCGGCCCTCGAAATTGCGGTTGCGACGTGGATGCGCAGCGCTCGCCGGGCTCCAGCCGGTCGGCATTCATGGCCAGGCACATGGAGCACCCGGGCTCCCGCCACTCGAAGCCTGCCGCCTTGAACACGGCATCGAGCCCTTCGCGCTCGGCCTGGGCCTTCACCGGGCCCGAGCCCGGCACGACGAGCGCGAGCTTCACGTTGCTCGCCACGCGGCCGCCGATGCGGCGGACCACCGCGGCGGCGTCACGCAGGTCCTCGATGCGGCTGTTGGTGCACGAGCCGATGAAGACCTTGTCGATGCGGATGTCGGAGATCGGCCGGCCCGGCTCCAGCGCCATGTACTTCAGCGCGCGCTCGATCGCGTTGCGCTTGGACTCGTCCTTCTCCTTGTCGGGATCGGGAATGCGGTCTTCGATCGACAGCACCATCTCGGGCGACGTGCCCCAGGTGACTTGCGGCACCAGCCGGGTGGCATCGATCTCGACGACCGTGTCGAAGCGGGCGCCGGGGTCCGAGCGCAGCGTGCGCCAGTAGGCGACGGCACGCTCCCAGTCGGCGCCGGCGGGCGCGAGCGGGCGGCCCTTCACATAGGCCAGCGTGGTCTCGTCGACGCCCACGAGACCCGCGCGGGCGCCGGCCTCGATCGCCATGTTGCACACGGTCATGCGGCCTTCCATCGACAGCGCGCGGATCGTGCTGCCGCCGAACTCGATGGTGTAGCCGGTGCCGCCGGCGGTGCCGATGCGGCCGATCACGGCCAGCACGATGTCCTTCGCGGTGCAGCCGCGCGGCAAGGCGCCTTCCACCTTCACGAGCATGTTCTTCGCCTTGCGCGCGAGCAGCGTCTGCGTGGCGAGCACGTGCTCGACCTCGCTCGTGCCGATGCCGTGCGCGAGCGCGCCGAAGGCGCCGTGCGTGCTGGTGTGGCTGTCGCCGCAGACCACCGTCATGCCGGGCAGCGTGGCGCCCTGCTCCGGGCCGATGACATGCACGATGCCCTGGCGCCGGTCGAGGAACGGGAAGTACGCGGCGGCGCCGAAGGCGCGGATGTTGGCGTCCAGCGTGGTGATCTGCTGGCGGCTGATCGGGTCGGCAATGCCGTCGTAGCCGGCGTCCCAGCCGGTGGTGGGCGTGTTGTGGTCGGCGGTGGCGACGATCGAGCTCACGCGCCACGGCTTGCGGCCGGCCAGGCGCAGGCCCTCGAAAGCCTGCGGGCTCGTGACCTCGTGGACGAGGTGGCGGTCGATGTACAGGACGGCGGTGCCGTCATCCTCGGAGTGGACGACGTGCTCGTCCCAGAGCTTGTCGTAGAGCGTGCGTGGCGGTGGTCATGGCGGCGGGCGGAAGGATTGATTGTTACACGTCAGCGAAGGCGCTATTTTCAACCCTCGGACGGGTCATGGACAGCGCGCAGGAAAGGCGCACCCTGCCTTTTCTTCTCACGCCGGAGCAGACCATGAAGATGCCTCTCGCAGGGTTGCTGCTTGCCGCGTCCGTTCTCGCGCACGCGCAGCCCGTGCTCCCCGACTTCGATGCCGCCACGTTCACGCCGATGGCGCCCGTGACCAACCCCTACTTCCCCCTGCTGGATGGCCTGACGCGCATCTTCGAGAGCGGCGACGGCGTCGAACGCTTCGAGTTCACGGTGCTGGGCGCGGGACCGACCATCCTCGGCGTGCCCACCACGGTGCGGCGCGACCGCGCCTTCGAGGAGGGCCTGCTGGTGGAGGACACGTTCGACTTCTTCGCCCAGGACACCGCAGGCAACGTCTGGTACTTCGGCGAGGACGTGACGAACTACGTGTATGACGACGAAGGCAAGCTCGTCTCCACCAACACCGGAAGCTCCTGGCGCGCGGGCGTGAACGACGCGAAGCCCGGCTTCATCATGCCTGCCGACGCGGTGTCGAAGATCGGCTTCCACTACTACCAGGAGTTCGCGCCCGACGACGAGGCGCTCGACGAGGGCACGCACCATGCGCTGCTGGCGACGTTCGAGACCTCGGTGCAGGGCTACGGGAACGTGCTGCAGGTACTGGAGACGACGGCGGTGGAACCGGACTCGCGCGGCTTCAAGTTCTACGCACCCGGTGTGGGGCTGGTCGCGGAAGCCGAGGGGCTGAACCCGGCGCTGCAGAACCCCGAGCGGACGTTCGAGCTCGTGAAGGCGGTGCCGGAGCCGTCGGCGGGGTGGCTGATGTCGCTCGGCGCGCTGGCGGTCGGCGCAGCGGGCGTGGCCCGCACGCGCCGCCGCACTGCGGCTCAGGGCTGACGCCGCGGGCGGCCCAGCAACGCGGCCGCGAGCGCGAGCAGCGCAAGCCAAAGCGGCGACGTGGCGCCGCCGCCGCTTTCGTCGGGGGGGCCGACGAAGGCGTCGGTCGCGGAGCTGTCGTCGTCGTCGATGGCCGCGGGCTCCTCGGCGGGCTCAGGGTCGCCCGAGAGGTCGACCGGCCCGTGCGCGGCGAGCACCGCCGCCTCGGCATCGAGGAAGCCGGCGCCGCAGTGCGCCCCCTCGAGCGCAGAACGAATCGGCCGGAACGTCGCGCATCGCCGTTGCGCGCAGGATGGCCGCCACTTCCCTCGGCGCCAGCGCCGGGTTGGCCGAGAGCACCAGGGCCGCGGCGGCGGCGACGTGCGGCGCTGCCGCGCTCGTGCCGCCGAAGTAGCGCACCTCGGCGTGCTGCTCGAACAGCGTGGCGCCGACGGTGCCGACCGTCGCGGTGCCGCCGGGGATGCAGGTGTCGCCTGTGACCGGCAGTCGCCGCCGGCCGGCGCCGTGATCGTGAGTCCGGCGAATGGTTCGAGTAGCCGGCGAGGTCGCCCGACTCGGTGCCGCGCCGCACGCTGACGCGCCGCGGCAGTTCGCCGGCATGTCCATGCCCTGGCGCGCCGCGTTGCCCGCGGACGCGACACCACGGCCCCGAGCCGGAGCGCCTCGTCGATGGCGTGCTGCATGAAGCCGGCGCAGGTTCGGCCGGGGCGCCCAGGCTCAGGTTGACGACCTGCGCCGGCGTCGCGTTGCGCGGCAGCGCCGGGCACCCGCCGCCGGCCGCCCAGACGATGGCGTCGGCGACGTCGGACGACCACGCGCCGCAGCGGCCGAGCACGCGCACGTGCTGCAGCCGCACGCCGTGCGCGGCGCCGGCGATGCCGAAGCCGTTGTCGGCGATCGCGCCGATCAGCCCCGCCGCCGCGGTGCCGTGCCAGTCGGATGCGGCTGGCCCGGTCGCGCAGAAGTCGCCGGGTCGGTCGGGTCGGCATCGCGGTCGTTGCCGTCGGCCGACAGCGCGAGGTCGCTGACCATGTCGAAGCCGCCGAGCTCGTGGCTCACGGTGTCCGGGTGGTGGGTCTGCCGGAGTCGAGCACTGCGACGACGACGGCGGCGGCGCCGGTCGTGCGCTGCCAGGCGCCGTGGAAGTTGGCGCGGCCGGCGCGGCCGGGCGCGCGCGCCATGAGCGGCCACTGATGGTGCGAGAACTCGTCGAGCGAGGCCGCCTCCAAGGGCGCCGAAGGCGCCGGCACCGGCTCCACGTGCGGCCCATGCCGGTCGATCTCCACCCGCCGGCGGCGGGATGCCGGCTTCGCGCAGACGGCGTAGGCGAGGGTCTCGGCGGCCTCGGGCGCGACGTGCCGGCGGGCAACTCGACGACATGGGCGCCGGCGGCCGTCGCGCGAACGTACGTGGCGTCGCGCACGAGGGTGCGCGCGCGACCGCAGCGCGAGCGCCGATTCGCGCTCGGGCCGGCTTGCGGGGATGGGGCGCTCGAGATGGATGACCAGCCGCTGCGGCGGCAGGGCCTGCGCCGGCGCGCTCGCGCCGGCGGCCAGGCACGCCGCGAGGGCGCACAGGTCGCGTGTCTTCATGTTCCGGGGTCCCAACGACTGCAGCGGACATGAATCGCCCCCGCTGCTCGGCACAACATCCCGGATTCGAACCTGGAGCGGCTGCGGCGCGTCGGGCACCCGTCACGCGAATGCGGGCGGACAAAAGGAAACGGGAGCTGGCGTGAGATAACGCCGCGCCCTCACCCTGCACTCCCCCGCGACGCGGGGGAGGGAGGAACACTCTAACGCTTCGCGAGCGGCTTCACGTCGCGGCGGGTGGCGCCGGCGTAGAGCTGGCGCGGGCGGCCGATCTTGTACTCCGGGTCGCCGATCATCTCGTTGAGCTGGGCGATCCAGCCGACCGTGCGGGCGAGCGCGAAGATGGCGGTGAACAGGCTCACCGGGATGCCGATGGCGCGCTGCACGATGCCGGAGTAGAAATCGACGTTGGGGTAGAGCTTGCGGGCGACGAAATACTCGTCTTCCAGCGCGATCTTCTCCAGCGCCATCGCGAGCTTGAACAGATGGGTCGTTCTCGAGGCCCAGCGCGGACAGCACCTCGTGGCAGGTCTCGCGCATGAGCTTGGCGCGCGGGTCGTAGTTCTTGTAGACCCGATGGCCGAAGCCCATCAGCTTGATGCCGGAGTTCTTGTCCTTCACCTGGCGGATGAACTCGCCGATCTTCTCGACGCCGCCCTGCTTCTGGATCTCCTCGAGCATGTTGAGCGCGGCCTCGTTCGCGCCGCCGTGCGCCGGGCCCCACAGGCAGGCGACACCGGCCGCGATGGCGGCGAACGGGTTGGTGCCGGAGCTGCCGCACAGGCGCACGGTGGACGTGGAGGCGTTCTGCTCGTGGTCGGCGTGCAGGATGAAGATGCGGTCGATCGCGCGCACGAGCACGTCGTTGACGGTGTACTCCTCGCAGGGCGTCGCGAACATCATGCGCATGAAGTTCGCCGAGTAGGACAGGTCGTTCTTCGGGTAGACGAACGGCTGGCCGACGCCGTACTTGTAGGCCATGGCCACGAGCGTGGGCATCTTCGCGATCAGGCGGATCGCCGAGATCTCGCGGTGCTGCGGGTTATTGATGTCGGTGCTGTCGTGATAGAAGGCCGACAGCGCGCCCACCAGCCCGGTCATCACGGCCATCGGGTGCGCGTCACGGCGGAAGCCGCGCAGGAAGAACTGCATCTGCTCGTTGACCATCGTGTGGTTGGTCACCCGGCTGACGAAGTCGGTCTTCTCGGCCCCGTTGGGCAGGTCGCCGTAGAGCAGCAGGTAGCAGGTCTCGAGGAAGTCGCAGTTCACCGCGAGCTGCTCGATCGGGTAGCCGCGGTAGAGCAGTTCGCCCTTGTCGCCGTCGATGTAGGTGATGCTGGAGTTGCACGACGCGGTGGAGAGGAAGCCCGGGTCGTAGGTGAACTTGCCCGTCTGCGCGTAGAGCTTGCGGATGTCGATCACGTCGGGGCCGATCGAGCCCTTGTAGATCGGCAGGTCCATGTTGGGGCTGCCGTCGGAGAACGACAGGATGGCTTTCACGTCGGACGGGGTCATGGGGTATTCCTTTCTCAGAACCGTTCGCGCAGCAGCGCAAGCACCTCTCGAACCTCGGGCCGCGCCGCCTCGGGCGGATCGCTGCGGGCCATCAGGGCATCGAGGAGATCGTTGTCGGACAGCTCCATCAGCGCCTCCAGGCCATCCGCCTGTCGCCCGGTGAGCGCGCCTTCATGGCGCCGGAAGAAGCGCTCGATCAGCAGGTCGTTTTCCAGCAGTCCACGGCGGCAGCGCCACTTCAGGCGGCTCAGGCGCCGGGGGTCCACCGGAGTGTCCATCTTTTCTGGCTTGCCTGCGGCTGACCAAGGGCTTCAGACCGCCCGGCGCACCATCAGCTCCTTGATCTTGCCGATCGCCTTCGTGGGGTTGAGGCCCTTCGGGCAGACATCGACGCAGTTCATGATCGTATGGCAGCGGAACAGGCGGTACGGATCCTCGAGGTTGTCGAGGCGCTCGCTGGTGGCCTCGTCGCGGCTGTCGGCGATGAAGCGGTAGGCCTGCAGGAGGCCGGCGGGGCCGACGAACTTGTCGGGGTTCCACCAGAAGCTCGGGCAGCTGGTGGAGCAGCTCGCGCACAGGATGCACTCGTACAGGCCGTTGAGCTCGTCGCGCTCCTCGGGCGACTGCAGCCGCTCCTTTTCGGGCACCGGCGTGTCGTTCTGCAGGTACGGCTTGATGGAGTGGTACTGCATGAAGAAATGCGTCATGTCGACGATGAGGTCGCGCACGACGGGCAGGCCGGGCAGCGGCTTCAGGACGATCGGATCCTTCAGCGTGCGCATGTTGGTGAGGCATGCGAGGCCGTTCTTGCCGTTGATGTTCATCGCGTCGGAGCCGCACACGCCCTCGCGGCACGAGCGGCGGTAAGACAGCGTCGGGTCGACCGCCTTGAGCTTGATCAGCGCGTCGAGCAGCATGCGCTCGGAGCCGTCGAGCTCGACCTGGAGCGTCTGCATGCAGGGCTTGGCGTCCCGGTCCGGGTCGTAGCGGTAGATCTGGAACGTGCGCTGGGTCATGGTGGTGTTCAGAACGTGCGGACCTTGGGCGGAATGGATTCGACGGACATCGGCTTCAGGTTGACCGGCTTGTAGTCGAGCCGGTTGCCTGTGGAGTACCACAGCGTGTGCCGCATCCACTCGCGGTCGTTGCGGCCGTTCGGGAATTCCGGCGAGTCGGCGTAGTCGTCGACAGTGTGCGCTCCGCGGCTTTCCTTGCGGGCGGCCGCCGAGACGATGGTGGCCTGCGCCACCTCGATCAGGTTCTCGACCTCCAGCGCCTCGACGCGGGCGGTGTTGAAGACCTTGGACTTGTCGGCCAGGCCGATCGCGTTCACGCGCTCGCGCAGAGCGGCGATCTGGCCCACGCCTTCGTCGAGCATGGCCTGCGTGCGGAAGACGCCCGCGTGCTTCTGCATCGAGGTGCGGATGTCGTTGGCGACGTCCTGCGCATACTCGCCGCCGGCGGCGCCGTCCAGGCGCGCGAGGCGGGCCAGCGACCGGTCGGCCGCGTCGGCCGGCAGCGGCTTGTGGGTCTTGCTGCGCAGGCTCGCCTCGACGATGTGGTGGCCGGCGGCGCGGCCGAACACGAGCAGGTCGAGCAGCGAGTTGGTGCCGAGCCGGTTGGCACCGTGCACGCTCACGCAGGCGCACTCGCCCACCGCGTAGAGGCCGTTGACGATCGTGTTCGGGTTGCCGCCCTGCGGCACGACCACCTGGCCGTGCACGTTGGTGGGGATGCCGCCCATCTGGTAGTGGATGGTGGGCACCACGGGAATCGGCTCCTTCGTGATGTCGACGTTCGCGAAGTTGTGTCCGATCTCGAAGACGCTGGGCAGGCGCTTCATGATCGTGTCGCCGCCCAGGTGGGTCATGTCGAGGTTGATGTAGTCCTTGTTCGGACCGCAGCCCCGGCCTTCCTTGATTTCCTGGTCCATGCAGCGAGAGACGAAGTCGCGCGGCGCGAGATCCTTCAGCGTCGGGGCGTAGCGCTCCATGAAGCGCTCGCCGTTGCTGTTGCGCAGGATCGCGCCCTCGCCGCGGCAGCCCTCGGTGAGCAGCACGCCCGCCCCGGCGACGCCCGTGGGGTGGAACTGCCAGAACTCCATGTCTTCGAGCGGCAGGCCGGCGCGCGCGGCCATGCCCAGGCCGTCGCCGGTGTTGATGAAGGCGTTGGTGCTGGCGGCGTAGATGCGCCCGGCGCCGCCCGTGGCGAACAGCGTGCACTTGGCCTCGAGGATGTGCACCTCGCCCGTCTCCATCTCGAGCGCGGTGACGCCGAGCACGTCGCCGTCGGCGTCGCGGATCAGGTCGAGCGCCATCCATTCCACGAAGAACTGGGTCCGCGCCTTCACGTTCTGCTGGTAGAGCGTGTGCAACATCGCGTGCCCGGTGCGGTCGGCGGCAGCACATGCGCGCTGCACCGGCTTCTCGCCATAGTTTGCTGTGTGGCCGCCGAACGGGCGCTGGTAGATGGTGCCGTCGGGGTTGCGGTCGAACGGCATGCCCTGGTGCTCGAGCTCGTACACGACGCGTGCGGCCTCGCGGCACATGAACTCGATGGCATCCTGGTCGCCCAGCCAGTCGCTGCCCTTGACGGTGTCGAAGAAGTGGTAGTGCCAGTTGTCCTCGCTCATGTTGCCGAGCGAGGCGCCGATGCCGCCCTGGGCGGCCACGGTGTGCGAGCGCGTGGGGAACACCTTGGTCAGCACCGCCACGTTGAGCCCGGCGCGCGCGAGCTGGAGCGACGCCTGCATGCCCGAGCCGCCCGCCCCGACGATGACGACGTCGAAGCGGCGCCTTGCGAGAGAACCCGATGCCATCAGAGCCTCCAGAGCACTTGCACGGCCCAGCCGGCGCAGCCGACCAGCCAGACGATGGTGAACAGGTGCAGCGTCAGGCGCAACCCGACCGGCTTCACGTAGTCCATCCAGATGTCGCGCATGCCGACCCACGCGTGCCAGGCCAGCGAAACGATGACGACGAACGTGAGCACCTTCATCCACTGCGACGCGAAGATGCCGGCCCAGCGGCCGTAGCCGAGCGGCCCGCCGAACAGCAGCTGCGCGCCGAGCACGAGGGTGAAGAGCGCCATCAGCGCGCCGGTGACGCGCTGCGCGAGCCAGTCGGCGAAGCCGTAGTGCGCGCCCACCACGAGACGCTTGGAACCGAAGTTGTCTGCCATGGGCACCTCAGAAGACTTCTCAGTACAGGCCGAACAGGCGGGCCGCGAAAAGCAGGGTGAGCAGCGTGCTGAGCACCAGCGTGACGTTCGCCGAAACGCGCCCCTGCTGCATGGACACGCTGTGCGTCGCGTCCATCCAGAGGTGGCGCAGGCCGGCGATGAAGTGCACCAGGTAGCCCCAGATCATCGCGAGCACCACGAGCTTGAGGAACCAGCCGGGCAAAAAGCCGACGCCGCCCGCGAACACGCTGCGGAAGCGGTCGAAGGTGATCTCGGAGGTGACGCTGGTGTCGAACAGCCAGATGGCCAGGGGAAGCAGCAGGAACAGGAGCGCGCCGCTGATGCGATGGAGGATCGACACGATCGCGGCCATCGGCATTCGATACCGAATGATCTGCGTGACGTGGATGTTCGTGTAGACGCGTGGGCTCTTGACGGTCGGCGCGATTTCTTCTGCCATGCCCTACCTCGGTTTGACGTAACCGAAGGATTTTATGGCTAATGCAGCAGGCGGCCTCGGGGGACCGCTGCGCCGGGTCCCGCCCGCTCAGCTCAGCTCGTTGCGGTAGAAGTGCGATTCGGTGTTGTAGAGGCCTCGGCGCACCTCCACCGGCCGGTCGCCGTAGGTGTGCGAGAGGCGCTCCACCGACAGCAGCGGTGCGCCGGCCGGCAGCTGCAGCAGCGCGGCGGCGTCGGCATCGGCCGCGACGGCGCGGATCTTCTCCTCGGCGCGGATCATCGGCACGCCGAACTCCGCCTCGAACAGGCGGTACAGCGGGCCGCGGTAGTCGGACAGGCGCTCGGCCGTGAGCCCCTTGAACAGCGCGCCGGGCAGCCAGATGTCGTCGAGCACGACCGGCGTGCCGCGATAGGAAAGCAGCCGCTTGACCTGGATCGCGGCGTCGCCGCTCTTGAGGTCGAGCGCTCGCCCGATTTCGGCGGGTGCGCGCATGCGGCGGCAATCGAGGAAGCGGCGTGTCCTGTCCTCGGGCACGCCGTCGTCCGGGACGAGCCGCAGGAAGCGGTACTGCGTGCGCTCCTCGGCATGGGTGGCGACGAACGTGCCCTTGCCCTGCCGGCGCACCAGCAGGTTCTCGGTGGCGAGCTCGTCGATCGCCTTGCGCACCGTGCCCTGGCTCACCTTGAAGCGGGCTGCCAGCTCCATTTCGCTCGGAATCGCCTCGCCCGGCTTCCATTCGCCGGACTGCAGGCTCGCGGTGATCAACCCCTTGATCTGGCGGTACAGCGGGCTGTAGGCGGGGCCGCCGCGGGCATCGGGTGCGGCGGCCTGCGAGGTGGCGGAGGACATGGCCGGCATTGCATCACAGGGCGCCGGGCGAGTCCACAAACCTTTGTCTTATATAAGACATAGGATCAGGCGACGCAGCCCCGGTAAACGTCGAGATTGCGCCTAAACTGGATGGTAGTTTTCCACCCGACTTCCTGGAGTTCCCCATGAGCAAGAAGCCCGTCCGCGTCGCCGTCACCGGCGCCGCCGGCCAGATCGGTTACGCCCTGCTCTTCCGCATCGCGGCGGGCGAGATGCTGGGCCGCGACCAGCCGGTGATCCTGCAGTTGCTGGAAATTCCGGACGATAAGGCGCAGAAGGCGCTCAAAGGCGTGATGATGGAGCTAGAGGATTGCGCGTTCCCGCTCCTGGCCGGCATGCAGGCGCACAGCGACGCGAACGCGGCCTTCAAGGACACCGACTACGCCCTGCTGGTCGGCGCCCGGCCCCGCGGCCCCGGCATGGAGCGCAAGGACCTGCTGAGCGCCAATGCGCAGATCTTCACCGCGCAGGGCAAGGCGCTGAACGCCGCCGCGTCGCGCGACGTGCGCGTGCTGGTGGTGGGCAACCCGGCCAATACCAACGCTTACATCGCGATGAAGAGCGCGCCCGACCTGCCGCGCACGAACTTCACCGCCATGCTGCGCCTGGACCACAACCGCGCCCTCTCGCAGGTGGCCGCGAAGATCGGCAAGCCTGTGAGCGCGATCGAGAAGATGACGGTGTGGGGCAACCACTCGCCCACCATGTACGCCGACTACCGCTTCGCGACCGTCGACGGCCAGGCGGTGAAGGACCTCATCAATGACCAGCCCTGGAACAAGGACGTGTTCCTGCCCACGGTGGGCAAGCGCGGCGCGGCGATCATCGAGGCGCGCGGCCTGAGCTCGGCGGCATCGGCGGCCAATGCCGCCATCGACCACATGCATGACTGGGCGCTCGGTACCCAAGGCAAGTGGGTGACGATGGGCGTGCCGAGCGACGGCGACTACGGCATCCCGGCGGACGTGATTTTCGGCTTCCCCGTGACCACTGCCGGCGGCCGGTACAGCCTCGTCGAGGGCCTGCCGATCGACGACTTCAGCCGCGAGCGCATCAACCTCACGCTGAAGGAACTGCTGGAAGAGCAGGAGGGCGTGAAGCACGTTCGACCCGAAACGACCTGCGCCTCGTCTAGCCATGGCTGACCGCGCGGCGCATCCCCGCGAAGCGCTGTTCGACCCCGGCGAGCCGGCGTCGTCGGCGCTGCCGGTGTGCGACCACTACGCCGGGGTCGAGGCGCGCATGCGCAAGAGCCTGGAGCTGCAGGGCGAGATGGGGCCGGTGTTCGACGTGACGCTCGACGCCGAGGACGGGGCGCCCGTGGGTGGCGAGGCCGAGCACGGGGCGCTGATGGCGGAGCTCGTGAACTCGCCGCTGAACCGCCACGGCCGGGTCGGCGCCCGCCTCGTGCCCGTGGATCATCCGGCGTTCGAGGCGCTGGTCGAGGCGGTGGTGGGCGGCGCGGGCCCGCGCCTCGCCTACGTGATGGTGCCGAAGGTGCGCGGGCTGGTGGACCTGCAGCGCGCGGTCGACTTCATCGACGCGCGTGCCGGCGGTCGCGAGATTCCCGTGCATGCGCTGGTCGAGACCCATGGCGCGCTGCGCGAGGTGTTCGCGCTGGCGGCGCACCCGCGCATCGAATCGCTCTCGTTCGGGCTGATGGATTTCGTCGCTGCGCACCGCGGCGCCATCCCGCAGGCGGGCATGAGCGTGAAGGGGCAGTTCGAGCATCCGCTGGTGCTGCGCGCCAAGCTCGAGATTTCCGCGGCCTGCCACGCTCACGGCAAGACGCCGTCGCATTGCGTCGTCACCGAGTTCAAGCATGCCGCCGCGCTGCAGGAAGCGGCGACGAAGGCCTGCCGCCAGCTCGGCTACACCCGCATGTGGAGCATCCACCCCGCGCAGATCCGGCCGATCGTCGACGCCTTCACGCCGACCACCGCGGAGGTGGACCTGGCCATCGAGATCGTGGCGGCCGCGCAGGCCGCCGGGTGGGCGCCCATCCGCCACCACGACACCCTCCAGGACCGTGCGAGCTACCGCTACTTCTGGCAGGTGCTCGAACGCGCCCACCGCACCTCGTATGCCGGCGGCCCGCAGCTGCCGGCCGAGGTGCGACGCACCTACTTCGACGACGAACACCTGATGCACATTTCCTCGAATTCTCCTGCTGGCACTGGCGGCTGCCGTGCCGGCCCAGGCGCAGGCGCAGACGCAAGCGCCGGCGAAGAAGCCGCGCGCCGCGAGCAAGGCGCCGGCCAAGGCGACGCCGCCGGTGCCCGTGCTCGTGGACGCCGACGAAAAGCAGCGCCACGCGGCCGATTTCGCGCACTACGGCGACTACGCCTGCGAGTTCAGCCAGACCTTGCACGTCGCCCGTCACGCCACGCATGTCGGCTACGTGGACGTGCGCTTCGGAAAGCTCAAGTACACGATGAAGCCGGTGCTGTCCACGACCGGTGCCTTGCGTTTCGAGGATGTCGACGGCCGCGTGCTGATGATCCAGATCCCGAGCAAATCCATGCTGATGGACGTGCGCCAGGGCCGCCGGCTGGTGGACGAGTGCATGCACGACGAGCAGCGCCTGGCGCGCCAGTCGGCCCAGGCGCCGCGCAGGCCAAGCCGGGCATCGGGATCGATCCGTCCAAGGCGGCCCTGGAGGCCGAAGCCGCTGCCGCGGCGGCTTCCGTGGCTGCGGCAGCGGCCGCTTCGGCGGCATCGGCCGCGGCGGTGGCCGCCTCGGCGGCGGCAGAAGCGGCGTCGGCGGTTGCGCCGGCCCCGCCGGCCTCCACTCCCACGCGCTGATTTTTCACGCGCCGCAAAGGCCGGCGGCCAAAAAACGACTTGGCAAGTCTTATATAAGACATAAAATAGCAGAGTACCCTCAGGAGCTTTCCCATGCTGATCCCCTACCGCCAACATGCCGCCGAGCGCGCCGCGCTCGGCATTCCGCCGCTGCCGCTCACCGCCGAGCAGACCGCCGCGCTCGTCGAGCTGGTCAAGTCGCCGCCAGAGGGCGAGGCGGCGTTCCTGCTGGACCTGCTCACGCATCGCGTGCCTCCCGGTGTGGACGACGCGGCCAAGGTCAAGGCCTCGTTCCTTGCCGCCGTGGCGCACGGCGACCTGCAGGTGAAGCTGCTGCCGCGCGCGCGGGCGGCCGAGTTGCTGGGCACGATGGTGGGCGGCTACAACGTGAAGCCGCTGATCGATCTGCTCGACGACGCGGAGCTCGCGCCGGTGGCCGCCGCCGGGCTGAAGAAGACGCTGCTGATGTTCGACTGCTTCCACGACGTGGCCGAGAAGGCCCGGGCCGGGAACGCGCATGCCGCCGCCGTGGTGCGCAGCTGGGCCGACGCCGAGTGGTTCACGAGCCGGCCGGAGGTGGCCAGGACGATCACCGCCACCGTGTTCAAGGTGGCCGGCGAGACCAATACCGACGACCTGTCCCCCGCGCCCGATGCCTGGAGCCGCCCGGACATCCCCCTGCACGCGCTGGCCATGCTGAAGAACGCCCGCCCCGGCATCGTGCCGGAGGAAGACGGCAAGCGTGGCCCGATCGCGTTCATCGAGGAGCTCAGGCGCCGCGGCCACCTCGTGGCCTACGTCGGCGACGTGGTGGGCACCGGCTCGAGCCGCAAGAGCGCCACCAACAGCGTGATCTGGCACACCGGAGAGGACATCCCGTTCGTGCCCAACAAGCGCTTCGGCGGCGTCTGCCTCGGCGGCAAGATCGCGCCGATCTTCTTCAACACGCAGGAAGACGCCGGCGCGCTGCCCATCGAGGTGGACGTCTCCAGGCTCGAGATGGGCGACGTGATCGACATCCACCCGTACGACGGCCGCGTCGTGAAGAACGGCGAGACCGTGGCCACCTTCGCGCTGAAGAACGACGTGCTGCTCGACGAGGTGCGCGCCGGCGGCCGCATCAACCTCATCATCGGGCGCTCGCTCACCGCGAAGGCGCGCGAGTTCCTGGGCCTGCCCGCCTCGACCGTGTTCCGCCTGCCGCAGCCGGTGGCGGCGTCCAACAAGGGCTACACGGTGGCGCAGAAGATGGTGGGCCGCGCCTGCGGGCTGCCGGCCGGCGTCGGCGTGCGCCCGGGCACCTACTGCGAGCCGCGCATGACCTCCGTCGGCAGCCAGGACACCACCGGCCCGATGACGCGCGACGAGCTGAAGGACCTCGCATGCCTCGGGTTCTCCGCCGACCTCGTGATGCAGAGCTTCTGCCACACCTCGGCGTACCCGAAGCCGGTGGACGTGAAGACGCACCGCGAGCTGCCGGCCTTCATCAGCACGCGCGGCGGCATCTCGCTGCGCCCGGGCGACGGCGTGATCCACTCGTGGCTGAACCGCATGCTGCTGCCGGACACCGTGGGCACCGGCGCCGACTCGCACACGCGCTTTCCGATCGGCATCAGCTTCCCCGCGGGCTCCGGGCTCGTGGCCTTCGCCGCCGCCACCGGCGTGATGCCGCTGGACATGCCCGAGAGCGTGCTGGTGCGCTTCAAGGGCACGATGCAGCCCGGCATCACGCTGCGCGACCTGGTGCACGCCATCCCGCTGTACGCGATCCGGCAGGGGCTGCTGACGGTGGCCAAGGCGGGCAAGAAGAACGTCTTCTCCGGCCGCATCCTGGAGATCGAGGGGCTGCCGGACCTGAAGGTGGAGCAGGCGTTCGAGCTGAGCGACGCGTCGGCCGAGCGCAGCGCCGCCGGCTGCACGGTGCGGCTGAACCAGGAGCCGATCGTCGAGTACCTGAGGTCGAACATCGTGCTGCTGAAGAACATGATCGCCCAGGGCTACCAGGACCGGCGCAGCCTGGAGCGGCGCATCGGCGCGATGGAGCAGTGGCTGGCCGACCCGAAGCTGCTGGCGCCCGACGCCGACGCCGAGTACGCGGCGGTGGTCGAGATCGACCTCGACGAGATCACCGAGCCGATCCTCTGCTGCCCGAACGACCCGGACGACGCCAAGCCGCTGTCTGCGGTGCAGAACACGCCGATCGACGAGGTGTTCATCGGCTCGTGCATGACGAACATCGGCCATTTCCGCGCCGCCAGCAAGCTGCTGGACGGGCAGCGCGACATCCCGGTGAAGCTGTGGGTGGCGCCGCCGACCAAGATGGACGCCAGCGAGCTGACGAAGGAAGGCCACTACGGCACCTTCGGCGCCGCCGGCGCGCGCATGGAGCCGCCGGGCTGCAGCCTGTGCATGGGCAACCAGGCGCAGGTGCGCGAAGGCGCGACCGTGGTGTCGACGAGCACGCGCAACTTCCCGAACCGGCTCGGGCGCAACACGAACGTGTTCCTGGCGTCGGCGGAGCTGGCCGCGATCGCGTCCAAGCTCGGCCGCATTCCGACCGTGGCCGAGTACCACGCCGACATGGGCGTCATCAACCAGGACGGCGCGACGGTGTACCGCTACATGAACTTCGACCGGATCGAGGAGTATCGGGACGCGGCGACGACGGTGGCCGCCTGACCGGGCCGCCTCGTCAGTCTGGCGGGGCGAAGCGGCTGGGCCCGCCAATGCCGTAGGAGAGCGTGGATCCCGGCGGGCGTGGCGTCGGCGAGAGGTCGACCAGCCCGCCGGCGAACGTCAGCGCGTCGAAAGGCCCTGTCTCCAGCGCCGGCGTGGCGCGAATCTTGAGGATGTCGTCATTGGCGAACAGGTAGCTGCTGCGCTTGCGATGTTCGGCGCTCGGCGGGTTCTCGTTCTGTCCGACGATCGTCGTGAGCGCCACGAAGGCCACATCGCCATCGAAGTGGTCGTGCATGTAGGGCAGGTGGTTGGAGCCCATGATCACCAGCACGGGTCCGTCGGCCGCCTCCAGGCGGTTTCGGATTTCCTCTTCCATTACCGCCTCGCGTTCGTTCTTGTTGGACGCCTGGCGATGCCTCTTGTCGAACGATCCGACCCGCGCCCCCGCCTTGGCCGCCACGTAGGCGGTCAGGATGTCGAACATCCTCTCCTTGCTCTTTCCGTCCTGCAGCGCGGACTGCACCGTCCCGATGCAATGCAGCAGATCGTTCTCGATCATTTCGTCGAGCAGAGCGGCCTCTCGGACCACGCCGTCAACATCGGTGCGCGTCCGCTCCAGCAGCACGATGGCGTTGCGGTCCTTGACGCAGGCGATCGTGGCCAAGTTCATCATCAGGGACGTCCGCTCGCCATGGGCCTCGCCCACGAGGATCAACGGGGTGTGGTGGTCGTCCGTCTGTCCCAGCGACCGCAGCCGCTCGCCCAGGTGCTGCCTCACGGCCGCCACCACTTGATCCGGGTTGGCGAGGTCCAGTGTCGACCGCCTCGAAGCCCGGGCCAGCGCCTGATGGTCGACGAGACGCGTGAAATCAGTCATCCGCTTGATGCTGAACCCGGGCAGCGCGCCTCGCGGCTTGGGCCGGGGAAGCAGACAGGGCTCGCCGGCCCACCGGGTCGCCCAGTCGTCCTTCGGCTGCCCGGTGGCTAACTTGACCAGCGGGTTGTCCTGGCGTTCGGTCAGCGCCGTGCCGCGATGTCCGGTGACGACGAGTGAAGTGAAGGGAATCTTGAGCGGCACGGCGTCGGTCCTGGGGAAAGAGTATTGAAACCACTCGCGGGCGCGGCCGCGATCAGGGTCTGGTGAACGTGCTCGGCCCGGGTACGCCGTATGGCTGCTGCACCTGCGGGACCAGGACGTCTTGGCCCGGGTTGAGCAAGTCCTCGGCATAAGTGAGCGGATCCCACGCCACGGCGCGGTCCAGCGCCGGGTCGGATCGGATCTTCAGGATGTCGTCGTTGGCAAGCAGGTAACTGCTTCGTTTGCGGAAGTCGGACGTCTGCGGGTGCTCGATCTGCGCCGACACCACCGATATCGCCGCGACGTCCAGCAGCCCTTCGACATGGTCGTGGATGCGCGGCAGGTGCTTGGCTCCCATGATGACGATCACCGGACCGTCGTTCTGCGCGACGGCGTCGCGAATGGCCTTTTCCATCGCCTCCTCGCGCTCCGCCTGGTCGGCGGCCGTGCCCCCGGGGTGTCGAAGGCACCGATGCGGGCGCCCGCCTTGTCCGCCACGTAGGCCATCAGGATGTCCGCCGTGGTCTCGCGCGTCGCATCCAGGCTCAGATCGCGCATGACCTTGCGTCTGGCCTCGATGGCGGAGAAGAAATCGACCCTGAGCTCCACATCCAGCATGTCCGCGTGACCCACGAGCTTCTCGATCTCGTCGGGCCCGCGCTCGAACAGGACGACGGCGTTCCTGCCTTTGGCGCTGGCGATGGCGGCCAGGTTGATCATCAGCGAGGTCCTTCGACTGTGCTGCTCGCCGACGAGGATCAGCGGCGCGGCATGCGCCTTGAACGCGCGGTCCAGATGGTTCGACACTGCCGCGGCCACTTCGGGCGGGGTCCCCGGCTCCAGCGTCGTCCGCGCAGCCGCCTTCGCCACCGCCTTGTCGTCGGGGAAACGCGTGTAGTCGGTCATGCGCTTGATGCTGAGCGCTGGCAGCGCGTTTCGCGGCTTCGGTCGTGGCAGCAGTTCGGGATGTCCGGCCGTGCGCGCCCTGGCTGCGTAGGCGTCCTTCTTCTGGCCGCTGAGAGCCTGAACCCATGGAATCGACTGGCTGCCGGTCAGCCCGCTGCCGCGATGTCCGGTGACGACGAGTGAAGTGAAGGGAATCTTGAGCGGCACGGCGTCGGTCCTGGCGAAAAGGCCGCCTATCCTCCGAGGCCGCCGGGCGAAGGATGGCGGCCCGTGCGAAGCGATGGCGCATCCGGCGAAGGGCACCGCAGCCGTTAGCATTGCCTCCTTGCTTGCACTCGAACCCTTGGGAGTTTCCAGAATGACCCGTGTCTTCAACTTCAGCGCCGGCCCGGCCGCGCTGCCCGAACCCGTGCTGCGACAGGCGGCCGACGAAATGCTCGACTGGCACGGCAGCGGCATGTCGGTGATGGAGATGAGCCACCGCGGCAAGGAGTACATGGCCATCCATGCCGAGGCCGAGGCGCTGCTGCGCGAGCTGCTCGGCGTGCCGTCGAACTACAAGGTGCTGTTCCTGCAGGGCGGCGCCATCGGGCAGAACGCCTTCGTGCCGATGAACCTGCTGCGCGGCCGCACGAGCGCCGACTACGTGGACACCGGCGAGTGGTCCAAGAAGTCGATCAAGGACGCCAAGAAGTACTGCACCGTGAGCATCGCCGCCACGGCCGAGTCGAGCCGCTTCACGCACGTGCCGAAGCAGTCGGAGTGGAAGCTCGACCCGAACGCCGCCTACGTGCACATCTGCGCCAACGAGACCATCGGCGGCGTCGAATACCACTGGACGCCCGACACCGGCGCCGTGCCGCTGGTGGCCGACATGTCGTCCAACATCCTGTCGCGCGCCGTCGACGTGAGCCGCTACGGGCTGATCTACGCCGGCGCGCAGAAGAACATGGGGCCGTCCGGCCTCACGGTGGTGATCGTGCGCGACGACCTCATCGGCCAGGCGCTGCCGATCACGCCTTCGGCCTTCGACTACAAGCAGCAGGCCGACAACGACTCCATGCTGAACACGCCGCCCACCTATGCGATCTACATCGCCGGGCTGGTGATGCACTGGATCAAGGCGCAGGGCGGCGTGGCGGCCATGGAAGCAGCACAACCGCGCCAAGGCGGCGCTGCTGTACGACCTGCTCGATGCGTCGTCGTTCTACTCGAGCCCGGTCGCCCGGGAAGACCGCTCGCTGATGAACGTGCCGTTCAAGCTGCGCGACGAGTCGCTGGACGACGCGTTCCTGAAGGGCGCGCAGGCGCGCGGCATGGTCCAGCTCAAGGGCCACCGCTCGGTGGGCGGCATGCGGGCGTCGATCTACAACGCGATGCCGGTGGAGGGCGTCAAGGCGCTGGTGGCGTACATGAAGGAATTCGAGGCCGCGCATGCGTAAGCCGTTTCAGGTCCTCGTGCTCAACGCCGTGTCGCCGCGCGGCTTGCAGCGCCTTCCGGCCGAGCAGTACACGGTGGGCAACGACATCGCGCGGCCCGACGCCGTGCTGGTGCGCTCGGCCGACATGCACGGCATGGCCATCGCGCCGTCGGTGCTCGCCGTGGGCCGCGCCGGCGCCGGCACCAACAACATCCCGGTGGATGCCATGAGCGCGCGCGGCGTGCCGGTGTTCAACGCGCCCGGCGCGAACGCCAACGCCGTGAAGGAGCTCGTGCTGGCCGGCATGCTGATGGCGGCGCGCAACCTGCAGCCGGCGCTGCGCTTCGTCGACACGCTCGACAAGCAGGCGCCCGACATGGACCGCACGGTCGAGGACGGCAAGAAGTCGTTCGCCGGCTTCGAGCTCGCGGGCCAGACGCTCGGCGTGATCGGCCTCGGAAAGATCGGCTGCCTGGTGGCCGATGCCGCGATCAAGCTCGGCATGAACGTGCTCGGCCACGATCCTGAAATCACGGTCGACGCGGCCTGGAGCCTCCCCTCGCAGGTGAAGAAGGCCGCCAGCGTGGCCGAGGTGCTGCGCAACGCCCACTTCGTGACGCTGCACGTGCCGCTCGTCGCCGCCACTCGCGACCTGATCGGCCCGGCGAATGCCGCGCTGATGCGCCCGGGCTCCGTGCTGCTCAACTTCTCGCGCGACGGCGTCGTGAACGAAGCGGCCGTGCTGGGTGCGCTCGAGGAGCGGCGGCTCGCCTGGTACGTGTGCGATTTCCCGAGCGTGGTGATCAACGGCCACGAGCGCGTGGTGGCCCTGCCCCATCTCGGCGCCTCCACGCGCGAGGCCGAGGAGAACTGCGCCGCGATGGTGGTCGACCAGCTGCGCGACTACCTCGAGAACGGCAACGTGGCGAACGCGGTGAACTTCCCCACGGTATCCATGGCGCGGGAATCGGCCTATCGGGTGGCGATCGCCAACGCCAACGTGCCGAACATGGTGGGGCAGATCTCCACCGCCATGGCGCAGGCGGGCCTGAACATTCACAACATGGTGAACAAGTCGCGCGGCGAGATGGCCTACACGCTGGTCGACGTGGACAGCCCCGTCGCCGACGCGGTGCTGAAGGACATCGCGTCGATCGACGGCGTGCTGGCCGTGCGCTACCTGCCCGCCTCCTGAGGCGCAGGGTAGTCCGGTGAGCCTGGTTCGCTACTTGCGGCTCTTGGTCTTGGCCGCCGCGCCGCCCTCGTTCAGCGCATCCGACATGCCGATGAGCACGCCGCTGACGAACGCCGAGTAGCTCTCGGCCAGCGCCTGCGCTGCCTTCACGCCGGCGGCGCGGCTGTCGCGCACCGCCGTCTGCATCTGCGAGGCGAACTGCTCCACCGTGCTCGTGGCCTGCGCGCCCGACAGCGTGCCCTTGAGCTGCAGCTTGTCGAGCACCTGCTCCCATTGCGGTCCGAGCGGGGATCCCGCGCCCTGGGCGGATTTCTTCATCGCGTCGATCATGGTGTCCTCGAACTTCTCGAGGTCGCCCAGCGCCTTCTTGAGCTGCTTTTCCTGCAGGCCGACGCCCTGGTCGACGAACTGCTGCAGCGCGGCACGGTTGGCTTCGACGGCCTTGAGCAGCGCGTCGTCCATCCCGGCGACGGCCCCGTCGAGCATCGACTCGACGTCAAGACCGGGCGTGACGTTCTTCGCCAGGCCGGTGTTCGCCGCCTCGGTGACGGTCTTCAGCACGCCACGGATGTTCTTGAGCGTGAGCTCGCGCCCCTGGAGCGCGCCGAGCGTCGCCTTGCGGACCGCATCGCGCAGCTGCGCGCTCTGCTTCGCGCTGGCGCTGGCGAACATGTCGATCAATGCGTTCTGGTCGAGTCCGGTTCTGGCCATGTGAGCTCCTTCGAAGGCGGTGCGATACGGGACTTGCACTGTGCCACGCGGCGGGCTTGCCGTCGCTAGGGACGCTTGCAGTCCTAGCTGCCAGAGGCCTTGCACCTGCTCGAACGGGTCTGCCGAGGGATCGAAGACAGCCGGGTCGGCGGCCAGCCCGAGCCACGTGCGCGTGTCATGGTGGCTGCCCGCCACGGGCTGGTGGTCCCGCACGCGCACGAGCCAGTCGTGCACCTGCGAGTAGCGTCCGGGATGCCGGCGCTGCGATCCACGCGAGGCCGGCCAGGTCGGCATAGCCTTCCTCGCGCCGCGTCGCGCGCATTGCGTGCCAGGCCGTGCGAGTAGCGGCAGCCCCCGGCGCGCCCGGTTCGACGAAGCCGGCGGGCAGGGCATTCCAGCGGCCCTGGACATGGCGCCAGCAGTGGGCCACTTCGTGGGCGACGATGGCTTCCATGACGACGTCGTGCAGCGCGGGCGGCGCGGCCGCAAGGGCTGCGTCGGCCGCGGGGTTGCCGCGCATCGACAGCACCAGCTTGCAGCGGCCCTCCACGTAGTCCATGGCCATCGGCGCATGGCCGGGGGCTTCCTGGGGCTGGACGACGATGTCCACCGGGAGGTGCTGCTGGCGCGCGTAGGCCAGCACGGGCAGGCCGGCCTGGAGCCAGCGCCGCTCGACGGCGCTGAGATCGGCGGCCGTCGCAGCGATGGTGGGCGCCACCAGCGCCAGCACGGCCCATGCATGCTTCATCGAAGCCCCCCTCGTACGTCGCCCCCATGCTAAACGCTGGCTAACGGCTGCTTACGTAACGGCGCTCAAAAAAAGTGCCTGGCGTCCGTAGACCTCTTGCGCACAGAGCTCAGACCCTCGTCTGACAACGCATCGCAGTACCGGTACTGGCCCGCGTCTCCCTGACGTCTTCCGGCCTGGACCGTCGACCGCTCCCCACGCTTGACCTCGAGCGGCGCCGCCTGGCGCGGTGCCGTTACGACCCATTACAGGGAGTTTTTCATGTCATCACAAACGCTAGATCCCCGCCGCCTTCTGCTGGCCGGAAGCCGTCATGTCGGCGCTCCTGCTCGGAGCCTGCGGCGGCGGCGCGCCCACGGGCGCCGACCCGGGCGCGACGCCGGCCACGACCGAATCCACCGCGACGACCGAATCCACCCCGACGACCGACACGCCCGCGCCGTCGAGCACGTTCGCGGCTCCCGCCGCGGCCGCCATGGACCGGGAAGTGGCCCAGGCGGCATCGAGCTGCCCGAGCCCCCGGTACGCGAGCCCGCAGGTGGCGGCCTGGGACATGACGCGCGACACCAGCGCCGAGCGCCAGGCCCTGCTGGCGCGCTTCGCCCTGTCGGTGGTGAACATGCCGACCGACGCCGCGCGAACGACGGATTTCGTCGAGGGCGTGAAGGCGATCAACTCCAGAGCGGCACTGGCGCAGTACCTCAACTTCCCCGACGTGCGCCCGGCGCCGGCCGCGACGGACTATGCCTACGCGCTCGCGACGGAGGCGACGGCCAATGGCTGGTGGCTGAAGAAGGCCGACGGCAGCTCGGTGAGCTGGACGGCCGGCAGCACCTGGGCGGTGAACATGACCGGCTGGGCGCAGCCGAACGGGGCCGGCCAGCGCTACCCGCAGTTCAAGGCCGCGCACGACTTCGGCGTGTATTTCGCCGCGACGCCGCTGGACTACGCCTTCACGGCCAACGCCTGGGCGCGGCCGCGCGTCGACGCCGACTGGCGCCGCAACGGCACGGACCAGCTGCGCACCGATCCCGCGGTGCAGACCGCCATGCGCGCCGGCTATGCCGCCTACTGGTCGAGCCTGCGCGCGCTGGCACCGGCGGTGAAGATCATGGGCGGGCTGGACAACAGCAACGACCTGTCCGCGCCCGAGTTCGACGGCCAGCTCGATGCCGCGTTCCTCGACGGGATGATCGGCAAGACCTGGTCGCTCGAGTCGATGCAGGGCTGGGACGCCGCGATGGAGCGCTACCGCGCAGCCATCGCGCGCACGAAGGCCGGCGGCAAGGTGGTGTTCTCCGTCTACGGAACCTCGCCCACCGACTATGCGACGCTGCGCTACGGCCTCGCGTCCGCGCTGATGGACAACGGCCTGTTCATGTTCGTTCCGGCGTCGGGCAGCCAGCTGCCGGCCTGGTACGACGAGTACTCGGCGCAGCTCGGAGAGGCGGCCGAGGCGCCGCCGCTGGCGCCGGCCCAGAACGGGATCTACCTGCGCCGCTTCGAGAACGGCCTGGTGCTCGTGAACCCGAGCCGCACCGACGCGGCCACCATCGACGTGGGCGCGGGCTACCAGCGCCTGGCCGGCTCGCAGGATCCCGCCGTGAACAGCGGCGCCGTGCAGTCGGTCGTCACGCTCGGGCCGCGCGAGGGCCTGCTGATGGTGAAGGTGCCGGAGCCCTGCACCCCGAGGGTGTACGCCACGCCGCGCGTGGCCGCGCTCGACTACAGCCGCAACACCACGACCGCGCAGCAGGACCTGCTGGCCAAGTACCACTTCGTCATCCTGAGCATCACGCGGGGCATGGGCGGTGCGAAGCTGGAAGCGATGGCGGCGGCGCTGAAGGCGCGCAAGCCGGGGCTGCCGGTGGCTCAGTACACCGCCGTCAACGAGGTGATGTGCCACCCGCGCACGGTGGATGACTCCTACGAGGTGTCGACAGAAGTGACGCGCAACAACTGGTGGCTGCGCGATGCGGACACGGGTGCCCGCGTGCAGTGGACCACCGAGTACCGCAACTGCGACATCAACTTCAGCAGCTACGCGCCGCCGAACGATCGCGGCCAGTCCTTCGCGCAGTTCAAGTGGTCGGTGGACAACCGGGTGTGGTTCAGCAAGTCGCCGAGCACGGACTACCTCTTCATCGACAACTTCTGGCACAAGACGCGCACCGATGCCGACTGGAAGCGCAACGGCGTGAACCTGGAGGCCGGCAGCGCGGAGGCCAATGCGATCTATCGCCAGGCGATGGCCGACTACGTGGCCAACGTGCGCGCGGTGTCGCCGAACCTGAAGGTGATGGGCAACATCAACAACGACCTGAACTTCTCGGAGTACGACGACGTGCTCGACGGTGCCTTCTACGAGGGCTTGTTCGGCAAGTCGTGGTCGCTCGAGACGTGGGCCGGCTGGGACGCGGCGATGGCCACCTACCGCACGGCGTTGACGCGCACCCGCGTGCCCGGCAACGTGTTTCTGAACACGTTCGCGGAGCCGACGGACTACCGCACGATCCGCTACGGCCTCGCCTCGGCGCTGCTGGAGAACGGCTACTTCGTGCACATCCCGTCCAGCGGGACGATGAAGCCGAACTGGATCGACGACTACGGCGCGCCGCTCGGCGACGCCGCCGAGGCGCCGCCGAGGGTGCCGGCCCGGAACGGCATCTGGATGCGCCGCTACACGAACGGGATCGTGCTCGTGAATCCGAGCAAGACGGCCACGGCATCGATCGACGTGGGCCCGGGCTACCAGCGGCTGGCCGGCGCGCAGGACCCGTCGGTGAACAACGGCAGGGCCGAGTCGACCGTCACGCTGGGGCCGCGCCAGGGCCTGCTGATGATCCGCCAGTGAGCCGAAGGCGGCGGCGTCAGCTGCCCGCCTTCGCTCCGTGACGGCCGGCGCCGCGCGCAAAGCGTGCGGCGCCTTCCTGGCTTTCACCGCTGCGCAGCGTCGCGAGCCCGAGCGCGAACTCGGTCTTCATGGCCTCGTCGAACGGGCGGCCGGACTGGGCCCGCACGCTGGCGAGGTCGCTGCGCAGGCAGGTCTGCGGCAGCGCGGCGAGCTCCGCTGCCAGCGCCAGCGCCGCGGGCAGCGCCTGGCCGGCGCGCACCTTGCGGTTCACGAGCCCCATCGCGAGGGCCTCGTCCGCGTCGACGACGCGGCCGCTGAGGATGAGGTCGAGCGCCCGGCTCTCGCCGATGAGCCGCGGCAGCCGCACGGTGCCGCCGTCGACCAGCGGCACGCCCCATCGCCTGCAGAACACGCCGAACTTGGCGGTGTCGTCGGCGACCCGCAGGTCGCACCACAACGCCAGCTCCAGGCCGCCGGCCACCGCGTAGCCGGCGACCGCCGCGATGACCGGCTTGGACAGGCGAAGCCGCGTGGGACCCATCGGGCCCGGACGGCCCATGTCGCCGTCGAGCGCGAGGCCCACCTCACCGCTGGCGGCGACGGACTTCAGATCCGCACCTGCGCAGAAATGGGCGCCCGCCCCCGCGAGCACCGCCACCCTGGCGTCGGCATCAGCTTCAAACGCCTCGAAGGCTTCGAGCAGGGCTCGTGCAGTCTCGCCGTCGACGGCGTTGCGCGCCTGGGGGCGGTCGATCGTGACGAGCCACACCGGGCCGTCGCGGCGCACCTTCACTGTCTCCATCATCGTTCCCTCGGGTTTACTCGTGCAGGCACCCTGCACGGTTTTCGATACAACTGCGCGACTGCGAAGGGGCACCATAACAGGAGACGCGCTCGTGCAGGCCGGCGCTTCCCCGCCGATAGCCACGAGCCGGATCAGGCGCTACGATGCCCCGCGGCAATGGACCGTAGAGCCGCCCCGCGTCAGCACGGCACGGGGCGACCCAGACAGGAGACCCGGAATGGTGTTGGCTGTCGTGCTCGTGCTGATTGCTGTGGGAGCCGTCGTCTTCCAGCTGTGGAGCCCGTGGTGGCTGACCCCGCTGGCGTCGAACTGGAAGCTGATGGACGACACGCTGTGGATCACGCTCGTGATCACCGGCGTGGTGTTCGTGGCGATCAACCTCTTCATCGCCTACGCGGTCGTCAAGTTCCGCAACCGTGACGGCCACCGCGCCGCCTACGAGCCGCACAACACGAAGCTCGAGTGGTGGCTCACCGGAGTGACCACCGCCGGCGTGGTCGCGATGCTCGCGCCGGGGCTGTGGGCCTACGCCGACCTGATCGACGTCCCGGAGGACGCGATGGTGTTCGAGGTGGTGGGACGCCAGTGGCAGTGGCGCTACCGCATGCCGGGCGCGGACGGCCACCTCGGCCTCACCGACGCGCGCTTCGTGACCAACGACAACCCATACGGCATCAACCCGGACGACCCGCGCGGCAAGGACGACGTGCTCGTGGACGGCGCCGAGCTGCACCTGCCGGAGGGCAAGCCGATCCGCGCCGTGCAGCGCTCGCTCGACGTGCTGCACAACTTCTACGTGCCGCAGATCCGCGTGAAGCTCGACATGGTGCCCGGGCACGTCTCCACCTTCTGGTTCACGGCGACGAAGTCCGGAAAGTACGAGGTGATGTGCGCCGAGTTCTGCGGCGTGTCGCACTACAACATGCGCAGCCACGTCGTGATCGAGCCCGAGGCGCAGTACCGCACCTGGCTCGCCGCGCAGCCGACCTATGCCGCCATCCTCGCAAAGGCCGCCGCGCCGGCCGCGCAGGGGCCGGAGCTGATCGCGCAGGGGCAGCAGCTGTCGCAGTCGCGCGGCTGCGTGGCCTGCCACAGCCTGGACGGCAAGGCCGGCGTGGGCCCGACGTGGAAGGGCCTGTTCGGCAAGGAGGAGAAGCTCGTCGACGGCAGCAGCGTGAAGGTCGACGACGCCTACCTGAAGAAGTCGATGGTCGAGCCGAATGCGCAGGTGGTGGCGGGCTTTGCGCCCATCATGCCGCCGTCGGGCCTGAGCGACGCGGAGATGGCCGCCGTCATTGCCTTCATCAAGGAGCAGAAGTGATGCACGACGCGCACGACGACGCCGAGATGCACGAGCCGCGAAGCTGGTTCACGAAGTACGTCTGGAGCCAGGACCACAAGGTCATCGCGATCCAGTACACGATCGTCGCGATGTCGGTCGGCCTCGTGGCGCTGGTGCTGTCGAACCTGATGCGGCTGCAGATCGGCTTCCCGGGCGCGTTCTCGTTCATCGACCCGACGGCGTACTACCAGTACGTGACGATGCACGGGATGATCATGGTGATCTACCTGCTGACCGCTCTCTTCCTCGGCGGCTTCGGCAACTACCTGATCCCGCTGATGTGCGGCGCGCGCGACATGGTGTTCCCGTACGTGAACATGCTGTCGTTCTGGGCCTACCTGCTGGCGGTGGTCATCCTGATGGCCAGCTTCTTCGTGCCCGGCGGCCCCACCGGCGCAGGCTGGACGCTCTACCCGCCGCAGGCCATCCTGCCCGGCACGCCGGGCTACGACTGGGGCATCGTGCTGATGCTCATCTCGCTGGCGGTGTTCATCGTCGCTGCCACGATGGGCGGCCTGAACTACGTGACCACCGTGCTGCAGGCGCGCGCGCCCGGCATGACGCTGATGCGCATGCCGCTCACGGTGTGGGGCATCTTCATGGCCACGGTGCTTGCGCTGCTGGCCTTCCCGGCGCTGTTCGTGAGCGCGGTGATGATGCTGTTCGACAAGCTGCTCGGCACCAGCTTCTTCATGCCGGCGATCGTGTCGATGGGGCAGCAGCTCGACCACAAGGGCGGCAGCCCGCTGCTGTTCCAGCACCTGTTCTGGTTCTTCGGCCACCCGGAGGTGTACATCGTCGCGCTGCCGGCGTTCGGCATCATCTCCGACCTCATCAGCACGCACTCGCGCAAGAACATCTTCGGCTACCGCATGATGGTGTGGGCCATCGTGGCGATCGGCGTGTTGAGCTTCGTGGTGTGGGCGCACCACATGTACGTGAGCGGCATGAACCCGTGGTTCGGCTTCTTCTTCGCCACCACCACGCTGATCATCGCGATACCCACCGCGATCAAGGTCTACAACTGGGTGCTCACGCTGTGGCGCGGCAACATCCACCTGAACGTGCCGATGCTGTTCGCGATCGGCTTCATCAGCACGTTCGTGATCGGCGGGCTCACGGGCCTCTTCCTCGGCAACGTGAGCGTGGACATCCCGCTGTCGGACACCTACTTCGTCGTCGCTCACTTCCACATGGTGATGGGCGTGTCGCCGATCCTCGCGGTGTTCGGCGGCATCTACCACTGGTACCCGAAGGTCACCGGCCGCATGCTGCACGACGGCATGGGCAAGACGCACTTCTGGGTCACCTTCCTCGGCACCTACGCGATCTACTTCCCGATGCACTACCTCGGGCTTCCTCGGCATGCCGCGGCGCTACTACGACTGGAACAACTACGCCTTCATCCCGGAGTCGGCGCACCAGCTCAACGCGTTCATCACGGTGGCCGCGATCATCGTCGGCGTGTTCCAGCTCGTGTTCCTGTTCAACCTGATCTGGAGCGCGTTCAAGGGCAAGCCGGCCGGCCACAACCCGTGGCGCGCCACCACGCTCGAGTGGCAGACGCCGCAGACGCCGCCGGTGCACGGCAACTGGGGCCCGGCGCTGCCGGTGGTGCACCGCTGGGCGTACGACTACAGCATGCCCGGCGTGAAGGAGGATTTCGTGCCGCAGACGGTGCCGGAGCATGATGTGGTGCCGGCGACGTCGCCGGGCCTGAACGGCGCCGGCGCCAAGGGAGCAACGTGATGCGCACATCCACCATCGACGCAGACCTTGTCGGCTACGGCGGCGGGCCGTCCGGCGCCGCACCGGAACGGTCCCCGCAGAAGATCTTCGTCGGCACCCTGCTCGTCGTGATCGGCATGCTGTTCGTGCTGATCACGGTGGCCTACCTCGGGCGCTCGCAGTTCGGCGACTGGCGCGCGCTGGCCGATTCCGCCGAGCCGCTGTCCAACCCCTGGCGGCTGTGGATCAACACCGGGCTGCTGGCGCTGGGCAGCGTGGCGCTGCACTGGGCGCGCAAGGCGCAGGCCGACGGCCGTGCCGACGCGATGCGCCTGGGCCTCGCGGCCGCCGGCGTGTTCAGCGCCGCGTTCCTCGCTGGCCAGCTCACGGTGTGGAACGAGCTGGTGGCCGGTGGCCACCTGGTGGACCGGAACCCGGCGAACAGCTTCTTCTACCTGATCACCGGACTGCACGGGCGTGCACCTCGTGATCGGCCTGCTCGTGCTGGCGATCGTGGGCGTGCGGGCCTGGCGCCGGGGCGCCGCTCGGGCGCGGCCCGGCGCTGCAGCTGTGCACCTGGTACTGGGATTTCCTGCTCGTGCTGTGGCTGGCGATGTTCGCCCTGCGTGGCCAGCTCGGGCGAATCCCTCGACGCGTTCGCCGCGCTGTGCGGCATGAGGTGACCACGATGTCGGCCGTCCACCCCGCACCGCCCTCCTCGACGCCGCCCTCCGACAGCCGCATCGTGGCCGGCTGGCGGGATCTTTCCGGCGACTGGTCGTCCGACCGCACCGCGTTCAAGCAGGTGCCGTGGGGCAAGGCCATGATGTGGATCTTCCTGCTGTCGGACACCTTCATCTTCGGCTCGTTCCTCACCGGCTACATGACGGTGCGGATGTCCACGCTGGACGCCTGGCCGAACCCGAGCACGGTGTTCGCGCTGCACATCGGCGGGCAGGACATCCCGCTGATCCTGATCGCGATCATGACCTTCGTGCTGATCACGAGCAGCGGCACGATGGCGATGGCGGTGAACTTCGGCTACCGGCGCGATCGCGTGAAGGCGGCCGGGCTGATGGTGGTCACCGCGTTCTTCGGCGCTGATGTTCGTCGGCATGCAGGCGTTCGAGTGGAGCAAGCTCATCTCCGAAGGCGTGCGGCCGTGGGGCAACCCGTGGGGCGCGGCGCAGTTCGGCTCGGCCTTCTTCATGATCACCGGCTTCCACGGCCTGCACGTGTCCATCGGCGTGATCTACCTGCTGATCGTGGCCTGGCGCGTGTACTCGCGGCAAGTACGAGAAGAAGGGCTACGCGATCGTCGAGATCACGGGCCTGTACTGGCACTTCGTGGACCTGGTGTGGGTGTTCATCTTCGCGTTCTTCTACCTGTGGTGAGGTGATGCCATGAGCCAAGCGGCCGCCGCTCACGATCCCGGGCACCAGCAGCATCCGATCGGCCTGTACCTGGCGGTGTGGATGCTGCTGTTCGTGCTCAGCGCGTTCTCGTACATGGTGGACTACTTCCACCTGCAGGGCATGCTGCGCTGGACGCTGATCATCGCTGTTCATGCTCCTGAAGGCGGGGCTGATCGTCGCGGTGTTCATGCACATGCGATGGGAGCGGCTGGCGCTGATCTACGCGATCCTGCTGCCGCCCGGCGCGCTGCTGGTGCTCGTGTGGCTGATGGCCTCCGAGGGCGACTTCACCTTCCTCACCCGGAACACGTTCTTCGGCACTCCCTGAGGCGGCCATGCGCACGCGGCTGTACGTCGTGCTCCCGGACCTCGCCAGCGCCCGGCGCACGGCGGACGACCTGATGCGCGCCGGCGTGCCGTGGCGGCACCTGCACTTCCTGGGCCCGCGGGGCGCCGTGCTCACCGGGCTGCACGAGGCGAGCGCTTTCCAGAAGAGCGACCTGCCGCATGCACTGGCGCTCGGCGGCTACCTGGGGCTGCTCGGCGGGCTGGCGCTGGGCGTCTACCTCTGGCTGCACCCGATCGGGGCGCACGTCTTCGGTGCCGGGCACGGTGGCGGCGTGCACGGCCGGGGGCGCCTTGTTCGGCGCCTGGGCCGCCAGCCTGGTGGGCGTGTCGGCGCCGAACGGGCGGCTGCGGCCCTTCGACGCGGAGTTCGATGCCGGGCGCATCCTGCTGATGGCGGACGTGCCGGAGTCGCGGGCGGGGGAGATCCACGAGTTGCTGGCGAGGCAGCATCCGGAGGCGGTGGAGCGGGAGACCGAATTCCCACAATAATGTCGGTCCCCCGTCTGGAGGACCCCATGGCACACGCGTTCGCCCACACCCTCAAGAGCTTCAAGACCGCATCCGGCAAGGCCGGCCAGTTCTACTCGCTGCCCGAGCTCGCGCGCACGCACCGCGGCGTGAACCGCCTGCCGGTGTCGATTCGCATCGTGCTCGAGTCGGTGCTGCGCAACTGCGACGGCAAGAAGGTCACGCCCGAGCACGTGAAGCAGCTCGCGCAGTGGCACCCCGACGCGCCGCGCGCGGAGGAGATCCCGTTCGTCGTCGCGCGCGTCGTGCTGCAGGACTTCACCGGCGTGCCGCTGCTGGCCGACCTGGCGGCGATGCGCAACGTGGCCGCCGAGATGGGCAAGAACCCGAAGACGATCGAGCCGCTGGTGCCGGTGGATCTCGTGGTGGACCACTCCATCATGATCGACCACTACGGCACGAAGGACGCGCTCGACCTGAACATGAAGCTGGAGTTCCAGCGCAACCGCGAGCGCTACCAGTTCATGAAGTGGGGCATGCAGGCCTTCGACACGTTCGGCGTCGTGCCGCCGGGCTTCGGCATCGTGCACCAGGTGAACCTCGAGTACCTCGCGCGCGGCGTGCATCGCACGGCCGACGGCGTGCACTACCCCGACACGCTGGTCGGCACCGACAGCCACACGACGATGATCAACGGCATCGGCGTGGTCGGGCTGGGGCGTGGGCGGCATCGAGGCGGAGTCCGGGCATGCTGGGCCAGCCGGTGTACTTCCTGACGCCCGACGTGGTGGGCTTCGAGTTCACCGGCAAGCTGCGCGAGGGCGTGACGGCCACCGACCTCGTGCTCACCGTGACCGAGATCCTGCGCCGCGAGAAGGTGGTCGGCAAGTTCGTGGAGTTCTTCGGCGACGGCACGGCCAGCCTCTCGGTGCCCGACCGCGCGACCATCGCCAACATGGCGCCCGAGTACGGCGCCACGATGGGCTTCTTCCCGGTGGACGACAAGACCATCGCCTACTTCCGCGGCACCGGCCGGCGCCCCGACGAGGTGGAGGCGCTGGAGGCCTACTTCCGCGCGCAGGAGCTCTTCGGCGTGCCGGGCGCGGGGCAGATCGACTACACCCGCATCGTCTCGCTCGACCTCGCCACGGTGGCGCCGAGCCTGGCCGGCCCGAAGCGGCCGCAGGACCGCATCGAGATCACCCACCTGGCGTCGAAGTTCGCCTCGCTGTTCTCGCGCCCGATCGCCGAGAACGGCTTCAACCAGCCGGCCGAGCGCCTGCACCAGCGGCACCCGCTGAAGGCCACGCCGGCGCACAGCGGCCCGCGCCACGGCGATGCGAATGCGGTGCTGGACGAGCCGCGCCACGCCGCCGAGATGGTCGCCAACAAGCCCACGCTCGACTCCGCCGAGGCCGCGGCGTCGGCCGAAACGGAGCACGTGAGCGGCATCTCGATCGGCCACGGCGACGTGCTGATCGCCGCCATCACGTCGTGCACGAACACGAGCAACCCGAGCGTGCTGCTGGCCGCCGGGCTGCTGGCGAAGAAGGCGGTGGAGGCGGGCCTGAGCGTGAAGCCGCACGTGAAGACATCGCTCGCGCCCGGCTCGCGCATCGTCACCGAGTACCTCACGCGCGCGGGCCTGCTGCCCTCCCTCGAGCAGCTCGGCTTCACGCTCGCGGCCTATGGCTGCACCACCTGCATCGGCAACGCGGGCGACCTCGCGCCCGAGATCAACGAGGCCATCGCGGCGAACGACCTGGTGTGCGCGGCCGTGCTGTCGGGCAACCGCAACTTCGAGGCGCGCATCCACCCGAACCTGAAGGCCAACTTCCTCGCGTCGCCCCCGCTCGTGGTGGCCTACGCCATCGCCGGCACGGTGCTGCGCGACCTGATGACCGAGCCCGTGGGCACGGGCAAGCGCGGCAAGCCGGTGTACCTGGGCGACATCTGGCCGACGAGCGACGAGGTCCAGGCGCTGATGAAGCATGCGATGGACCCGAAGGCCTACAAGGCCAACTACGACAAGGTGGCCGCCGAGCCGGGCGAGCTGTGGGGCGGGATCGTGGGAACGAAGGGGCAGGTGTACGACTGGCCGACCAGCACCTACATCGCCCGCCCGCCGTTCTTCGACGGCTTCGCGATGAAGCCGGAGGTCTCGGAGCTGGACGTGAAGGGCGCGCGCGTGATGGCGCTCTTCGGCGACTCGATCACCACCGACCACATCTCGCCGGCCGGCTCCATCAAGGAAACGTCGCCGGCGGGACGCTGGCTGATCGAGCACGGCGTGCTGAAGGCCGACTTCAACAGCTACGGCTCGCGCCGCGGCAACCACGAGGTGATGATGCGCGGCACGTTCGCCAACGTGCGCATCAAGAACCTGATGATCCCGCCCGGCCCGGACGGCTCGCGCGAGGAAGGCGGCCTCACGCTCTTCCAGCCCGGCGGCGAAAAGATGTTCATCTACGACGCGGCGATGAAGTATGTCGCCGAGGGCACGCCCACGGTGGTGTTTGCCGGGGAGGAATACGGCACCGGATCGAGCCGCGACTGGGCGGCCAAGGGCACGCAGCTCCTGGGCATCAAGGCGGTGGTGGCGCGCAGCTTCGAGCGCATCCACCGCAGCAACCTGGTGGGCATGGGCGTGCTGCCGCTGCAGTTCAAGGGCTCGGACTCGTGGACGTCCCTCGGGCTCGTCGGCGACGAGGTGATCGACGTGCTCCTGAGCGAGCTGGTGCCGCAGGGCGACGCGATGCTCGTCGTGCACCGCGGCGACGGCGGCCGCACCGAGGTGCCGGTGACGCTGCGCATCGACACCGCGATCGAGGTCGACTACTACCTGCACGGCGGCATCCTGCCGTACGTGCTGCGGCAGCTGCTCGGGTGAGCACCATTCCGCCTGAAACCAGTTTCAGGCGGAATGGCAAACGAAGACGACGATACCGGCGGCAAGTTCGAAGGCCGGGTGACCATCGGAGACGTCGCGCTCGCGGCCGGCGTCTCGAAGGCCACCGTCTCCCGCTTCCTGAACCACCGCGAGACGCTGCTCACGCCGGAGATCGCCGCGCGCGTCGAGAAGGCGGTGACCGCGCTCGGCTACATGCCGAGCCCGATGGCGCAGGCGCTCAAGCGCGGCCGCTCGCGGCTGCTCGGGCTCGTCGTGGCCGACATCGCCAACCCGTTCTCGGTGGCGGTGCTGCGCGGCGCGGAGAAGGCGGCGCAGCAGGCGGGCTACCTCGTGATGCTGTTCAACCTCGCCAACGCGAGCGAGCGCGAGCGCGAGGCGATCGAGGCGCTGGCCTCCTACCAGGTCGAGGGCTTCATCCTGAACACGCTGGGCGCGGACCCGAACGCGGCGCGCGCGGTGGCGCGCCACGGCAAGCCGGCCGTGCTGGTGGACCGCCGCCAGGCCGACATGCGGGCCGACTTCGTTTCGCTGGACAACGCCGACGCCGTGCGCTGCGCGGTGGCGCACCTGCAGCAAGGCGGCTGGCGCGAGCTGCTGTACGTGACGGAGCCGGTGGCCGGCGTGAGCTCGCGGCAGGAACGCGTGGCAGCCTTCGAGGCCGCCGTGGCGGCTGCGGGCAAAGGCGCGGGCGGCCGCGTGGCACAGGTCGACGACCCGGAAGGCCTGGATGACGAACTGCGCACGTTGAAGCGCCGCGCAGGCCGGCGGCCGGCCGCCGTGGTGGCGGGCAACGCGCTCGTCACGCTGCGTGTCGCCGCGGCCGTCCAGCGGCTGGGCTGGCGCTTCGGGCGCGACCTCGGCTTCGTCGGTTTCGATGACACCGAGTGGGCGCCGCTGATCGGCCCTGGGCTGACCACGATCGAGCAGCCCACCGACGATCTCGGGCGCATTGCCGCGAGCTGCCTGCTCGAGCGGCTGCAGGGTCGCGACTTTCCGCCGCGGCAGATCCTGCTGGCCGGCCGGCTGATCGCGCGCGGCTCGTCGCAGCGAGTGGGCGCCGGCCGCTGAGCCGGCACGAGAACTGCCCGTAGGGGTTTCCACGGATACCGGACTGAAACCGGTTTCTTAAACTTGTGGACATCAAGAAACCGGTTTCAAAGAAGACCGGGCGAGGCCCAACCGAGACAAGCCCATCGTGAATTACGACTTCCAGTTCGCCGATGTCTTCGCCGCCTGGCCGCTGCTCGCCAAGGGCACCTGGATCACGATCCAGCTGTCGCTCACGGCCACGGTGCTCGGCCTCCTGGTGGCCATCCTGTGCGCCTGGGGCAAGACGTGCGGGCCCGGCGCCGCTGCGCGCGGTGATCAACGCGTACATCGAGCTGATCCGCAACACGCCGTTCCTGGTGCAGCTCTTCTTCTTCTTCTTCGCGCTGCCGGCGATCGGGCTGCGCTGGTCGCCCATACACGGCGGCGCTGACGGCGATGGTCGTGAACCTCGGGCGCCTATGCGACGGAGATCATCCGCGCGGCATCCAGTCGATCCCGAAGGGGCAGGTGGAGGCCGGGCTCGCGCTCAGCCTGCGGCCGCACCAGGTGTTCCGCTACATCATCCTGAAGCCCGCCATGCGCGCGATCTTCCCCGCGCTGACGAGCCAGTTCATCCTGCTGATGCTCAGCTCGGCGGTGGTGTCGGTGATCTCCGCCGACGACCTCACGTCGGTGGCGGCGAACCTGCAGTCGAAGACCTTCCGCAGCTTCGAGATCTACATCGTCGTGACGCTGATCTACCTCGGCGCTGGCGCTGGCCTTCTCGGCGCTGTTCCGGCTGATCCAGCATCGCCTGCTCTCCTACCCGGATCGACGCTGAGGAACCACGGCATGCGAACCTTCGGCTACTCCGACTTCATGTTCATCCTGCAGGCCGCGCAGTGGACGATCCTGCTGTCGCTGATCGCGTTCGTGGGCGGCGCCCTGGGCGGGCTCGCGGTCGCGCTGGCTCGCACGGCGGACAGCCGGCTGGCGCAGCGGCTGTCCACCGGGTTCATCCAGGTGTTCCAGGGCACGCCCCTGCTGATGCAGCTCTTCCTCGTGTTCTTCGGTGCGCCGGTGCTCGGGCTGGACGTGAGCCCGTGGGTGGCCGCCGGCGCGGCGCTCATCCTCAACACCAGCGCGTTCCTCGGCGAGATCTGGCGCGGCAGCATCCAGGCCATTCCCCGCGGGCAGTGGGAGGCGGCCGAGGCGCTGGGCCTGCACTACGGCGCGCGCATGCGGCACGTGGTGCTGCCCCAGGCGTTCAAGATCGCGCTGCCGCCCACCGTGGGCTACATGGTGCAGGTGATCAAGGGCACGTCGCTGGCCGCGATCATCGGCTTCACCGAAGTGACGCGGGCCGGCCAGATCATCAACAACGCCACCTTCCAGCCGCTGGTCGTCTTCAGCGTCGTCGGGGCGATCTACTTTGCACTGTGCTGGCCGCTGTCGCTCGCGGCCGGCCGCATCGAGAAGCGGCACGCCGCAGCGCAGGCACGCTGACCTTTCGACTTCCGTTCGTCCACACCCAGGAGACATGACCATGACCCGATCCCTCCGCCGCCGATTCGTCGCCACCGCCGCGCTCGTCGCGGGCAGCCTGCTGCTCGGCGCGTGGGCGCCGGCCTCGGCGCAGACCGTCGACGAGCTCAAGAAGAAGGGCACGATCAACGTCGGCCTGCTCGTCGACTTCCCGCCCTACGGCACCGTCGATGCGCAGAACAACCCCGACGGCTACGACGCCGACGTGGCCAAGCTGTTCGCCAAGGACCTCGGCGTGAAGCTCAACCTCGTGCCCGTGACGGGCCCGAACCGCATTCCGTTCCTGCTCACGAACAAGGTGGATGTGCTGATCGCCTCGCTGGCCGTGACGCCCGAGCGCGCGAAGCAGGTGCAGTTCTCGCGCCCGTACTCGGCCGCGACGATCGTGCTGTACGCGCCGAAGAAGGCCAACATCAAGGGGCCGGCCGACCTGAAGGGCCAGCGCGTGGCCGTGGCGCGCGCGAGCACGCAGGACACGGCGCTGACCGCCATCGCGCCCGAAGGCACCGACATCCGCCGCTTCGACGACGACGCGTCGGCGATGCAGGCGCTGCTGTCGGGCCAGGTCGACGCGATCGGCTGCTCGACGACGGTGGCCGCGCAGATCGCCAAGCGCGCCGGCGACGCCTACGAGAACAAGCTCGTGCTGCGCCAGCAGTTCATGGCCGTGGCGATGCGCCCGAACCAGGCCGACCTGCTGAAGGCGACGAACGACTTCGTGGCGAAGAACACGGCCAACGGCGAGCTGAGCAAGCTCTACCAGAAGTGGCTCGCCGACGCCCCTGCCCACGCTGCCCGCGGAATGACTTCGCACCGCGACCAGGAGAATTGAATTGAGCGAGCCCATCATCCGGATCGAGAAGGTCAGCAAGTGGTTCGGCCAGTTCCAGGTGCTGACCGACGTGGACCTGGACGTGCGCGCGGGCGAGCGGATCGTGATCTGCGGGCCGTCCGGGTCCGGCAAGTCGACGCTGATCCGCTGCATCAACCACCTCGAGAAGGTGCAGCAGGGCCGCATCGTCGTCGACGGCATCGACCTCACGGCGCACCAGCGCAAGAACATCGACGCCGTGCGCGCGCGAGGTGGGCATGGTGTTCCAGCAGTTCAACCTGTTCCCGCACCTCACGGTGCTGCAGAACTGCACGCTGGCGCCGATGAACACGCGCGGCACGAGCCGGGAGGAGGCCGAGGCCACGGCGATGAAGTACCTCGCGCGCGTGCGCATCCCGGAGCAGGCCGCCAAGTACCCGAGCCAGCTCTCGGGCGGGCAGCAGCAGCGCGTGGCGATCGCCCGGGCGCTGTGCATGAACCCGAAGGTGATGCTGTTCGACGAGCCGACCTCCGCGCTCGACCCGGAGATGGTGAAGGAAGTGCTCGACACCATGATCGGCCTGGCCGAGGACGGCATGACCATGCTGTGCGTGACGCACGAGATGGGCTTTGCGCGCAGCGTGGCCGACCGCGTGATCTTCATGGCCGACGGCCGCATCCTGGAGCAGGCGCCGCCGAAGCAGTTCTTCGCGGCGCCCGAGCATCCGAAGCTGCGGGCGTTCCTCGGGCAGATCCTCTCCTCGCATCACCAGGAATCCCATGCCTGAGCCGACGGCCGTCCTGATATCGCTGTCGTCGTTCGGCGCCGCGGAGGTGCGGCGCCACGGGCAGGCGTGGTTCACGCGTCTCGCGGCGACGGCGGGGGCCGACGGCGTGGAGGTGCGCGGCGAACTGCTGGTGGACGGCGACGCGGAACTGCCGGCGATTGCGCAGGCGGCGTCCGGATTGCAGCGCGTCTACTCGAGCCCGGACGGGCTCTGGACGGCGGACGGCCTGCTGGACCGAACGGCGCTCGAACTCGGCCTGGCGCGCGCTCGCGCGCTGGACGCGCCGCGCCTGAAGATGTCGATCGGCGGCTGGCGTGCCTCGGCGGCGCGATCACTCTTGGACCTGCGCGACCGCCTCGCCGACACGCCGGTGGAACTCGTGATCGAGAACGACCAGACCGCGTCGGCCGGGACGCAGGCCGCCCTTGCCCGTTTCCTCGACGCGGCGGACGATGCGGGGCTTGCGCTCGGGCTGACCTTCGACATGGGAAATTGGCACTGGACCGGCGAGTGCCCGCAGGCCGCCGCGGCCGCGTTCGCGCCGCGCGTGCGCTACGTGCACTGCAAGGGCGTGCAGCGCCAGCCGCATCGTTGGGTGGCCGTGCCGATCGCCGACTCCGCCGCGCCGTGGCGCGCGGTGCTGCGCGCGATGCCGGCCGGCGTGCCGTGGGCGATCGAGTACCCGCTCGCAGGCGACGATTTGCTGGACGTGACGCGGCGCGAGATCGCGCAGCTGCGCGGCGTGTCCTCGGAGAGCCTGGAATGAGCCTGGACGTCGTCACGTTCGGCGAGGCGATGATGATGCTCGTGGCCGACCGGCCCGGGCCGTTGGAGCACGCCGAGTCCTTCATCAAGCGGACCGCCGGCGCCGAGACCAATGTCGCCATCGGCCTGGCGCGCCTGGGCGTGAAGGTGGGCTGGGTGTCCCGGCTCGGCACCGATTCGATGGGGCGCTTCCTGATCCACGCGATGCAGCGCGAAGGCATCGACTGCTCGCACGTGGTGTGCGATGCCGCGCAGCGCTCCGGCATGCAGTTCAAGGGGCGCGTGGAAGGCGGCGGCGATCCGCCGGTGGAGTACCACCGCAAGGGCTCCGCGGCGAGCCTGATGCAGCCGGACCAGATCGACGTGCCGTGGCTCACGGCCGCGCGCCACCTGCACGCGACGGGGGTGTTCCCGGCACTGTCGCCCAACTGCTTCGAGACCGCACAGCGCAGCATCGAGCTGATGCGCGCGGCCGGGCGGACGGTGTCGTTCGACCCGAACCTGCGGCCCACGCTGTGGCCCTCGGCCGAGCGCATGCGCGAGGCGATCAACGGCCTCGCGGCGCAGGCCGACTGGGTGCTGCCGGGGATCGAGGAAGGCCGCTTCCTGACCGGCTCCGACACGCCCGAGGGCATCGCCCGGTTCTACCGTGAGCGCGGCGCGAAGCTCGTGATCGTGAAGCTCGGCCCGGACGGCGCGTACTGGGACGGCGACGCGGGAACCGGGCGCGTGCCGGGCTTTCCGGTGGCCCAGGTGGTGGACACCGTGGGTGCCGGCGACGGCTTCGCGGTGGGCGTGATCAGCGCGCTGCTCGAAGGCGGCGACGTGACGGCCGCGGTGCGGCGCGCTGCATGGATCGGGGCGCGGGCGGTGCAGGTGATCGGCGACACCGAGGGCTTGCCGATGCGCGCGCAGCTCGACGAGGCCGGCTTGTGAGCGAGCCGGTGGATGCGGTCGCCGCACGGCGCAACGTGCTCGTGTTTCGCGAGCTGCCGTCGGACCAGCTCGCGCGGCTGGAGGCGGCGCACGACGTGGTCGTCGCCAACCCGCGCGTCGAGGCGCAGCGCGATGCCTTCTTCGCGGCGCTGCCGCACGCCCAGGCGCTGATCGGCTCGAGCTTTCGCATCGACGAGCCCGTGCTGGCGCTGGCGCCGCGGCTGGAGGTGGTCTCGAGCATCTCGGTGGGCGTCGACAACTACGACATCGCGGCGCTGAAGCGGCGCGGCATCGTGCTGTGCCACACGCCGGGCGTGCTCACCGAGACCACTGCCGACACGATCTTCGCGCTCGTGATGGCGACGAGCCGGCGCCTCGTGGAGCTCGCGCTGCACGTGCGCGAGGGGCACTGGACGCGCAACATCGACGAGTCGCTGTTCGGCTGGGACGTGCAGGGCAAGACGCTCGGCATCGTGGGCTTCGGCCGCATCGGCCAGGCCGTGGCGCGGCGCGCGGCGCTGGGCTTCGGCATGCCGGTGCTCTACCACAACCCGGTACCGGCCGAAGTGCCGGCGCTGGCAGGCGTCGTGCGGCACGTCTCGCTGGGCGAGCTGCTCGCGCAGAGCGACATCGTCGCACTGACGCTGCCGCTCACCGAGGACACGCGTGGCCTGATGGACGCGCGGCGCTTTGCGCAGATGAAGCCGGGGGCCATCTTCGTCAACGGCTCGCGCGGCGCGATCGTCGACGAGGAGGCGCTGCTCGCGGCGCTCGACACGGGCCATCTGCGCGCGGCCGGCCTGGACGTGTTCGCCGTCGAGCCGCTGCCGCGCTCGTCGCCGCTGCGCAACCATCCGCGCGTGACGGCGTTGCCGCACATCGGCTCGGCGACGCACGAGACGCGCCACGCGATGGCCGTGCTCGCCACGAGCAACCTGCTGCAGGCGCTCGCGGGCGAACGGCCGGCGGCGTCGGTGACGTAGGCGTCTGCACCCTACCCAGGAACCTCTCCATTGAGCGCGGTGAAAGGCTCGATGAGGGCATATGGGTTCTCTGCCTGGACTGCATTGGCTCTGTGTCCTCTGTGTCTCTGTGTCCTCTGTGTCGAAGAAGCGTGCCCGCATGCGCCAGTTTTTGTTTGACACAGAGGACACAGAGACACAGAGGAAACGAGAAGGCAGCAAAACTCGGAAGGCGGCGTCCTCATGCAGCCCGGCACCCAGGCTGCACTTCGAGGCACCCCTCACCCCTCACCCCAGCCCTCTCCCCGCAAGCGGGGCGAGGGCGTAGACGCTTCTGACGTGCGGACTCTTACCTTACAATTCAGCGAAACGTAAGGAGCGACGAATGGTCGAATCGACGATCACCGCCAAGGGCCAGACGACCGTTCCCGTCCAGGTGCGGGAACAGGTGGGTGCGGGAGCAGGCACGCGGCTCGTGTGGCACGTGCTGCCGGACGGCAGCATCATCGTGCGCGCCAAGACGAAGTCCATCCTCGACATGGCGGGCACCCTCAAGGCGCCCAAGGGCAAGCACGTCCGCGTCGACGCCATGAACGCCTGGCGCTGATGGCGGCGCTGGACACGAACGTCCTCGTTCGCTATCTCGTGCAGGACGACGTCGCGCAGCAAGCGGCGGCCCGCCGGCTGATCCGCCGCTGCGTCGCGCGCGGCGAAACCCTGTTCGTGCCCGTGACCGTCGCGCTCGAGCTGGAGTGGGTGCTGCGCTCGAACTTTCGCTTCGCGAAGGCCGATGTCGTGGCCCTGATCTCCGGTCTGCTGTCGACCACCGAACTGGTCTTCGAATCGGAAAGCGCGTTGGAGCTCGCGCTCGCCCTGTACGTGCAGGGCGGCGCCGACTACTCCGACTGCCTGCATGCGGCCCTGGCCGCGCAGGCCGGGCAGCATCCGCTGTGGACGTTCGACAAGGCCGCCTCGAAGGTGGCGGGAGTGCGCCTGCTGGCATGAAGTGAGACCGCTCCACAGCGACGGGAGGAGCGTGGGGGCCGAACGAGTGGCAAGATCGCCGGATGCCGCTCGACCTTGGCGCCTTCCGCCTCACCGATCCACCACCCGGCTTCGTCGACGACCCCTACCCGTTCTACGCCGCGCTGCGCGAGCGTGCGCCGGTGCACGAGATGGCGCCCGGCGTGCTGCTGCTCACGCGCTATTCCGACGTGGCCGCGCTCTATCGCGACCCGCGCGCCAGCTCGGACAAGCGGCGCGAATTCACGCCGAAGTTCGGCGACTCGCCGCTCTTCGAGCACCACACCACGAGCCTCGTGTTCAACGATCCGCCGCTGCACACGCGCGTGCGGCGGCTGATGATGGGGGCCTTGAGCCAGCGCGCCATCGCGCGCATGGAAGCGGGCGTGGCGGCGCTGGTGGACGGGCTGCTCGACCGCCTCGAGACGCTCGACGCGCCGGATCTGATCGATGACTTCGCGGCGCGCATCCCGGTGGAGGTGATCGGCAACCTGCTCGACGTGCCGCACGCCGACCGCGGGCCGCTGCGCGACTGGTCGCTCGCGATCCTGTCGGCGCTGGAGCCGGCGCCAGCGGCCGACGTGCTGGCGCGGGGCAATGCGGCGGTGGAGGCGTTCAAGCGCAGCCTCGAAGGCCTGGTCGAAGCACGCCGCCGCAAGCCGGGCGACCCGGACGTGGACGTGCTCACGCGGCTCATCGAAGGCCGGTTTGACGACCCCCAGCCGCTGCCCGGCGCCGACCGCGGCGACGGCGAGCGCCTGACGCCGCTGGAGCTGCTGCACAACTGCATCTTCCTGCTCAACGCCGGCCATGAGACGACCACGAACCTGATCGGCAACGGCATGCATGCGCTCTTCGCGCATCGCGATCAGCTCGATCGGATCGTGGCCGAGCCGGCGCTGCTGGGCAGCGCCGTCGAGGAGCTGCTGCGCTATGAAAGCCCGCTGCAGCTGAACAACCGGATGCTCGCCGCGCCGGTGACGATCGGCGAGAAGGAGTGGCCGGCCGGCACGTTCGTGACGCTCGGCGTCGGCGCGGCCAACCGCGATCCGGCGCAGTTCGCCGAGCCCGACCGGCTCGACATCGCGCGCAAGCCGAACCTGCATGTCGCGTTCGGCCATGGTGCGCATGCCTGCGCGGGCATGAACGTGGCGCGGCTCGAAGCGCGCATCGCGATCGGGCGGCTGCTGGCGCGTTTCCCGGGCATCGAACCGGCCGGTGCGCCGCAGCGCGATCGGCGCGTGCGCTTTCGCGGCTTTCGGCGGCTGCCGGTGCAGGTGCGGGCCAGGAGAGGCTGATGGAGCCGTTCAAGCTGCTGATCAACGAAGACGTCGTGCGGGCCATCGGAGGTTGCATCGGGCGCGCGTGGCCGGCGTTCGCGCGCCGGCGCTTCGAGCGGGCGGCAAGCGGCGGGTTGGACGCGCTGGAGCTGAAGGCGCGCGCGATGCACGTGGCCGATGCGCTGGAGGCCACGCTGCCGGGCGACTTCCTCGCGGCGTCCGACGTGCTGGCAGCAGCGATGCTCGGGCCCGAGGGTCTCTCGGGCTGGGCCCTGTGGCCGGTGGGCGAGTTCATCGCGCGGCGCGGGCAGCCGCATCCGCGGCGCGCGCTCGAGCTGTTGCGCGCGCTCACCCCTCGCTTCACGGCCGAGTGGGCGATCCGGCCGTTCATCGTGGCGCATCCCGCGCTGGCCTTCGAGACGCTGCAGCGGTGGACGCAGGATCCCGACGAGCACGTGCGCCGCCTCGCCAGCGAAGGCAGCCGCCCGCGCCTGCCGTGGGGGTTGCAGCTCAAGGGCCTGATCGCCGACCCGTCGGCCACGCTGCCGATCATCGAGGCGCTGCTCGACGACCCGAGCGAGTACGTGCGGCGCAGCGTGGCCAACCACCTCAACGACATCGCGAAGGACCACCCGGCGCTGGTGGCGGACTGGCTCGACAGGCACCTGCCGGACGCGTCGCCGCAGCGTCGCGCGCTGCTGCGCCACGCGAGCCGCACGCTCATCAAGAAGGGCGACGCGCGCATCCTGCACGCCTGGGGCGTGGGCAAGCCGTTGCGCGGCACAGCGACGCTTGCCGTCGCGCCGGCGAAGCTCGCGCTCGGCGGCAGCCTCACGATCGACGTGGCGCTGCAGGCGGCAGGACGCGGCCGGCAGTCGCTCGCCATCGACTACGCGGTGCACCACGTGAAGGCCAACGGTGCGACGTCGCCGAAGGTCTTCAAGGGGTGGCTGCTCGACCTCGCGGCGGGCGAGGCGCGCGCGCTGCGCAAGACGCATGCGGTGCGGCCGATCACGACGCGGCGCTACTTCGCGGGCCTGCACCGCATCGAGCTGCTGGTGAACGGCCGCCCGGTCGCCGAAGCGACCTTCGAGCTGTCGATGACCTGATGCCGCGGCTCAGAGCCGTCGGCGCCAGAGCTCTTCGTCGAACCCGACCGTCGTCTCGCCGGCGTCCCATTCGATGACGGGACGCCGGATGACGCTCGGCTGCGCGCACATCAGCTCGCGCGCGCTGTCGGCATCCTGCACCTTCTGCCGCGTGGCGTCATTCAGCTTGCGCCAGGTGGTGCCGTTGCGGTTGACGAGCCGCTCCCACCCGAGCGCGGCGATCCACGCGTCCAGGCGGTCCGCCGGCACGCCGGCTTTCCTGAAGTCGTGGAAGGCATGCGGCACGCGCTGCTCGCCCAGCCAGGCGCGCGCACGCTTCACGGTGTCGCAATTCGGGATGCCGTACAGGGTGACCGTCACGACCTGTGGCGATTGACGTCGCACAGCGGGTCGGGCCCGTAGCTGGTGTCGCTCACGCGGCCGCCCTTCACCGACACCTGGAACCACTGGCAGAACACGGCGTCGTAGCGGTACGACCAGACCTCGCCGCCCTGCCGGCCGCCCGAGCGCCGGTCCGATGGGCTGCCCAGGTTCATCAGCAGTTCGTCCTGCGACCAGCCTTCGCGCACCAACCCGAAGTTCGGTTCGGTCAGGACCTGGTGCCATGCGGCGACGCGGCCCTGCGCGTCGAGGTCGATCATGTAGGTGTGCTTGCCCATCGGGCCGCGCGCGAACTCCAGCCGCGTGCCGCCCTGCGGCAGTGTGTAGCGGGCGGTGGGCACACCCATCGATTTCGATACCGCGTCGGCGCTGTCGCCGATCTGCACGTCCCTCGGGGCATAGCCGGCGCAGGCGGCCAGGAGGAGCGCGCCGATCGACGGCACGCAGGCGCGCATCAGGGCTGCATTCATGTCGGAATGCTACTTCTGCCGCAAAACCCATGCGAGGTGCAGAACCCGTGTTGTTCGGGTTTGCGAGATGGCGCCGGCGTGGGCAGGGGACTAGCCTTCCTCTCCCAATTGGTCTGACCACTTTGCCAATCGTGCCCCTGCAAAGCATCGAGCCGCGCCGCTTGTATCGCCAGATCGCCGAGCAGCTGCGGGCGCTGATCCGTGTCGGCGAGTTCCCGGTCGGCTCGCGCATGCCGACCGAGCGCGACCTCGCCGCGCAGCTCGGCGTCTCGCGGCCCTCGGTGCGCGAGGCGCTGATCGCGCTCGAAGTGCAGGGCCTGGTCGAGGTGCGGATGGGCTCGGGCATCTACGTGACGGCGCGCGAAGCCGCGCCGACCGCGCGCGACGTGGAGTCCGCGCTCGGGCCGTTCGAGATCATTCGCGCGCGCCAGCTGGTGGAAGGCGAGCTGGCGGCCGTCGCGGCGCGCTGCGACGGTGCCGGCGGCGTGGCGCTGGCGCTGGAGGAGGCGGTGCGCGAGATGGAGGCCGACATCGCGCAGGGCCGGATGCCGATCCGCGGCGACCGGCTGTTCCACGCGCGCATCGCCGAGGCGAGCGACAACAGCGCGCTGGTGCGCGTGGTGACGGAGCTCTTCGACGAGCGCAGCAACCCGCTGTTCGAGCGGCTGGGCAGCCACTTCGAGGGCGAGCAGAGTTGGCTCGCCGCCGTGAACGAACATCGCTCGGTGATCCGCGCCATCGCCGCGCGCGACCCCGACGGCGCCCGGGAAGCGATGCACGAGCACCTCGAGCGATCGCACGACCGCTTCGCGGCCGACCATCCGGAAGCACCGCGCCAGCGCGCGGAGGCGACCGCGCGATGAGCGCATCCGCAGCACCCAGGTTCAACTCGTGGCCGGTCAGGGTCCGTTCCCGAACGGACCCTTCAGGCCCTCAATCCCCAAGGAGACACCGATGATCAAACGCATGGCTCTGAAGACCTTGTTCGCCGCGCTCTCGCTGGCGGTGGCCGCGCCCGTGATGGCGCAGGCGCAAGCGCTCAAGTGGGCGCACGTGTACGAGACGTCCGAGCCCTATCACAAGTGGTCGGTGTGGGCGGCCGACGAGATCAAGAAGCGCAGCAACGGCAAGTACGACATCCAGGTGTTCCCCGCCTCCAGCCTCGGCAAGGAAAGCGACATCAACCAGGGCCTGCAGATCGGCACGGTGGACATCATCATCTCCGGCGCGTCGTTTGCCGCGCGATCGTTCCCGCGCATCGGCGTGGGCTACTACCCCTACACCTTCCGCGACGCCGATCACCTGCTGGCGTACGCCAAGAGCGACGTGTTCAAGGAGCTGGCCGACGGCTACAAGGCCAAGACGGGCGTGCAGATGACCGCGGTCACCTACTACGGCGCGCGCCACTCCACGAGCAACAAGCTCTTCAAGAACTGCGACGAGATGAAGGGCCTGAAGATGCGCGTGCCCGACGTGCCGGCCTACATGGCGCTGCCTCGCGCCTGCGGCGCCAATCCGACGCCGATCGCGTTCGCGGAGGTCTACCTCGCGCTGCAGAACGGCACCGTGGATGCGCAGGAGAACCCGCTGCCGACGATCGAGGCGAAGAAGTTCTACGAAGTGCAGAAGAACATCATCCTCACCGGCCACATCCTCGACTCGCTCGTGACGCAGGTGGCGCCCCACGTGTGGACCAAGCTGAGCGACGCGGACAAGAAGCTCTTCACCGACGTGATGCAGGAAGCGGCCGTCAAGGCCACGGAAGACATCCGCAAGCGCGAGAACGAGCTCGTCGACGAGTTCAAGAAGAAGAACATCAACGTCGTGACCGTCAACCGCGACGAGTTCCGCGACCGCATCGTCAAGGCCGTCGACATGAGCACGATGGGCTACGACAAGAAGGACTGGGACCGCATCCAGGCGCTGAAGTAGAGGCACCGGCCATGCACGCGACCGAGACCCGGAAGCTCGTCGGCGACGACGGCCAGTTCCACGCCGAGGACGAAGTCGTCCGGCTGGACGACACCCCCGCGGAGGGCTGGCTCGCGCTCACGCTCTTCTGGGCGCTCGGCGCGACGGTGTTCTACCAGTTCCTCACGCGCTACGTGCTCAACGACTCGGCGGCGTGGACGGAGGAGATCGCGCGCTACCTGCTCATCGGCGTGGTCTTCGTGGGCGCGGCGATCGGGGTGCGGCGCAACAACCACATCCAGGTCGACTTCCTGTTCCGCTACCTCCCGCCGCGAGCCGGCCGGGTGCTGGCGACCGCGGTCGACGTGGTGCGCATCGTCTTCTTCGCCGCCACCTGCGTGCTCACCGTGCAGATGATGCTGCGCATGGGCAACTACAGCATGACGATCGTCGACGCGCCGATGAACATCGTCTACGGCGTGTGCCTCGCGGGATTCGCGGCCATGCTCGTGCGCTCGGTGCTGCTGGCCGTCACGCACTGGCGGCGCGGCTGGACGGTGCTCGAGCGCCCGGGCCTGGAAGGATGACCCACCCCCGAAGCGCCTTCGGCGCCTCCCCCTCAAGGGGGCGCCGCCAGCGGACCGGCGGAGCCGGATCCGCGGCGGCCGCTTGGTGGCCAGGCGCCATGTGCCGAACGGTGCGCTTCGGCGCGAGGTGAACTGAATGCTGAAGATCTCCTTCCTGGTGCTCATGATCATGGGCGTGCCGGTGGCCATCGCGATGGCCGCCGCGTCGCTGCTGTACGTGGTGTTCGGCACGCAGACGCCGGCGTTCGTCGTGATCCAGCGCATGGTCTCGGGCATCGACAGCTTCCCGCTGCTGGCGGTGCCCTTCTTCATCCTCGCCGGCAACCTGATGAACAACGCCGGCATCACGAACCGCATCTACAGCTTCGCGCTCGCGCTGGTGGGCTGGCTCAAGGGCGGCCTCGGCCACGTGAACGTGGTCGGCTCGGTGATCTTCGCCGGCATGAGCGGCACGGCCATCGGCGATGCCGCCGGGCTCGGCACGATCGAGATCAAGGCGATGCGCGAGCACGGCTACTCGGCGGAGTTCGCGGTGGGCGTCACGGCCGCGTCGGCAACGCTCGGGCCCATCATTCCGCCGTCGCTGCCGTTCGTGATCTACGCGATGATGGCCAACGTGTCGGTGGGCGCGCTGTTCCTCTCCGGCATCCTGCCCGGCGTGCTGATGGCGGTGCTGATGATGATCACGGTGGCCTACTTCGCGCACAGGAACGGCTGGGGCGGCGACATCAAGTTCTCCGGCAGCAAGCTCGCGCGCGCGCTGCTGGAGCTGGCGGTGGTGATCGCCTGGCCGCTGGTGATCTGGGCGCTGGTCGTGAAAGCCGGCCTGCCGGCGCAGCCGGTCGTGCTCACCGGCCTCGTGATGCTCTTCGTGGCCGACCGGCTGTTCGGCTTCCAGGCCGTGCTGCCGATCATGACGCCGGTGCTGCTGATCGGCGGCATGTCCACCGGCATCTTCACGCCCACCGAGGGGGCGATCGCCGCCTGCGTGTGGTCGCTGATCCTCGGCATGGCGTGGTACCGCACGCTCTCGGCGCGCATGTTCGTGAAGGTCTGCCTCGACACCGTGGAGACCACGGCCACGGTGCTGTTCATCGTGGCGGCGGCGTCGATCTTCGGCTGGATGCTCACCGCCACCGGGGTCACCGCGCAGATCGCGCAATGGGTGCTCGGCTTCACGCGCGAGCCGTGGGTGTTCCTGCTGCTGGCCAACCTGCTGATGCTGTTCGTCGGCTGCTTCCTGGAGCCCACCGCCGCGATCACGATCCTCGTGCCCATCCTGCTGCCGATCGCGCAGCAGCTCGGCATCGATCCCGTCCACTTCGGCCTCGTGATGGTGCTCAACCTGATGATCGGGCTGCTGCACCCGCCGATGGGCATGGTGCTGTTCGTGCTGGCTCGCGTGGCGCGGCTGTCGGTGGAGCGCACGACGATGGCCATCCTGCCGTGGCTGGTGCCGCTGCTGGTGAGCCTGGCGATCATCACGTACATGCCGAGCGTGGTGCTGTGGCTGCCTCGCTTGATGGGCGTCGGAGGCTGACGTGATGGCCCTTTCCCGTAGCGCCAGGGACCGCTGAATGGACGCCACCATCGAGCGCGTCGAGCTGCTGCTGGTCGACCTGCCGCCGCCGGTGCCGCGCTCCGACGCGATCCAGTCGTTCGTGGTGCAGGAGACGCCGATCGTGCGCATCACGTGTGCCGACGGCAGCGAGGGCACGGGCTACGCGTACACCATCGGCACCGGCGGCTCGTCAGTGATGGCGCTGCTGCGCGACCACCTCGCGCCGCGGCTCGTGGGGCGCGACGCGACGCAGATCGAGGCGATCTGGCGCGACCTGCTGTTCGCCACGCACGCCACGAGCGTCGGCGCGCTGACGAGCCTGGCGCTCGCGGCCATCGACACCGCGCTGTGGGACCTGCGCTGCCGGCGCGCGGGCCTGCCGCTGTGGCGCGCCGCCGGCGGCGCGCAGGCCACCATTCCCGTCTACACCACGGAGGGCGGGTGGCTGCACCACGATGCCGGCACGCTGGTGCGCGAGACGGTGGCCGCGCGCGAGGCGGGCTTTCTCGGCGCGAAGATCAAGGTCGGCAAGCCGCGCCTGGCCGACGACGTGGCGCGGCTGCGGGCGGTGCGCGACGCGGTGGGCGACGGCTTCGAGCTGATGGTGGACGCGAACCAGTGCTTCACGCTCGGCGAGGCGCTGCGGCGCGCGCCGCGCTATGCGGAGCTCGGCATCGCGTGGTTCGAGGAGCCGCTGCCGGCGGACGACCTTGCGGGCCATGCGGCGCTCGCGGCGCAGGCCGCGCTGCCGATCGCGGTGGGCGAGTCGCTGTATTCGATCGGCCAGTTCGGCGACTACGTGCGTGCGCGTGCCTGCCACGTGGTGCAGGTGGACGTGGCGCGCGTGGGCGGGATCACGCCGTGGCTGAAGGTGGCTCACCTGGCCGAGGCCTGCAACCTCGCCGTGGCACCGCATTTCCTGATGGAGCTGCACGTGTCGCTGTGCGCCGCGGTGCCGAACGCGGCGTGGCTCGAATACATCCCGCAGCTCGACGCCATCGCCGGAAGCCGCGTGCGCATCGAAGGCGGCCGTGCGACGCCGCCCGAGACGCCGGGGCTCGGCATCGAGTGGGACCGCGATGCCGTCGCCGCGCGGGCGAAGGCGCGGTTCGACATCTCACGAAAGGACATCGCGTGAACGAGAGATTGGCCGGCAAGACGGCCTTCGTCACCGCCGCGGCGCAGGGCATCGGCCGCGCCACCGCCGAGGCGATGGCGCGTGCAGGGGCGCGGGTGATCGCGACCGACATCGACGCCGAGCGGCTGTCTGCGCTCGCCAGCATCCCCGGCATCGCCACGCGGCGGCTGGACGTGCGCGACGCCGGCGCGGTGGCCGCCGCGGCGGCCGAGGCCGGCGCGGTGGACGTGCTCTTCAACGGCGCCGGGTTCGTGCATGCCGGCAGCGTGCTCGATAGCCGCGACGAGGACTGGGACGACGCGTTCGACCTCAACGTGCGCTCGATGGTGCGCACCGTGCGCGCCTTCCTGCCCGGCATGCTGGAGCGCGGGCGCGGCTCGATCGTGAACGTGGCCTCCGTGGCCGGCATGAAAGGCGTGGCGAACCGCGCCGTCTATGCCACGACCAAAGCCGCGGTGGTGGGACTCACGAAGTCGATCGCCGCCGACTACGTCGCGCGCGGCATCCGCTGCAATGCGATCTGCCCCGGCACGGTCGACTCGCCTTCGCTGCGCGATCGCATCGCCGTGCAGGCGGCGGCGAGCGGGCAGACGACGGCCGAGGTGGAGGCGGCGTTCGTCGCGCGCCAGCCGATGGGCCGGCTCGGCCGCGCGGAGGAGATCGCGGCGCTCGCGGTGTACCTGGCGAGCGATGAATCTGCTTTCACCACCGGGGCGTCCAAATCATGGATGGCGGCTGGTCCAACTGACAAGAAAGGACACTCATGAAGCTGATGCGCCATGGCCCCAAGGGGGCCGAGAAACCCGCCCTCGTCGACTCGCAGGGACGCGTGCGGGATCTCTCCGAAGTGATCGACGACGTCACGCCGGCCACGCTTTCGAGGCAGGGGCTCGTGGCGCTGCGCCGCATCGACCCGTCGTCGCTCCCGGAAGTGACCCCCACGCGCATCGCGCCGCCGTGGCGCGGCATGGGCAAGTTCGTCTGCGTGGGGCTCAATTACGCGGACCATGCCGCCGAGTCCGGCGTGCCGGTGCCGGCGGAGCCGGTGCTGTTCACCAAGCACACGAGCGCCGTGATCGGGTGCAACGATGCCGTCGTGCTGCCGCAGGGCTCGGTGAAGACCGACTGGGAGGTGGAGCTCGGCGTCGTGATCGGCACGCGGGCGCGCTACGTGAGCGAGGCCGATGCGCTCTCGCACGTGGCCGGCTACTGCGTGGTGAACGACGTGTCCGAGCGCGAGTACCAGCTCGAGCGCGGCGGCACGTGGGACAAGGGCAAGGGATGCGACACCTTCGGCCCCGTCGGCCCGTGGATCGTCACGGCCGACGAGGTGCCCGACCCGCAGGCGCTGCCGATGTGGCTCGAGGTGAACGGCCGCCGCTTCCAGAACGGCAGCACGCGCACGATGGTCTTCGGCGTGGCCACGCTCGTGAGCTACATCAGCCGCTTCATGACGCTGGAGCCGGGCGACCTGATCTCCACCGGCACGCCGCCGGGCGTGGGCATGGGCGTGAAGCCGCAGCCGCTGTACCTGAAGCCGGGCGACGTGATGCGGCTGGGCATCGAAGGGCTGGGCGAGCAGCAGCAGACGGTGCACGCGTGGGACGCCGCGCTGATCGATGGCTGAAGGAGTGCAAGCCGTGGACACCGAGCCTTTCATCCGCATCCATCCGGCCGACAACGTCGTCATCGCGCGCAGCCAGTTGTTGGGCGGCACGCGATTGGAGCGCGAAGGCGTGACGGTGAGCGGGCTCGTGCCGCCGGGCCACAAGGTTGCCGTGCGCACGATCCGCGCCGGAGAGCCGGTGCGCCGCTACGACCAGATCATCGGCTTCGCGAAGCAGGACATCGCCCCCGGCCAGCACGTGCATACGCACAACCTGGCCTACGCGGAGTTCGCGCGCGACTACGCGGCCGGGCAGGACGCGAAGCCCACCGAGTACGTCGCCGAGCCGGCCACGTTCATGGGTATCGTTCGTCCCGACGGCCGCGTGGCGACGCGCAACTACATCGGCATCCTGAGCTCGGTGAACTGCTCGGCCACGGTGGCGCGCGCCATCGCCGACCACTTCCGGCGCGACATCCACCCCGAGGCGCTCGCGCCCTACCCCAACGTGGACGGCGTGGTCGCGCTGACGCACGGCGCGGGCTGCGGCATGGACAGCGATGGCGAGGGGCTGCGCGTGCTGCGCCGCACGCTCGGCGGCTACGCGCGGCACGCCAACTTCGGCGCCTTGATGATGGTGGGCCTCGGCTGCGAGGCGAACCAGATCGACGGGATGATGGCGCAGGAGGGGCTCGAGGAAGGCCCGCGGCTGCAGACCTTCAGCATCCAGGACGTGGGCGGCACGAAGAAGACGGTGGCGCGCGGCATCGAGCTGGTGGAGTGGATGCTCGACGAGGCCAACCGCGTGCAGCGGCAGCCGGTGCCGGCCGGCCACATCACGGTGGGCCTGCAGTGCGGCGGCTCCGACGGCTACTCCGGCGTGAGCGCGAACCCCGCGCTCGGGGCGGCGGTGGACCGGCTGGTGCGGCACGGCGGCACGGCCATCCTCTCGGAATCGCCGGAGGTGTACGGCGGCGAGCACCTGCTGACGCGTCGCGCGGTGTCGCCGGCCGTGGCCGAGAAGCTCGTGGAGCGGCTGCGCTGGTGGGAGGCTTATTGCGAGCGCAACGCGGGGAGCATGGACAACAACCCGTCGCCGGGGAACAAGGCGGGCGGGTTGACGACGATCCTGGAGAAGTCGCTCGGGGCGGTGGCCAAGGGTGGCACGACGAATCTCGTCGATGTCTTTGAGTACGCGCAGCCGGTGACGGCGAAAGGGCTCGTGTTCATGGACACGCCGGGGTATGACCCGGTGTCTGCGACCGGGCAGGTGGCCGGGGGGGCGAACCTGATCTGCTTCACGACCGGGCGCGGGTCGGCGTATGGCTGCGCGCCGGCGCCTTCATTGAAGTTCTCTACCAATACGGAACTGTGGCGGCGGCAGGAAGAGGACATCGATCTCAATTGCGGGGAGATCGTGGATGGGACGGCGTCGATCGACGAGGTGGGGGAGCGGATATTTCAGTTGATGCTCGATACCGCATCGGGGCGTCTTAGCAAGAGCGAGTCGCATGGGTATGGGCAGAACGAGTTCGTGCCTTGGCAGTTGGGGGCGGTGATGTGATGGTCTTGCTTGTCTGCTTGCGTTCTGTCTCTTGAACGAGAGGGTCCGCCCGGATCGTTCAAGTAGCACAACCTGAAAAAGCAAAAGATGAAGATCACATCAGCAAAGACAATCACCTGCAGCCCCGGCCGCAACTTCGTCACGCTGAAGATCGAAACCGACGAGGGCCTCACCGGCATCGGCGACGCCACCCTCAACGGCCGCGAACTGGCAGTCGCAAGCTACCTCGAGGACCACGTCGTCCCGTGCCTCATCGGCCGCGACCCGCACCAGATCGAGGACATCTGGCAGTACCTCTACCGCGGCGCCTACTGGCGCAGAGGCCCGGTCACGATGACCGCCATCGCCGCCGTCGACACCGCGCTCTGGGACATCAAGGCCAAGGCGGCGAACATGCCGCTGTACCAGCTGCTCGGCGGCGCGAGCCGCACCGGCGTGATGGTGTACGGCCACGCCAACGGGCGCGACATCGAGGAGACCGTGGACCGCGTGATGCAGTACGCCGAGATGGGCTACAAGGCGATCCGCGCGCAAAGCGGCGTGCCCGGCCTCGAGAAGGTGTACGGCGTGGGCCGCGGAACGATGTTCTACGAGCCCGCCGACGCCGACCTGCCCTCCGAGCACGACTGGTCGACCGAGAAGTACCTCGAGCACACGCCGCGCCTCTTCGAGGCCGTGCGCAGCAAGCTCGGCTTCGAGCATCACCTGCTGCACGACGTGCACCACCGCCTCACGCCCATCGAGGCGGCGCGCCTGGGCAAGTCGCTCGAGCCGTACCGCCTGTTCTGGATGGAGGACGCGACGCCCGCGGAGAACCAGGAGGCGTTCCGGCTCATCCGCCAGCACACCACCACGCCGCTGGCCGTGGGCGAGGTGTTCAACACCATCTGGGACTGCAAGGACCTGATCCAGCAGCAGCTCATCGACTACATCCGCACCACCGTGGTCCACGCCGGCGGCATCACGCACCTGCGCCGCATCGCGGATCTTGCCGCGCTGTACCAGGTGCGCACCGGCTCCCACGGCGCCACGGACCTCTCGCCCGTGTGCATGGGGGCGGCGCTGCACTTCGACCTGTGGGTGCCGAACTTCGGCATCCAGGAGTACATGCGCCACAGCGACGAGACCGACGCCGTGTTCCCGCATGCCTATCGCTTCGAGAACGGCTTCATGCACCCCGGCGACGTGCCCGGCCACGGCGTGGAGATCGACGAGGCGCTCGCCGCGAAGTACCCGTACAAGCGCGCCTATCTGCCGGTGAACCGGCAGCAGCACGACGGCACGCTATGGCATTGGTGAGGCTGGGCGACGCGGCGCTCACCGCATTGCCGGAGGCGGTCGCGACGCCGCGCTACGACCACGCCGCGCTCGGTGCCCACGACGCCTGGCCCGTGGTCGCGGAGCCCTTCTTCGACTGGGCGGTGGAAGACCGTTTCGCCGCGGGCCGGCCCGACTGGTCCGCGGGCGGCGCTCGATTCGTAGAGCAAACGGCCCCGGGCTTCGCGCCGGTGTTCGGCGAGCTGGCGGGCGACGAGCGGCTGGTGGCGGCGTTGGCGCCGCCTTTGCGCTCGCTGCGCGAGCGCGGCGCGCTGGCGACGCTGGAGGCGATGCGATGAGCGCCGGCGGCATGCCCCGCCCCCCTCACCCCAACCCTCTCCCCCTGCGGGGGCGAGGGAGCCGAATGCCTCATTTTCTCTCCCTCTCCCGCTTGCGGGAGAGGGCCGGGGTGAGGGCGCGGCCTACCCTCACATCCTCGCCGACACCCTGCGCACCTGGTCCACCGCCTGCCTCCATGCACTGAACGTCCCCGACGCAGACGCCCGCCAGATCGCCGACAGCCTCGTGCAGACCAGCCTCTGGGGCGTCGACTCCCACGGCATCGCGCGCCTGCCCCACTACCTCGACCGCCTGCACCGCGGCTCGATCAACGCGCGCCCCGCCATCGCGAACACGCGCACCGGCCCCTGCACCGCGCAGGTCGCCGGCGATCGCGGCCACGGCATCGTCGTGGCCCATCGCGCGAACGGCGTCGCCATCGATCTCGCGCGCGAGAACGGCATCGGCGCCGTCGGCGTGTCGGACTCCTCGCATTGCGGCGCCATGGCGCTCTACACGCGGCCGGCCGCGCGGCAGGGCCTCGTCGCCATCGCCTTCACGCACGCCGATCGCATCGCCGCGCCGCACGGCGGCCACCGGCCCTTCTTCGGCACCAACCCGATCTCGATCGCCTTCCCGCGCGACGGCGCCGAGCCCGCGTGCCTCGACATGGCCACGACGTCCATTCCGTGGAACCGCGTGATGAACGCGCGCCGCGAAGGGCATGCGCTGCCGGAAGGCGTCGCGCTCGATGCGCACGGGCGCCCGACCACCGATGCGGCCCGAGCCCACGCCCTCACGCCGCTCGGCGGGCCCGACTACGGGCACAAGGGCTACGCGCTCGCCTTGATGATCGACCTGCTGTGCGGCCCGCTGAACGGCAACCCTTACGGCCCGCACATCCCGCCGATGTTCGACGAGCTCGACACGCCGCGCCGCCTCGGCGCGTTCTTCATCGTGATCGATCCGCTGCGCTTCGCCGGCGGCCCCGCGCTCGGCGCAGCGGTGGCGGCGATGGCCTCGGCGCTCGCCGCCGAACCGGGATCCCCGCGCATGCCGGGCGATCCGGAGCTGGCGCATGAAGCGCAGCGAACGGTCGATGGCATCCCGGTGGAACCGGTGCTCGCGCAGCCAGATGCGCGAGTGGAGCGCCCGCCTGCGCGTCGCGCCGCCGGTCTGAACGTCAGCGGCTGCCGGCCGGCTTCTGGCCCGGCACGTATTCGCAGGCGCCATGCGCGCAGATCTCGTAGGCCTCGTCCTTCTTGACCCAGTTGCGCCGCACCATGAACCCGTGGATCTCGCAGCCCATGCAGATTCCGAGGACGGATTCCGACCACATCAGCACCAGGCAGATCAGGCAGATGGTGAGCGGCAGCGTGCCGCGGATGCCGCTGTTCGTGATGACCATCATCGAGAACGACAGCACGAGGCCGAGCGACCAGGCAAAGCGCTTCGGCTTGGCCGAGACCCAGTCGGGCGGCTGGCGCCGGATGAGCGCGCGCGCGACGAAGCCGATGGGGCTGTACTTGAGCCCGACCGTGACGCGGATCAGGAACTCGAAGAAGAAGAAGGTCGTGACCACCTGGATGGGCACGTACTGCTTCGCGAAATACGCGTAGACGAAGGCCACGGCGCCGAGCACCATGGTGAGGCCGGCCGCCGCGCGCACCTCGTGCTCGTTGAAGACTGCGGCATGCAGTTCCTTGCCATGCGAGTCGAGACCCGGAATGACTTCACCGAACACGAGTCTTTTCACTGCGGACCCCTCTACCAAGGCAGTCAGTGATTGTCGCGCGGAACGAAGGCGCCCCGCTTCCCGACCAGGAAATCCAGGTCCGCGCCCTGGTCCGCCTGCAGCACGTGGTCCACGTAGAGCTTCCAGTAGCCGCTGGCCAGCGGCGGCGCCGGCGCCTTCCATTCCGCCATCGCGGCGAGCCAGTTCCTCCTCGGACACCTGCAAGTGCAGCCGCCGCTTCGGCACGTCGAGCTCGATCATGTCGCCATTGCGCACCAGCGCCAGCGGCCCGCCGGCCGCGGCCTCCGGCGCCGTGTGCAGCACCACCGTGCCATAGGCCGTGCCGCTCATGCGCGCATCGCTGATGCGCACCATGTCCGTGATGCCCTTCTTCAGCACCTTCGGCGGCAGCGGCATGTTGCCCACTTCCGCCATGCCCGGGTAGCCGCGCGGGCCGCAATTGCGCAGCACCATCACGCAGGTCTCGTCGATGTCCAGCGCGTCGTCGTCGATGCGCGCATGGAAGTCGTCGATATCCTCGAACACGACCGCGCGCCCGGTGTGCACCATCAGCGACGGCGACGCCGCGCTCGGCTTGATCACCGCGCCGCGCGGCGCGAGGTTGCCGCGCAGCACCGCGATGCCGGCGTTGGCCTTGAACGGCGTGTCCAATGGGTAGATCACGTCGGTGTTGTAGTTCTGCGCCTCCGCGAGGTTGTCGCGCACCGTTCGCCCGTTCGCCGTCACGGCGTCCAGGTGCAGCGTGGCCCGCGATCTCCTTCATCACCGCGGGCAGGCCGCCGGCATAGCAGAAATCCTCCATCAGGAACTTGCCGGACGGCTGCAGGTTCACGAGGCATGGCAGCTCGCTGGCCAGGCGCTCGAAGTCGTCCACCGCCAGCGGCACGCCCATGCGGCCGGCGATCGCGATGAGGTGGATCACGGCGTTCGTCGAGCCGCCGATCGCGGCCAGCGTCTTGATGGCGTTCTCGAACGCCTCGCGCGTGAGGATGCGAGGAAAGCACGAGATCCTCGTGCACCATCTCCACGATGCGCCGCCCCGCCATTGCGGGCGATCACGTTGCGCCGCCCGTCCACGGCCGGGAACGCCGCGTTGCCCGGCAGGCCGATGCCGAGCGCCTCGACCATGCTCGCCATCGTGCTGGCCGTGCCCATCGTCATGCAATGGCCGTGGCTGCGGTGCATGCAGCTCTCCGCATCCAGGAAGTCCGACAGCCGCAGCGTGCCGGCGCGCACCTGCTCGCTCATGCTCCACACGCCGGTGCCCGAGCCCAGCTCCTGGCCGCGCCACTTGCCGTTGAGCATCGGCCCGCCGGACACGCCGATGGTCGGCAGGTCCACGCTGGAAGCGCCCATCACGAGCGAGGGCGTGGTCTTGTCGCAGCCCATCAGCAGCACCACGCCGTCCACCGGGTTGCCGCGGATGCTCTCCTCCACGTCCATGCTGGCGAGGTTGCGGTAGAGCATGGCGGTGGGCCGCAGCAGCGTCTCGCCGAGCGACATCACCGGGAACTCGAGCGGGAAGCCGCCCGCCTCGTGCACGCCGATCTTCACCTGCTCCGCGAGCGTGCGGAAATGCGAGTTGCACGGCGTCAGCTCGCTGAACGTGTTGCAGATGCCGATCACCGGCCGGCCGTCGAACTGGTCGTCCGGCACGCCGCGGCCCTTCACCCAGCTCCGGTAGTTGAAGCCGTCGCGGTCCTGCCGGCCGAACCATTGCCGGCTGCGCAGTTCCTTCTTTGCCATGAAACTATTCCTTTACGGAGCCGGTCATGCCGGACACGTAGTACTCGACGAAGAACGAGTAGATGAAGGCCACCGGCAGCGAGCCGCAGAGCGCGCCGGCCATCAAGGGCCCCCAGTGGTAGACGTCGCCCTCGACGAGCTCGGTGACGACGCCGACCGACAGCGTCTTCACCTCCGACGACGACACGAACGTGAGGGCGTAGATGAACTCGTTCCACGACAGCGTGAACGCGAAGATGCCGGCCGAGATCAGCCCCGGCACCGCGAGCGGCAGGATGATCTTCACGAGGATCTGCCAGCGCGTGGCGCCGTCGATCAGCGCGCACTCCTCCAGCTCGAACGGGATCGAGCGGAAGTAGCCCATCAGCAGCCACGTCGCGAACGGGATCAGGAACGTGGGGTACGTGAGGATCAGCGCCCAGCGCGTGTCGAACAGCCCGAGCTGGTAGACGATGGAGGCCAGCGGGATGAACAGGATCGACGGCGGCACCAGGTAGGCGAGGAAGATCGCGAGCCCCACGTGGCGCGAGCCCTGGAAGCGCAGCCGCTCGATCGCGTAGGCCGCGAACACCGCCGCGGCGAGCGAGAAGAACGTGGCCACGATCGACACGAGCAGCGTGTTCCACAGCCACTCCGGGAAGGTGGTGTTCAGCAGCAGGTGCTTGAAGTGATCGATCGTCGGCGCCATCACCCAGAAGGGATTGCCCGTGCGCGACAGCAGCTCGTTGTTCGGCTTCACCGCGGTGATGGCCATCCAGTAGAACGGGAACAGCAGCACCACCACGAACACGAGCAGCGGCAGGTACACCGTGACGAGCCGGCGCGGCACCGAATCGAGGTAGCCCATGCCGACGCGCGAGGCGTCCTCGGCCTTCAGCGGCAGCGGATCGTCGTCGACGTGCGCGAGCTCGATGCGCTTTGCTCATGGGGCCCCCGCCTCATTTGTCAGTCCCGCCCTGCTGCCACGCGCGCCGCTGCAGCCCGAAGTAGCTGAACATGATGGCGGCGAGCAGGAAGGGCACCATCGCGATGGCGATCGCGGCGCCCTCGCCCAGGGCGCCGCCGGAGATGGCACGCTGGAACGACAGCGTGGCCATCAGGTGCGTGGCGTTCAGCGGCCCGCCGCGCGTGAGCACGTAGATGAGCTGGAAGTCGGTGAAGGTGAACAGCACCGAGAACGTCATCACCACCGCGATGATCGGCGTGAGCAGCGGCAGCGTCACGTGCCGGAACTGCTGCCAGCGCGTGGCGCCGTCGATCGCCGAGGCCTCGTAGAAGGAGGGCGAGATCGTCTGCAGCCCGGCCAGCAGCGTGATGGCCACGAACGGCACGCCGCGCCAGATGTTGGCCGCGATCACGGCCATCCGCGCATTCCACTCCGTGCCGAGGAAATCGATGTAGCGGTCGATCAGGCCCATCTTCACGAGGGCCCAGCTGATGATGGAGAACTGCGAGTCGTAGATCCACCAGAAGGCGATCGCCGAGAGCGCCGTCGGCACGATGTAGGGCAGCAGGATCACCGCGCGGAAGAAGGTCTTCATGCGCAGGTTGCGGTTCAGCAGCAGCGCCAGCCACAGCCCGAGCACGAACTTGAACACGCTCGCGACGAACGTGTAGAAGAGCGTGTTGAACAGGGCCAGCCGGGTGACCTCGTCGCCCCAGAGGAACTCGTAGTTCTCCAGGCCGATCCATACGCCCGCGCGGCCCACCTTCGTATCCGTGAAGCCCAGCCAGACGCCCAGCCCGAGCGGGTAGGTCAGGAACACCAGCAGCAGCAACGCGGCCGGCAGCATGAAGAGCAAGCCGAGCGCGTTGCGGTTGTCCTGGAGCTTCTGGAGCATCGACCGGCCGGGTGGGGATCGCCGTAGGAACGCGTCAGACCTTGTAGTAGCGCTCGGCGCGCTTCTGCGCGCGCTCCATCGCTTCCTTCGGGGTCTTGGAGCCGCTGATCGCCTCGGCCACCATGTTCACGACGATGAAGTCGGCAGCGGCACCGGCCGAGGCGTACCCCAGGCGCCCGGCGTAGCCGGTGGGCCGCAGGTTCTTCACGGCGTCGCGGTACGGCGTGTGCTTCGGGTCGGAGGTCCAGATCGCCGCCTTCGCATACTCGGCCAGCGGCGGCGCCACGTATCCGCCCGCGCCGGTGAGCCACGGCTCGAACTGCTCCTTCTCCATCATGAAGCGCAGGAACTCCTTCGCCGCCTGCGGGTACTTGGTGTACTTCATCACCATCTGGTTGAAGAACAGGTGCGACTCGGTCGGCGAGCCCACCGGCCCCACCGGGTAGGACGCGTGCTGGATGTCGGCCGCCATCTCCTTGACCTTCGGGTCGGCCGAATTCTTGGCCGCGTAGTAGATCGAGATGCCGTTGTTCGTGACCGCGACCTGGCCGTCGAGGAAGGCCTTGTTGTTGTTCGGGTCGAGCCACGACAGCGTGCCGGGAATGAAGGTGGCGTACAGCTCCTTGCCGTACTCCAGCGCCTTCAGCGTCTCGGGGCTGTCGATCACGACCTTGTTGTCCTTGTCGACGAGCTTGCCGCCGAAGGCCCAGATCAGCCAGTTGCACCACAGGCCGTCGCCGGTGGCGTTGCCCAGCGCCATGCCGCCCGGCGTGCCCTTCTCCTTCAGGGCCTTCATCAGCTTCAGGAAGTTGTCGGTGTCCTTCGGGAAGCTGTCGAAGCCCGCGGCCTTCACCATGCTCTCGCGGTACACGATCATCGAGCCGGCGGAGCCGAGCGGCAGCGCGATCCACTTCTTGCCGTCGGGCCTGTTGTAGGCCTGGCCGGCCTCGTACCAGCCGCCGTACTTCTTGCCCAGGTACTCGCCGAGGTCGGTGAGGTCGAGCAGCTTGTCCGGATAGAGGTTGGCGTCGTCGTTGGTCGACAGGATGATGTCCGGGCCGGCGCCGGTGTTGGCCGCCACCGCCGCCTTCGGGCGCACGTCTTCCCAGCCTTCGTTGTCCACCCGCACCTCGATGCCGGTCTTGTCGGTGAACTTCTTGACGTTGACCATGTAGGCGTCGATGTCGCCCTGCACGAAGCGGCTCCAGCGCAGCACGCGCAGCTTGGCGTCCTTCTCCGGCTTGAGCGTGAGGGTCTGCGCCGAAGCCGCCGGGCTCCACAACGTCGTGCCGGTTCCCAGCGTGGCCGCCGCGGCCACGCCGGCGGAGCCCTCGAGGAACTTGCGCCGATTGAAGTCAGCCATGGGTCGTCTCCTTGTCTTTGGTTGAAGCGGGTCGAGAAGAGTTGCCGGCGGCATCGGCCGCAAGACGCTGCCCGGTGGCAGCGTCGAAGAGATGGGCGCGCTGCGGATCGGGCAGCAGGTTGATCGTGAGCCCCGGCTCGAACGCATGGCGCTCGCGGAACACCGCCGCCAGCGGCGTGTCGCCGTGGCGGCACAGCACCAGCGTCTCCGCGCCGGTGGGCTCGATCACCACCACGCGCGCGGGAATGCCGCCGCTGTCGGCCAGCACCAGGTGCTCCGGCCGCGTGCCGAGCACCACGGCCTGGCCGTCGGTGCCGGCGGCCCCGGCCGGCGCGGGCAGGCGCGTGCCGTCGGAAAAGTCCACCCACGCGCCGTCGCCGCCGCGGCGCAGCGTGCCGGGCAGGAAGTTCATCGCCGGCGAGCCGATGAAGCCCGCCACGAACGTGTTCGCCGGCCGGTCGTACAGCTCGAGCGGGCTGCCGATCTGCTCGACGCGGCCGTCGCGCATCACCACGATGCGGTCGCCCATCGTCATGGCCTCGATCTGGTCGTGCGTGACGTAGATCGAGGTGGTCTTCAGGCGCTGGTGCAGTTCCTTGATCTCGCTGCGCATGGCCACGCGCAGCTTGGCGTCGAGGTTGGACAGCGGCTCGTCGAACAGGAACACCTGCGGTGCGCGCACGATCGCGCGGCCCATCGCCACGCGCTGGCGCTGGCCGCCCGAGAGCTGGCGCGGGTAGCGGTCGAGCAGGGGCGTGAGGGCCAGCACCTCGGCCGCGCGCGCCACCTTGTTGTCCATCGTGGCCTTGTCGGCCTTGGCCAGCATGAGCGAGAAGGCCATGTTCTGGCGCACCGTCATGTGGGGATACAGCGCGTAGTTCTGGAACACCATCGCGATGTCCCGCTCCTTCGGCGGCACGTCGTTCACGCGCCGGTCGCCGATGCGGATCTCGCCGCCGCTGATCTCCTCCAGCCCGGCGATCATGCGCAGCAGCGTGGACTTGCCGCAGCCCGAAGGGCCCACGAGCACCGTGAACGTGCCGTCGGCGATGTCGATGTCGACGCCGTGCAGCACCGCGGTGTTGCCGAAGTTCTTCCGGACGGACTGGATCTGGACGCTCGCCATGTCTTTGGAGCTTTCGTGCTGCGGCGAGTATCGGCACCGGCGCGCGCCGAGACCATAGGGCAAACCGGGGGGTGGGTTGGCCCGCAATTTGTATGATGATCGGACCAATGGCCTTGCTCCGCCCTTCCCCGACCCCCGGCTGCGGGCGCCCCTCCGCGCCTGGTCGCGCAGCGCCTGTCCGACCGCCTCGCCGACCGGCTCATCGCGCAGATCCAGTCCGGCGCCCTCAAGCCGGGCGACCGGCTGCCCACCGAGCTGCAGCTGGCCAGCACCCACGGCGTGTCGCGCACCGTCGTCCGCGAGGCCGTGCACCAGCTCAAGTCGCGCCAGCTGCTGGTCTCGCGCCAGGGCTCCGGCTCCTACGTCGCCCAGCCGCCGGCCACGCTCGCGCTGGATTTCGACGCCGGCGTGCTGGGCTCGATCGAGGCGGTGGTGCAGGTGCGCGAGGTGCGCCGCGCGCTCGAGGGCGAAATCGCCTCCCTGGCCGCCGAGCGCGCCACGCGGGCCCAGGTGGCCGCGATGCGAGCCGCGCTGCAGAAGCTCGACCGCGCCGTGGCAGCCGGGGGCGACGGCGTCGACGAAGACCTGGCGTTCCACCGCTCGATGGCCGAGGCCACCGGCAACCCGCAGTTCACGCGCCTGCTCGCGTTCCTGGAGCAGTATTTGCACGATGCCATGCGCGTGACTCGCGCGAACGAGGCCCGCCGGCCCGACTTCATGGATGCGGTGCGCGACGAGCATCACGCCATCGTCGAAGCCATCGCCAGCGGCGACGCGGCCGCCGCGCGCCGCAAGGCCCTGCGCCACATGCTGCAGGGCGAGCGGCGCCTGAAGGACGCCGGCCTGCTGTCGCTCCGCCACGCCACCTCCGACACGAGGGCCCGACGATGAACATCCTGATCACCGGCGGCGCCGGCTTCATCGGCGCGCGACTGGCGCGCACGCTGCTCGCGCGCGGCACGCTCGCCGGCCGCAAGATCGACCGGCTGGTGCTGGCCGACCTGCAGCCCCCGCCGCCCGACCTGCTCGCCGACGCCCGCGTCGAGGCGCGCACCGGCGCGCTGCTCGATCAGGCCGCCGCGCTGGCGCAGGAGCCGCTGGACGGCGTGTTCCACCTCGCTTCGGCCGTGTCCGGCGAGTGCGAGCTCGATTTCGACCTCGGCCTGCGCGCCAACCTCGACACCACGCGCGCGCTGCTCGACGCGCTGCGCCAGCGCGCGGCCGGCGGCGCCGCCCCGGCGCGGCTCGTGTTCTCCAGCTCGGTGGCCGTCTTCGGCCCGGACCCGCCGCGCCCGATCGCCCCGATCGTGGCCGACGACACGCGGCCCACGCCGCAGACCTCGTACGGCATGCACAAGCTGGTCTGCGAACACCTCGTGGCCGACTACACGCGCAAGGGCTACGTCGACGGGCGCAGCGCGCGGCTCATGACCGTCACCGTGCGCCCGGGCAAGCCGAACCGCGCGGCGTCGTCGTTCTTCTCCGGCATCATCCGCGAGCCGCTCGCCGGCCTGGAGGCGATCTGCCCCGTGTCGCCCGACACCTCGCACCCCGTCAGCTCGCCGGCGCGCACGATCGAGGGCCTCGTGGCCGTCTACGAGGCGTCGCAGGAAGCGATCGGCGGACGCACTGCGCTGAACCTGCCTGCGCTGAACGTGCGCGTGAGCGACATGCTCGACGCGCTCGAGGCGGTGGCCGGCCGCGCGGTGCGCGAGCGCGTGCGCTTCGTGCCCGATCCGATGGTCGCCGGCATCGTCGCGAACTGGGCGCGCGGCGCCAGCGCCGAACGCGCGCAGCGGATCGGCCTGAAGCCGGACCCGGATTTCGCCGCGGTGGTGCGGCAATACATCGAAGACTGCGAGCGCTCGCCCGCCGCATCCTCGGCAGTTGCAGGGCTTTCGAGATGAACCAGATCGACCTCGCGCAACGCGTCGCCGTCGTCACCGGCGGCGCGCAGGGCATCGGCCACGCCATCGCGCAGCGCATGCTGCGCTCGGGCGCCACGCTCGTGCTGTGGGATCGCGACGCCGCGCAGCTCGCCGCCGCGCAGGAAACCTTGTCCGACGCTCGGGCCCGTGTCCACGCACCGCCTGGAGCTCACCGACGAGGCCGCGGTGGAGGCCGCGACGCGCGCCGCGCTCGACGCCCATGGCCGCATCGACATCCTCGTCAACAACGCCGGCATCACCGGCGGCAACGCGCCCACGTGGGAGCTCGCGCCGAACGTGTGGCGCGAAGTGATCGAGGTCAACCTCGTCGCGCCCTACCTCACGTGCCGGGCCGTCGTGCCGCACATGGCCGCGCGCGGCTACGGGCGCATCGTGAACATCGCGTCGGTGGCGGGCAAGGAAGGCAACCCGAACGCCTCGCACTACAGCGCGTCGAAGGCCGGCCTCATCGCGCTCACCAAGTCGCTCGGCAAGGAGCTCGCGCAGCGCGGCGTGCTGGTGAACGCCGTCTCGCCGGCGGCCGCACGCACCGCCATGTTCGCGACGATGACGCAAGCGCACATCGACTTCATGCTGTCGAAGATCCCGATGGGGCGTTTCCTCGAGGTGGACGAGGCCGCGGCCATGGTGGCGTGGCTCGCGTCCGAGGAGTGCTCGTTCACGACGGGCGCCGTCTTCGACCTGTCGGGCGGCCGGGCGACGTACTGAGCTGACCAACTCCCTCTCCCGCTAGCGGGAGAGGGAGTTCAAAGCAGACCGCGCTTCGCCAGGTTCTCCATCAGCGCCCGCAGCCCGAAGGTCCACGGCGCCACCCGGTCCGACGTGTTCACCCGATTCCGCAGCGCCCCGAGCCGGGCGCTGCGCACCGTGACCACATCGCCCACGTGATGCGTGAACCCGCGCCCCGGCGCGTCGCGGTCGGCCACCGGCGCGAACAGCGTGCCGAGGAACAGCATGAAGCCGTCGGGATACTGATGGTTCGCGCCGATCGTCTGCGCCACCAGCTCCTGCGGATCGCGGCTGATGCGCCGCATCGTGCTCGCGCCCTCCAGCACGAAGCCGTCCTCGCCCTCCACGAGCAGCGCGATGTCCTCGCTCCGCACGTCGTCGAGCGAGAACGTGCGGTCGAACAGCCGGATGAACGGCCCGATGGCGCACGACGCGTTGTTGTCCTTCGCCTTGCCCAGCAGCAGCGCGCTGCGCCCCTCCACGTCGCGCAGGTTCACGTCGTTGCCGAGCGACGCACCCACGATGCGCCCGCGCGAGTCCACCGCGAGCACCACCTCGGGCTCCGGGTTGTTCCATGCAGACGCCGGATGGATGCCGATCTCCACGCCGGTGCCCACGGCCGACAGCACCGGCGCCTTCGTGAAGACCTCCGCGTCCGGGCCGATGCCCACCTCCAGGTACTGCGACCACATGCCCTGCTCGACCAGCACGGCCTTGAGCTGCATCGCCTCGTCGGACCCCGGACGCAGCCCCTGCAGGTCGCCGCCCAGCGCCGCCTGGACCCGGCCGCGGATCTCCAGCGCCTTCTCCGCGTTGCCGCCCGCGCGCTCCTCGATCACTCGCTCGAGCAGGCTGGCCGCGAAGGTGACGCCCGCCGCCTTCACTACCTGCAGGTCGCACGGCGCGAGCAGCCGCGGCAGCCGCTCGTCCGCTTGCGGCCGCGTGTTCGCGAGCAGCTCGTCGAGCGAGCCGATGCGCCGACCGGCGGCGCCCTGCACCAACGCCGCCGGGTCGTCGCACTCGAGCAGCGCGGCCACCGTCGGCGCAATGGCCGAGAGGTCGACCACGCCGTCTGCGCGGATCGCCACCGGCGAGGGGCCGGGGACGGCCCCGGGCACCCAGGCGCGACCGACCAGCGTGCCCGCGCACCCGTCCGCCGGCAACGTCTCCCCGGCGGTCATTGCGCCGGCCTCCGCGGCAACCCGATGACCGTGCCCTCGCGCCGCGCGTCGGCGCCGCCGTGCTGCCTGCCCGTCGGCGGGTCCAACACCACCGCCTGCACCGAGCCGATCGTGCTCTGCGACACCGAGTAGCCCAGCGCGGCCAGCCCGCTCACCGTCTGCTGCGGGAATCCGGCCTCCAGGGACACGGCGCTGCCCGCACCGGTCACCGACACGCGCGGCGCGTCGATGGCTTGCTGGATCGTCATGCGATGGTCGATCAGGTTCAGCGCCACGTTGAATACCGAGTTGATGATGGTCGAGCCGCCGGGCGAGCCGAGCGCGACGAGCGGCTTGCCGTCGGACGAGAAGATCAGGGTGGGCGTCATGCTACTGCGCGGCCGCTTGTTCGGGTGCACGTCGTTGTAGCCGGCCTCGCCGGTGAACGGATTGACGGTCGGCGTCGTGTTGAAGTCGGTCAGTTCGTTGTTCAGCAGGAAGCCGTGGTTGCGGAACGAGCCGTCCGGCTGCTCGTAGCCGGCGAACACGCCGATGCCGTGCGACGACTCGATGGTGTTGGTGTACGACACCACGTTGCCCCACCGGTCCACGACCGAGAAGTGCGTCGTGGTCTCGCCCGGGCCGGTGACCGGCTCGGCCACGGGCAGTCGCGTCCCTGGTTCGATGCCCGCGAATTCGTACGGCCGCGGATCGTCCGGGGCCGGGTTCGGATCCATCCGCGCCCCGGGCACGATGAGCGCGCTGCGCCGGCCCACGTACGCCGGATGCAGCAGCCCTTTCGCCGGCACCGGCGCGAAGTCGGCGTCACCCATCCAGATCGACCGGTCGGCGAAGGCCAGCCGCATCGCCTCGGCCATCACGTTCACCGTCTTCAGCGAGCCGAACCCGAAGCCTTGGCCGTCGTCGCCGATCGGAAAGCGCTCCAGCATCTTCATCATCTGCAGCATGGCGAGGCCGCCCGACGATGGCGGCGACATCGTCTTGATCCGGTAGCCGCGGTAGGTGCCTTCCATCGGCACCCGCTCGGCGGCCCGGTAGTTCTCCAGGTCGGCATAGTCCATGCTGCCGGCGGCACCGGGCGGCGATCCGCGGGCGAACGGATTTCTGCCCCTCCACCACGCCCTTGGCGATGTCGCAGCCCTTGTCGGGCATGTAGACGTAGAAGCAGTCGGGCCCGTGCTCTGCAATGAGGCGCAACGTCGCGGCCAGCGGCTGGTTGCGCACCAGCGAACCGACCGCGCGGCGCAGTGCCGCCCCGGCAGAAGTAGGCCGCCGCCTCCGGCGAGTTCTGCGCGCGGGTGCCGCAGCTTCCCGAAACGTACCGCGGCGTGGCGGCAAAGCCGCCGTCGGCCAGCGCGATCGCCGGCTGCAGCACGGCGGACAGCGGGAGCCGTCCGTAGTTCTCGATCGCGTGCGCCGTGCCGCGCACCATGCCGGGCACCCCGACGGCCACTCCCTGCATGGACGAGTCGGCACGCCCACGAACAGGTCCGCCGTGGCGCGCGCCGGCGCCTTCTCCCGCGAGTCGATCACGAACGTGCGCCCGCTATCGGCGAGGTGCACCAGCATGAAGCCGCCGCCGCCGATGCCGGCCGACTCCGGCTCCACCACGTTCAGCGCGTACGCAATGGCCACCGCGGCGTCGACCGCGTTGCCGCCCTGCTCGAGGATCTGCGCGCCCGCCTCGGCGCCATGCGGGTTGGCCACCGCAACCACGCCTTCGCGATGCGCCTGCGCCGCGGGCGGCAGCGAGACCGCAGGCAGCACCCTGGGCAGCCTTGGCGGTTCCCCGGAAGTTGCACAGGCCGTGAGCGTCGCGGCCAACATGGCCGCCACCCGCCCGTGCGCGACGCGCACGAGCGAAACAGCCGATACGGACATGTACCTGTCTCCTCGTTCTTCCTGCATGGTGACCACGCACTTTGCGCCCTGCTTGCAATCCTCCGCCCGCCAAGGGGGACTGCGGGCGTTTCCCCCGCTTCATTCGTGCGTGCCGTGCCGATGTCCGCGAGCCCGGCGCCCTGCTGGCCAAGGTTCGCCTGGCCGGCGCCGTGCTGGCGCTCGTCGGCATCGCGTGGACGGCCCTTCCGCTCGCCTTCCTGCCGCTGTGCAGTTGACGCGGCGACAGGTGCATACTTGACATGCAGGTGTTTGCCTGCATATCATTCCCTCACAGCACGAACGCAACGGATGGACGCTGACAAGGTTTTCAAGGCGCTGGGCGACCCGACACGCAGAAAGCTGCTCGACCTGCTGTACGAGAAGAACGGGCAGACGCTGGGCCAGCTCTGCGAGCACCTGGACATGGCGCGGCAATCGGCCACGCAGCACATCGGGCTCCTGGAGGCGGCCAATCTGGTCAGCACGGTCTGGCGTGGCCGCGAGAAGCTGCACTTCATCAACCCGGTGCCGCTGCACGAGGTCTACGAGCGGTGGGTGCGGAAATTCGAACGCCAGCGGCTCAGCCTGCTGCACGACCTGAAGAAGGAACTCGAAGGAGAGTGACGATGAGCAAAGAGAAGACGAGCTTCGTCTACGTGACCTACATCCGCTCGACGCCGGAAAAGGTGTTCGAGGCCATCACGAAGCCGGAGATCGCGCGGCGCTACTGGGGCCACGAGAACGTCTCCGACTGGAAGCCCGGGTCGACCTGGGAGCACGTGCGCGCCAACGAGCAGCGCACGGTCGAGCTGGTCGGCAAGGTGGTCGAGGTCGCGCCGCCGACGCGCCTGGTCATCACGTGGGCGAACGCCTCGCAGGCCGCCGATCCGGCCAGCTACAGCCGCGTGAGCTTCGACGTCGCGGCGTACGAGGAGATGGTGCGGCTGACCGTCACCCACGACGAACTCGAGGCCGGCAGCGGGATGGCCAAGGGCATCCAGCAGGGCTGGCCGATCGTTCTTTCCAGCCTGAAGTCCCTGCTCGAAACGGGGCAGGGCATCGACGTCTTCGCCAAGCCGAAGGCGGCCTGAACCGGGAGTCGTTCATGACCCAGCCCTACACCGGCGGATGCGCGTGCGGCGCGATCCGCTACGCGACCAGGCACGCGCCCGTCTTCCAGAACCACTGCCAGTGCCGCGACTGCCAGCGGCGAAGCGGCACCGGGCACGGCTCCTACCTGACCTTTCCCGCGCGGGCCGAGATGGCGATCACCGGCGAGGCGACGCACTGGGAGGTCGCGGGCGACAGCGGCAACGTGAAGGTCCACGCCTTCTGCCCGGTCTGCGGAACGCCGGTCTTCCTGCGCTTTGCCGCGATGCCGGAGCTGATCGCGGTCCATGCGGGCAGCCTGGACGAGCCGGGCCGCTTCGCGCCGCAGGTGCTCACCTACAGCGTCCGTGGGCTGGCGTGGGACGCCATCGATCCCTCGTTGCAGGCATTCGAGCGGATGCCGCCCGCCTAGCCAGCTAGCGCAGCGACAGCAGGTAGCCCGCCATGTCGCGCGCGTCGATGGGCGACACCCCCATGTCCGGCATCGTCGTGTCCGGCACCAGCGACTGCGGGTCCTGCAGCCAGCGCTGCAGCATCTGCGGCCCGTTCGGCACCTCCCCCGCGATGTAGCCGCGCTTGCCGAACGCCGCGAGCGACGGCCCGACGCGCCCCACCGCCGAGGGCGCCTCGGGAATGCGGTGGCAACTACCGCACTGGTACTGCGACAGCAGCCGTTCGCCACGCGCGAGGTCGGCGCCCTCCACCTTCGCCCAGCGCGCGTCCGGCGGCTCCTGCGCGCAGGCCGCCAGGACGAAAGCGAGGAGGGACAGGACAAGTCGCATCGAACGCCCAGCCTCAACTTTCGTGCCCGGCAAGCTTGCGGGCGAACTCACATCATGCGCGAGCCATGCGAGCGTCGACTGCGAGCCGGTCCGCACCGAGCGCGGCGACGATGAACAGGCCGCCGGCGATCGCCAGGTTCTTCATGAACATCAGCTGCTGCACGAACTGCTGGTCCGCCGGCGCCGCCCAGTAGGCGTGGAACAGCAGGCTGGCGAGCAGCGTGAAGGCGCCGAGCGCGAACGCGGCCCAGCGTGCCTTGAAGCCGACACCAGCGCCAGTCCCGCCACCAGCTCGAACAGGCCCGCGGCCGCGGCCAGGGCCGTTGGCCACGGCAGCCCGGCGCTTGCGATGTAGCCGGCCGTGCCTTCGATGCCGGCCAGCTTGCTGTAGCCCGACGTCACGAAGATGAGGGCGAGCAACACGCGCCCGACGAGGACGAGCGGGGTCTTGAGAGAGTCGTTCATTTCAGATGCTCCATTGAAGATGCGTTGAAGAAATCAGGTGGGGGACGAGCCAGGTCGAACACGAGCACTTCGGCGTCGCGTCCACGGCTCAGTTCAAGTTGCGACTCGCCGTCGAGCGTCGCCGCGTCGCCGGCCGACAGCCGCTGGCCGTTGACGTCGATCTCGCCGCGAGCCACATGGACGTAGGCCAGCCGCTGCGGATCGAGCGGCCTGCGCTCGCTTTCGTCGCCGTCGAACAGCCCCGCGAAGATCGATGCGTCGGCGTTCATGGACACCGACCCGTCGCGGGCGTCGGGAGAGACCACGGTGCGCAGCCTGCCCCGACGCTCGTCGGCAGCAAAGTGCTTCTGCTCGTAGCTTGGGCCGACGCCGCGAAACTTCGGCAGGATCCAGATCTGCAGGAAGTGTGTCGTGCGGTCCTTGGCATGGTTGAACTCGCTGTGCATCACGCCCGTTCCGGCGCTCATGCGCTGAACGTCGCCGGGGCGGATCACGCCGCTGTTGGTCGCGCCTTCCTTGCCGTTGCCCATGCTGTCCTGGTGAGCGAGCTCGCCGTCCAGCACGTAGCTGACGATCTCCATGTCCCGATGGCCATGCGTGCCGAAGCCGCGGCCGGCAGCGACCCGGTCTTCGTTGATGACGCGCAGGTTGCCGACGCCCATGTGGTTCACGTCGTAGTAATCGGCGAACGAAAAGCTGTGGCGGCTGTCGAGCCAGCCATGGTTGGCATGGCCGCGCTCGGATGCTTTGCGGAGCGTGATCACGGTCGGCGTCCTTTCGTTTGAAGCTTTCGATGGCGATCCCGGAAGAACCGCTGCGAATACCGTATGGCCATTGTCCATAGCGATGACCCCCCATACGGCAAGACTTTTCGAAGCCTGTCATCGAATTTTTCGACCGCACAATATCCGGCCCCCTCGTTCGTCTACACAGGGGCATGGACGTGAAACTGAGCCCGAATGTGGCGATGGCCGAGAGCGACCGCTCGATCTCCGAGGCGTTCGTTCGGGAGCGAGGTCGCCTGCGAGCCTTCATCCGCCGCCGCGTCAACGATGCGGCCGACGCGGACGACATCCTGCAGGAGGTCTTCTACGAGCTGGTCGAAGCCGCCAGACTGGTCAGGCCTGTCGAGCAGGTCGGCGCCTGGCTGTTCCGCGTGGCCCGCAATCGGATCACCGACCTGTTTCGCAAGCGCCGTAGCGGGGCGAGCGAAGCAACGGCGCCGAACGCCGACGAACTGGCGGACGTGTCGTTGGAGGACCTGCTGCCGGCACCGGACGCGGGGCCCGAAGCGGCCTACGCGAGGCACCTGCTGCTCGAAGAGCTCGCCGATGCGCTGGACGAGCTGCCTGAGGAGCAGCGCAGCGTGTTCGTCGCCCATGAGCTGGATGGACGCAGCTTCAAGGAGCTTTCTGCGCAGATGGGCGTCGGCATGAACACCTTGCTGTCGCGCAAGCGGTACGCGGTGCTCCATCTGCGCCGCCGCCTGCAGGCGATTCATGAAGAGTTTGTCGACCGATGAGGATCATGAGATGAGAAAGAGCTGGTGGTTGCACGGGTTGAAGTTCGTGCTGTTCGTGGTGGCCGCGGTGCTTGTGCTCGGGGCCGTGGTCATGGGCCTGTGGAACTGGCTGATGCCAGACCTGTTCGGCTGGCGGACGATCGGCCTCTGGCAGGCCATCGGACTGCTGGTGCTGAGCAGGATCCTGCTCGGCGGTCTGCTTGGCAGGCGTCATGGCATGCACTGGCGCGAGCGCATGGCGATGCGCTGGGATCACATGAGCGACGACGAGCGCGCGAAGTTCAGAGAAGGCATGCGGCGCCGCTGCGGGCACGCCGAGGCGAGGACCGATGCGTCTTCGTCGGCCAGCGCGTGAGCGGCGGCCACGCCAGAAAGATCAACGGCTTGGGCGCCTCGCCCAAGCCGTTGATTCCGCGCCGCATCACTGGTTGAGCGGCAGCGCGAGATCGACCACGTGCGTGCCGAACTCGCCCAGGAGCCTGGCTTGGCCGGTGAGCAGGTTCACGATGTACAGCCCGCTCTGGCCACTGGCCGTCAGCGTCGCGAAGCCCGTGTTGCGCGCCGCCAAGCCATTGCGCAAGGTCGAATAGATGTCGAAGCCGACCGGTGCGTCGGCATCGACGCCGAGTGCACCGGCAGTCACCAACACGCCACCTGCGGGCGGCGACTGAATCGCGACTACATTGTTGACCGGGTCGATGCCGAACAGCGTCGTGGCGGTTGAGACGTCGAGATCGTTGTTCACGTACGCGGCGCCAGTCACGGCGAAGGCGGTGCGGCCCGGGAAGGTCAGCGCCGTTTGTGCCGTGGTCGTATTGGCGTCGATGCTGTGCGACAGGTTCTGGCCCGCATCGCTGACGATGCGCAGCGCGTTGGCCGCGGGGTTGAAGTCGACACCGAACGACGCGCCGCTCAACGGCACGGTCAGCTGGGAGACGCGGGTGGCGATCGCGGACTCTGTGTCGATGGTGTAGATGCCGCCGGCATTTCCGACTCCGTAGAGCTTGCCGTCCTGCACGCGAAAGTCGATTCCGACAAGCGCCGTGTCCGTATTCAGCCCTGAGATCGTCGCGACCACACGATGGTGCGCCGGATTGGCTACCCGGAAGCTCACGAGCTGTTGATCTGCCGTGAGCCCGAACACGGTCAGCCGTCGGCTGATGGCGGTCTCCGACGATGCTGACGGGGTCGAGCGCCCCGCCGACGTTCGGCGCGGGCAGGCAGCGGTTGCATGGCAAAGGCAGCCGCGGCGCCGGCAGCGGCCAAGAGCAGATGCATCGAGCGGCGCTGTTGCATGGGGGATCCGCAACGGGTGGTGACAAAGAGACATTTGCAACTCCTGAGGAAGTGGTGTGGACAGGGGCCGCCGAAGGTCGGCCGGCGACGGTGGTCGTCGACGGCGCTCGCGCGCGCCGTCCCGTCCTCATACGCAGCAGTCGCGTCCGTGGATGCGTGTGCGTCAGGCGCGCTCTCGTTTCATGCGCTTGCCGGATCGCAACGTGGATGCTCAGGCGAACAGCGCCGCCTCAGATCACCCCACCCCGCCGCAGCGCCTCGAGCGCCGCCCCATCGAGCCCCAGCCATTCGCCCAGCACCTCGTCGGTGTGCTGGCCGAGCACCGGCGGCGCATGCCGACACTCGACCGGCGTACTCCGACAGCCGCAGCGGACTGGCCACCAGCGGCATGCTCGCCGGCACTCGGGTGCGGCAGCGTCGACCGCGCAGCCCGCGCGCGCGCACCTGCGCGTCGTCGAAGACCTGGTCGAGGCGTTGATCGGGCCGCAGGGCACGCCGCCGCTTCGAGCAGCGCGATCCACTCGGCGGTGCTGCGCATGCACCGTCGCCTGGCGCATCAGCGGGATCAGCACCTCGCGCGATTGGCGACGCGCAGCGGGTTGGTCGCAAAGCGCTGGTCGCTGGCCCACTCGGCGTGGCCGGCGGCCTCGCAGAACGCGCGAACTGGCCGTCGTTGCCGATCGCCAGCAGCATGTCGCCGTCGGCGGTCGGAAAGTCCTGGTAGGGCACGATGTTCGGGTGGCGTTGCCCATGCGCGCTGCGGCACGACGCCGCCGGTCGAGGTAGTTCGACTGGCCTGGTTGGCGAGGCAGGCGATGCTGCACGTCGAGCAGCGCCATGTCGATGTGCTGGCCGTCGCCCGTGCGGTGCGCGCTCGGCGAGCGCGGCCAGGATCGCGATCGTCGCGTAGAGGCCGGTCAGTGATGTCGGTCAGCGCGACGCCGACCTTCTGCGGGCCGCCGCCGGGCTCGCCGTCGGCGCGGCCGGTGATGCTCATCAGGCCGCCGATGCCCTGGATCAGCAAGTCGTAGCCGGCGCGCGGTGCATGCGGGCCGGTCTGTCCGAAGCCGGTGATCGAGCAGTAGACGAGGCGCGGGTTGAGCGCGCGCAGGCTCTCGTAGTCGAGCCCGTACTGCTCAGGCCGCCGCTCTTGAAGTTCTCGACCAGCACGTCGGCCTGCGCCGCCAGCTGCGCGCACCAGCGCCTGGCCCTCGGCGTGCGCCATGTCGATCGTCGACCGAGCGCTTGTTGCGATTGGCGCAGAGTGAAGTAGGTCGCCTCGGCGGTGTCGCGGCCGTGCGCCGTCCTTCAGGAACGGCGGGCCCCAGGCGCGCGTGTCGTCGCCGACGCCGGGGCGCTCGACCTTGACCACGTCGGCGCCCAGGTCGGCCAGCATCTGCGTGCCCACGGACCGGCGAGCACGCGCGAGAGATCGAGCACGCGGATGCCGGTCAGCGGCGGCGCGCGGCGGCCGGCGTCTTCGGACGCGGGAGGTGGCTGCCGGAGGCGCGATCATCGCGTCCAGTTCGCGAACGCCGCGATGCCGGTGATCGCGCGGCCGAGGATCAGCGCATGCACGTCGTGCGTGCCCTCGTAGGTGTTGACCACCTCGAGGTTGACCAGGTGGCGCGCGACGCCGAACTCGTCGCTGATGCCGTTGCCGCCCATCATGTCGCGCGCCAGGCGGGCGATGTCGAGCGCCTTGCCGCAGGAGTTGCGCTTGACGATGGAGGTGAGCTCGACCGCGGCGATGCCTTCGTCCTTCATGCGGCCCAGGCGCAGGCAGCCCTGCAGGCCCAGCGTGATCTCGGTCTGCATGTCGGCCAGCTTCTTCTGCACCAGCTGGTTGGCCGCGAGCGGCCGGCCGAACTGCTTGCGGTCGAGCACGTACTGGCGCGCCCGGTGCCAGCAGTCCTCGGCCGCGCCGAGCGCGCCCCAGGAGATGCCGTAGCGCGCGCTGTTGAGGCAGGTGAACGGGCCCTTCAGGCCGCGCACCTCGGGGAAGGCGTTCTCCTCGGGGCAGAACACGTTGTCCATCACGACCTCGCCGGTGATGCTGGCGCGCAGGCCGACCTTGCCGTGGATGGCCGGCGCCGACAGGCCCTTCGGCGCCCTTCTCGAGCACGAAGCCGCGGATCTGTGCCCTCGTCGTCCTTGGCCCAGACGACGAACACGTCGGCGATCGGCGCTGTTGCTGATCCACATCTTGGTGCCGCGTGAGGCTGTAGCCGCCGGGCACCTTGCGCGCGCGCGTGACCATGCTGCCGGGGTCGGAGCCGTGGTCGGGCTCGGTCAGGCCGAAGCAGCCGATCCATTCGCCGGTGGCCAGCTTGGGCAGGTACTTCTGCTTCTGCGCCTCGGTGCCGAACTCGTTGATCGGCACCATGACCAGCGAGGACTGCACGCTCATCATCGAGCGGTAGCCCGAGTCGACGCGCTCGACCTCGCGCGCGATCAGGCCGTAGCAGACGTAGTTGAGGCCCGGGCCGCCGTACTGCTCGGGAATGGTCGGGCCGAGCAGGCCGAGCTCGCCCATCTCGCGGAAGATCGCGGGGTCGGTGGTGCTGGTTGCGAAACGCCTCGAGCACGCGCGGCGCGAGCCGGTCCTGGCAGTAGGCGCTGGCGGCGTCGCGCACCATGCGCTCGTCGTCGGTGAGTTGCTCATCGAGCAGGAACGGGTCGTCCCAATGGAAGGAAGCGCGCTTGTGCGAAGTGGTCATTTCGGGCCTCACGGTCTGGAGGAGGGGCGGCCGATTCGGCCGCGGACTTGCCTTTGGGTCATGACGGACTGCAGAAGTGCAAGCTGGTCGGACTCATGCGGCATGTGATGTCAATTCCGGCTTGCGCAGGAATCCCTGGTTGCCACCGTTACGATTGGGCGCGAAGCCATTGGCCTGAAGCGTCTCTTCCGCCGTGTCGTAGAAGACGCCGATCTTCATGATCTCTCGTGCCTGTTGCGCTGTCGCGATGGGGCGGCCAAATTCGCCGGAGATGCGCACCAACTGCTTGATCTGCTCGACGGAGCTCATCTTGCCCGTGCGGGTCTGATTCCAGAGCACGTCCTCGATGCCGCACCGCACATGCAGGCCCAGGGCAATGCCGATCATGTTCACGGGCAGCACATTGAGCACCGAACTCTCCACCGTGATCACCGCGCCGTCGGGCGCAGCACGCAGGAAGTTGGCCAGGTTGTAGATGTTCGCCTGATCCATGCCGCCGCTGATGGCCACCCAGTTCATCACCAGTGGGCCCTTGTAGATGCCGCGGCGAATCATCCGCTCGATCGTCTCGAAGCTGTTGATGTTGTAGCACTGGAACTCACTCTGGATTCCGGCGGCCGTCAGGCGTCGGATGTGCTCTTCGACCCAGCTGGGATTCGAGGGCACGATCATGTCCTTGTAGGTGTGCATAGAGGTGCGGGAATCCCCGCGAAAGTCCCTTGAAGTCATCGATGCCGGCATGCTCCGTCACATTCATCTGCGTCGTGTTGACGGTGACAGTCACCTGGTCGGGCTTCGGAGTCGAGTTCGGCCAGCATGTGCCGCGTGTCGTCGCTCAGCCACTTGGCGGCCGAGCCATCATCTTCCGGCGCGAAGCTGATGGAGCCACCCACCTGGATGACCATTTCCGGCACGCGGGCGCGCACCCCGGCGATCAGCTCATTGAACATGGACAGGCGCTTGCTGCCCTTGCCGTCGGCTTCACGCACATGCAGATGCAGCACGGTGGCACCGGCTTCGTAGCAATCCACCGCCTTCTGGATCTGCTCCTCCATCGTGACCGGGATATCTTCCGGGAAGTCCGAGGGAATCCAGCCCGGCGCATAGGGAGCGGCTGTAATGATCAGGGGCTGCTGGTTCTCGGGATACAGGTGGCCGTCAAGGAAGTTCATGGATGGGTCTCCAAGTTGACGTGTGGAATGATTGAGAGTGTCGAGGGGTCTCGACGTGGCAAACGCATCTTCTGCCTTTGCACTCCTCGCTGCTTGATCCTGCACGTCTTGCACTTGGCTTTTCATGACAGGCTGCGGATCGGTGCGGATCGGGCGCGCCGCGTCTGCACGCAGAGCCTGGGCAACGATGCACGCTGCCGGACGGTGCACGGCTGCCGCGCGCGGCCCGGCTCTCCTTGGCGCTGCAACCGAATTGCGCGTGGTACCAGCGCGAGAATGCGCTCGGCGCGGAAAAGCCGAGCAGCATCGCCACCTCGGTCAACGGACGATCGCTCTCGATGACATGTCGCGTGGCGAGTTCCTTGCGGATGTCGTTCACCATCGACGAAAAGCTCTGCCCCTCGGTCCGCCAGCCGGCGCTGGAGCGTGCGGCACACCACGCCCAGGTGCTCGGCCACCTGCTCGATGGTGCAGCGCCCACTGGGCAGCAGCAGCAGGATCGTGCGCCGCACGTCCTCGAGCATCGTCCTGCGCTCTGCAGCTGGGCCGACGCGTCCAGCAACTGCTGCGCGTAGCGCGCCATCGCCGGATCGGCCGACGGGTTGCGCGCATCGAGATCGGCCTTCGCGCAGACGATGCAGTTGAAGTCGTAGTCGAACTCGACGCCACGGCCGAACAGCCGCTGGTGCGCACTCAGGTCGCGCGGCGCCGGAGTGCTCGAAGCACACGCGTCGCGGCTGCCAGCCGGCCCCGAGGAACTGGCGCATCAAGCGCAGCATCACGCCGAGCGCCAGCTCGATTCTCTGGCGCGTGGACTGCTGCGCGTTGCCGGCCTTCAGTTCCTCGCGGATAACGACCACTCCGGCGCGCTCCTCGATCATCAGCGACAGCGAACCATTGAGCAGCGCCTGGTAGCGCATCAGCACGTCGAGCGAGTCGCGCAACGTCGGCCTGGTCGCGGATCAGCATGCCCACCGCACCCAGGTTGGACAGCAGGCGCGACTCGGCCATGCACAGACCGAAGCTCTCGTTGCCCGACAGCGATGGCGGACGCCTGGAGCAATTGGCCGACGCGCTCGACCGGGATCATCAGGTCCGGCTCGCGCAGCACATCTCGGGCTGAGCCCCGCGTCCAGGAGCATCCGCGCGGGATCCAGGCCGCCGGCACGAGCGACCTCGCTGTAGTTGGTAAGGCTCGCAGCGCGGACCAGTGACGGCATCGTAGAACGGCTCGGGGGACGTGGCACCAAAGGATAAGTGCCTGTCATGCACTGTCAAGCGGGCGAATCCCGGCGCGACCACACTCCGAAGCATCCAACGGCCCATCCCGACAACAGGAGACAAGCTTCATGACTCAAGGCCTCAAGACGGCACCCGCAGTGGTCCGCGCGACCTCTCTGGGCAACTCGATCCAGGTCGAGCCACTCACCTGCACGATCGGCGCCGAGCTTGGCAACGTCGACCTGGGCGCGGCGGCAGAGGACGACCTGCTGATGGCGGAGATCCGGGCGCTGCTGCTGAAGCATCGCGTGGTGTTCTTTCGCGACCAGGACATCACGCGCGCCCAGCACGTGGCGTTTGCGCGTCGCTTCGGCGAACTGGAGGACCACCCGGTGGTGGGCAGCCATCCCGACCACCCGGGGCTGGTCCAGATCTACAAGACGCCCGAAAGCCCGCCCGAACGCAACGAGAATTCCTGGCACACCGATGCCACCTGGCGCGAAAAGCCGCCGTTCGGCTGCGTGCTGCGCTGTGTCGAATGCCCGCCCGTGGGCGGCGACACGATGTGGGTCAACATGGTGGAGGCCTATCGGCAGCTGCCCGAGGACATCAAGGCGAAGATCGCGCCGCTGCGCGCGCGCCACGGCATCGAGGCGAGCTTCGGCGCGGCCATGCCGATCGAAAAGCGCCTGGCGCTGAAGGCGCAGTTCCCGGACGCCGAGCACCCGGTGGTCCGCACCCATCCCGAAACCGGCGAGAAGGTGCTGTTCGTCAATGGCAGCTTCACGACGCACTTCACCAACTTCAATACGCCGGCCAACGTGCGCTTCGGCCAGGACAAGTCGCCGGGCGCCAGCCACCTGCTCAATTACCTTGTCAGCCAGGCCTGCATCCCCGAATACCAGGTCCGCTTCCGTTGGAAGAAGAACAGCGTCGCGTTCTGGGACAACCGTTCGACCCAGCACTACGCCGTCATGGACTACCCGCCGTGCCATCGCAAGATGGAGCGCACGGCCATCGTCGGCGACCTCCCGTACTGAATGACCCACACCGTCGGCGCTTCGACGTCCAGCGAGTGGCCGCAGGCCGAAGAGTTCATTCGCGAACTCTCGTAGCAGCAGCCACCTCAGCCTCGCCCAAGGCTGGCTGCCGATAGTCCGGGCCGTGGCCGCGGCCACGTGCGGTTCCTTCGTCTCCCGATCGATCGCGGGCTGCGATGCGCGTCGTGTCTCCATGCCAAGGCTGATGTCGATCGAGACACGACGTAATTATTGTCGACATTAATTAAATAACCGACTACAGTAGCTCTCATCGGCCCGCAGTACCTGCCAGGAGACAACACAGATGAACAGAACCCTACTCGCGGCGGCCCTGCTCGGCGCGCTGTCCGGCGCAGCTTCGGCACAGTCGTCCGTCACGATCTTCGGCGTCCTCGACCTGAGTCTTCGCTACGTCGACAACGACAGCGCCGGCAGTCTGTCGTCCGTGAGCACGGACGGCCTGCAAGGCAGCCGAATCGGCTTTCGCGGCGTCGAGGATCTCGGCGGTGGATTGAAAGCCGGCTTCTGGCTGGAGGCTGGCCTGAACCCCGACAACGGCACGTCAAACGCCAAGTTCTGGAACCGTCGCTCGACGGTCATGCTGTCGCACAACACGCTGGGTGAACTGCGCCTCGGTCGCGACTACACCGCGACGTTCTGGAACCTCAGCACATTCGACCCTTTCGGCCCCTCCGGCATTGGCACATCCACCAACCTCTTCCCCGCCGCAGTCTCCTCGCAGCCGGTGCAGACCCTGGTGCGCGCCGACAACGTCGTGGGGTACTACCTGCCGGCCACACTCGGGGGCGTCTATGGACAGGTCCAGTACGCGTTCGGCGAAGGCGACGGCAACAACAAGTACGCCGGTGGTCGCATCGGCTACGCGGCGGGTCCGCTGGACGTCGCCGTCGCCTATGGCCAGACCTGGACCAACACTCCGGAAAAGCTGACCACACTGGATGCCGGCGCCACCTGGGACTTCGGCGGCTTCAAGCTGTTCAGCGAGTACGCCGACCTGAAATACGCCCAATGGTCGCGCAAGAACTACGTGATCGGCGCGGCCGTGAACGTCTGGGCTGGCGTGATCCGCACCTCCTACGCCCACAGCGCGTTCGACGGACCCGCCTGCCCGGCCGCCGTCATGACCTGCGATGACGCGACGATGTTCAACGTCGGCTACGTCTACAACCTGTCCAAGCGAACGGCCGTCTACACCACCGCGGCCTTCATCGACAACGGCGACCGTGCCGCGATCGCGCTGCCGGGCGGGCCTCCCGGGATGAAGGTGGGCGAAAGATCGACCGGTTTCGAAGCAGGCATTCGGCACAACTTTTGATGCGCCATGAAGAACTGCCATTCCGACGCGGCCCCGATCGATCCGCCGAGCCTTTCGGGTCCGACCGAGACGCTGCTGGAGCGCCATCCTGCCCAACCGGGATCTGAACGCGCCCACGAGTCGCGCGCAACGCCGCGGCTGGCATCGTCGCCGCCCGCATCGAAAAACCTCGCGCGCCATGGGTGGATCGAGATATGGGCGGCGCAGTGGTACATCCCCATGTAATGGAGCATCATTTATGTCGACATCAATTAATTAGTCGACTATTCTTCCTTCAGCGAATTCCTCGCTGCACCCAACGGGCCGGGCTCTCGAGCCTGCCCCCCGAGCACCTCTTTGGAGACATGAAGATGGCATCACGCAGACTGACGATGAAACTGCTGGCACTGGGCGCCGCCACGCTGGCCCCCTGGCTGGCAAGGGCTGCAGACGAGTGGCCTTCCAAGACCATCGTGATGATCACGCCGACCGCGCCCGGCACGGGCACCGACACTCTGGCCCGCGCACTCGCCCAGCGCCTGACGGCCGTGCTGAAGCAACAGGTCATCGTCGACAACCGTCCCGGTGCCAGCGGCGTACTCGGCATCTCGGCGGCGCACAAGGCGCCGGCGGACGGCCACACCTTGCTCTACAGCAGCGCGTCCACCGCCGTCATCGCGCCGGCCATCGTGAAGTCGCTGCCGTACGACATGGCGAAGGACTTCGTGCCGGTGGGGCAGACGGCCGCCGGCGGCGTGCTGCTGCTCGTCAACCGTGACGTGCCCGCGAAGAACGTGCGCGAGCTGGTTGAACTCGTCAAGGCCAACCCGGACACCTACAGCTACGGCACCTGGGCCACCGGATCTTCAGGGCACTTGATGATGGAGTGGCTCAAGAAGCAGACCGGCATGAAGATGAATCACATACCGTACAAGGGCGTGTCGCAGATGCTGACCGAGTTGTCGAGCGGTGTCCTGAAGGTCGCATGGGCAGACCCGGGCGCCCCCATGCCCTTCATCCGATCGGGAAAGATCCGTGCGATCGCCATCAGCGGCAGTGCGCGCGGCCCTCAGGTGTCGAACGTCCCGACGCTTGCGGAGCAAGGCCACCGGTTCGATCAGCTCGGCTGGTTCGGCGTCTTCGCGCCCACCGGCACGCCGCCCGCGATCGTCAAGCGCCTCGCCGACGAGATCAACAAGATCCAGGCCTCGCCGGAGATGGCCACGCTGATGCAGAGCATCAATTTCGAACCCCCGCCGGTGAAGACGCAGGCCGAGTTCCAGAGCATCTTCTTCAACGACCTCCAGGCTTGGAAAAAGCTTGCAGCCGAGGTCGCCGTGACCGTCGACAACTGACGAGTCCGGCTCAAATCACGGGGACAACCATGACACACCGCCGCCTCTTCACCAAAACCGCACTCGCAACGATCGCAGGCTTGTCCCTCGTGCAGGGTGCCTTCGCGCAAGGTGCCGACACCTGGCCGAGCAAGCCGATCCGGATCGTCGCCCCCTTCCTGCCCGGGGCCGCGTCGGACACCTTCGCCCGCGCCCTGGCCGAGCGGCTCACTCCCGTGCTGAAGCAGCAGGTGCTCGTCGACAACCGCCCGGGCGCGAGCGGGATCATCGCGGCGAAGGCGGTCATGCAGTCGCCTGCGGACGGCCATACGCTGCTGTACGCAACGGCCTCGTCGACCGTGATGGTCTCGGCCCTGAAGCCGGATCTCGGCATCGACTTCAGCAAGGATCTCGCGCCGGTGGCCGCCACGTTCTTCGGCGGCGTGGTGCTCGCCGTCCACCCCGATGTGCCTGCCAGGAACCTGAAGGAACTGATCGCGCTGGTGAAGGCCAAGCCGGACCACTACAACTATGCGAGCTGGGGCCTCGGCTCGAACGGCCACCTCACGATGGAATGGCTGAAGTCGCAGACCGGCATGCGCGTCCAGCATGTCCCGTACAAGGGGATCCCTCCCATCCTGTCGGAGATGAGCACCGGCATCGTGTCGATCGGGTGGGTTGACCTGGTGGGGTCGCTGCCGTACATCCAGAGCGGCAAGATTCGCCCCATCGCAGCAAACGGGACGGTGCGCACGCCTCAGCTGCCGAACCTGCCGACCATGGGCGAGCAGGGCTACCCGTTCCCCGGCACGGGCTGGCAGGGCATCCTCGCGCCCAAGGGAACGCCGCCGGCTATCATCGGCCGCCTCAACGCCGAGATCAACAAGATCCTCACCACGCCCGAGATGAAGGAGTTGACCGTCAAGCTCAACGTGGAGCCGCCGGCGGCGCGCAGCACCGAGCAGTTCCGCGAACTGCTGGTCCGGGACGTGGCCGTGTGGAAGAAGATCGTGACCGACGGCGACATCAAGATGGACTGAAGGCACGGGTACGAGCGAGGACCAACCCAAGATCATGGCCAGACTCAAGACAACCAACACGCCGGACCTGCGGTCGCTGCTGATTCCCCAGCACGCCATCATGCTGGCCGTCGAGCAGGCCATCCTTCGCGGGCACAAGTGGTCGCACGCCACGGCAGAGCACATCGCCGTGCGCATCGCGGGCGCCATCACGATGGACCTCATCCACGCCGGCCAGCGACTGCTCGAGAAGGACATCAGCGAGATGCTGCAGGTCAGCCGCGCACCCGTTCGCGAGGCCTTGCGCATTCTCGAGCGCGAGCGGCTCGTCGAGTTCGAGGCACGCCGTGGCGCCGTCGTCACGGCACCGGACGCCGACGACCTGCGCAACATCTACGTGGTGCGGGGTGCCCTCTATCGGATCATGCTGCGTGAGCTGATGGAGCGGCGGCCCGCCGACCTCGATGCGTTGTTCCAGCGCCGCATGGCCGGCCTCAGCAAGGCTGTCGACGAAGCGTCGGTCGACGCGTACACGCTCCAGAGCTTCCTGCTCAACCTGGAGATGACGGAGCTTTGCGCCAACGGGCTGATCGTCGACCTGCTCGTCTCCATCTCGCTGCGCACGCTGCGCTATGTGCGCCTCGGTCTCGCGGCCAATCCCGAATTGTTGAGCGGTTCGTTGAAGACCTGGCGTGCGTTGCAGCGGGCGGTTCAGAAGCGCGACGTCGATGCCGTCCTCGAGACGGCGCAGCGCCGGATCGACACCTCGCGGGATTCGGCCGTGCGGGCCATCGCACCCGCGGCGCGGCCCGGCCGCAAGGTGCGCGAGCCGGTGCCGAAGAGCACCCCTGCCGCGCAGGCATGACACAGGCGGCCACGGGCCGCAGCTTTCAGCGGTACAGGCTCAGCGCGTGTCAGCGTGTTCATGCGCGGATCTCCTCGGGGTTGCTTCAGGGAGCCCGTCGGGCGCGATCGCCAATCTGCTCGAGCAGCTGCAGCGCACGACCGGCCGCGGCATCGCCGCCCGGCGCGTCTCCGCGCACGTGCAGCGGGCGCAGCTCCTCGATTTCCGCCAGGGCGAGCAGCAGCTCGCCTTCCGCGATCGAATACTTGCGCAGCACGTTCACCACGAGCATCGAGGTGTGCACGATGTCCTCGTCGTCGGGTGTCACGCCGCGGCGGTGCAGCGCGTAGTTGGCCCAGTGCGTGCCGGCCAGCATGGCAGCCTCGATCTTCATCTCGCGATCGGCGTCGCCGAGCGATGACAGCGAGCGCTCGATGCGCTCGGCCTTGAGTCTGTGCTGTTGCGCGTTCATGCCCGCCTCATTTCATGGCCCGCTGGAAGATCGACATCGCTGCCTCGAAGGCGGCCTCGCACTCGTCGACGATCGACTGCGTCGGAAGTCGGTCACCCCGGATGCACGGGTCGCGGTGGTTCTCGATCGCGTGAAGGTGATGCTCGAGCCGACGGACATCCTCGGGCACGTCGCCCTCGATCGGTGGCCAGCCGACATGGCTCACGTCGCCGGGGCCGCGCAGCTCGCGTGCATAGGTACCGTCGGGCTGGGGCACCAGGTGGACGCCCGGGATGGTGGAGAACACCGGGTCGTCGCTCGTCAGGCCGCTGCGGTGCAGCGTGGCGTTGAGCAGGTTGGTGCCGGCGGTGAGCGTGGTCCAGTACCAGAGCTCGAAGTCGGCGAGGGGATCCAGGCGCCGGCGCAGCGCACACAGGCGCTCCACCTTCTCGACGTGCGACGCGATTCTCATGTCGGTCTTGCGCCGCTTCAGCGTGGGGCCGGCAGCGCGGGGTCGATCGCGATCACGATCTTCCCGAAGTGCCGGTCGGCCTGCATGTAGTCGTGCGCGGCGGCAATCTCGTCCATGCGGAAGCTGCGATCGATCGGAAACCGGATGCGCCCGGCGCGCAGCAGCGGCAGCAGGTCGCGCGCACAGGCCTCGATGCAGGCCAGCCGCTCCTCCTCGGTGCGGGTGCGGAAGGTCACTCCCATGAGCTTGAGCCGCTTCATCCACAGCGCCTCGAGATCGATCGTTGCGCTGCTCGAGCCGAGCCGGCCAATGTTCACCAGGCGGCCTTTCACCGCCAGGCTCTTCAGGTTCGCCTCGAAGACCGTGCCGCCGACCGAGTCGACGATCACGTCGACGCCGCGACCCGCGGTCCCGGACATCACGGCGTCGACCTGATCCTGCCGGGACAGATCGATGGCGTGTGTCACGCCGTACTCGCACAGCTTGCGGACCTTCTCCGGCGAGCGCGAGCTGGCGTAGATCTGCCCGGCACCGAGCTGCGACGCGATCTGGATCGCTGCCAGCCCGATGCCGCTGGAGGCTGCGTTGACGAGAACGGTGTCGCCGGACTTGAACTCGCCATTCGTGACCAGCGCGTCATGGGCGGTGACGAAGACGTTGGGCAACGCTGCCGCATCCAGCCAGGGCATCCCCGGCGGGACCGGCATCAGCGCGCGCGCTGCCGCGAGAACATATTCCGCCTGGCCCCCGTTGCCGTGGCCCATCACGGCATCGCCCTGCTGCCATCCGGTCACGCCGTCGCCGACCCCTTCCACCATGCCGGCGAACTCGACCCCGGCGGGCGCGGGGTCGCCGGTGCGGGCCCGCCTGACCTGGTTGATCTCACCTCGGTTCAGCCCGGATGCCGCGACGCGTACGAGCACCTGTCCGGCTTCAGGGCGAGGGACTGGCACCTCGTGGATCCCGAGCCGCCCTCCTTCGGGGCCGGGAACGATGCGAACTGCCTTCATGGGGTCTCCTGGTCTGGCGGCGCTCGGCGGCGGCGGCCTGGGTTGCGGTGAGGGAAGTCTAGCACCGCAACATTATTCTTGTCGACAGTAATATGCTGTCGAGGCGTCCGCGGGCCGCGTCTACCAGTGCCACACGCGGTCGTAGCGCGGCACCAGTTCGGCCAGCGCCTGCGGCTGCAGTGACTCGATGCCGGGCAGCAGGTCCATCGGGACCAGGCCGCGCTCGGCCAAATCGTCGGCGAGCGCGTAGACGGTCACGCCCTTGGCCGTCAGGCTGCTGAGCTGCTGCTCGATGCGCGGCGGCTCGGTCTGCCGCCAGCCGCCGAACGCGAGGCCGCTGGCGTCCTGCCCGCGCACCGCGTAGTTGACCGCGTCGCCGCGCAGCAGGACGTCGATCGCAGCGCCCGCGCCTTTCAGCGCGTGCATCAACCAGACGACCGTGTCGTCCTGCTCTTCGATGGTCGCGCGGTAGGCGCTTTCGATGATGCTCAATACTTTCATGTGTTCCTCCTGATGAGTCAGCCGTGGGTCGGGATGACGAGCGTGTTGCGCGCGTCCTTGACCATCTGCCAGAAGTCGCCGGGCGTGCCGCGGCGCACGCCGGCGATCGCGTCGCCGGCGCCGCGCTCGTCGACGCACAGCCCGCAGTTGACCCAGTCGAGGCTGCCGCCGTGATGCGCCGCTTCGGCCATCAGCGCGGCCACGATGTCCTTCGGCAGCGGGTGGTTCTCCTCCTCGGCCGAGCGGCCGTGCACCGCGTTCGGATGCGCCTGCTGCCTGGCAAACGGCAGCAGCACGGCGCCCTCATAGGCAAACACCTTCAAATCGCAGCCGCGCCGTGCCGCGGCGTCGAGCAGGCGCAGCGCGGTGGTCGTGCGTGCGCTTTCGAACGGCGCGTCCATCAGTGCGAACGCGAGCAGGGGTCTTTCAGTCGTCATGGGGGTCTCCTCGGTCAGTGCCAGATCACTTGCCAGCCATCGAGCAGCCGGTCGATCACGATGTCGAGCGGTGCCGACTCGACGCCGGGCCTCAGGCGATCGCGCGCTATGCCGCGTTCGCGCAGCGCGAACTCGTCAACGAACACGGGCACGCCGGCGGCCGTCAGATCGTCGAGCAAGGGGGCGCCGGCGCCGCGCCGCGCGGCCAGCGCGCCGTTTTGCACCAGCAGCAGCGCGACGCCGGCTCCGCCGCGCGCAAGTGCGCCGGCCAGCGTGTTGCCGAAGGCGTCGCGCGCGCTGGCGCCGCGTGACTCGATGAACAGGTAGTTCGGCATGGTCTCTCCTTGCTTCGAGGGGTGAATCGGCCGGCCGCTCGCGGGCTTGCGAATCGGGGCCTGGGACGGAATCGGATTCGACATGCCCGATACGTTAGGAGCGGGCCGTTCCGCCGCGTTCCGCGGCCGCGAACGCGGCGTTTCAGCGCTGCGGGGTGGGCGTCGGCGTTGCGAGCTCGCCGGCCATGCGCTGAAGCAACGCGTCGAGCGGAACGTCGATGGCCGCGGCGCCGCGCTGCTCGGGCGGCAATGCGCTCAGGCAGGCTTCGGCGTCGGCCCGATCGACCGGCTCGAGATCAGGCCGCTCGAGCAGGCAGCGCAGCAGCGGCGCGGCCGCGCCGGCGCGACGCTCGCCGGTCAGGATCTTCGCGTAGGACAGCACGCAATCAACCCGGATGTATTCGATGCTCAGCAGCGCGGCGCGATCGACCGCGTCGCGCAGCCGCGTGCGCGCCTGCGCAAGGTCGCCGCGCAGGATCGCCACGCGCACGAGCTGGTTCAGCGCCGTCGCCTCGACGTCGGAAAGCCCCTTGCGGCGCGCCTCGACGACCAGCTCGCCCGAGACCCGCTCCGCGTCGTCGAGCTTGCCGCTGGCCGCATGGTTGTGCGCCAGATTGGCCAGCAGCGCCGGCCGCGGCATCGCGAGATCGTGTGCGTCGCACAACGCGAGCCCTTCCTCGAGGCAGTCCTGCGCGAGGCGCCACTCGCCCTGCGCCTGGTAGACGTAGGCGAGGTTGCTCAAGCCCATCGCAACGCGCAGCCACTCTCCCTGTTCGCGCTGCGAGGCAGTCCAGTCGCGCATCAGCTGCGCGGCGCGAGCGTGGTTGCCGAGCGCCTTCTCGACCAGCGAGAGGTTGTGGATGGCCAGCGCCGCGCCACGCGCATCGCCGGTCGCCGCCGCGTGCCGCGCGGCCTGTTGCAGCAGCCGCTTGGCCTCGTCGTTGCGGCCCCACTGCCAGCAGCAGGTGCCCAGAACGCTCAGGCAGCGCACCAGCGCGGCGCGGCTGCCAGCGCGGCGGGCAAGTCGCAGCCCCAGGCGTGCACTCGCCGCGGCATCGTCGAGGTGCGACAGCCGGTAGTGCGTCTGCGCGATCGCCGACAGCACGATCGCGCCGCACGCCGGCGCATCCTCGTCGGCGATGGCGCGCGCCTCGGTGAGCAGCTCGAGCCCTTCGGCGACACGGCCGCGCACGTTGAAGTACTCCTTCAGCGCCATGGCGCTGGCGGCGATCGCGTCGGTCGCGCGTTGCGCCACCGCCCAGCGCCACGCCTGGCGGCAGTTCTCGAGATCGACGCCGATCTCGTCGAGCGCAGCCTGGTCGGCGGCCACGGCGGCGGGCTCCAGCTGTGCCAGCCGGCGATGGAAGTGGCGCGCATGCCGCGCCTGCACCGCCGCGAGCGCCTGCGCATCGAGCGTCTCGCGGGCGAACTGGCGGATCAGCGGATGCAGCGAGCAGCGCCCTGCGCCTTCGATCTGCAGCAGCGACTTGTCGGCCAGCGCGGCCAGCAGCGGCAGCGCGGCCCCGGTGACCTCGTGCGCGGCTGCGCGCGAGAAGCTGCCGGCAAACACCGACAGCGCCGACAGCGCTTGCTGCTCGCGCACCGTCAGGCGCTGCCACGACTGGCCGAACGTCGCGCGCACGCTGCGGTGCTCGGGCCGCTCCTCGCCGTCGTCGGCGCCTTCGAGCACATCGAGCGAGCGTGCGAGCTCCGCGTTGATCTCGGCCACCGGCAGCAGCCGCACCCAGTTTGCGGCGAGCAGGATCGCGAGCGGCAAACCGCCCGTCGCGTGCACGAGCGCAGCGATCGCCTGCGCTTCGCGGCCGGCTTCGAAACCCGGACGCACGTCCTGTGCGGTTGCTGCGAAGAGCTGCACCGCCGCGCTGGCCAGCACTTCGTCGGCCGCTGCCTGCGCGGGCGGCAGGGCGAGCCCTCGCAGCGGCAGCAGCCACTCGCCGTGCGCGCCGAGCCGCGTGCGCGACGTCGCGCAGACGCGCAGGCGCGGCGCCCCCTCGATCAGCCGTTCGAGCAGGCGCGGCAGCTCGACCAGATGCTCCGCGTTGTCGAACACCAGCAGCATCTCGCGCGCCGCGAGGTGGTCGCAGACCAGCGCCAGCGGCTGCTGCTGCGCCCCGGGCGTGAGCTTCAGTTCGGCGGCCAGGCGCGCGACAACCTGCGCGATGTGATTCAGGTCGTCCAGCGCGATCCAGTGCGCGCCGTCGGCAAAGCGCGGCTGCAGCCGGCGCAGCGCACGCTTCGCCAAGCTGCTCTTGCCGACTCCTCCCGGTCCGGTGACCGAGAGCAAGCGGCAGTCGTCGCGCGCGAGCAGCGCGAGCAGGGCCTCCAAGTCCTGCCCGCGGCCGAACAGCCCGTCTTGCACAGCCTCGGTCGGCAACGGCAGCGCCGCCGGCACGGCGGGCCGCACCGGCCGCGTCGTGTCGCCCAGCAGCCTGCGTACGCGCTGCGACGGCTCGACGCCCAGCTCTTCTTCGAGCCGCAGCGCGTAGCCGCGGTAGGCGGCGCGCTGCTCGTCGCCGCGTTCGAGTGCACCCAGCGCCGCCAGCAGCGATACCACCGCGTCCTCATCCAGCGGGTCGGCGTCGAGCAGCCGTGCGGCGAGCGGCACCGCATCGGCCGGCGAATCGACCAGCTCGGCCAGGCGGACGCGGGTCAGCGCCTGCACCCGGTGCCGGTGCAGCGCGCGTTCGCCGTCGAGCCATTCGGTCCAGGCGCCATTGGCGGCGTCGTCCATGCCGTCGAGCAGTTCGCCGGCCGCGGCCAGACCGAGTGCGTCGGCGGTGCGCCCTGCGCGCGTCGCCAACTCGAAGTCGTGCACATCGGTGGCGACGCTCCAGCGTACCGTGCCGCCCTGCACTTCGAGCGCGTCGGCCCACGGCAGCGCGCGCGCCAGGTGCAGCGCCTTGCGCACGTTGGCGGCCGGCCGATCGCCGGTTGTCTCGGGCCAGAGCAGCGCCGCCAGTTCGGCCCGCCCGACCCAGCCGCGCCGCAGTGCCAGCAGCGCGAGCAGGCGATAGGGCCGCTCGGCCGGCCATGCATGCGAGTGGCCCGCCGCTTCGACGCTCGGTCGACCGAACAGGCGCAAGTACAGCGGCACCGACGCTCCTTCGCGGCCGATCGACCGCGATCACCGCGCCGAGGTTAGCGCAGCCCGCCTTGTCAGAGCGGCGTGCGCAACCTGCGGGAGCATTTCGCCGGGCGGAATGGAAAAGGGACGGCTCTTGTTTTCGCGGACCTCGAAGTCGGACTCGGCCTTATCCCAAATCAATGCAACACAATCTCGCGCACCGCCGGGCGCGCGACCTCACGGCCGATTGCGTGGCGGGCATAAAGGTAATTGTTGAGATCCCGCTCGCTCAACGCGTCCAGGTCGACATGACCTTTGGCATCGCAGGGAAAGACATAGCAATCTCTTTCGAACAGCGATTCGAAGCGCAGCTCGAACTGTGGGTCTGTGCTGGTGCTCATTCTCGGCTCCCATGCTCTCGAGCGATCGCGGCCAGGCGTCGCTTCAGCCATTCGACGTCAAAGACCGTGCCCCCTCGCTGCCATGATCGGCGGCAGCGCGCTCAGCGTGCGGACCAGGTCGATGACGCTGCGCGTGTGTGTGCGTTCGCGGATGCTGCTCACCTGCGTGCGCACGGTGGTGATCTTGACTTCGTGCTGCTCGGCGATCTCGCGCACGGTCATGCCGTCGGCCAGTGCACGGAGCACGCGGGTCTCGGCCAGGGTGAGGCCGCACGATCGCGCATAGAACTCCAGCGCGAGATCCCTGCAGCGTCCGCGTGGGCCGAAGACCACGAGCGCCGTGCCGTTGGCCTCCGCGGTGTCTTCGGTCAGCGGCAGGATCGCGAGCGACACGCGCTCGTCGCCGCTGCCGATGCGCACCAGCGACCAACGCCCGCGGCGCGCACCCGACAGCGCGCGCAGCAACTCGTCGGACTGGCGCGACGCGCCCGCCGAGAGCCGGTCGCCGTCGATGCAGAGCGCGTCGCCGCGGTCGCATTCGCGCCGTGCCACCGCGTTCGCATACACAACAGAAGACTGGCCACCGACGATCATCAAGCCGAAGCCCAAGTGGTCGAGTGCGGCGCGCAGCAGCATTTCCAGGCCGCTGGGCTGCGCGGTGGGGGCGCGCCGATCCAGCCAGTGCGCGCTGCGGGAGCGAGCCTGGGGCACGATTCCGGAACGCAGGGCTGCGGGGAACTCGGTGTTGCGCAGGCCCAGGGAAGCAGTTGTTTCCATCAGTGACTCCTGTACCGAAAAAGTCTCGGCGACGGAAGACACTGTTCGCCTGAAGGCGTCTTCAGGTCTTTGGGATGGCGCTTAAAGTTGCACCCTGTACCCTTCTCAAGGAAGTGCTTACCCCTCGGGAACCTGACGCGAACCGCAGGTCCAGGGCTCTCTTTCTTCCAAGGAGGAAACAATGAGCGCCAGCACGCAACCTGACATGGCGCCGGCGCGTCCCCACGTCGCGCAGGGCTTCAATCTCGTGATGTCCCTGGAGGACAAGCGCCAGTTGCCCGAGTTGCTGGCGTGGTTGAAGGAGCCGGACAACCGCAGGCGGCTCGACGAGGCGCTGGAGTCCCTGCACTTCGTTCACTACTCGCGCTTCGTCCCCATCCCCGAGGACGGCAAGCTGCTGATCGTCACCGAGTTCGACGGCACCCAGCGCGACTACGTGATGGACTTCGCCGTCAAGCTCGATCGCGAGTTCAGCAAGATCCTGTCGTACATGAAGGGCCGCCCCCGGCTGCCGGTGAGCGAGTACCCGGACGAGTTCTACGCCTACGTCGACCGCAACACCGTGCTGCCCGGCCAGACCGAGCCGCCTTCGATGTTCCGGGCTTACCGCGACAAGACCGTGCTCGACATCGTCGGCGTGGGCGGCGCCGAGAAGGGCAAGCTCTCCGCCCCCGAAACCAGGCCGCTGCCGCCGCAGGCCAAGCTGCAGGCCAACATCCTCAGGGGCTATTTCAGCCGGCGCGACGACAAGCCCGCCTTCGCCCTGCACGTCGGCGTGGCGTTCACCGGCGACGAGGCCCAGTCGCGCGCTTTCGTGAAGAGCCTGCTCGACGGCGCGCTGCGCGTCACGTCGGCGGCGGCCTGGGACGAGGCCGGCAGGAGCGGGTCCGACAAGCCCGACTACTGCCTCAACCTGGGCTTTACCCATGCAGGCCTGATGCGCCTGGGCGTGCCTGCGCTGGCGCTCAAGGCGTTTCCGGCTGCGTTCCAGCAAGGTGCGGCGGAGCGCGAGGTCGGCCCGGCGGTCGACGCCTTCGGTCGGCCGATCGCGAGAATCGACCCGAGCGGCAACCCGAACGATTGGGCACTGGGCGCACCCGGGCAGGACCTGCATGCCTTCGTCTCGATCTACAGCGAGTCCGAAGTCCTTCTGGAGCCAGCCGTGGCCGCCATCAAGGAGCGGGTCGGTCCGGGCAATGATTTCGGCGCCGAGATCCGCTTCGAGCAGCGCGCGGCAACCTTCGATCAAACCAACCATGCACGCGTCCACTTCGGCTACGTCGACAGCATCTCGCAGCCGCGTATCGCGGGCCTGGACCGTGGCGCACCCAACGGCGGACAGGCCGAGTCGCCGGCAGGGGAATTCATCCTCGGCGCCGGGCAGTTGAACTTTCGCGGCAGCAACTTCATCGGCGCGCTTCCGCCCGGGCTGGCAGACGGCGGCACCTATTGCGCCGTGCGCATGATCGCGCAGGACGAAGCAGCCTTCCGGCGCCTGCTCGACACGGCCCCGCGCTTCGGCATGTCCGGCGAGCAGTTGGCCGCCAAGCTGATGGGACGCCGACAAGACGGTCTGCCGCTGTCCCGGGCCCTGCCTTCTTGTTCAGGCCCTGCGAACCACCAGGGCAGCGCGGGCTTCGAGGACGACTTCCTCTATGCCTATCCTGGCGACCCCGAGCGCGACGACAGCCTGGGGCAGCAATGTCCGTTCGGCTCGCACATCCGGCGCATGAATCCGCGCAATGCCCGAGTCGTGGGCATCCCGGAGCTGCGCCGCGTCATCCGCCGCGGCCTGCCCTACGGCCCGGCCTTCGACGAGGCGCCCGACCAGGAGCGTGGCCTGTTCGGGCTGTTCTTCTGCGGCGACCTGGCGTCGCAGTACGAGTTTCTGCTGCGCATGTGGGCCAACGGCGACACGCAGACCGTCGGCCTGCGCGATACCGTGGACCCGATCATCGGCAACCCGTCCACGGGCGAGCGCCGGTTCCGCCTGCACAGGCCGGACGGCACCGAGGTCATGCTCGAAGTGCCCGCGCTGACCCGCACCGTCGGCTCGGTCTACCTCTTCGTCCCTGGCATGGACGGCCTGGCATGGCTTGCCGATGCGCCCTGGCAGGCCGGGCAGGCTGAACCTGCGGCGCAGACTCCGACGCGACGGACGTACACAAGCCGTGCCATGAAGACCGCCACGGCCGATGCGCCCGCCCCGCCCGACGGCGACCTGTCGCGCTTCAGTCCGCTGGACGTCGCGTTCCGGCTGGACCCCTACCGGTTCTACGCGCAAATGCGCGATCACTCGCCGCTGTACGTTCCAAGCCAGCGTGCGTGGTGGGTGCTGCGCGCCGACGACGTGCGCGAATTCAGCCACCCCGACAACGCCCTGTTCGTGAAGCCGGGCTCCAAGCACCGCCGCGGCAGCGGCAAGCTGAGAGCCATGCCGCGGACGGCGCTGGACGTGACCGCCCGTTTCGACGATGGCCTGTTCTTCATGCGACGCGACCGGCACCGGTCGGTGCGGCCCGCACTCGACCGGGCGTTCGGTGCGGCCATCGTGCGCGCCGCCGATTTCGCGCAGCAGCAGGCCAAGGCCTTGCTGGTCGGGCCGGTGCGGCAGGGCCGCATCGACATCGTCGCCGACTATGCCGCCCCGCTGTGCACGCGCGTGTTCATGGACATGATGGGAATACCGCGCGACCACTGGGAGGGTCTGGACGCCTGGGTGCGCGCCGCGCTCAATGGGCATGACGAGGGCGCCGCGCCGGCGATGCGCATGCAGGGCGGCACGGCGTCGCTGGCCATGCGAGGGTATTTCAATGCCCTGGGCATGAACGGATTCGAAAAGACCACCGCGGCCGGTGCGGTGCCGCTGATGGGCGGGATCGCGGCCCTCACGAACACCGGATGTCCGCGGCGCGCTCAGGGCCCGTCCGAGACCGAGAAGGCGCCGATCCGCGATGACGAGCTGTCGGTCACCGAAGCCACGCAGACCGCCGTGCACTTTGCGCTCGGCGGCTATCTGTCGACCGAGTTCCTCATCGCCACCGGCGTGCTCAACTTGTTGCGCCACCCCGACCAGCTCGACGCCCTGCGCGGCGAGCCCGCGCTGATGGACCGCGCGATCGAGGAGATGCTGCGCTACGACGCGCCGTTCCAGATGGCGGACCGCTCGGTCGATGCCGAGGACGGCTGCGACATCACCGTGGCGGGCAAGACGGTGCACCTGCCGATGGGCACCGACATCACCCTCGTCTACGGCGCGGCCAACCACGACCCGAGCCTGTGCGCGTCGAACCCCGACGGATTCGACATCCTGCGCGACGCTCCGCGCGAACACTTCGGCTTCGGTCCGCCCGGTGAGCGCGAGTGCATCGGTGCGGAACTTGCACGCGCCGTGACCAAGGTCGCCCTGCAGACGCTGCTCGACAACTGCCCGCAACTGGGCAAGGGCACGGCGTTTCAGCCGGGCGAATGGATCGCCGATCCTTATTTCAGGTCTGTCAAAAGCCTGCAGGTCGTGTTGGAGTAGATTGACTTGATGCCCGTCTCATCGCTGCCGTCCGAAGCGAGGGTTGCGCCGCAAGGCGCCGGCGAGATCCTGCGTTTCGGCCGCGCCGAACTGGATGCCCAGGCACAGGAGCTGCGCATCGCCGGCAGCCGGTCCCCGCTCGGGCCGCGTGCCTTTGCATTGCTGAAGATGCTGGTCGACGAAAGGGCGCGCGCCATATCCAAGCATGAGCTGCTCGATGCGGTGTGGCGCGGCGTGGTGGTCGAGGAGAACAACCTGCAGGTGCAGATCTCGGCGCTGCGCCGGTTGCTGGGAGCCAACGCGATCGCCACCATCCCCGGGCGGGGCTATCGGTTCATGCTCCAGGTCGAAGGCGACGCCGATTCAAGGGCGGCCACCCCGCCGACCGTGGCCACGCCGCCGGCGTCGGGAGGCGACGAGGCGGGGGTTGCCTGGTATGCCGGCAACCTGCCGTCCCGGGCGGCGCAGCTGTACGGGCGCGACATCGATTCGGCGGCGCTGAAGGCCCTGCTTTCACGGCACCCGCTCGTCACCCTGGTGGGATCGACCGGCATCGGCAAGACGCGCCTGGCGCTGTCGGTTGCGCAGTCGGTCGCGCAGTCGGTCGAGCATCACTACCCCCACGGCACCTGGCTGGTGGAGCTGGCGTCGCTCAACGACGAGCGGCTGCTGGTACCGACGATTGCGCAGGCGCTGCTGCTGGCGCTGCCCGGGCATCGCGACCCCTCCGAAGAGCTGGCCGCAGCGGTGCGTGGCCAGCAGGCTCTTGTGGTGCTCGACAACTGCGAGCACCTGGTCGGTGCCGTCGGCGCGCTGGTGCAGCGGCTGCTGCATGCCGGTGCGCCGCTGCGCATCCTGGCGACCAGCCAGGAGCCGCTGCGGGTACAGGGCGAACAGGTGTACCGGCTGGCCCCTTTGTCGGTACCACCCGACGCCAAGGTTCCTGACATCGGCGACTACGGTGCCGTGCGCCTGTTCGTGGAGCGCGTGCGCGCGTCGATGCCGCGCTTCGAACTCAACGCCGGCAACCTGCCGGCGGTCATCGAGATCTGCCGGCGGCTGGACGGGCTGCCGCTCGCGATCGAGCTTGCCGCGGCGCGCGTGCCGGTGCTCGGCGTGGCGGGCGTGCAGGAGCGTCTGGGCGACCGGCTGCGTGTCCTCACCGCGGGTTCCCGGCACGCGCTGCGCCGCCACCAGGCCCTGCGCGCCGCGCTCGACTGGAGCTACGCACTGCTCGGCGAAGAAGAGCGCGCGGTCTACCGGCGGCTCGGGGTCTTCGTCGGTAGCTTTTCGCTCGAGGCCGCGCAAGCCCTGGCGGCAGACGCCGAGATGGACGGCTGGAGGGCGCTGGATCACCTGGCCACGCTGGTGGACAAGTCGCTGGTGATCGCCGAGGGCGAGATGCGTCCGCGCTACCGCCTGCTCGAATCCACCCGCGAGCACGCGCTGCAGGGGCTGGCCGACAGCGGCGAGGAAGACGCGCTCCTGGCGCGGCATGCCACCGTGACGCTGCAAGTGGTGAAGCAGGCGATCCGCGCGCGCAGCAACGACCTCGTGCTGGCCGAGATGGGCAATGTGCGCAGCGCCTACGAGCGCGCAATGGCTCCCGGCGGCGACGTCGAGACGGCCGTCGCACTGGCCACGCTGCCGGCGATGGTGATGGCCGTCGCGGGCGCCGTGGAAGAGGTGCGCCAGCGGCTCCTCGAGGTGGAGCCTCTGGTGACGCCGGCGCTGCCACAGCCTTTGCGCGCGCAATACTGGCAGTGGTACGGGCGGATCGGCCTGGATGGTCGCCTTCCGCCTGCGCAATGCATCGATGCGCTGCGGCGCGCGGAGGCGCTGTTCGAGGCGCTGGGCAACCATCGCCACGTGCACGCCTGCCGGCGCCACCTGGCCGAAGCGCTGCTGGACGCCGACGAGCTCGATGGAGCCGCGGCGGCCTTGGACTCGGCCAAGGCAATGGAAAGCCCGCGCTGGCCGCTGGCCGACCGAATGAGGCGGCTTCGGGTCGAAGGTCTGTGGCTGGCCCGTTCCGGACGCCACGAGGAAGCCCTGCAGGTTTCGACGCAGGCGCTGCAGATGGCGCGTCAGGCCGGGATCAGTCGCTATGAGTTGGTGCTGCTCGATGACCTGTCGCGCATGAACCTCGAGGCCGGCCATGCCGCGAAAGCTGCCGAGCAGTACCGCTCGCTCGCTGAGCATGCAAAGCAGGTTCCCTACGGCGGCTTGACGCTGTCCAGCGCCTTGGCCGGATTGATCGGCGCGATGACGCTGCAAGGCGACGAGCATCTGGCCGAGGCCTACGGCATTGCCTGCCGGGCGCTGCCCGTGCTGCAACGCTCGGGCATCCTGCTGGCGAGCGCCGACATCCTGGCCTGCCTGGCCGCGCGGCAAGGCCGCCTTGAACTTGCGGGGCGGCTGCTGGGGGCGTCCGACAAGTTCCGCGCCGAAGGAGAGGCACCGCGCGACGCGGTCGAACGGCGGTTCCGGGAGGCGGCGCTGCAGTGCCTGCCGGGCGTGGACCCCATGGTGCTGAAGCACTGGATGGCAGCGGGCGCCGACGACAGCGAGGAAACGCTGGCTCAAGCCATCTGCGCGGGCTGTTGACCGCGCGCCGCGCTTCGCATCGTCATCCGCCTTGCGGATGACTTGGCGACCTCCATCGCTAGAGTCTGCTGCATCTGGTCTTTCCATCTCGCTCGGCATGGCGCCGTGTCCGCGGAAGCGCCGGATCGATGGAGAAGCAGCATGCCCGCGATCGAACAGCCCCTGCCCTTTGCGACCCTGATCGAGCTGGCACGCTACCGCGCCGCAACTCACCCCAGGCGCAAGGCCTTTACCTTCCTGCGCAACGGCGAGACGCCCGCCGCGCATCTCGGCTTCGGCGAGCTGGACGTTCAGGCCCGCCGCATCGCGGCCCGCTTGCAGCAGCATTTCAAGCCCGGCGACCGCGTGCTGCTCGCCTATGCGTCCGGGCTCGAATTCATCCCGGCGCTCTTCGGTTGCCTGTATGCCGGCGTCGTCGCCGTCCTGGCGCCTCCACCGTCGTCTTCGACCGAGGTGGCGCGCCTGAAGCGGATCGTCGACGGATCGGGCGCGGTGGGCCTGTGCAGCGGCACGGCGGGATTCAACATCGGCCACCTCGGCCTGTCGGCACCGAGGCTGCACAAGCACTTGCGCTGCATCACGACGACCGACGACGCCGACGCCCCGCCACCCGAGGCGTGGACCGAGCCCGACGTCGGCCCCGACAGCCTGGCCTTGCTGCTCCATACCTCGGGCTCCACCGGTCCATCGCGCGGCGTCATGGTGAGCCACGCCAGGGTGCTGCACAACCAGCGCCTCATCCAGCAAGCGCTGCACAGTTCGCCGCGCACCCGCTCGCTGAGCTGGCTTGCGCCTCATCACGACATGGGCCTGATGGCCCACGTGATGCAGCCGCTGTACCTGGGCATCACGTCGGTCCTCATGTCGACCGCGGCGTTCATCGCCAAGCCGGTGCGCTGGCTGCAGGCCCTGACGGACCAACGCGCCACCATCAGCGGCGGCCCCAACTTCGCCTACGAGCTGTGCATCCGCCGCATCACGGGCGATCAGATGCGCACGCTCGACTTGAGCCGCTGGGAGGTGGCGTTCAACGGCGGCGAGCTGGTGCGGCCCGAAACACTCGAACGCTTCGCCGACAAGTTCGCGCCCTACGGCTTCCGTCGCGAGGCCTTCACCACCTGCTACGGCATGGCCGAGGCCACCTTGCTCGTGAGCGCCACGCCGACATCGTCGTTTCCCGAGGTGCGCCATCTGGACGGCGACCAGTTGCAGCAGCACCGCGCGCAACCGGCCACCGAAGGCACCCGCAATCTGCGCAGCGTGGTGAGCTGCGGCCACGCGCCGCAGCAGAAGGTGTTGATCGTCAATCCCGAGACACGCACCCCCTGCCCGGCCGGCGACGTCGGCGAAGTCTGGATCCAGGGTGACTGCCTGGCCTCGGGCTACTGCAACGACCCCAAGGCCACGCGCAGCACCTTTCAGGCGCGGCTCGCAGATTCGAGGGACGGCGCGTACCTGCGCACCGGCGACCTCGGATTCATGCACGAGGGCCAGCTCTATGTGACCGGCCGGCTCGACGATCTGGTGTTCGTCGGCGGCAGGCACTACTACCCCAACGACATCGAAGACGCCGTGCGGGACAGTCACCACGCCTTGCGCGAGGGCAAGTCGGCCGCGTTCTCGGTCGGATCGTTGGACAACAGCCGGCTGGTCGTGCTGCACGAGCTGCAGCGCCGGCAATGGCGGCGCGTGCCGCATGCGGACGTCAAGAACGCGGCCCAATCAGCCGTGCTCGCCGGATTCGGCGTGGACCTGCAGCAGATGATCTTTCTGCCTGAAGGCACGCTGCCGCACACGTCGAGCGGCAAGATCCGCCGCATTGCGTCGCGCGAGGCCTATATCGGCAACGCCTTGTCGAACGCGATCCGAGCTTGACCGAAGGCCGCCGGATCGGCGCATCGAAGCAGACGATTGCGACGCCTCGGCTCACTGCCGGCGTCGCGCCCTCACCCCAGCCCTCTCCCGCACGCGGGAGAGGGAGCACATGCTCCTAGCCGTTACATCGCGGCGCCTAGAAACCCCACGGTGTCCACCCAAGCGGGAATGAACCGGCCATGGTCGATGCCGGATCGCAGCGCGGCGTGGCGAATCTTTCCGTCGTCGGTGCAAGGCAGGCACCCGTCAGGCACGAACCAACAGTCGCTCGGCGCAATGCCCGAGCGCTGGCGCGCAGCGTTCCGATAGCTGCACGACAAGCGCTGCAGTTCGCTCTCGTCCTGCAGCACTTTGCGGCCCACCTCCAGCACCGCGATGATGCGCGCCTCTGCGCGGGCGCTTTGGACCACCGCAGCGCGGCCGATCGGCGGCATTTCCGCAGCGGCCGCCTCCAGGTCATGCGGCGACAGCTTTCTTGCCCCGCATACGAGCATGTCGCTCATGCGGCCGAGCACATAGAGGCAGCCCTGGGCATCCAGGTAGCCGATGTCGCCGGTTCTCAGGTAGCCGTGCGCATCGAAGGCATCGGCGCTGGAGCGCATCCAGTAACCGCGCATCGCCGCCGGCGAGCGGACGCGGATTTCACCGTGCACGCCCGGCTCGCGGGTCAACACGCCGCTCTCGGTGGCGATGCACACCTCCACGCCGCGCATCGGACGCCCACAGGCCACGTGCCCCTGCGCGTCGATGCGCGCGGGCTCGTGGCTGTGCGTGAGGGTGGCGCACAGCGCAAGCTCGGCCATGCCGTAAGCGGGCTTGATGGCATGCAGAACGCCGAAGCGCGAGCCGAAGGTCTCGATGGTTTCATGCTGCACCGGCTCCGCGACGCAGACCAGCGCGCGAAGGCTGGTCAGGTCGAAGCGGGCCGGCACTTCGACCACGCGATTGGCCAGCTGCAGCAGGCTGTCCGGTGCGCAGGTGATCGTGGCCCGGTGCTTGCCGATGTCGGCCAGCCACTCGTGCAGGTACACCGGCGCAGCGCGATGCAGCACCAGCATGTGGCCCGACAGCAGCGGCCCCAAGCCGAACCACACCAGCCCCGTGTCGTGACACATCGGCAGCATCGACGCAAAGACATCGCCTCGCCTCAAATCCAACGCGTGGGCGAAACCGGCGATGCTGGCCTGCGCCGCGCGATGGCTGATCATCACCCCCTTGGGGTCAGCGCTGGAGCCGGAGGTGTACTGGATGAACGCGCAGTCGTCGGGATCGAGCGACAGCTCGGGGGGCTCGCAGGCCCCGAGCTCCGGTTCCATCATGAGCACGCGCCGACCGTAGGCCTGAGCCTTGTGCAGCGACCGCACGCTCCGGGGCAGCGTAGGCTCGATCAGCACCAGCTCGGCCTCGCTGTCCGCGAGCAGGTAGCGCATGCGCTGCACGCTGGAGCTCGGCGAAACGGGGATGGGCACGACACCGATCAGCTGGCAGCCGAAGAAGGCGGACACGAAATCCGGGCCGTTGTCCATCATCAGGATGACGCGGTCGCCGGGGGCGACTCCTTCGACGCCGAGCCTTCGCGCGACCTGGCAGGCGGCCAGATGCAGCCGCTGGTAGGAAAACCGCGTGCCCTCGAAGACCAGGGCCGTGCGCTGCGGCGAGCGCTGACAGCGTGCCCGCCAGGCGGCGGCCAGCGTGGCGGCGGTGGTGGCGCGGGCTGTCCGCGACGCACGCGGCGCGACGGCGGACAGCGGGTTGGGCTCGACGAGATCGATTACAGCATCCACTTTCAGCTCTCCTTCGCAGTGTGGACAGTGTCGACCGCAGGCACACCGTTGCCATCCTCACGTCTTAGGAGACTCGCCCCCCCAATTTGAAAGGGTAGGCGCCTTGAGCAAGGGCAGGTCGAGGACTTCAACCGCCGCCATCGATGTCATCTTGCGCACCGTGAGGACGGTCGACTCGGCATCGAGCCGCGCGGCGCAGAGCGCGAGCAAATGCTCCGGCGTCGGCCGCAGTTGCCAGAAGTCCCAGCGCTTCTCGTCGTCGTTCAATTCCGCATCGATGGAGATCCGCACGCTGCGCTCCTGCGGAAACTCGAAGCTGAAGCGGTCGAGCGGAATCGACAGGCCCATGCCTCGCGCCTTGATGTACGACTCCTTGAAGGTCCAGTACTCGAAGAAGCGGTCCTGGCGAAGATCGGCCGGTACGCGGGCCAGGTCGGCGACCTCGCTGCGGGAGAAGAAACGCTCCGCGATGCCGATCGACACCGGCCGCGCGAGAACATTCTCGACATCGACGCCCAGGGCCCGGCGCCGCGTGACGCCGAGCGCGATCAAGCCGCGCGCGTGGGATATGTTGAAGTTCAATTCCCGCGCCGCAGCGCTGGCGTTGGCAATGGCGGGCCGGCCATAGGCATTGGCCGAGAACACCCAGTCCGCGGGCGCGCCCCCGGCATAGCGCGAAAGCACGCTGCGCACCATCGCCCGCGTGACCAGGTAGCGTTGGCGGTCGTCTGCAAAGTAAAAGCGCTTTTCCTGGCAGCGCTCAGCATCGCTGAGCAGCGCGCGCATGCTCGACAGCAGACTCTCGTCGACGAAGTCCTGATAGAAGGCCAGCCACACGTCGATGTGGCGCGCACGACGTCGCCCGCGAGGAGCTGCACGTCGTCTCTGTCGTCGAACGTCGAAAGCAGCGGCATCGGATCGAACGCGCATCAATGCGACGCAAGCAGGCTCGCGAGATTCTTCTCGTCCTGCCCAAAGGGCGTCAGCACCGCATGCGTGGTCGATCGGGATTCGGGTGCCAACCCATATTTCACGAACGTGGCGAGCGTTCCTGAAGGGCCGAGGTCGATGTATCGATGGGGGCCCTGCCGTTCGAGATGCGCCACCGTGTCGCGAAACCGGATCGGCTGGCGAACGACGCGCCAGAAGAAGTCGTCCGGCACATCGTGCAGCGTCGTGGCCTGCGCGCAGCACGCCAGCGGCAGCGCGGACTTGCGTCGCCGCACCGAGCGCATGAACGACAAGACCCGGTCCTGCGCGTTGTCGATCCAGCGCGAATGAAAGGCGAACGACACCGCGAGCCGCTGGTGAGCGACGCGCCGTTGCTTCAACACGGACTCGATCGTGTCGAGCTCCATGCCGACAGCGGACACCGCGAAATGCGTCTTGAAGTTGATGCCCGCCAGCTCACTGCGATGGTTCAGGAAGGCCGCGTCGTACAGCGACGGATCGCAGAGTATCCCGATCATTCCACCGCGATCGCACGTCGCCTCGAACGCGATGGCCTGCTCGACGACGGCCGCCATGGCGTCTTCGACCTCGATGTGCCCCGCCACCGCCGCCGCCGCGAAGGAACCGAGGCTTGCGCCCAATGTGAGATCGGGCCTCACGTTCTCGTGCATCAGGCATTGCGCGAGCGAATACTCGATCATGAAGATCGCCGGATGCGTGAGCAGCGTCCGGTCGAAGGCCTCGGACTTGGGCGACGAATAGATCGCGTCGATCACGCGCTTGCCGCACCTTCGGTGGACGAGATCGTCCAGGCGCATCATCCATTCGCGAAAGACCGCGTTCGCGTGGAACAGCGGCTTTCCCATCTGGTAGTACTGCGAGCCCTGGCCTGAGAACATGAAAACGGTCTTGGCGGACATCGACCCACTCCTCAAGCAGGCATGAGCTCGTCGAGATCGAAGTAGCCGTTGTAGCCGTGCATGTAGACCGCCGGCCGATGGCCGAACAGCACGACGGCTTCGCTGCGCGTGCGCAGGCTGTCGTAGGGCGCGGTCGAGCAACGGACCTCGGTTCCGACCGGGTGCTGCCTGTTCCAGGTGCTGACCTTGTCGGCGGCGCCGGCGGGTGCAGCAGGTGCCGCCTGTTCGTCCTTGGCCTGCGCCGAAGGTTTCATCTCGTCCTGCAGGATCTGGTCGAGCACCGCCTGCGGCGTCTGCTGCTTGACCGTCTGCACCATTCGGGTGAGCACGTCGCCGTGACCGAGCTGCTCGAACTCGACCGCCTCGCCGCGGCCGGCGCCCTGTGCGAGCAGGTACTGGATGCTCTCGGACCACCGCACCGTGCTCGCGATCTGCGTGGCCAGCGTCTCGAGAATCGCGTCGTCCCGGTAGGGCCGCGCAGTGGCGTTGGCGATGACGGGAATCGTCGGCGCCGCGAGCTCGAAGCCCTGCAGGAACCCGCGGAACTTCTCCATCGCCTCGCGCATGAACGCGGAATGGAACGCGCCGCTCGTGGCAAGCGGGTAACAGCGAACCTTGCCCTTGTGCAGCAGCTTCTGCGCCTTCTCGATCTCGTCGGCCAGGCCCGACAGCACGATTTGCGACGGCGTGTTGTAGTTGGCCAGGTAGACGTTGGACAGGCCGTTGTCCTTCAGCGCTTGCTCGATCTCGTCTTTCGTGGCGTTGAGAACCGCCGTCATTGCGCCGTTGGACACCTGCCCCATCAGCTCGCCGCGCTTTTGCACCAGCTTCAGGCCCGTCTTGAAGTCGAAGCACCCGGCCGCCATCAGGGCATTGAACTCGCCGAGGCTGTGCCCGATCGCAAAGTGCGGTGGGCCGGCCGCCTCCATCTTGCTGAACCACGACAAGGCATTGACGACGTACAAGGCCGGCTGGGTGAACTGCGTCTTGCCCAACTCGTCTCTGGGGTCTTCGAGGCAAAGCTCCCGGATCGAATAGCCCAGGATGGCGTCGGCCTCGCCGACCCTGTCGGCAAACTGCTCGAACAGGCCGGCGCCCATGCCCTTGGATTGGGAGCCCTGGCCGGGAAACATGATGGTCTTCATCGGTTGAACCCTTTCGCGGATCAGGAAAGTGTTTGCAGGCAAAGCGCCGTATTGACGCCGCCGAACCCCATGCTGAGGTTGAGCGCGTTGTTCATCGTGTGGGCGACGGCCTCGGACCCCACCCAGTCGAACGAGTCGTCGATCGCGTCGTCGAGGTTTCTGGTCGGATGCAGCCGGCCCGCCTGCATCTGCAGCACGACGGCGATCGTCTCGACGGCGCCCGCGGCGCTCAGTCCATGCCCGACGATCGACTTGGTGGCGTTGATGCGCGCATGGCCGAGCCCGCACTGGATGAGGCTTGCAAGCTCGGTGAGGTCTCCGATCGCCGAGCCCGTGCCGTGCGGATTGACGTAGTCGATGTCCGCCGCGATCAAGTCGGCACATTCCAGCGCCGCCTTGATCACCGCCACCTCGCCCTCGACCGACGGGTTCGGGTTGCGGTTGGCATCCACGCCCATCGCCCAGCCGGACACGCGAGCGTAGGGCTTGCGCCCGTTGCGATGCGCGGTCTGCAGCTTCTCGATGACCACTGCGCCGCATGATTCGCCGAAGATGAACCCGTCGCGGTCGCGGTCGAACGGCCTGCAGGCCGATGCGGGATCGTGCGCGTAGCGGTCGGAGCCCATCGCGCCGAGCGAGCGCAGGCCGCGGCATTCCCAGTACGACAGGTCCATCAGCGCCCCGATCGCGATGCACACGTCCATGCGCCCCGACTGCACCGCGTGGATGGCCTCGACCACCGCGACCTGCCCGCTCGCCGAGGCGCCGCCCACCGTGTAGGCCAGTCCGCGGATGCCGAAGGCCTGCGTGCACAGGCCGCACAAGTCGCTGTCCATGAACGACATGCCGTAGCTCGGGCGCAGAAACTGCTCGCGGCCTCGGTAGGCATCGTGGGCCTGGATCAGCTCGCGCTGCTGCACGTTGGAGCCGCCGACGATCAAGCCGATGCGCGTGGGCTCGACCTCGTCCAATGCGGCATCGACCCAGGCCTCGTGCAGCGTGGCCACCGCCACCTGGGCCGAGAACGAGGCGTTCCTCAGCAGGCACGGGGCAATCGACGACGGCATCGACAGCGACTCGATCTCGGCGCCCAGGAAGCCCGGCGCCTGTTGCGGCGGTTGCGCCTGCGCCGTGGAGACCGGCAGCGGCTGCTGGCGGCCGGGCCGCCGCATCGTGTCGAAACGATGCCGCGCCTCGAGCAGCGCCGACAGGAACTCGGCTTTCCCCTGGCCGATGGCCGAGGTGACGCCGACACCGCTGATCGCGATGTCGTGGCGGCTAGGACTTGGCATGGATGATGCCGGCCAGCTCGCCGATGCTTTGCGCCTTGGCCATCTCGATCAGCGGAATGTCCAGCGCCAGCGACTCCAGCGTCATCATGATGATGTCCGCGCGGTCGATCGAGTTGGCGCCCAGCGCCTTGAGCGAATCGCTCGGCTGGAACGGGTGGTCTGCCAGTGCCGGAATCACCTCGCTGACGTGGCGGACGATGATTTCCAGGATTCTTTCCTTGCTCATGGTGCGGTCCTTCGTTGAATGTCACATCCCGAAAAGAGCGTCGATGCGATCCCTGACCTCCGGCCGATGAAACGTGAGCTCGTGCATCGCGATCTCCTGGTCGATGAATCGGGGCAGCTGCTCGCGCAGCGGCGCGACGAGGTGCGCTTTCAGCGTGGCCAGGGACACCCGCGGCTTCTCTGCCAGGTTTCGCGCGATTTCCAAGGCATGGGCAAGCACGCCGTCGCGCGGCAGCACCGGAAAGGGCACGCCGCGCCGTTGCAGCTCTTCGCCGCGGTAGGTGGCCGCAGTCAGCATCATTTCCTCGGCCAGGCTGATCCCCAGCTTCTGCGGCAGGATGAAGGTCGACCCCATGCCCGGCGTGAAGCCGTACTTCATGAAGTTGGCGGTGTAGACGCTCTCGCGCGCGAGGACCACGAAGTCCGCGAACAGGCCCATCACGAACCCGCCGCCGATGCCGTGGCCCTGCATCGCCGCGATCACGGGAATCGGGCAGTTCAGCGCCAGGCTGTAGAGATCGCTGTCGGTGAACCTGAACTTGCCGTCGTACAGATCGCGCAAGCCTTCCTGAGTGCCCCCGCTGGCGAAGTAGCTGTCGTAGCCGGTCAGGATCACGGCCTTGTGGTCTGCCCGATCCGATGTCTTCGAAAGCCCGTGTCAAGCCGGCGATCAGCTCGTCGGTGAAGGTGTTCTTGTTGACGCGGTCGTGCATCCTCACCTGGACGATGCCCGTGCTTCCGGCTCGGTGACTTCGACGATGGGGGCGTGCATCACGCGCGCCTCCCACGGGAAACGTGCCGGTGCGCACGTAACGCGCGATCTTGCTCAGGTTGTCGGCATCGGAAAACACTTCGAGGTTGGCTTCCAGCGCTTTGGGCTCGAGCCGTGCGGATCAGTGCGTCGAGGCTGCAGGCATAGCGCTTGTAGCGCTCGATGCCGTCCTTGCCCAGGCGCCGGAGCCGCAGCAGGTGCTTTCGCAGCAGGTTCTCGCTGTTGGCTTCGCACGCATCGACGAGACCCCAGGCCAGGGCTTGAGCCGCTGGAATCGGCTGGGTCGTCAGCGTCAGCATGTTGGCCTTCGTGAACCCGATGCGGCGGATCAGAAAGGGCAGCACGCACGCCGGCATCAGGCCGAACAGCAGCTCCGACAGGCTGAATGTCGCCTTCTCGTCGCGAGCACCAGGTCGCACGCGGCGACGAAGCCGACGCCCCCGGCATTGGCCCTTGCCGCGCACGTGGGCGACGGTGACGTAGGGCCCGAGGCCAGCCGCTGCCACAGGTCGTACAGCGGCCCCGGGTCCTCTCCGTGGCCCGGGCCATCGTGGTCGAAGCGTGCCTGGATCTCGCCGAAGTCCGCGCCCGAGCAGAACACCTCCGGCAGTCCCTCGAGCACCACGACCTTGGCGCCGGCTTCGCAGGCCCGCAGGACATCGCCGACTTCCTCGATCAACCGGCTGTTGATGGCGTTGTCGGCGTCCGGCCGATGGATCTGCACGACGGCGATGCCGTCGTCCAGGCGGACGCGGATGGTTTCGTAGGTGCGGCTCACGATACCCACTCGTATTCGCGATGGAACTCTTTGATCTGCTTGAGCAGCAGGGTCGGCTGGCCGAGGATCGTTGCGTGCCTCGCTGATGAACTGCGCGTCCACGACCATGTTGCGCGTGCCGAACTTCAGCTCGCGGCTCTTCTCGAGCAGGCGGTCGTACTGCGCCATCGACAGCTCCAGGCGCCGGTCGAGCCGCTGCTTGATGTTCATCGATCGCAGTCGCTGCTGGCCCTCCTTTCGCACCATGCCGCTGAAGAACTCGGAGCAGCAGCCCGAGCCGTAGGAGAAACACGCCGATGCGCTGGGGCGAGTCGAAGTCGGCGTTGTCGATCGTGCTGGCCAGCGACAGCGCTGCGGTGGCGCCCATGATGTTGCCCACGCGCTGGCAGTAGACCAGGCCGGGCGTTACGCGGCGCTTGAAGTCGGCCTCGATCTCGCTCGGTCGCGGCCTTGGCCAGCTTGCGCATCATGTTGCGGTGCGCGCCCTTGACCATGCCGCCGAATGGCGTGTGATAGGCCAGGTAGGCGAAGGTAGTGCAGAAGTCGGCGCCCTGCACGCGGTTGCTGGTATTCGAGAAAGGCGTTCTCGCAGCAGTCGAGGTACGACAGCAGCGACAGGTCGGTGTCGCCCGCATCGCCGTCGGTGGACGGGCGGCAGGTGTCCATCACCTCGTAGCCGTAGTAGCCGTTGGCGCCGACGTCGACCTGAAACACATGCGGCCGGTCGCTCACCAGCATCGCGACCGCACCGGAGCCGCTGCTGGGCTCGGCGAACGACCAGTCGGCGGTCAGGGCGTCGCCGCCCTCCTCCACCATGAAGCGGCTAGATGTCGGTACGCGATCACCAGCGCCTTGGCGCCGGGCGACGTCTGCGACAGCACGAAGTTGACCGCCATCTGCAGGCCGGCGACACCCGAATAGCAGGCGTTCTTCAGCTCGAACAGGCGGCAGTTGCGATTGAGCCCGAGCAGGTCGTGGCAATAGGTGCTCATCGACTTGCCGAAGTCGAAGGCCGACTCGGTGCAGGTGATCACCATCTCGATGCGGTCCTTCTCCTGCGGGACTCAGCGCATCGACGATCGGCTTGGCCGCGTTGACCGCGATACGTGATCGGGATCTTCGTAGGGCAGGGCGACGCTCTTCTCCTTCATCAGCAGGTTCTCGAACCGTGCTGGTGTCCAGCTTGCGGTGCGCGGCCAGCTTTCGCGACATCCACGAAGGCCGTGCCGGCAAAGAGATTCATCGCTTCGATTCCAACCGTGTTCATAGGCTTCGCTCGAGATGAGGGGTGAGGGGTTGAAGGTCAACGAAAGGCCAGCAGCTTTCGAACGTCCTGCCCTCTTCTGAGGCGATAGGCGGCGAACGAATGCTTGTCGTCGAAATGGAGGTACATGTTCTGGCCCAGCACGTCCGAAAACTTCTGCCCGGGCGTCTTGAGATAGGTGTGGCCGGAGTAGATGTGCGTGTCCGGCTCCAGGCGCGACTTCAGCCGTTGCAGGCTCTCGAACATCTCGTAGGCCGACTCGACGTCACGGCAGATGCCGCAGCCCTCGGGAAACAGCACGTCGCCGCTGAAGAGGTTTCGTCCGATCAGGAAGCACACGCACCCCGGCGTATGGCCGGGCGTGAGGATCGGCTCTATCGTCATCTCGCCGACCCGCCGCGGCCTTTCGTCGATGGCGACGAGCTGCCGGGCTTCGAAGCCCGACGCCTGGATTTCCTGGCGCGACATCCAGATCGGGCAGTTGTAGAACTCCGCCAGCGGCTTGGCCAGGTCGATGTGATCCGGGTGGCTGTGCGTGAGGAGAACCGCGCTCAAGGTGGACCGCGTGCTCTGCAGCGCGGCGTGGATCGTGTCCATCTGCCACGCGGGATCGACGATCACCGCCTGATGGGTGGCAGGATCGACGATCAGGTAGTTGTTGTTCACCATCGGTCCGCGGGCGACCTTGATCAGGAACACGCGCGGCGAGTGCGCGTCGTCCTCGTCGTCGATCCAATGCATTTCGCTGCCCCTCGCCGGTATCTAGATCAAGGAGACGGCATCGCGGCCGACTTCGACCCGCACGCTGCTGTTGACCAGCTCGACGTTGACGACCAGGAGTTCCTGGTTCTTCACCCGCACGAGCTCGCCTTCCACCCCTGTCAAAGGTCCGGCGATGACCTTGACGCGCTGGCCGGCCATCAACGTCTCATCGACCCTGACGACGATGTCGCTTTCGGCCAGGACCTTCACGGCCGCGAGATCCCGCTCCGGCAGCCGGGCCGGCTTGCTGTCAGCCGCCAGCACCAGGCCGCACGAGCCGCGGATGTAGCGCATGCCTTCGTACTGGTCGGCCCGGGGGCGGACGAAGAGATACCCGGGGAAGAGCGGAAGGTCCACCGTGCGCTTGCGGCCCTGATAGGAGCGCAGCTCCCTGCGCTTGGGCAGGTATGCGACGACCTGCCTTTGCTGCAGCACCTGTTCGACGATGCCCTCGTGGCGGCTCTTGGTGCGCATCACCAGCCACGGGGTGTCTTGGTACTCGCTCATGGGGCTCTCCAGGGATTCGTCGGGGTACCGAGAGGGGTGCCGAAATTGCGGCGCCATCTCGACCCGCGGAACGGATCGTAGGAGGGGCGTAGCCAAGGGGCATCGTCAAGCTTGACGACGTCGGGCCGGACGGTGTCACGGTTTTGCGGCGATCCTGGCATTGCTTGCGCCGCTGCCTGCATGGCGCAGCGCCCGCACGCAGAACCGGTTCAGCTTGACCAGCACTTCCCCCCTCTCGCTCAGCAGCCGGATGTCGAACTGCTTGACCTCCGAGTGGCGCGGCTGCCGCACCTCTTCGACATGGGCGTAACACGTTTGCGTCAAGGGCTTGATGATCTCCACCGCACTCAACGCAAACGGCACATGCGGGGTGTGTGGCTCATTGCCGATCGCCAACCCGACAACCGTTTGCAGCGCGCCGTCGATGAGACAGGGGTGAAGAAGGTATTGCTCGAAGTCGTCCTTCAGCTCGTCGGCGAGGCTCAGACGGGACAGCGCGAAATCGGTGCCGACGTGCAGTTCCTGGATGGTCTGGAAGCACGGCCCGTAGCCGAACCCGAAGCCTTCCAGCATCTGGTAGCAGTCCGCCCCCTGCACGGCCTTCCCGGCCCTTTCCGTCAACGCCTGGATCGAAACTGCGTCCTCGACCCTCGAGTGCGCCCTGTCGCCGTAAAACACCTGGCCTTCAGCGTGCGCAACGCGCTCGTTGTCCTCGTCGAACGAGACGATCGAGAACGCCGCCCCGTTGCCGTCGGGCCTGAGGAAGGTCTTCACCGCCTGGCCTGCATCCGCCAGCCGCAGCGGCTGGCTCCACACGATGTCCTCGATTCGCGTCACGGAGCCTTCGCCCGCAATCGTGCCGGCGACGCAGGCCATCTCCAGGAACCCGGCGCCCGGGAAGAACGATTCGCCCTTGACCATGTGATCCCGGCCGTAGTAGTGCCGGTCCGTCAGCGATGACGCAAAGCACACCTCGCGCAAGGTCGATGTGTTGCCGTCAACCAGGGGATGCAACCGGGCCGGCTTCGACTCGACGGCCTGCGGCTGCGTCGAAGCCGCCGCATCCGACACCCAGTAGCGCTCCTTGGCGAAGGGATAGGTCGGCAGCGACATCCGGCGGGGGTGGGCTTCGCAATAGAACAGCTCCCAGTCGATGTCCCGGTTCTCGACCCACAGCTGCGCGAGCGCGCGCCAATCGCCCTGCTCGAAGAGCAGCTTCGCCGGCTCATCGCCATGGCCCTTGCGCGATTTCTTCCTGCGGTTGGGCTCGACGCGGCCGGCAACCCGGTGCGCTGACGGCGCCCCGGCCAGGTAAGCCGACAACTCCTGCGTCAGGTCGTCCGCGCCGGACACGACGAGGGCCAGCCTTTCTTCCATCGCCTCGCGACCGACTTGCAGCGTATGGCTCAGCTCGCTCAGATCGACCTCGTCGCGGTTTGCCTGCACATGGCCAAGCAGTCGGGCTGCGCTCTCCTTGAGGCGCGCTTCGTTGCGCGCCGACAGAACGACGAGATGCGTTCCGGCTCGCTTGTCTCCCTCGGGGACCTGGGGCGCCCGGGGCGCTTCATGCGCCTCGAGAATCAAGCACGAATTGACCCCGCCCGCACCAAACGAATTGACCAAGGCCCGCAGCGGCTGCCCGGCCGGCGCCTCCCACGGCGACAGCGCATGCTGCAGCTGAAACGGCGAATGCTCGAAATCGATGTTGGGATTGACCCGCTCGGAATGGATCGTCGGCGCGATCTGCCGATGCTTGAACTGCAGCAGGATCTTCGCGACGCCCGCGATGCCGGCCGCCGACTCGGCATGCCCGACATTGGCCTTCACCGATCCGAGGGCGCAGTACCGAGTCTTATTGGTGTGCTTGCCGAAGGCCTGCGTCAACGAGACGATCTCCAGGCTGTCGCCGAGTTGCGTGCCGGTGCCGTGGCCTTCGACGTAGCCGATGGACTCGGGGTTGCTGCCCGCCTTGCTCAAGGCCTGCTCGATCAGCATCGCCTGCGAGTTGGGGTTGGGGGCCGAATACCCGTTGGAGCGGCCGCTGTGCTCGCACACGCTGGCCGCAACCACGCCGTACACATGGTCGCCGTCCTCGATCGCCTTCGACAGCGGCTTGAGCACCAGCGTGCCCACGCCCTCGCCCGGAATGAATCCGTCGTCGCCGTCGCCATAGCTGCGGCACTTGCCGTCCCGCGCCAGCATGCGCCGGCGGCACAGCGACTGGTACTTCGACGGGTGCAGGTAGAGATTGACGCCGCCGGCCACCGCCACCTGGCATTGCTTGCTCTTCAGGCTTTCGCAGGCCAGGTGGATCGCCACCAGCGACGACGAGCACGCGGTGTCGATCGGCATGCTGGGACCTTGAAAGTCGAAGAAGTACGACACCCGATTGGCGATGGACCAGGGCAGCGACCCGGGCGACACCATGTTGCCGCGGCTGCATTCCTCGGGCGCGAGCAGGTGATAGGAGTTGGTCGTCACACCGACGAAGACACCGACGTCGGCGCTCTTGCCCTTGGCGTGGCGCTTCTTCAGGCTGTCTCGCGTGTAGCCCGCATCCTCGACCGCGGACCAGACCGACTGGATGAACAAGCGCTCCTGCGGATCGATCATGCGCGCATCGTCCTTGCCGATGCTGAAGAACGGCGCATCGAACTTGTCGACGTCGTCCAGGAACCCGCCCCACTTGCAGTAGATCTTGCCCTTGGCGGCGTTGGCCGGATCGGCATCGAACAGCGCCTCGCGGTCCCAGCGCGAGGGCGGCACCAGTCCGACGAGATCGCGGCCCTCGCTCAGGTTGCGCCAGTACTCGGCCAGCGACGGCGAGCCCGGAAAGTGGACGTGCACGCCGATGATGGCGATCTTGTCGTTGTCGTCGTTCGGCGTTGGAGACGGCTGTGCTTGCGCTTGCACGGCAGGCAGATGCACCGGCGCCTTCGGCTCGGGGACACCGACGGGGTGGTGTGCCGGGGCCGACGCCGCGAAGTGCCGCGCCAACGCCGGCTGCGCTTGCTCGATCAGATAGGCGGCCAGTTCCTCGATCGTTGCGTATTCATAGAACAGCGTCTTCGGCAACTCGCCCAGGTCACGCTCGAGGCCGGCGTTGATCCGGCTGACCATCATCGAGTCGACGCCGAAGGCCTCGAATCGCTCCTCGGAATCGATGCGATCGACGGGAAGCTTGATCTCATCGCTGAGCAAGGATTTCAGGTAATTCTCGGTGGCTTCGCACAGTGACGGCGCGGCCTCGGCGCGGACCATGGTCGAGGGCGCGTGGCAGTGGGCACGGGCGTTGGGGTCTGCTTCGGCATGCTGCGCGACTGGAGCCAGGCATCGATCCTGGCGGCATCGCCGTACAGCGCGATGCCGAACTCATCGTCCGATTGCAGGAACCTGTCCCAGAACTGCAGACCCTGTGGCGTGGGCAGCGGGCTCAGGCCTGAGCGCTGTTCCAGCCGCTCGGTGTCGGCGCGCGAAATCTGCATGCCGCCGTCTTGCCACAGGGGCCAGGCTATCGACAAGGTCTTGCCGCGCCGTTGCCCAGACGCCACCCACGCGCTTCGCTGCTCGGCGAAGGCATCGAGGAAGCCGTTGGCGAAGGCATAGTCGCATTGGCCCGCGTTGCCGAAGGCGCCCGCAACCGACGAGAACATCGCGAAGAGGTCGAGGTCTTCGTCCTTCGTGAGGCGGTCGAGGTTGAGCGTCCCCATGACCTTCGCGGCGAGCACGCTGGCCATGTCGTCCCGGGTCTTGTTCAAGGCGAACGCGTCGCGGTGAACGCCGGCGCAGTGGACGACACCATGCAGGCCGCCGAACCGGCGCTTGGCTTCAGCGACGACCGAGGCCGCCTGATGCGGATCGGACACGTCAGCCTGGAGGTAGACGATATCGCCATCGCCCGATCCGAACGCGCTCAGCGCAGCGAGCTTTCGCTGCGACGCTTCGTCCAACGGGGACCGGCCGGTGAGGACCAGTCTGGCGCCGTATTCCTTTGCCAGGTGCTCGCTGAAGACGGCACCCAGGCCGCCCAGGCCGCCGGTCACGATGTAGACGCCGCGCTGCCGGATCGCCGCGCCGGCGTTGCCGACGGGCGGCACGCTGCGCTTCACCGTGCTGACTTCGCGCCGCGACAGCCCGGCGTCGTAGCGCACCGCGCTGTCGCGCCAGGACGTTTCGCGCAGTTCCTGCGACACGATGCGTGCGGTGTCTTCCGCGCCCGCCGCGCCCTGCAGGGAAATCACCTTCCACGCGAACCTCGGGTTCTCGATGGCCAGGCTCTTCAGATACCCGGTCAGCGCGCGATGAAGCGCAGCCTGGTCACCAGACACACCCGATTGCAGCGAGACGACCTTCACGCCAGCGTTGTGCTTGTGCGTCATCATCGCCCTGAACAGGCCGTGAAGGGCGTAGACGCCGCGATCCAGCGCCTCGTGCAGCCCGGGCGCGGCGTCGGCGATGTGCACGATGGCCGACGGCATCGCGCCCGTCGCCTTCAGGTCGTCGATGAGCGAGACGAACCCGCTGTCCGAGCGAGCAGCCACGCAGAAGCGGTCGGGCCCCAGTCTCTGGTAGGCGTCGCCATACGCCACGGCCACGATCGCGGCGCCGTTGGCCTCGCGCCTGAGCTGCGCAAGCAGGTCGTCGTCGGCGCCCAGGCACAGGATCGGGCCGATGGCCTCGACGCTGCTTCGGCCTTGGACATCGGCCAGCGACGCCGGAATCCATTCGTTTCGGCAAGACAGCATCTGCCGCGACTGCGCCGGCACCGCCTCCGCGAGCGCGGGGGCCATGACGGCGGCGGGCGCATCGATCCAATGCCGCTCACGCAGAAACGGATAGGTCGGCAAGGACACGCGCCTCGGACGATCCATTCCATGCAGCGCGGCCCAATCAACCTCCACCCCGGACACCCACAGCCTCGACAGCCTGGCGAGATCGCGCTGCTCGACCATCATCGCCACGAACATGCGGCCCGCGTCGCCTTCGAGCAGCGCGCCCGCCTTCGAGGCCTCGCGTGCGTTGCCCTCATGGACATCCTCGATCTCGACGGCCCCCGACGGCTTCGACGAGGCCTCGGCAAGCCATCGCTGCAACTTGTCTTTCACCGCCGCGGCGCTGGCCGCCACCACCGCCAGGCGCTCTGACATCGGCGTGCGTCCGACCTGCGAGGTGAAGGCGATGTCGGTGAGCGCAGTCTCAGGCGTGTCCTGCAAGAACTCGATCGCCCTGCTCACGGCCTCGCACAGGCGATCGCGCGTCTTCGCCGACAGCACGAAAATTTCTGGACGATCGTGCCGCGGTGCCGGCGCGCGCGTGTCGACGAATTCCTCCAGGATCAGATGCGCATTGGAGCCACCCGCGCCGAACGAACTGACGGCCACACGGCGCGCAGCGCCAGGAGGCACCGTCCAATCCTGCAGCTCGCGCTGCACGTGGAACGGCGTGTGGGCGAAATCGATGTGCGGATTCAGCTGCTGCGCGTGCAGCGAAGGCACGAGCTGCCGGTGCTTGAGCTGCAGCAGCGCCTTGGTCACCGAGGCGATTCCCGCAGCCGATTCGAGGTGACCGATGTTCGACTTGACCGACCCGATGGCGCAGGATGCCTTCGCGCGCGCGGCGCCCTCTCCAGCGGCGGCTTCGAAGGCCCTGACCAGGCCATTGATCTCGATCGGGTCACCAAGCGACGTGCCGGTGCCGTGCGTCTCGACATAGCCGATGGTGGCCGGGTCGACCCGAGCCTTGTTCAGCGCATCGACGATCAGCTCGGCTTGCGCCACCGGGTTGGGGACGGTGTAGCCGTTGGTCTTGCCGCCATGGTTGATCGCGCTGCCCTTGATCACCGCGTGGATCTGGTCGCCGTCGGCCAATGCCTGGCGCAGCGGCTTGAGCAGCACGGCGCCCACGCCTTCGCCCGGCACATAGCCGTCGCCGCCGTCGCCGAAGGCCCGGCAGCGGCCGTCGGTCGAGGCGAAATTGCCTTGGCTCAAGCTCAGGTACTTCTGCGGGTGGATCGTCACGTTGACGCCGCCGGCGACCGCGACATCGATCTCACCCTTGCGCACCGCTTCGCAGGCCAGATGGATGGCCGTGAGCGACGAGGAGCACATGGTGTCCAGCGCCAGGCTCGGGCCCTGGAAGTTGAAGAAGTACGAGACCCGATTGGCGATGGATGCGAACGACGAGCTGGGCACGCCGCGGCCCGCCGATGTCGCGCCGTACAGCTCGTACTGGCCCCACATCGCGCCCACGTAGACGCCCACGCGGCGGCGCGCGATCTCGTCCTTGCTGTAGCCGGCATCTTCGATCGTTTCCCAGACGGTCTCGATGAACAGCCGCTCCTGCGGATCGATCAGCTCCGCTTCGCGCGGCGAGATGCTGAAGAACAGCGCGTCGAACCGGTCGACGTCGGACAGGAACCCGCCCCACTTGCTGTAGCTCTTGCCCGGCTGGTTGCGCGCCGGGTGGAACAGCGACGCATGGTCCCAGCGCTCGGACGGGATCTCGGTGATGCAGTCGCGCCCGCTCTTGAGGTTGTGCCAGAACTCGCGCAGGTTGCGCGCCTGCGGATAGCGGCCGGCAATGCCGACGATCGCGACGTCGTCGTCGATGCGGGCGGCCGGCTCGATGCGGCGCAGCTTGCCGTGCATCGGCAGCGCAGGCCGGCTCGGTGCGCGTGCGAGCAAGCGCACGCCTTGGCCCGCATCGGAACCCGTCATCCGGCGTACGACCTCCGGAAAGGCCTTGACCAGATAGCCCGCCAGCGCCGCGATCGTCTGGTATTCGAAGAACAGCGTCTTCGACAGCGAGCCGAAGCTGCGCTCGAGCTGATTCGTGAGCTTCATCGCCAGCACGGAATCCATGCCGTAGCGATCCAACGGCGCCTTGGCGTCCACCTCGTGGGGCGGCATCTTCAGCAGATCGGCGAACTGTTGCTTGAGCTCGCGTTGCAATGCCTCCAGCAATGACCCGGCGCCGGAATCGGCGGCGGGATCGGCGGCAGCAGGCGGCAGGGCAAGCGGGGCCGGGGACACTGCCGGCGCCGCGTCGGCGGCGCCGGCATGCCGGTCGCGCAAGGCACGGCCAAGCCGCTGCACGTCGCCCGCCATCACGAGGACATGGCTCTCGCCCAGTTCCATGCAGCGGTGGAATGCCTGCAGGCCCGCGCCCGTTTGCATCGGCACCATGCCGGAGGCCTGCGCCAGCAGAGCCTGGGCTTGCGCGTCCAGGCGCATGCCGCCCTCGGCCCACAGCGGCCAGCCTATCGAAATGGTGTGGCCGCTGCGGCGCCCTTCGGCGGCCAGCGTGTTGCGGTAGGCCGCAAACTGATCCATGAAGCCGTTGGCCGCCGCATAGTCGGCCTGGCCGGCATTGCCCACGGCAGCAGCCACCGACGAAAACAACGCGAAGAAGTCGAGGTCGATGCGCTGCGTGGCGAGGTCGAGGTGGACGGTGCCCGCGACCTTGGGCGCCAGCACGCCGGCAAACTCCTCGGCGGTCTTGCGGATCATCCAGCCATCGCGCGTCATCCCCGCGGCGTGGATCACGCCGTGCAGGCCGCCGAACTCGGCAACGACTTCGGCCACGAGCGACTCCACCGCATCGAGGCGGCCGAGATCGAGGCGTCGGTACACGAGCCGGTCGAGCGGCACCGACAGCTCGGCGCACAAGCTCTGCAGCGCGCGCAGCCGTTCGGGGCTGCCCTCGGCGCGGCCGGCAAGGACCACAGCCGCACCCGGCGCACGCTGGAGGATGTCGCGTGCGAACAGCAGGCCCAGTCCGCCGAGGCCCCCGGTGATCAGATAGACGCCGCCCACGCGGTAGGCAGCCTTCTGCGCCTCGCGCGCATCCTGCACTTGCCATTGCAGCGTGCTCGGCTTGTCGTGCTCGATCCTGAACAGCATTTCGTCGGGCCGCTGCTGCAGAGCCTGCAGATGCCGGGCGAGCGTCCTCGCATCCACCGGGTCGTTCGCAAGCACGAGCTGACCGACCAGATTCGGGTTCTCCAGCCGGGCGGTCTTGATCAAGCCCGAAAGGCCAGCGAAGAGACGGTCCTTCCCGCTGCCGCCGATCACGACTTGAACCAGCACCGGCTCCTGCGGCGCCGCTTGCAGGATCGCTTGCAGCTGTTCAAAGCAGGCCAGCGCCGTCGCGCGATAAGCCTCGGCGAGGCTCTCATCGCCGCCCCGGGGCAGCGACCGAACCTGCGCGCCGGGCAGATGGCCGGCCAGCGCCTGGGGGTCCACGCCGTCCAGCGCCGACAGCACGATCCGTCGCTGCCACTCGCGTGCGGCGGCCGGGCCCCCGTGTGCGGCGGGCTCCCAAGTCGGCAGGGCAAGCAAGGTGTCGGCCTGCGATCCACTCTGAAGCGGCCTCAAGGCCAGGCCGGCAAGCTGCGCACACACGCGCCCTTGCTCATCGCACAGGTCGATGTCGATCTTGCGCAGGCCCTCTTGCTGCGCTGCGCTCGCGGCACGGCGCACCCAGGCGAACATGCGCGGCGCAAACGGCGCCATCAGCGTGAGGGTGTCCAATGCGAACGGCACCGCCGGCCGGTCGGGCAAGCCATCTGCCGCGCCGGCGAGTCCGATGCAGGCTTGCAACGCACCGTCCAGCAGGCTCGGATGCAACGCGTAATCGTCGAAGCCGGCCCGCGCTGCATGCGGCAGTACCAACTCGGCCAGTGCCTGATCCGGTCCGCGGCGAAGGTCGGCCAGGCTGCGGAACGACGGGCCGTAGTGGATGCCCATGCTCTGGAAGCCGGCATAGAGCCCCTCAGGTGCCGTGCGTTCGCCGGACATTCGCGACCGCAGGTCGCCGATCTCCAGCGGAGGACATGAGGCGACGCCGGCCAGCACAACCTGCGCCTGGCCATGAACGACAGGGCCGTCCGCCGCGTCGCTCTCGCTGCGCCACTCGACATCGATGAGGTCTTCGCCATTGAAGGACAACACGATCGAGACCTGCGCAAGGCCCTTGACCATGACCGGACGAATCCAGACGACGTCGCGGATCTGCAGCATGCGGCTGCCCGGCTGTGCGGGCACGGAATGGTCGATCGCGGCCCGGGCCATTTCGAGCAGCGCGACGGCGGGCAGGACCTTGCGTCGGCCGGTGCCCGTCTCGATCTGGTGATCGGCCAGAAAGAACTCGTCGCCCGTGAATTCGGCCGTATAGCTTTGCTGAAAGAAGTCGGACGTGTTGGCGTGCAGCAGCGGATGCAGCGCCATGCCTTTCGCGGCGGGGGCCGCGCGATGCAGCGCGCCGTCCCGCACGCGATCGCCCACCCAGTAGCGGTCCTTCGCGAACGGATACGTCGGCAAGCTCATGAGCCGTGGCTTGCGTTTCCCCCACAGCCCGGCCCAATCCAGCACCAGGCCCTTGACCCACAGCTCGGCGAGCCTGGACAGCTTGCCGCGGGCGATCCACTTGTCGACCGCCTCTTTCATGTCCTCGTCCTGCCCGAGAAGCCGCAGTGCCTGCGCTTCGGGATCGACTTGGCCCTGGAAGCAAAGATCGATGTCGGCATCACCGCGGGCCAGTGTTTCGAGCCTTTCGGCGAGTTGCGAAACCGAATCGACCAGCAACGCGAGCCGGAAATCCATCGCCTCGCGTCCCACCTGCAGCGTGTAGCTCAGCGAGGCCAGGTCGAGCGCCGCCTCCTGGCCTTGGATGAAGGCCAGCAGATCGCGCATCTTCTGTTTCAGCTGATCGCCGGTTCGTGCGGAGAGCACGACGACCGTTTGCGAACGCATTGCCGGAGGCGACGCACGCTCATCGACATGCTCCTCGACGATCACGTGCGCATTCGAGCCGCCCGCGCCGAACGACGAGATGCCTGCGATCCTGGGCACAGGCCGGCCATCCACGACAGGCGGCTCCCACGACCGCAGCGTCTGGTTGACGTAGAACGGCGAGCTTTCGAAGTCGATATGGGGGTTGAGAACCGACGAATGCAGCGAGGGCACGATCTGCCGGTGCTGCATCTGCAACAGCACCTTGGTCAACCCCGCGATGCCGGCGGCGGACTCGCAATGGCCGATGTTCGACTTGGCCGACCCGATGGCGCAGAACTGGCCTTCGGGCGCGACCTGCCGGAACACCTGGGACAGGGCCGCGATCTCGATCGGATCGCCGAGCTTCGTGCCCGTGCCGTGCGCTTCGACATAGCTCACCTGGCGCGCATCGATGCCGCTGGCTTTCAGCGCGCGTGCGATCACGGCAGATTGCGCTTTCGGGTTGGGCACCGAGTAGCCGTTGGTCTTGCCGCCGTGGTTCAAGGCGCTGGCCCGGATCACCCCGTAGATGTGGTCGCCGTCCCGCTCGGCGTCGGACAGCCGCTTCAGCACGACCGCGCCGACGCCTTCGCCGGGGATGTAGCCGTCGCCGCCCACGCCAAAGCTTTGGCAATGCCCATCGCCGGAGATGTACTGGCCCGGCGCTCAGGATGAGGTACTTGTTCGGGTGGATCGTGACGTTGACGCCACCGGCGATGGCCAGGTGCGTGCGCCCGAGCTTCAGGTCCTGGCAGGCCAGGTGGATCGCCGTCAGCGACGACGAGCACATCGTGTCCACGGCCATGCTGGGACCGTGCACGTCGAGCACGTACGAGACCCGGTTGGCGATGCTGGCGTAGCTCCCCGGTACGCCCAGGCGCGTGCCTTGCCGGCTGGCCTCGGCGCCGAACAGCTGGTATTCGCCATACATCACGCCGACATACACGCCGACCTGGCCGGCCTGCGCGTCGTCGGGTGCGTTCTGCAGGCTCTTGCGCGTGTAGCCGGCATCCTCGATCGCCATCCATGCGTGCTGCAGGAACAGCCGTTCCTGCGGATCGATCATCTCGGCATCGACGGGCGGGATGTTGAAGAACAGCGGATCGAATTCGTCGACGCCGCTGATGAAGCCGCCCCACTTGCTGAAGTGGCAGCCTGCGGCGCTGCGGTCATCGCTGAAGTAGTCGCGCCAGTCCCAGCGCGCCTTGGGGATCTCGGTGATGCAGTCCTTGCCGTCGCGCAGGTTGTGCCAGAAGGCCTGGAGGTCGTCCGATTCGGGATAGCGGCCGCTCAAGCCCACGATGGCGATCGGTTCGTCTGCGGCGATGGCTTGCGAACGCGGTGCTTCGGGCGACCGCGCACGCCGCGATCGACCCCTGGTCGCGGGCTGATCGGCCGGCATCGGCGATCGAGCAGACGCCACTGCCGGCGCAAGCGATTTCGCCGCGGCCTCCGGCGAACTCGCTGGCTGCGGCTGGAACATCGAAGCCAGTGCCGGTGCATGCGAGGCCAGGAAGTAGCCGATCAGCTCATCGATCGTCTGATGCTCGAAGAGCAGTGTCTTGGACAGCGGGCCGAAGGTCTTTTCCAGCGTGCGGGTCAGGTCCATCGCGAGGATGGAATCGAAGCCGTAGTTTTCCAGCGGCGCCTGCGGGTCCATCTTGTCGAAGGGCAGCTTGAACAGGTGCGCGAACTGCCTGCGCAGGTAGTCGCTCGTGCGCTCCGCCAGGCCCTCGTCGGCCACGCCGGCCTGCTGGATGGCACGGCTGGCGGCAGGAGTCGACACCGCGGCCGCAGGCGCCTGCTGGCCTGCGCCGAACACCGCGCGCCGCATTTTCTGCAGTTGACCCTCGATCACCACGGTCTGCGCCCGCGGTGCTTGCAGGCAGCAGTAGAACGCGTGCAGTCCCGTCGTTGTCTGCATCGCCAGCATGCCGGTGGCTTCCTTCATCGCGTCCTGGGCGCGAGCCGGCATGCGCATGCCGCCGTCTTGCCATAGCGGCCAATTGATCGCCACCGTCTTGCCCTTGCGATGGCCCGACTCGACCCACCCGTTGCGCAGTTGGGCAAACTGGTCCAGGAAACCGTTGGCGACCGCGTAGTCGGACTGCCCCGCGTTGCCCATCACCGAGGCGCCGGACGAGAACAGCGCGACAAAGTCCAGGTCCTCGTGCACCGTGGCCAGGTCGAGGTGGAACGTGCCGGTCACCTTGGGCGCGAGCACACGCGCGAAGGTCTCGCCGCTCTTGTTTGCGATGAGGCCGTCGGCGAACATCCCCGCGCAGTGGAGGACACCGTCGAGGCCGCCATGCTCGGCATCGATCTCGGGCGACGAGCCGCCGCACCTGGGCAAGGTCGGTCAAGTCGACGGCGTGATACGCCGCCCGACGCTCCAAGGCGTCGGGGGCGTCCAGCGCTCTCAGCTTTTCCTCGATTTTTTCCGACGCATCGGCACGACCGGTCAAGATCACCTTGGCGCGAGCCGTCTGCCGAAGGATCTCCTTTGCGAACAGCGTTCCCAGGCCACCCAGCCCGCCGGTGACGAGATAGACGCCGCCTTCCTTGAAGGCGACTCTCGGTTCGGCCACGGCTTCGTGCTCTTGCCAGCCCAGCACCTCGCGGATGCCGTCGCGATACCGCAGCACGGCGTCCTGGGTGCATCCGACCTCGCAGCGGATGCACTCGGCGATCTGCTCGGGCACCATGCGCTCGTCGACCAGCAGCAACTGTCCGTTCAGGCGCGGGTCTTCGAGCGCGGCGGACTTCAAAAGGCCCGACAGCGCGCTCAGCAACGGCGCAGGCTCGGCCGGCGCGACGACATGGACGAAGGCATCCCCCCCGCTCTTGTCCTCGATGATCTTGCGAACGGCCGCGAAGCAGCCCAGGGCCGTGTCGATGAAACGGCTGGCCAGGCCCGCGGACTGCGCAGGCACTTCGCGAAACGCGACATGCGGCATCAGGCTTCGCGTGCGCGCGCCCAAGGCGCCGTCGCCGCACCACAGAACGTGATGGCGCGCACCCGTGCTCGGCGCAGGCGCCGGCTTCTCGCTGGGCTTCCAGACCGGCGCCGCGAGCAGAAGGCCGAGCGGCTCATCGGCTGCCGGCCGGCTGCCGTCGGCGCTGCCGACGCCCAAGGTCCTGGAGCAAAAGCCGCTCAAGCGAACGCACACGTTGCCCTCGCTGTCGCACAAATCGATGTCGAGCCTGCTGACCTTGTCGTCCGGCGTGCCGCCCGGCGCATGGCGCACCCAGACGACCATGTCCTGCCGGCACGCCGAATACATGCGCAAGGAGTCCAGCGCGAACGGCACCGGCGGCTGGTCCGGCAGGCATTGCAGGTCGCGCAGCAGGCCGATCGACGCCTGAAGCGCGCCGTCCAGCAGGCTGGGGTGCAGTGCATAGTCGCCCCAGGTGTCGCAGATCGCCTCGGGCAGCGTCAGGTGCGCGACTGCCTCGCCCTGCCCTCGGAGCACGCGACGGATCGGCTGGTGCGCAGGCCCGAACTTCATGCCCATGCGCCGATAGGCGGGGTAGACGGCGCTCGCGTCCAGCTCGCCCTCGGCCATGCGGGCCTGCAGTGCGCGAAGGTCCAGCCGCGCGGGCGCGTCGCATGCGGCGAACCTGGCTGAGCCTCGGCAATGGACGATGTCCTGCACCTGGCCGTCGGCGCAAGACTCCTCGCTGAAGATCTCGAATTCGAGCGCGCACCGGTCGCCGCCTTCGGTGGCGTCGGCCGACAAGGCGATGAACAAATCCTTGCGAGCGGCCACGACGATCGGCTTGAGCCAGACGACATCGTCGATGCGCAGCCGTTGTCCCGCGTCGCCGCCCATACAGGCGTCCGCCACCGCGGCGCGGACCATTTCGAGGCAGGCCACGCCCGGCAGCACGCTCACCGCCCGGTCGCCTTCGGCCATCACCTGATGGTCGCTGAGAAAGAACTCGCTGCCGTCGAATGACGAAACATAGCGGGAGCCGTCGATGTCCGAGACGTTCCGATGCAGCAGCGGATGCAGCATCGCAAGCCGGGGCGCCGGCGCCGCGTTGCCGGAGTAGTCCCGGATCAGGTCGCGCGCATCCGCCTTGGACAGGCGCTTGCTCTTGAGCTCGGAGACGACGTATTCGATGAAATCGATCATTTCAATTGCTCCATCGCGTCAAGGCGCGATCCGCGTTGCATGCAGTTCCTTGAGCAGCTGGACGCCTTCGGCAGCCTCGAGCGAGGCGGCGTCGATGCGGTCGAGGATGTCGTCGACCGACTGCATGTTCGCGCGCGCGGGCCGCAGTGGGTCGGATGTCGCAGGGCCGACCGCCGGTGCGCGGCCCGCCACCTTGTCCAGCCAATGCTTCTCGCGCGCGAAGGGATAGGTCGGCAGTTCGACGCGGGGCGGCTTCGTTGCGCCGTAGAGCCGGTTCCAGTCGACGGCCACGCCCGCCACCCATAGCTGCAGGAGCCTGGCGTCGGTCGCATCGCCCAGCTCATCGGCCTGCAACAGGGCCGGCGCATCGGACTGGCGCCGCACCTGGCCCTGGCACATGCCCTCGATCTCGTTCGCGCCGTCCACGTAGGCCCGCAACATGCTCTTGAGCTGCGCGGCCGATTGCGCACGGAAGCCGACGCGCATCTCCATCGGCTCGCGCCCGGTCTGCAGCGTGTACGCGACGGCATCGAGATCGACGGCTGTGGGCGACAGCTCGAAAAGGTCGAGAAGGTCGCTCGCCTTCTGCCGCAGCTGCTCCATGGTCTTCGCGGACAGCGGCACGAGCACCGGGCGATCGAGACCACCGACGGGCCGGCCCGCTTGCGCCTGCAGCGGCCGATGCTCCTGCACGATCACGTGAGCATTGGCACCCCCCGCGCCGAACGACGATATGCCGGCGATCCGGGGCAAGGCCCGCCCATCGCGCATCGGCCGCTCCCACGGCACCAGGGCCGTGTTCACCTCGAAAGGCGTGGTCTCGAAGCGGATATGGGGGTTCAACTCGCGGGCGTGCAGCGAGGGCACGATCTGCCCGTGCCTCAATTGCAGCAGCACCTTGGTCAGCCCCGCGATGCCGGCGGCCGCCTCCAGGTGGCCCAGGTTCGACTTGGCCGACCCGATCCGGCAGAAGCCGCGGTCCTGCGTGTCCCGAGCAAAGGCCTGCTGCAGCCCGGCGATCTCGATCGGGTCGCCCAGTTCGGTGCCGGTGCCGTGCGCTTCGATGTAGCTGATGTCGCGCGCGCTGATCCCCGCCTTGTCGATGGCGGCACGCACCAGCTCGGCCTGCGCCACCGGGTTGGGCACGGTGAAGCCTGTCGTCTTGCCGCCATGGTTGACGTGCGTGCCCAGGATCACGCCGTGGATGATGTCGCCGTCGGCCACCGCACGGTCCAGCGGCTTCAGCAGCACGACGCCCACGCCCTCGCCCGGCACGAAGCCATTGGCACCCACGCCAAAGCTGCGGCACTGCCCGTCCTTGGACAGCATGTGCTGCGACGACATGTCGACGTAGCTCGTCGGATGCAGGTACAGGTTGACGCCGCCGGCAATCGCGAGCTCGCAATCGCCGTTGTGGATGTGCTCGCAAGCCTCGTGGATCGCCGTCAGCGACGACGAGCACATCGTGTCGACCGGCAGGCTCGGGCCGTTGACATCGAGAAAGTACGACAGCCGGTTGGCGACCGAGCTGAACGAAGTGCGCGGCCAGAACTTGTCGTCTGCCTGCGTGGTGTTGCGATAGAGGTTGTACCCCGCCCGCGTGATGCCCGCGAAAACGCCGACCCGGCCGCCGAACTCGCGCCGCAGTGCGCTGCGCGTGTAGCCGGAGTTCTCCAGCGCGCTCCAGGCGGCCTGCATGAACAGCCGCTCCTGCGGGTCCATGTTGAGCGCCTCCTTGGGCGGGATGCCGAAGAACAGGCTGTCGAATTCGGCGAAGCGATCGATGAAGCTGCCCCACTTGCAGTAGCTCTTGCCCTCCTCCACGGCCTTGTGCTCATCCGGCTCGTAGAAGCCGTCGAGCGGCCAGCGGCTGGCGGGAATCTCGGTGATGCAATTGCGGCCCGACTTCAGGTTCTGCCAGAACTCGTCGAGATGGGCAGCCTGCGAATACAAGCCGCTGACGCCGATGATGGCGATGGGGCGGCGGCCTGGGGCGCCTGCGCGGTCCGGCGCGGGCTTCGGTTCCGCGCGGTCCGGCACGCGCTGCGGTTCCGCGCGGGGCGGCCCAGGCCGCGAAAGCGGCTCGGCTGGCGCCGGCTCGAAGATCTGCTCGAGCTTCGCCCTTTGCGTTTGAATCAGGCGCTCCGCCAGCGCATCCACTGTCCTGCACTCGTACAGCAGCGTGGCGCCGACGTCGCCGAGCTGCTTGTGCAGCTGCTGGTTGACGAGGCCGACGATGATGGAATCGATGCCGTAGGTCTCCAGAGGCTCCGCAGTGTCGATCTGATCGACGCCGAGCTTGAGCGCCTTGCCGATCACGTGCTTGCAGAACTGGACCGTCTGGTCCTTCAGCGAACCGTGCCGTTGCTGCTGGCCGGCAGCAGGTGCGACAGGCGCGGCAATGAGGCGCGGCGCGGCACACTGCCGTTGCCGCACGATGCCGTCGCTCACCGCCACCACGATCTGCTGGCCGGCAGGGTGCAGCGCCTCGTACGGGAAGCTGACCGACGGGAAGCCTTCGCCCTCGAGCACGCGCTTCCACGACGCGGGATACAGCCCGGGCGAACCGGGGATCCGCACCTCGTCGTCCTCGTTCAGCCACCAGCCGTCGAGCAGGCCGAAGGTCACGTGGCCGCAGATCGAGTGGTCGCTGATCTCGTTGAGCAACAGCATCCCGTGGCGGCGCAGCAGCGCCTTGGCGTTGCGCACCGCATTGCGGATGTTCCTGGTGGCATGGATGACATTGGCCGCGATCACGAAGTCGTACTGGCCCGGCTCCAGGCCCTGAGACGCCAGCGGTTGCTCGACGTCCAGGATCCGCGTGCGAAGGTAGGGCGCACGCGGCGCGTACTGGCTTTCGGCATGGAACAGAAAGGCCTTGGACAGATCGGTGTAGCAGTACTCCTCGATGCGGTCGCGGTAGGGCTCGAGCCCGTCGAGAATGCCGACCGTGGTCGCGCCGGTTCCGGCGCCGATTTCCAGCAGCCTGATCCGCGCCTCGGGCTGCGCCTGAAGGCGCGCGCGCACCGCTGCGATCAAGGCGTCACGCAGACATTGGTTGTATGCCAGCGAGGTCGTGTCGGTCTTGTAGACGCTTTCGATCAGATCCAGCGACGACCTCGGGAAGATGACGTCGGTCGCCTTCTGCCGGCCGCTCAGGATGTCCGGCAGCGCGCGCATGCACTTGTCGACCAGCCGGCACAGGGCCGCCTTGCCGGTGTCCTGCAGCCAGTGCCTCATCTCGGCGTCCCAGTCACCCCACGCCTGGGCCAGCGTCTGCGGCCCGGTGCAGGGCGCAACGATCTTCCGGCTCTCGGCCAGCCAGCGCTCGTAGCCCGGCACGACCTGCTCCGTGGCGTCCAGGATGGCATGCAGCAGCCCGGGCAGAAGCGCTTCCATCTCCCGTCCGGCCTTGGCGCGACTCGCAGGGACCGGCAACGAGGGCGCGATGAGTGCCGAGTCCAGCGCGATGGTCGTGTTGCCCGAGCCACCGCCTTGGCAGGCCAGCCACTCGTCGTCGACGTCGAAGTGCTCGGCCGTGCCGTGAAGATTGCGGCTGATCGACAGCTGCTTGAAGCCGCTGCAAAGAAAGCGGTCCAGGGCCGCCATCGCCGCCGGCGGATCCAGCGGCCGATAGCCCATTTCGTCGAACCAGGCCTTCATCGCCTCGGACAACACATGCCCCGCGCCGACCGACCAGTAGCCCCAGTTCACCACCTTGACGTTGCACGGCCAGAGCTGGTCGAGCCGCAGCGCGAATGCGTCCTTGAAGGTGCAGCCGGCGGAGTAGCCGCCCATTCCCGCGCCTCTGACGAATGAGGCGTTGGACGAGAAGAACACGAGGAAGTCGAGCGCCTCGTCCTTGAAGACCTGCGCGAGTCTCACGCTCAAGTCGATCTTGGCGGAAAGAACGGACCGGAAGTCTTCTTCCGACACCGTCTTCAGGCTTTGGTCGAAGGCTCCCACGGCCGAGTGGACGACGCCGTGGATCCGCGGATGCCGGCTCTTGATGCGCTCGTATGCAGCGCGAAGCTGTTGCAGGTCGCCGGCGTCGGCCTGGATGTATTCGGGCTCCTCGCCGAACGCCGCCAGGCCGGCGAGCTTGGCGCGAATCTCGTCGTCGATCGCGCGCCTGCCGATCCACACCACCTTGGCGCGGTGGTGCTCGATCACGTGCTGCGTCCAGATCTCGCCCAGGCCGCCGCTGCCGCCGACGACCACGTAGACGCCTTGTTCACGATAGGGGGAGCCTTGCGTACTCAGCCCCTTCACCGGGATGAGTCTCTCGCGCAACCACTGTCCACCCCTGAACGCATGGCAGGCGTTCCCGGCCCTGAAGGGCAGCCGCTGCAGGCCGGCCAGCACGTGCTCGGTGAGTTCCGGCACGTCGATCAGGCGCAGCCTCCAATGCGGCACCGTCTCGGCGAGGCTGCCGCAGAAGCCTTGCAATCCGGCGTGCGTGGGATTGGCGGCTTGCGAATCGCCCACCGGCAGGGCGTTGACGGTGATCAGGTCCCACTCCAGCGCCTGCCTCTCGAAGCCCAGCGCCGTCAGGGCCCTGGCGATTCGCATCACCTGCAGGATGCCGCGCGCCTGGTCGCCGATGATCGACTCTTCGGTCAGCGTGGGGGCGTCGTGGGCCGAGGCGATCCACAAGATGCGGTCGAACGGGTCGACCTCGAGCTTGCGTGCGATGGCGTCGACATCGTCACCGGCCTCGATGTCCACGAATGAGATCGTGGACGCATGGCAGTGATTCGGCAGGCCAAGGTCGAGCAGCGTTCGTTGCGTGTCGTTCGCGCCAATGACCAGAATGCGCTGCCCCATGGGCCGATCGGCCGTCTCGGGGAAGTCGGTGATCGGGTCCCATCGCGGGGCCATCAGCGTCACCTCGTCCTCGAGCGGGGCCGAGCCGGCCACATCGGCCGCATCGTCCGATTCGATCCAGTAGCGCTCCTTCGCGAAGGGGTAGCCCGGCAGTTCGACGGCTTGGGGCTTCGCGTCGGGATAGAGCCGGCTCCAGTCCAGCTCCAAGCCCTTGACCCACAGCTGCAGCAGGCTGGACAGCTTGCGCCGTTTCAGGCATTGCTCGACGATGGTCTCGCGCATCTCGTCGTCCTGCGTCACCAGCTTCAGCGCCTCGTGGTGACGCTTGACCTGGCCCTGGAAGATGTCGTGCGCCTCGTGCTCTCCACCCAGCCAGGCCTCCAACCTGCCGGCCAGCGCCGCGACACTGTCTGCCAGGAACCCCAGGCGCTCGCCCATTGCATCGCGCCGCACCTGCAGCGTGTGGGCCAGCGCCACCAGGTCCAGCGCCGGATGGGCGCGCAGGTGCGCCAGCAGGTCCAGCGCCTTTTGCCGCAGCTGCTGCTCGGTGCGTGCCGACAGCGGCACGATGATCTTGCCGTCCTGGTCCAGCACGGAAACCTTGGAGCCCTTCGCGGCAGCCGGCACGTGCTCGCCGATCACGAGGTGGGCGTTCGTGCCGCTGAAGCCGAACGAGCTGACCGCAGCCAGGCGGCGCGCGCCGTCGGCAACGTCCCAGGGCCGCAGGCGATCGTTGACGTAGAACGGGCTGCCGCCAAGCTGGATGTGCTCGTTGCAGCGCTCGTAGTGGATGGTGGGCGGCAGCGCGCGGTGCTTCAGCGCGAGCAACAGCTTGATGAGGCCCGCGGCGCCGGCGGCTGTGAGGCAATGGCCGATGTTGCTCTTGACCGAGCCGATCGCGCAGGTGCCCGATGCATCGGTAAAGGGCTTGAACGCGGCCTTCAGGCCCGCAACCTCGATCGGGTCGCCCAGCTTCGTGCCGGTGCCGTGGGCCTCGATCAGCCCGATGCGCGCCGGGTCGATGCCGAAGCGGCCATACACCGACTGGATCAGGCGCGTCTGCGACTCCTCGTTCGGCGCCGTGATGCCGTTGGTCTTGCCGTCCTGGTTGATTCCCCAGCCCTCGATCACGCCGAGGATGCGGTCGCCGTCGCGCTCGGCATCGGCCAGGCGCTTGAGCACCACCATGCCCACGCCCTCGCCGGGCACGAAGCCGTTGGCGCGCTGGTCGAAGGTGTAGCAGCGTCCGTCGGCCGACAGCATGCCCGCCTGCGAGGTCATGATGTGCATCGCGGGCCCGCCCATCACGTACACGCCGCCGGCCAGGCCCAAGTCGCTGTGCCCGGCGTTCAGGCTGTCGCAGGCGGTGGCGATGGCGACCAGCGACGAAGAGCAGGCCGTGTCGATCGACATGCAGGGACCGCGCAGATTCAGGAAGTACGAGATGCGCGCCGCAAGAATCGACGTGGCCGCGCCGGTGAAGCCCTGCGCGCTGAGCTGCTGCTCGCGCGAAGCCTGGTGATAGTCGCTGGGCCCGCAGCCGACGAACACACCGCACGCGCTGCCCGACAGCGACTGCGCGCTGTAGCCGGCGTTCTCGATGCCGTGCCAGCAGGCCTGCAGAAACAGGCGCTGCTGCGGGTCCATGCTCTGCGCCTCGGTCGGCGAGATGTTGAAGAACAGCGGATCGAAGCAATCGACGTCGTCCAGCGCGCCCAGCCACTTGCTGTTGGTCTTGCCCGGAACGGGCGCGCCGGGCTTGTAGTGGGCCTTGAGGCTCCACCGCGTCTCGGGCACCGGGTCGATGCAGTTGCGGCCCGCCGCGAGGTTGGCCCAGAACTCGTCGACGTTTCTCGCCTTGGCGAACTGTCCTGCCATGCCGATGATGGCGATGGCCTGCGGGCCGGCGGGGGCTGGCTGCGGCGCGGGAACGCGTGCGCGGGGGCGGTGGCGCCAGGAAACCAGTGCGCGGCGCTCGGCCTTTGCCGATGGTGGCGGCGGCAACGTGACGTCGGCTCGATGCGTGGCCACGTCCTTCTCTGTTTCCTGCTTTACCAGGCGGCCGATCTCGTTCAGCGTCGGATGGCTGTAGACCTTGGTGGCTTCGATGTCGATGCCGTAGTGCTCGTTGATGCGTCGGATCCACGTGACCCCGGCAATCGAGTCGAGGCCCAGGTCGATGAAGGGGGTGTCCTCGTCGATCTCTTCCGGCGCGAGCGCCAGCTCCTGCGCCAGCATCGTCTTCAGCACGGCCGTGATCGGCGCCGCAGGCGCTTGCGCCGTCGCCGCTCGCGCCATGGGTGGCGCCGGGGACGGGCCTTCAGCGCCGTCGGCGAACTTCGCCTGGATCGTCTGCAGCGTCTGCGCGTTGCGCACGAAGGTCTGCTCGTGCATGTCCAGCTCACGGTGGTAGACGTCCTCACGCGGCGCGCGCCGCTCGTGCGTCCACAGCCGCTTCATCGCGACCAGGCGTTCGCGCGGCTGGCCGGCGATGCGCGCGGCCAGCGCCATCGCGGCCGTGAGCACGTCGCGCCGGGGCAGAACCGGCAGCGCGACGCCTCGCGCCTGCAGGTCGCGGCCGGAGATCTCCTGCGCGGACAGCAGGTTTTCATGCGCCAGGTCGTGGCCCAGCACGGCCGGGAGCATGAGGGTCGAGCCCGCGCCCGGCGTGAAGCCGTAGCCCATGTACGGGCTCACGTATCGGCTCTCTTCGCTGAGCAGCACGAGATCGGCGAACAGGCCGAACGACAAGCCGCCGCCGATGGCATGGCCCTGGATGGCGGCGATCACCGGCAGCGCGCAGTCCATCGGCCACTGGAACAGCTTCTCGTCGGTGAAGCGTGCTTGCCCCTCCTGGATGGCGAGCAGCGTCTCGCGCGTGCCGCCGGTCGCGAAGTAGGCGTCGAAGCCGGTCAGCACCACCACCTTGCAGCCGGCATCGGCATCGATGTGCCCGAACGCCTGCTTCAGGCCCGCGACCAGCGCCTCGGAGAACATGTTCTTCGCGTCGCGGTCCTGCATGCGGACCACCACCACGCCATCGGGATGCGCGGTCGCCGTGACGACGCTCGATGCGAGCGGAATCTCCACGGTGGACCCGATCTGCGCGGGCTCGGTCGGGGGCAGCCCTGAGGCCTGCACCACCGGCAGGGCGTCGACCCGGCGCCTTTGCAGCGCGGTTTGCGCCCGCTTCCACGCGGTCACCGAGGAGCGGGACCACGAGGCCCAGAATGCGGCGATCCGCAGGGCCTGCGGCAGCACGTCGGCGCCATCGGCCACAGCCAGCGTGCCACAACGCGCCTGCAGCTCGATGCCGGCATACGTGCCTTGGCTCAACGACACTTCGCGGCCGAACGTCGGGCCCAGGCGCAGCGCACACAAGGCAGCCGCATCGCGCGCGAACGCCGGCGCGGACCACAGCGCGCTCGCGGCGTAGCGGCCATCGCGGCGATACACCGTCGCATCGCAGCCGAGTGCGAAGAGCCATGCGAGCCCCTGCGCGTCGGACTCCAGCGCGGCGATCACCGGCACCGGACTGCGGCGCACCAGCTCGAGCAGCGACTTTGCGGCATCCACGTCGCCGGTGTCGGGCAGGATGCCGTCCACGGCGCTCGAGACGACGATGGCCTTGTAGTGCGGCTCCTGGTCGACACGCGCGACAGCGGACTCCAGCTCATCGATCAGCGCGTTCAGATCCGCGCCCTCACGCCCGGCGCCGAGCTTCACCGCCAGCACGCTTTGCGACTGCGGGCCGGCCGCGGTCGGCTCCAAAGGCGCCGCATCGGCGACGCTGAGCGCGTCGGCCAGCGGCGCGAGATGGCGCCCGAGGTGGGTCTTCAAGAGCTGCAGCGCCAGCGGCGACTTCTTCGCCAGCGCCGCGGCGAGCCGGTGCGCCTCGGCGTCGAGCTGTTCCGCCCGCGCGACGCGGCAGGCCCAGCCCTTGAGCGGCAGCTCGCGTCCACTGCAGCGCGTGGCACGGTAGAGCAGATCGTCGGCCAGCGGATCGCCCAGCCGCGCGCGGAAGAACCGGTCTTCGTCCTCGCTGGGCCACAGCTGCGACGCGGCATCGGTAAAGCCGTAGATGCCGTCCTCGTCGCACAACAGGGCAGTGCAAGCCGAAGCCAGCAGCAGACCGGCGCCGGTCGCGCCGCCGTGAACGACCGCGATGACAGGCCTCGGGAACGCGGCAAGCGTGCCGAACAGGCGCCGCCGCACCGCCGCGTTGCAGGCCTCGCGACCGCCATGCCAGGATCCCGCAGAGCCGATCAACAGCAGGACGTTGAGCGATGCTTCGTTGCGAGCGCGCTCCAGCGCCTGCTGCAGCGGCGCGATGGCCGCGTCGAGGCCTCGGGCGTGCATCTCGATGGTGAACACGCCGTCACCCGCATCGAACAGGCGAACCGGTGCGCCGGCTTCGCCTGCAGCCGAGTTGCCCAAGGACAGCGGCGCCAGCGCTACCGTCGCTTTCGGCAACGATGGCTGCGTCGACGGCAGCGCGTTACCCGGCTGCAGGCGTATTGCGCTGGGCTTCGACGGCACCGACCCCAGACTCGGCGCCTGCGGAAGCGGCGCGAGCACGAGCTCTCTGGCCAAGGCCGCGCGCCCCTGCATCTGCAGATCGGGCATCGCGGGCAGATCAGGCATGGCGGGCACATCGACCACCGCCGATGCGAGGGCATCGCCGGCGACCGCGCGGCACTGCAGGTGCACGCGCTCGTCGCCGTCTGCGCCGCTGTGGATCTCCACATCGACCACCTCGTCGTCGCAAGGGAACAGCGCAATGCCGATCGGGCCGCGGCCCACGATCAACGGCTCGCCCCATGCCGGGTCCTGAAGATTCCATGCGCCGGATTCAGGCGACGGCGCGGCCAGCTCGATCGCGGCGCGCGCCATTTCCAGCGCCATCAGCGGCGGCAACACGCGCGTTCCGGGGGTGGGACCCTCCTCGAGAAAGGGTTCGCTGCCGGAGAAATCGCTGACGTAGCAGATCCGCTGCAGGTTGGAGGCGTTTGCGTGCACCAGCGGATGAAGCAACTTTGCGGGCGCCGTTGCCGGTGTCGTCATGAAGTGCGCGCCGGCCTGCCAGTGGCGTTCGCGCGCGAAGGGATAGGTCGGCAGGCTCATCAGTCGCGGAACATCGCCCTCAACCACGAGCCGCCGCCACGGCATATCGACCCCCTGGGTCCACAGCTGCGCGAGCCGGGACAGGTCGCGATCGGCGATCCAGCGCTCCAGCGTGGCCGGAAAGTCCGCATCGGCCTTCAAGTCGGCGTTTGCCTCCTTGTGGTCGCGGACATGGGCGCGATGAGTGGCCGGCACCGACGCCGGCTCGCCCACGAACGACGCAAGCTTCTCCGCCAGGTCGGACGCTGAATCGGCGATGAACGCGACGCGCTCGTCCATCGCCTCGCGGCCCACCTGCAGGGTCCACGCCATCGCGTGCAGATCGAGCGCGTGGTCGCTGCCTTCGATGAAGTCGAGCAGGTCGCGCGCGCGCTGTTCGAGCTGATCGGCGGTGCGCGCCGACAGCGGCACCACCACCGGCCCGTGCCCGCGCCCGCGCCCGGTGGCGACCGTCGGCTCGGGCGCACGGTATTCCTCGATGATCAGATGCGCGTTCGAGCCCCCCGCGCCGAACGACGAGATGCCGGCGATGCGCGGGTGTGTGCGGCCGTCGACCACCGGCCGGGTCCATTCGCGCGCGGATTGCGCCACGACGAAGGGCGTGGCGCCGAAATCGATGTGCGGGTTGAGCTTGCGCGAATGCAGCGACGGCACGATCATGCCGTGCTGCATCTGCAGCAGCACCTTGGTCACGCCCGCAATGCCCGCGGCGGACTCGCAATGGCCGATGTTCGACTTGGCCGAACCGATCAGGCAGTACCCGGTGTCGTGCGACGCCGCCGCCGTGGCTTCACGGAACGCCCGGGTCAGCGCCGCGACCTCGATCGGGTCGCCGAGCTTGGTGCCCGTGCCGTGCGCCTCGATGTAGCTGACGTGGCGCGGGTCGACGCCCGCTTCGGCCAGCGCGCGCCGGATCACCTCGGCTTGCGCATGCGGGTTGGGCACGGTGTAGCCGTTGGTCTTGCCGCCGTGGTTGAGCGCGCTGCCGCGGATCACGCCATAGATGTGGTTGCCGTCGCGCTCGGCATCCGAAAGGCGCTTGAGCACGGCCACGCCGACGCCCTCGCCCGGGATGTAGCCATCGCCACCCTCACCGAAGCTCTGGCAATGGCCGTCGCTCGAAATGAACTGGCCGCCGCTCAGCATCGCGTACTTGCTGGGATGGATGCTGACGTTGACCCCACCCGCCAGCGCGAGCGAGGTCCGGCCCAGGCGCAGGTCCTGGCACGCCAGGTGGATCGCAGTGAGCGACGACGAGCACATGGTGTCCAGCGTGAGGCTGGGTCCATGCAGGTTGAGGAACGTACGAAACGCGGTTGGCGATGCTTGCGAGGCTGCCCGAGAGGTTGTACTCGCCGTACATCACGCCCGCGTAGACGCCCACCTGACCCGCCGTATGTCTGCCGCCGGCGGTCTGCAGCCCGGCACGGGTGTAGCCGGCATCCTCGATCGCCATCCACGCGTGCTGCAGGAACAGGCGCTCCTGCGGATCGATGGTTCTTGCGTCGCGCGGCGCGATGTTGAAGAAGCGCGGATCGAACTCGTCCACGCCCTCGATGAAGCCGCCCCACTTGCTGAAGTGCGCGCCTTCCTGGGTGCGGTCCTCGCTGTAGTGCTGCCGCCAGTCCCAGCGCGCCTTGGGGATCTCGGCGATGCAGTCCTTGCCGTCGCGCAGGTTGCGCCAGAAGGCCTGGAGGTCGCGCGACTCGGGATAGCGGCCGCTCAAGCCCACGATGGCGATCGGCTCGTTCGAAGGCGGCTGCGCGTCGGCCGGCGCAGGCAGGAAGCGCTGGCGGCTGCGGCGGCCCTTTGAAAGTGTCGGCAGCAGGGACGACGGCGGCGACGAAGCTGCGGCGGCAGGCGCGGTCTGCGCGGGCTGAGCGCTCGGTGAAGTCGCGGCGAACAGGCGCCGGAGCGTGTCCGCATGAGCCTTGACGAAGTGGTCGGCCAGCTCGTTCAGGCTCTGGTATTCGAAGAACAGCGTCTTCGCAAGCGTGCCGAACGTGGCTTCGAGCCGGTCGGTCAGCTTCATCGCGAGGATCGAATCGATCCCGTAGTGCTCCAGCGCGGCGCCGGTGTCGATGCGCTGCGCCGACATCTTGAGGACGGCCGACAGCTCGCTGCGCAGGAACTCGCGCGTCCGGGCGACGAGGTCGCCGGAGGGCGCCGCCGCGGGTGCGTGAGCAGCATGTGCGGGCGCGGCCGGAATCTTGCGCGGCTGCGCCAGCGCGGCGCGCATCGCCAGCGCATCGCCGTGCATCACCATCACGTGGCTGTGCTCCAGCGCCAGGCTCTGGTGCAGCGCGGCCAGGCCGTCGGCCGTCCCCATCGAACACAGGCCGGTGCGCCTTTCGAGCAGCGCCAGGGCTTGGGGCTCGGTGCCCATGCCGCCTTCGGCCCAGTGCGGCCAGGCGATGGCCAGCGTCTTGCCGCTGCGCTCGCCGGCCGTGACGAGCCCGTTGCGATAGCCGGCGAACTGCTCCAGGAAGCCGTTGGCGGCCGCGTAGTCCGCCTGACCCACGTTGCCGGCCCAGGAAGCGATCGACGAGAACAGAACGAAGAAGTCCAGCGCCATCGACCGGCTGGCATGGTCGAGGTTCATCGCCCCCGCGACCTTGGGTTGCAGCACCTCGGCGAACTGCGCGGCGCTCTTGCGGAGCATGAAATCGTCGCGCAGGATGCCCGCGCTGTGCACGATGCCGTTGAGCGGCCCGTGCGCTCGCGTGATGGAAGCGATGAGCTGCTCGACCTGCACGGCGTCCGCCACGTCGGCTTGCCGGTATTCGACGCGACCGGTCCGGCGCAGGGCTTCCAGCGCCGCGCGTTTGTCACCACTCGCTGCGGCGCGGCCCACCAGCACGATCTTCGCGTTGGCGGTGCGGGCCAGAATGTCCTGCGCAACCAGCACGCCCAGGCCGCCGAGCCCGCCGGTGATCACGTAGACGCCATGCTCCTTGAACGCACATCCAATGGGCTCCGGCGCATGGGGTGCATCGATGAGCTGCCAGCGGCGCGACGACCGGACGTCGCCGGCGTAGCGGACGACACCAGCGCGTGGATCGGCGCGCTCGGCGTCGATCCGCTGCGCGACCTCGGCCGTGGTGACTTCGGCACCGACGAGCACGATCTGGCCGATGACGCCCGGGTTCTCCAACGCCGCGGTCTCGATGAGGCCCGACAGGCCGGCGACCATCTGCGCCGCGTCGCGGTCGGCCGCCACCAGCTGCACCAGGCACGCCCCCTGCGGCTTGTCGCGCAACAGGCCGGCGATGGCGTCCAGGCAGGCCAGCGCGGCGTCGGCATACCGCTGCGCGATCGTCGCCGACGGGCTGGCCGGCACCGCCACGCAGCGGCATCCGGGGATGCGCGACTGCAGTTCGCCGGCCGCCACCTGCGGCAGGTCGAAGAGCACGACGTGGTGCTGCGCGAACGTCGTCCGGCTCTGCGCAACGTCCAGGGTCGAAGCGACCCACACGGGCGATGCGAACAGGGTGTCACCGGTCCTGCGGCCCTCCGGCTGCGTCTTCAAGTACTGTGGCTGCACGGGCTGAAACCTCGCTTCGGTGCTTCATGTTCACCGCCGCGAATTCTGGGCAACGAGGCCTGCCGCCACATCATCAAGGGAACGGACGCCTGCCGCGGACCTCGACGAAAACCCGCGCATCTGCACGCACACCTGGCCGTCCGGGTCGCACAGGTCGATGTCGACCTTGACCAGGCCCGACGCAGCCGGCGCCGCGCCCTCGGCAGGGCGGACCCAGGCCACCATGCGCTCGGTGCACGCCGAGAAGATGCGCAGCGACTCCAGGGCGAAGGGCAGCGACGGCTTGCCGCACGCGCGGAGCACGTCGTCGATCAGCGTGATGGAGCCTTGCAGCGCACTGTCCATCAGGCTCGGATGCAGCACGTAGTCGGCTCGGGCCTCACGCAACGCGTCGGGCAGTTTCAGCTCGACCAGCAGTTCGCAGTCTCCCCGGTGGACCGCGGCGATGCCCTGGAAGGCGGGGCCGTACTCCAGGCCCAGGGTTGCGAAGAGCGGATACAGAACGCCGCCATCCAGGATGGGGCGCTGCATCCGTGCGCGCAGGGGTTCCAGGTCCAGGCGCTGCGGCGCGGGCTTGTCGACGAGCACGCAGGTGCCCTGGCAGTTCACCATCTCCTCGGCATCGTCGGTTTCACGGCTGCAGATCTCGAAGCCGAGCCGGGTCGCGTCCTCGGCGTACACGTCGATCTCGACGCGTGCGCCTTCGCGGGCGACGATCGGCTGGGCCCAGACCACGTGACGCAGCTCCACGTGGCGCGAAGGCATGTCCTGCGGCATGGCATCCAGAAGCGCCGCGCGCGCCATCTCGAGGTGGACCACCGCCGGCAGCACCCGCTGCCCGCCGACCCGATGATCGGCCAGGAAGAACTCGTCGCCGGCGAACACGCTGGTGTAACTCTGCCGCCCGAGGTTGGACGTGTTGCGCTGCAGCAGCGGATGCAGCACGGCCATTGCGCGGGCCTCGGGATTCTTCGCCTCCCGTGGCCCGGCCGCGACCGGCTCCGCCCAGCAGCGCTCGCGGGCGAACGGATAGGTCGGCAGGGCCATGCGCCGGGGCGCGGGGCCGTCGTGCAGGCGGTTCGGGTCGAGCTCGAAGCCCTTGACCCACAGCTCCGCGATCTTGGCGAGCTTCTTCTGCGCGATCCACCCGTCGATGACGCGGCGCATGTCCGCATCGGCGGCAAACGCGGCCAGCGTGTCGTCGCCCTGCGAAGCCTGGCCGCGATGGACACCGTCGATGCGGGCCCTGCCGTCAATCCAGGCCCGGAGCTTGTCGGCGAGCTCGTCGGCCGAGGTCGCGATGACGCCGAGACGATGGTCCATGGCGTCGCGGCCCACCTGCAGCGTGTACGCGATGCGGGTCAGATCCACCGGCTGCGCGCAGCCGCGAACGAACTGCAGCAGATCGCGCGCGACCTGTTGCAGTTGCTCGGCCGTCTTGGCCGACAGCGGCACGAAAACCTCGCGCTTCGGCCCGATGCCGTCGTCCATGGGCTCGGATTGCGCGACGTGCTCCTCGATCACGACATGGGCGTTGGTGCCGGAGAAGCCGAAGGAGCTGATTGCCGCCAGGCGCGGCGCATCGCTCGCCCAGTCGCGGTATTGCGTGTTGACTTCGAACGGCGAGCGCTCGAAATCGATGTGCGGATTGGACCGGCGGTAGTGCAGCGAAGGCACGAGCTTCCGGTGCTTCATGCACAGCAGCACCTTCACGATCCCCGCGACGCCGGCTGCGAAGCCGGTGTGGCCGATGTTGCCCTTGACCGATCCCAAGGCGCATGCGGTCTTTTCCGGGCCGTGGGCAGACATGCCGGGTCCGAACGCCGAGCTCAAGCGCCTGTACCTCGATCGGGTCGCCCAGGGCCGTGGCCGTGCCGTGCGCCTCGACATAGCCGATGCGCCGCGGGTCGACGCCGAAGCCCTCGTAGACTTGCCGCAGCAAGCGTTCCTGCGCCTTGGCGCTGGGGGCCGTGATGCCGTTGGTCCTGCCGTCCTGGTTGATGCCCGAGCCCTGGATCACGCCGAGGATGTCGTCGTTGTCGCGCAGCGCGGCGGACAGCGACTTCAGCAGCAGCACGCCGCAGCCTTCGGAAAACACGATGCCGTTGGCCGACGCGTCGAACGGTGCGCAGCGCCCGTCACGCGACGGCATGCCCACCTGCGAGGTCAGGATGTGGCCGATCGGCGTGGTCAGCAGGTTGATGCCTCCCGCCAATGCCATCTCGTTCTCGCCGTTGCGGATGCTCTCGCAGGCCAGATGCACCGCGACGAGCGACGACGAGCAGGCCGTGTCGATCGCCAGCGCCGGTCCCTTCAGGTTGAGCAGGTACGAGATGCGGGCGGCCAGGATCGCGCTGGAGGTGCCCATGAAGGCGGCCCCTGCCGTGTCGTGCCCGGCCTGCGCCAGCACCCGCGCGTAGTCGGCGCCGCCGCAGCCCACGTAGACGCCGCAGGACCGGTTGGACAACGCGCCCGGGGCATGGCCCGCGCTCTCGATGGCTTTCCAGCATTCCTCCAGGAAGATGCGCTGCTGCGGATCGATGAGTTCCGCCTCGGCCGGCGAGATGCCGAAGAACAGCGGATCGAAGGCATCGATGCGGTCCAGGAAGCCGCCCCACTTCGAATACGAGGTGTTCGGATGACGGGGATCGGGGTGATACCACGGGCCCTGATCGCCCCAGCGGTCGGAAGGCACTTCGCTGATGCAATCGCGGCCGGCCTTCAGGTTCTGCCAGAAGGCGTCGACGTTCTCGCTCATCGGATAGCGGCACGACATGCCGATGATGGCGACCTTTTCCGTCCGTGCGCCCGCGCCGCGGGCGGGCGCAACCCGCTCGGTGCCGGGCTGCCGCCTTGCGGCCGACGGCGGGCTGGCGAGAGTGGCTCTTGCGACGCGGCGCAGCACGAGCGAATCCATGGCCACGACAAGCCGCCCGGTGCTGTCGACGATGTCCACGTCGAGTTCCACCGAGTCGCGTTCGATCGAGCGCAGACGCACGCAGCAGCGGAAGTCCGCGCCGTCCATCGCGCCGACGAAGGCGATGCGGCCGACGCGATAGGGCAGGAACTGGTCGTCCCCGGCGCCGTGATGACGGGCCGCCAGCCAGCCGCCATAGTTGATGGCTGTGCACAGGCCGCCGTACAACGCGAACGGGTTCGCGACGAAGCCCCACTCGTGCCGCGCCACGCGAATGATTCCCAGCGCCGCGGACTGGCCGAAGTGCAGTGATTGCAGCGGGGCGTAGCAGGTGCCGGTGTTGGTCGGGATCTCGTCGTGGTTCAGCGTCTTCTCGACCGCGAAGGCGTCGTCGAAGCGGCTCTCGGGGACGTCGTCCGCAGCGGCGATGAAACCCTGCATGTTCAGCGTGTCATCGCGGAAGTCGGGCGAGGTGCTCGACTTGACGAAGAACTGCAGCGCGTCGCCGGCGCGCCGGAACACGACCTTGACGTGCGTGTCGCGGCCCTTCGCGCCGAGGATCGGGTTGGCGATGGCGATGTTCTTCAGCTGGATCTCGTCGCCGGAGAAACCGCTGCGATACGCCGCGACCACGAGTTCGATGTAGGCGTCGGTGGGCAGCAGGTGCTCGCCGAAGACGACGTGCTCCTTCAGGCAGATGTTGGTGTCGGGACTCACGGTGCAGCGCACCGAGAACTCGCCTTCGCGCTCGAAATCGCCCTCGGCGCCAGTGATGCGGAAATGCAGGCCTTCGCTTGCCTTTGCGCCCTGGGGCGCGAAGCGGATGCCGCGCGGTGCCGCCTGCGGCAATGCCGCGAAGGCCTGTGCGGCGGAGTCCACCGGCCTCTCGCTCGCCAGATACGACGCCAATTCCTTCACGCTCGGATGGTCGTAGATCCGCGTCGCGGACACATGGGTTCCGTAGCGCTTGTTGATCACCTTGACCCACTCGACGCCGATGATCGAATCCAGCCCCAGCTCGGTGAAGGGCTTGTTCACGTCCACGTCGGAAGGCTGCATGAAAAGCGCTTCCGCCAGGCTCGACTTGAGTTCGCCTTGCAGCTGCTGCAGCGAGATCGACGGGACGGGTGCCGGCTGCTTGACCCCGCCCAAGGCCGTTTGCTGCACGACCGGAGTCACCGCCGGCGAAGGCTTCGGTTCCGCGTCCATGCCTGAACGATCGCAGTCGATCGCAAGAACGTCCTCCTGCTCCGGCTCGATCCAGAACCGCTCCTTGGCGAACGGGTACACCGGCAGGCCGACGCGGCGCGGCTTCAGCCCTTCGGCATGGAAGGCGGTCCAGTCCAGGGCCACGCCCTTGACCCACAAGTCGGCCAGGCGCGGCAACTCTCTTCTGCCGATCCAGCGGGACACCATGGCCTGGAACTCCGGATCCGCGCTCAGCGCCACCAGCGTGTCCTTGCCATCGACACGGCCGCGCACGACTTGGCCGGCCTGCGCGGCGCCATCGACGAAAGACTGCAAAGCGATTTCAAGCTCGGCGCGCGTGCCGGCGATGAAGGCCGCGCGCTCGTTCATGGGCTCGCGGCCCACCTGCAGCGTGTAGGCCAGCCGGCTCAGATCGAGCCGCTGCCCGGCGGGGCGGCGCACGAAGGCCAGCAGCTCGCGCGCCTGTTGCTCCAGCTGATCGGCGGTCCTTGCCGACAAGGGCACGATCGCCGGCTCATTCGCCGCAACCGGGTTCTGCGGGCCCCAGTACTCGGCGACCACGATGTGCGCATTCGTGCCGCTGAAGCCGAACGAGCTGACGGCGGCACGGCGCGGCGCGGCGCCCATTCGCTTCCATTCGCGCAGCTCGTCGTTCACATAGAACGGAGAGCCTTCCAGCGCGATATGCCGGTTGAGCTTGCTGAAATGGATCGTCGGCGGCAGTTGCTCATGCTCGAGCGCCAGCAGTACCTTGAGAAAGCCCGATACGCCCGCGGCCGTCAGGCAATGGCCGATGTTGCTCTTGACCGAGCCGAGCGCGCAGTAGCCGGCGTTGCGCGTGTACTTCGCGAACGACGCCTTCAGGGCCGCCACCTCGATCGGGTCGCCGAGCGCCGTGCCCGTGCCATGGGCCTCGACGAGCTGGATGCCGGCCGGGTCGATGCCGAACCTGTCGTACACCGCCTGCTGCAGGCGCGTCTGCGAATCGGCATTGGGCGCGGTGATGCCGTTGGTCTTGCCGTCCTGGTTGACGCCCCAGCCTTCGATGACGCCGTAGATGCAGTCGCCGTCGCGTTGCGCGTCGGACAGGCGCTTGAGCATCACCACGCCGACGCCTTCGCCGTTGACGATGCCGTTGGCGCGGTCGTCGAAGGTGAAGCACCGGCCATCCGGCGACAGCATGCCCACTTGCGAGGTCATGATCTGCATCGACGGACCGGCCATCACGTTGACGCCGCCGGCCAGGGCGATGTCGCAGTGGCCCGCTGCCAGGTTGTCGCACGCAGGTCGCAATGGCCACCAGCGACGACGAGCACGCCGTGTCGATCGACAGGCTCGGGCCGTGCAGGTCCAGGAAATACGAGATGCGCGCCGCGAGGATCGAGGGCGCCGCGCCGGTGAAGCCCTGACCGCTGAGCTGCTCACGTCTGGAGAGCTGGTGATAGTCGCCCGCGGCGCAGCCGACGAAGACGCCGCAACGGCTGCCGGCCAGGCGCCTTGGGGTTGTAGCCCGCGTGCTCGATGCTGTGCCAGCACGCCTGCAGGAACAGGCGCTGCTGCGGGTCCATGCTTCTGGCCTCGCGCGGCGAGATGTTGAAGAACACCGCATCGAACAGGTCCGGGTCGTCCAGCGCGCCCATCCAGCGGCTGGTGGCCTTGCCGGGCGCGGCCTCGCCCGGCTGGTAATACCGATCGATGTCCCAGCGGTGCTTCGGAACCTCGTCGATGCAATCGCGGCCCTGCGCGATGTTGTGCCAGAACTCGCCGAGATCGCGGGCCTTGGCGAATTGGCCCGACATGCCGACGACCGCTATCGACTCGGAGCTCGCGGCTGCAGCGCGAGCCTTCGTCCGGCCGCGCCGGCGCCATGAGGCGAGCACGGCCGTGGGCGCGGTGGCTGCGATGGCCGGCGCCTCGACCGGCGCCCCAACCGGCGCCGCGGCGGCGAGCGTGCCGGCCTGCATGGCCTCGTCACGCACGAAGCGGCTCAGCTGGGCCAGCGTCGGATGGCTGTAGACCTTGATCGCCTCGATCGCAGTGCCGTACTTGTCGTTGATGCTGCGGATCCAGGTGACGCCGGTGATCGAGTCGAGGCCGAGGTCGACGAACTGCTCGTCGTCGCCGATCTCGTCTTCCTGCATGCGCAGCTCGTGCGCCAGCATCTTCTTCAGGCTGGCCATGAAGGCCGCCAGGTCTGCAGCATGCTGGCGTGGCGCCGGCGGCGTCGCGGGCGCTGCCGCAGGGCTGGGGGCGGCAGCTTCGATGCCGAAGCGACCCTGGATGTGCTTCAAGGTCTCGGCGACGCCCACGAAGGTGCGCTCATGCATCGCCAGCTCGCGCTCGAACGTATCCTGCAGGCCGGCGCGCAGTGGCTCGGCCCAGCGGCGCTTGAGTGCCGCCAGGCGCCCGCGCGGGCTTTGCGCGATGCGCCGTGCCAGCGACATCGCCGCCGGCAGCACGCGGTCGCGCGGCCGCACCAGGTCGGCAAGACCGCGTTCGTGCAGCTCGTCGCCCGCATATTCGCGCGCCGTCAGCAAGGTTTCGCGCGCCAGGTCGTGCCCGATTCTTTCGGCGAAGAGCTGGGTCGCGCCGGCACCAGGCGTGAAGCCATAGCGCATGTATGGGCTGGCGTAGCGGCTTTCGTCGCTGTAGAGCGTGCAGTCGGCATAGGCGCCCAGGGCCCAGCCGGCGCCAATGCCGTGGCCCTGCATCGCGGCAATCACCGGCACAGAGCAGGCCAACGGCAAGTGGAAGACGGTGTTGTCCGTGAACCGGGCCCGGCCTTCGTGGATGGCCAGCAGGGTGTCGCGTGTGCCGCCGGTGGAGAACAGGTTGTCGTGGCCGGTGAGCACCACGACCTTGATCGATGGATCGTCCTCCACGTGGGCAAAGACCTCGCGCAGGCCGCTGGACAGCGCCTCGGAGAAGCCGTTGCCGGCGTCGCGATCGGCCATGTGCACTTCGAGAATGCCTTCCGGATGCGCGATGGCGGAGACCACCTTCGACGCGAGCGTGGGCGCGACCGGCGCTGATGCCGCATGCCGCTCGGCAAGCTCATGCGCTTGCGGCATCGGCTCGTGCGCGGCCGGTACAGCCCGCGCCTGCAGCAGCAAGGCCGTGCGCCGCTTCCATTCCGACAGCTGCGGCACGGGGAAAGCGGCCAGCGCATCGGCCAGGCTCAAGGCATGGTCGAGCACGTCTTCGGCGCTCACGACGTGAAGGGCGCGATAGTCGTCGCGCAGCTCGGCGCCGGTGGCTTCGCCGCCTGCGAGCAGCAGTCGCCTCGCGGCCGGGTCGCCCAGGCTGCGCGAGAACACGCTGGTCGCAACGCCGTGCAGCATGGGGTCGCGCAGCGCATCGGAGGCCGAGTAGCGCCCGTCCTGGCTGTAGACGCAGGCATCGCAGTGTTGGGCGACAACCCAGGCGAGCCCCTGCGCATCGCCGCTCAGCGCGGCGACGATCGGGCGCTTCAACCCCAACAGCGTCCGCGCGAAGGCTTGGGCGATCCGACCGGCCGCTACGCCGGCGGCGGTCGGCACAAAGCCCGCAAGCTCGCTCGCCAGCACGACGCAACGATAGGGCGAAGCGTCGCCCAGGCGCCCGGACAGGGCCTGCAGATCGGCCAGCAGCGCCTGTGCGCCGGGCTCGTCCTCCTGGGCGCGGATCGTCACCACCAGCACGCGATCTCGGTGCGACCGCAGCTCGAGGCGTCGGGACGGCGTCTCGAGCAAGTCCTCGACCGCGGGCACGGCGTCGTCGTCGGACTGCCGTTCGACCGGTGCCGGCAATGCCTTCACTTCGGACGCAATGCGGTGCGCCAGATTGTGTTTCAGCAATCGCAGCGCGGTCTGCGACTTGCCGGCGAGGTCGGCGGCCAGGTCGTGCGCAAAGGCATCGACCCGGTCGCGCGGCAGGATCGGGCAGGTCCAGCCTTTTGCCTTGAGATCCGCGGCGGTGGCGGGCGCCGAAAGCCACAGGAAGTCGGTCGCGCGCACGCGGCCGAAACGCTCAGCCATCAGCGCTTCTGCGGCGGACGGGAACAGATCCCCGGGCAGCGCAAACGAAAGGCGCGCCGACTCCGCACACACCATGAAGTCGCAGACGGCAGCCAGCAGAAAGCCCGCGCCGACGGCATCGCCGCGCACGACGGCCATCACCGGATACGGGAACTCGGCCAGCGCGCGATAGAGATCCGCAGCCAGCGCGTCGCGGTGCTGCGCCAGGCCGCCGGTGAGGAAGCGACCATCGGCGCCTTCCAGCATCAGTACCTTGGCCGACGGCGCCTGCTCCACCGTGCGCATGGCGCGCAGCAAGTCTGCGATGACATCGGGCGACAGGCCGTTGCCGCTGGCCGGCGCGTCGACGCGAATTGCAAAAATGCCGTTTCCGCGATCGAACAGCGCGACGGACGAGTCGCCAAGCGGTTGCGCCGCGGTGGGTTCGTGCAGCGGCGTCGACAGCGCAACCGTGGGCTTGCCCGACGATCCGGACTCGCGCGAGACAGCCGTCGACGTTGCGGAAGCCAGCTGAATGCTTCTGCTCGGCTTGGCGGAGACAGAGCCGCCGACGACCGCTGCCGGCGCCATGTCGAACGGAATACGCATTTCGCCCGCGGAGCAAGCCTCGATGGGCGCCACGGCAACCGCTGCAGCATCCACAGGCAAGACCCGGACCTCGCCGGCGGCGCACCGCAAGCCGCGCATCTGCACGCACACCGATCCAAGCTCGTCGCACAGATCCATGTCGATGGCACCTTCCGCGCAGGCCGAAGCCCTCGTCCAGGCGAACCTGGCCTGGCTGCTCGAAGTCACGATGCGCAGCGACGCCATCGAGACCGGACGCGCCGCGTCACTCGCGAGGCGCGCGGCGTTTTCCAGGGCCTGCTGCACGAGCGCCGGATCCAGCACGTACGCCTCGCCGGCGTCGACCCGCGCGGGCGGCGCACTCAACTCCATCAGCGCCTGCGGGTCTTGGCTCGTGATCCGGGCAAGGTCCAGCCCCGCGGGGGCCTGCGCTTCGCTGAATGCGACGCGCCCCTGGCAGTGAACGCTGTCGCCGCTGTGGATCTCGAACGTGGCCCGCTCGCCGATCCTGTCGAACAGCGCAATGCGCACCTCGTCGTCGCCGAGCGCGATGCCCGGCTGCGCCCAGGCGATGTCGTGCAGTTCGAGCCGTTGCGATGCCTGTCGCGACGGCACGGCCAGTTCGATCGCGACACGCGCCATCTCCAGATAGGCCGCCGGGGTGAGGCACCGATGGCCGGACTCGCCCGTGACGAAGAACTCATCCGCGGAGAACGTCGACGCATAGCTGTGCTCATCGAAGTCTGAAGTATTGCGATGAACCAGCGGGTGCAGCACGTTCATCGCCGGGCCCTTGGGCGTCTGCCGGCGAGGGGCCGCATCGAGGGCCGCGTCGACCCAGAAGCGTTGGCGCGCGAACGGATAGCCCGGCAGGCTGATCAGCGCGGGCTTCACGGCATGCAAGCCTGTCCAATCCAGCGCCAGGCCCTTGGCCCACAGGTCTGCCAGCTTCGCGTTGTGCCGGGCCGCGATCGACTTCGCGACCGCCACGTGCAAGTCGGGATACTGCTCCAGCAGCGACACGGCCTCCTTGTGGGCCTTGACCTGCCCTGGGTAGACGCCCTCGCGAGCCTCGCCGTCCAGCCAGGACTGCAGCCGGCTGGCCAAGCCCTCCACGCTGTCGGCGAGAACGGCGAGGCGCTCGTCCATCGCCTCGCGGCCGACTTGCAAGGTATACGCGAGCGATGAAAGCGAGAGCGGCCGTTTCTGATCGTCGCGAGGGGCGCGGACGAACGCAACGAGGTCGCGTGCCTTCTGGCGCAACTGCTCGGGCGTGCGCGCCGACAACGGGACGATCAGTTCGACACCATCCGCGGGGGTCGCGCTCGCAACCGGCGGCACGTACTCCTCGACGATCAAGTGGGCATTGGAGCCCCCGGCACCGAACGACGAGATTCCGGCAATGCGCGGCAAGGGGCGGCCGGCGATCACGGGCGCTTCCCATGGCGTCAAGGTCTGGTTGACGATGAACGGGCTGCTGCCGAAATCGATGTGCGGGTTCAGGCGGCTGGAGTGCAGCGACGGCACGATACGCCGGTGCTGCATCTGCAGCAGCACTTTGGTCAGGCCCGCGATGCCTGCGGCGGCCTCGGCGTGGCCGATGTTGGACTTGGCCGATCCGATGCGGCAGAACCCGATGTCCTGCGTGCTTTCCTGAAACACCTTGCTCAACGCGGCGATCTCGATCGGGTCGCCCAGCTTGGTGCCCGTGCCGTGCGCTTCGAGGTAGCTGACGTGGCGCGCGTCGACGCGGGCCTCGGCCAGCGCCTGGCGGATCGCGCTGGCCTGGGCCTGCGGATTGGGCACGGTGTAGCCGCTGGTCCTGCCGCCGTGGCTCAAGGCGCTGCCCTTGATGACGCCATGGATGGGGTTGCCATCCCTCACCGCGTCGGACAGCCGCTTCAGCACCACCACGCCGACGCCTTCGCCCGGGATGTACCCGTCGCCTCCCTCGCCAAAGCTCTGGCAATGGCCGTCGCCTGAAATGAACTGTCCGGCGCTGAGCATCAGGTACTTGTTGGGATGGATCGTGACGTTGACGCCGCCGGCAATGGCCATCGAGGTGCGGCCGAGCTTCAAGTCCTGGCAGGCCAGATGGATCGCCGTCAACGACGACGAGCACATCGTGTCCACCACCATGCTGGGCCCGTGCAGGTTGAGCACGTACGAGACGCGATTGGCGATGCTCGCGAGGTTGCTCGCAAAGCCCATGCGCTGGCCCTGCAGGCTGGCTTCGGCGCCGAAGAGCTGGTATTCGCCGTACATGACGCCGGCATAGACGCCCACTTGTCCAGGCAGATCGCCGCCATTCGCGATTTGCATCGCGGCGCGCGTGCAGCCCGCGTCTTCCATCGCCATCCACGCGTGCTGCAGGAACAGGCGCTCCTGCGGATCGATCGTCGCCGCCTCGACCGGCGAGATGCTGAAGAACCGGGCGTCGAACTCGTCCACGCCCTCGATGAAACCGCCCCAGCGGCTGTAGTGCCGGCCCTTCTCTGCCCGGTCGTCGCTGTAGTAGTCGCGCCAATCCCAGCGGTCCTTCGGCACTTCGACGATGCAATCGTCGCCGTCGCGCAGATGCCGCCAGAAGGCCTGCAGGTCCACCGACTCGGGATAGCGTCCGCTCAGGCCGATGATCGCTATCGGCTCCGCGGCTGCCAAAGCCGGATCGACCTGCGAGGCTTGCAAGAAGCGACGGCCACCGGCGCGGATGGACACGCTTGGCCGCAGCACGGCCGCCGGCGCGGCGTTGGGCTTCGGCGTAGCCGCACCCGCGTCGGCCGCGGCGAACAGCGCCGCCAGCTTGGCCGCATGCGATTCGACGAAATACGCCGCCAGCTCCCGGATCGTGAGGTATTCGAAGAACAGCGTCTTGGGCAAGGCGCCGAAGGTCTTTTCGAGCAGCAGCGTCAGGTCCAGGGCCAGGATCGAATCGATGCCGTAGTCCTGCAGCGGCGCGCGCGCGTCGATCTTGTCGGCTGCCAGCTTCAGCGCCGTCGCCAGTTGTCGGCCCAGATAGCGCTCGGTGCGGTCGGCCAGATCGCTGTCGAGGGCTGCCTCGGCCTGCGGCGTGTCCGGCTCGATCGTCTCGGCCGTTGCCGCATGCAGGGCTGCGCCAATGCCCAGCGTGCGGTGCATCAGGTTCAGATCGCCTTCCATCACCAGCGTCTGATCGATTCCGAGCGCGAGGCTGCGGTAGAACATGCGCATGCCGGTGGCGGTGGTCATCGGATGGATGCCGGTCGCCTCGTGCAGCAGGTCCTTCGCGGCGGCGTCGGGTTGCATGCCGCCGTCCTGCCACAGCGGCCAGCGGATGGCCAGCGTCGTCCCGCGGCGTTCGCCCGCCCTCACGAGCCGGTTGCGGTGCGCGGCAAAGGTGTCCAAGAAGCCGTTGGCCGCGGCGTAGTCTGCCTGCCCTACATTGCCGGCGGCGGATGTGAGCGACGAGAACAGCACCATGAAGTCGAGGTCGACGCCGCGCGTGGCCGCATCGAGGTTCTCGGTGCCGATCGTCTTGGGCTCGAGAACCTGGCTGAACTCACTGGCCGTCTTCTTCAGGATGAAGCCGTCGCGCGTCATGCCCGCGCAGTGGATGACGCCGTTGAGCCGCTTGTGCCGGGCAATGAGGTCCGCGACGAGCCGCTGCACGTCGTCGCGATCGGCCAGGTCGACGGGGGCGTACTCCACGGTCGCCCCGCCGGCTTGCAGCGACTCGAGAATCGCCCTCTTGCCTGCGGACGCCTCGATCTGCTGCAACGGCGCGCGCCCGGTCAGGACGATCGCGGCGCTCGGGGTGCGCGCGAGGATCTCGTTCGCGAACAGCACGCCCAGGCCACCCAGGCCGCCGGTGATCAGGTAGACGCCCTGCTCCTTGAACGGGCCGTCGCGGTCGAAGGCGCCGGCTGCGTCGTCCTGCAGCATCTGCCAGCCCGCAACCTGCCGCACGCCCTGACCGTGGCGGATCAAGGTGTCGTGCGGATGGCCGCTCTCAGCCTGCAGCAGGCGCCCGAGCTCGTCGGCGCCGATGCCGGGGTCGACGAAGACGATCTGCCCCGCGATGCGAGGATTCTCCAGCCGCGCGGTCTTGAACAAGCCCGACAGTCCCGCATACGCCGCGTGCTCGGTGGTGTCTGGCAGCACCAGCTGCACCAGCGTGTTGACTTGCGGCTTGGCCTGGATCAAGGTCCGAAGCTTGTCGAAGCAGGCGAGACTCAAGTCGGCATAGCGCTCGGCGAGGGTCTTGGCGTGGTCGAGCTGCAACGCGGCGGCATCGCGTGCGATGCCGTGCACCTGGACTTGCGGCAGGTCGCAAACGATGACGTGCTGCTGCCCGTGCGCCGTCGCTTCGGACGCGGGATCGCTCGTGGTCCACGTCTGCGTCGCCAGCAGGCTGCCCGGATTCTCCTTGCCCAGCGCACGCGGCATGAAGCCGCGCATCTGCACGCAAACCTGGCCTTCGGCGTCGAGCAAGTCGATGTCGAGCCGGGCGGACTTGTCGTCGGGCCGCGAATCGGGCGCGAAGCGCACCCACACGTCCATCGCCGGTCGGCACGGCGCCACGATGCGCAGCGCGTCGAGGGCGAACGGCACGATCGGTTGACCCGGGACCTCGTGCGGATCGAAGAGCAACGCGGTCGCCGCCTGCAGCGCGCCGTCCATCAGGCTGGGATGGAGCACGTAGTCGTGCTCGCCTGCGGCCAGCGCCTCGGGCAGCATCAGGTGCGCCATCAGTTGCCGGTCTCCGCGCTCGATCGAGACGATCGAGCGGTGAGCGGGCCCGTAGTGCAGGCCCATCTTGGCGAAGGCGCGGTAGATCTCATCGGCCGAGGTGCGGCCGCGCCGCATCGCAGCCTTCAGCGCGGCCGTGTCGAGCTGGACCGGCGCGTCGGCTTCGCGGATGACGATGCATTGGCCATGGCAGTGGATCTGATCGTCGTCGGTGTAGACCTCGAAGTCGATGCGGGTCGGCGTCTCGTCACGCGGCAGCACGGCGATGTTGACCTGCTTGTCCTGCGCCACCGCGATCGGCTGCAGCCACGCGATGCTGCGCAACTCCAGGATGCCGTCATCGCGATGCGCCGGCGCTGCCTGTTCGATTGCCGCGCGTGCCATTTCCAGATACGCCACACCCGGCAGAATCTTCTGTTGGCGCTTGATCCGGACCTGGTGATCCTTCAGAAAGAACTCTTCGCCCGTGAAGGTTGCGCTGTACCGCTGCTCGTCCAGGTCGGAGGTGTTGGTGTGCAGCAGCGGATGGATCACCGGGCGCGAGGGGGCGACGCCTGCGGTGTCGATCCAATGCCGGTCCTGCGCAAAGACATAGGTCGGCAGGTGGGTCCGCGGCGGCAGGCCATGCGCATACCGCTCGGGCCAATTCGACATCGGCGCCGGCGGCCCAGGCCGCAGCCCTGTCAGCCGCCTCGCTGGCGTCGTTGCGCACCGGCTCGCCTTGCAGGTAGTCGCGCAGCGACGCCTTCAGCTCTTCGATCGTGGAGACGACGAAGGCCACGCGGCGCTCCATCGCCTCCCGCCCGGTTTGCAGCGTGTATGCGACGCTTTCCAGGTCGACCGCTGCCCCATGCCCGACGTCCGACTCCAAGAAGTCGGCGAGCCGCCTCGCATACGCCTGCAGGCTGGCTTCGGTCTTCGCTGACAGCGGAACGATGAACGGACCCTGGGCTTGGCTTGCGGGCCGCGCCCGGGCAACGTGCTGCTCGACGATGACGAAGGCATTGGTGCCGCCCAGGCCCAGGCTGTTGACCGCTGCCCGCCTCGGGTGTTCGCCGGCTTCCCAGGTCAGCAACTCGCCGTTGACACGGAACGGTGTGTTCTCGAACCGGATCCGAGGGTTGGGCTTCTCGTAATGCAAGGTCGGCGGAATGAGGCCATGCTGCACGGCCAGCACCGCCTTGATGAAGCCCGCGATGCCGGCCGCTGCCTCCAGATGGCCGATGTTGGTCTTGACCGCGCCGAGCGCGCAGTACGCCTTCTTGTCCGTCTGCTCCTTGAACGCGGCCGACAGGGCCTTGACCTCTTCGGGGTCGCCCATCGAGGTGCCCGTGCCATGGGACTCGACGAACCCGATCGACCCCGCCTCGACCGCCGCATTCTTGAGCGCCGCGCGCGCGCAGGCGATCTGCCCCTTGGCGCTGCTGGCGGCATAGCTCATCTTGCCCTTGCCGTCGTTGCCGATCGCCGAGCCCTTGATGACGGCGTAGATGGGGTCGCCGTCGCGCAGTGCGTCCGAGAGCCTGCGGATCAGGACCAGGCCCAGTCCGCTGCCGAACACCACGCCGTCGGCGCCTTCGTCGAAGGTCTTGATGGACCCCGACCGCGAGAAGATGTAGCCCTCCTTGTAGCGATAGCCGTGGCCGTGCGGCACACGCACCGTGACGCCGCCGGCCAGCGCCATGTCGCACTCGCCGCTCAGCAGGCTCGAGCGGGCCTGGTGCAGGGCGACCAGCGAGGTGGAGCACGCGGTCTGTACCGTCACGCTCGGGCCGGTGAGGTTGAGCTTGTACGAGATGTAGGTGGCCAGGAAGTCCTTGTCGTTGCCCAGGTGCGCCGGGCCGGCCGTGGTGCGCTCGAAGCGCTGGTCGATGTTGACGAAGTTCGAGAGATAGCTGGTCGTCACGCCGCCCGCACCGGCGAACACGCCGATGTTCTGCGCTTCCTTCCTTGCGTGGCCGGCGTCTTCGAGCGCCTCCCACGCGCATTGCAGCAGCAGCCGGATCTGCGGATCCATCAGCTCCGCCTCGAGGGGCGACACCTTGAAGAATCCCGCGTCGAAGCGGTCGACCCCGTCCAGCGATGCGGCTGCCTTCACGTACAGGCTGTCGGCGATGTCCCGCTCGGCAACGCCTGCCATGCGCAGTTCATCGTCCGAGAGCCGGCGGATGCCTTCCTTCCCGGCGCAAAGGTTGCTCCAGAACTCGCGAACACCGTTCGCCCCGGGAAACCGCCCTGCCATGCCGATGACGGCAACATCGTCGTCCCTGGTGTTCATGAATCTCCGCTTTCGACAAGCCTGCGATCAGCTCCAGCTGGTCTCCAGGCAACCGGCGTAGACGCCGCAAAGGTCGCCGACGGTGCGGATGTCGGTGATCATCACGTTCTCGTCCTGGAAGGGATCCACGCCGAACTCCTCTTCCAGATGGGCGATCAAGGTGGCCACCATCAGCGACGAGAAGCCCAGCTCGTCGACGATTTCGGTGCCGTCGGTAATCTCGGGCAAAACCAGGTGGCGGTCATCGGCAATCCTGCGGATGACTTGCTCGATCAGCTTGATGACGTCGGCATGCATGGGGATACTCCTTCTCAGACGGTGAGCCCACCGTCGACGACGATGGTTTGGCCCGTGATGAAACTGGACTGCTCGGAGAGCAGGAACTTGACGGCCGCCGACACGTCGGCCACCGTGCCGAGCCGGCCCGCAGGCGTCTGGCGAACGATCCTGGCCTTCTGGCGGTCGGTCAGATCGGAGGTCATTTCGGTTTCCATGAATCCCGGGGCCACGGCATTGACCCGGATGCCCACGGACCCCGCTTCCTTGGCCAGGCTGCGGGTAAAGCCGTCCAGCGCGGCCTTGGTCGCGCTGTAGGCGGCCACGCCCTTGAAGCCGCGCACGCCGACGACCGAGGACACATTGACGATCACGCCGAAGCCGCCGACCATCATCTGCTTCAGGCATGCCTGCGCCAGCGCGATGGCACCTTGCAGGTTGACCTGGAGCATGCGCGCGATGTCGCTGCCCTTCATCATCGTGAGCAGCCCCTCATGGGCCATGCCGGCGCTGTTGACGAGATAGCCGACGCGTCCGAACTTCTCGCGGACGCGCCGCAGAAAGTCCCCCATCTGCTTCTCGTCGGCGATGTCGACGGCTTGCCAATACAGCCTTCCATCGCTTTGCCCGATCACGGATTCCAGTTCGGCCGTGCATTTTCGACTGAACGTCGCCACGCAATAGCCTTCGTCCAGCAGCGCCTTGCAAATGCTCAGGCCCAGCCCTTTGCTGCCGCCGCTGACCACGGCAACGCGTTTCGTTGATTGCGACATGTCAATACCCCTCAGGATTGCGCGACGACGTCGGCCATCCCCTTGCGGATCTTCTTGAAGCGCGATCCGACGAGATTGTCCTTGCCCGCGATGGTGATGAATTGCGGCACCTTGAAGGGCGCCAGATGACGCCGGCATTGCTCGATGACCCGCTGCTTGAAGGACACCGGGTCCTCGTGCCGGTCGAGCACGAACTCGGCCCAGACCATCTGCCCGACCACCGGGCTCTTCTTGCGGCTGACGATCACGTCCTTGACGTTGTCGAGCGTCAGCAGAAAGCTTTCGATCTCGACGGGAAACACCTTTTCGCCCGCGACGTTGATGACCTCGCACTCGCGGCCGAGGATGCGGAAGTACTCGCCGTCGACTTCGACCTTGTCGCCGGTGTCGTACCAACCGTCCGCATCGAACGGGCTCGGTGCGTTCAGGTAGCCCAGCATCGCTTGCCGGCTGCGGATCCACAGCGTGCCGTCTTTCACCTTCAGCTCGACGCCTTCGCCGCCGAGCTTCACCCAGGTCGACCCGGAGTCCTTCGACTGGGTCGCCAGGATTCCGAGCTCCGACAAGCCGTAGGTCTGCTTGAACGAGACGCCCGCAAGCGCCTGGTTCAACCCGGCCAGCGTCGAGCTCGGCATGGCCTCCGTGCCATAGGTGACGACCTTGAGCGACGAGAGGTCATGCTGGCGATGCACGCCCGACATCAGCAGCATCGTCAGGAACGACGGCGTCGTCGGCAACAGGGTCACCCCATGCCTCTCGATGCAGGCGCAGATGTCCTTGGCCTGGCGCGACGCGCTGGTGACGACGGTTCCGCCGTTGAACATCACCGAGAACAGCGTGTTGAGCCCGCCGATGTGGTCGAGCTTCAGAAACAGCAGGGTGCGATGCCCCTCTCGAAGCCGGCCGCGATACTTTTCGGTCATTCGCGCATGGTCGAGCAACACCGCCTTCCCCTTGCCCGTGCTGCCCGACGTGAAGATCACGAAGCCGGGCGACCCGCGGGCCACCAGCGGCTCCAGCAGCGGATGGATGCCTGCATCGGCGGCCGCAAGGTCCTTCGCACGACGCGGCTGCGGCAGCCGCGGGCCCGCGCGAGGCGATGGTGATGAGCCTGGTGGCGCACGAGACGGCAAGCCTCTCGTCGAACAGGGCACGGTCGTCCTCCGACAGCGGGATGACGATGCAGCCGGCATCCACGAGAGCCTGCATCGTTGCCACGGACTCGATGCGAGCGTCGCACACGAGACCCACGCGATCGCCCGGCCCGATGCCCCATTGCTGCAGCCTCTGGCGCATCTGATCCACCTCGCGCAGGAAGTCGGCGTAGCTGAGCGCGCCCGATTCGTCGATCGCGATCAGACGAGATCCGAACTCCTGCAGGCGTTGTCGTTGCCAGCTCATTGAACTACCCTCCGCGCTGCGCGCTGCGGGATGAGCGCTTCGGAGCGGCCGGGCGCGCTCATGGCGCGGACCCCGGTTTCGTCGGGCCCGGCTTGCCTTTGTCGATGAAGTACAGCGACGCCTGGCGATACTTTTCCTGGCGCAGCTGCTTCGGGTTGTCCACCGTGAGCATCTTGTGGATTTCCCCTGGGGCGCCGAGATTCAGCAGGATCTTCGGAAACGACCCGCCCATGTCGAGGTCGGACAAGAACTCCACCTTGATCGACCCGTCGGCCATGGGCTCGTAGCGCCAGACGTTGTGCACGTGGGTCAGGCGGACGCAGCAGTCGTTCTGCGGCAGCTTGTTGGGTACGGCGATGTTCTCGAGGGTGACGACCTTGGTCAGCGGGTCCTGCGACAAGTTGCCCTGCAGCAGAAACTCGCGCGGCATGAACGGCGGGAACACCGCGACCGTCCACATCGTCACGTTGCTCTGCGTCCGCGGATCGAAGGGCTTGATCACCTGGTAGCGGATGCAGCCCTCGACCCACTTGGCGCAATCGTCCTGGATGCTGGCGTCGAGAAAAGGCGCCAGGTGATTGCTCAAGCTGAACTCCTTGCTCTGCACCACCCCGCGGATCTTCACCATCGCCGATCCGGGCGATTTCATCGTGTAGATCTGCGCACCGCGCTCATCCATTTGAAGCTCCCACTGGTTGGATCCGGACTGGATCCACATCCATTCGGCGGCGTAGAGCGCGGAGACGACAGCCGACACGCCGATCAGCGCCCGCTTCAACCTGCGACCCCATCTGCCCGAGGAGGCTTTGGCGCGAGCGTCGGGCGCGCCGACCTGGGGGGCAATTCCTGCAACCTGTGCTTCCATGATTTCTCCTGTTGCGTTTCAGTTGGACGACCACTCGTGGATACCGGCGACCTTGGCGGTCCTGTACTTCTCCATGTCCATGAGCGATTGCAATTGCTTCAGTACCTCGAAGGTGCCCGCTCTCAACGCGAAGTTCACGAGGAAGTAGGGCATGCCCACCATGTCGGTGTCCTGCATGAACTCGACATCCAGCTCGCCGTTGTCCAGCGGCTTCAGCTTCCAGTTGTTGTGCAGGTGCGTCACGCGGGCGCAGCACTCGTCGGCGGGAATCCGGCTCGGCGCCGCGAGCAGGTTGATTTCGAGGCGCTTGTCGTGCGGGTCCTGCACATGCTCCTGCAGGAGCACGAAATCCTGCGTCGGGAATCCCGGGATGTCGTACTTGAAGCGCACGTAGGCGGCATAGCGACCGGGCGGCGTCTCGATGGTCTGCAGCACCTTGGCGTCGTAGCACTCGGCGTCCACACAGCTGTCGAGATCTTCGAGCAGCTTGACCATGCCGGCGAGCTGGGACTTGATTCGGGTTTGAGCCTTGACCTTCACCAGGTTGGAGCCCGGCGCCTTCAGCGTCCAGACCTTGATCCCGTCCTCGTCCATCGCCAGTTCCCACTGGTTCGATCCCGAGCGGTTCCAGGCCAGGTGCGACACCAGCAGCAGGGTCGTGACCACGAGGGTGATGGCCATCAGGCTCTTCAGCAGCCGCTTCGGCAGCCGAAACTTCCATGGCCGTTCTTGCGATGCGGCGATGCTGTCCGCCGGCGTCGTCAATGTCTTCATTCGAGCTCTCCTTTTTCCGGGTTCAGGCCGGGTCGATCGGGGTTACAGGGAGGACACCAGATGCCTGGACAAGTACTTGGCCAGGCAGATCAGCGTGACGGTCGGCGTGCCGCGCATCTCATCCGGAATGACGGAGCCGTCGCACACGTGCAGGTTGCGATATTGCGTTTCGAGCTGGTGATTCACATGGTCTCGAATCCGGACCAGGCCGCCGACACGACCGGCCGCGGTGAGGCCGAAGTCGACGATGTGGCGAGCCCCGGCTTTCTCGAGCACCCGGATCGCGGCCTGCTTGCCCTTGACCAGCTTGAGATGGTCTTCGCGAGCGAATCGCTTGCGAAAACGCCCGTCGCACTCGAGCGTTCCGCCGAGACCGTCTTTCACCTTCACGCCGATTCCGATGGTTTGCGCAAACGCGAACAGGTGCCTCAGCTTCATGCCGCCGAGCATCATCGGGCGATGCAGGACCTGAGGAAGATTGGCGTCGCCCAGTTCGATGCCGTCGTCGATGGCGCAGCCCATGCTGCCGACGAACCCGCTGGAGCCCTTCAAGCCCGGAACCAGGCCATAGATCGCATAGCCCGGGTTGCAATAGAAACCCCGGCTGCCGATGCCTTCGACGCCGCTGTCGCGCAGGATCTTCGGCGATGCCAGCTCTCCGGCCGCAAGAACGATCTTGCTGCCGTATGCGCGCCGGGTTTCGCCGCCGAGCGCGCCGGTCTTGACCTTGTATTCAACCCCGACCGCCACGTTGCCTTCGAACACGACCTTCCGGGCCGAGGCGCGATTCACGAGCGTGGCCCCGCCGCGGACGGCTTCATCGACAAAGCTTCGCGCCTTCCACTTGGCCTCGTAGCGATAGCCGCCGCCGCATTGGGCCAGGTCGATCAGCATGTCGTTCTTGCGCCATGCATGCCCCAGCGCGGTGGCGCTGTCGCGCAGCGCCTTCGCCTGGCCGGTCAGCAGTTCATCAGGCAGTTGCGTGATCGGCAATTCGGCACGCACGGCCTCGAGATCCGCCGCGAGATCGATGCCCAAGGCGCGAAACGTCTGCAGGTCGGGGTAATTGACGACGCCGAAGTACATGCCGGTCGACCCGCCCGTCGTGACGGCCCTCACGGTTGACAGGCCGCCATCGCCCAACTTGACTTCGTCGGCGATCGACACGATGCCCATGAAGGTTTCCTTCAAAGGCGCATAGCCTCCGCGCTCCAGGATCAGGACTTTCTTGTTCTGCCTTTGCAGTTCCCTGGCGATCGTGGCCCCGCAGGTTCCGGAGCCCACCACGATTGCGTCGAACGTATCTGCCTTGTTGCCGGTGCTCATGCGTGCCTCCTCCTTCAGGCGCACGAAACCGTGCGCCTGAGATCGCGCCATTGGGGGGTCGCGCCAGTCAGGCGCGATCGCTTGTCAGACGGGAACGGGGTGTCAGAACTGGTACTGAACCCGGACGAAGACCTGGTCCTTGTCGCGATAGCGATAAAGACCGCTCTTCTGGTTGGGGACGTTGATGAAGTGCACGTCCGCGCTGAGCGTGAGGGCGTCGCTCCATTTGTACGACGTCCTCAATGACGATTGATAGCTCGTGTAGGGCCGGTTGAAGATGGTCAGCCAATTCACCGAGAGGTTGTCGTTCAGAAAGAACAGGTTCGCGTTGAGCACCAGCGAGGTCGAATTGCGCGGCACCCCGACGATCTGGTCGGTCCAGCCCATGACGCGACTGTTGACCAGTTCGCCGCCGATCGAGTTCGGTTGCCGCAGCGCGTACGTGAGCCCCAAGGAGCTGTCCAGCACGTTGCGCTCGAGCAGGTTGAGCGACGCATCGTTGAATCCCTTCTTCGACTTGAAGGCCACTTCGCCCTTGAACAGGAACCTCTGCTTCGCGTAGTTGAACGTCGTGCCGACCATCGAGAAGCGCTGCTCCAGGCGCGACACCGCGAGCCGGCCGCCTTGCATGCCGTCGAGGCGGTACACGTAGTCGTTGTCGATCAGGTTGGCCGCCATGAAGCTGATGTCGCTGTTGTCGACGGTCTTCTTCCAGCGCAGCCCGAATTCATGGAACTTCCTGTCGCCCTTTTCGATGTCCGCGCGTCCTTCGAAGGGATCGAAGCCGTATTCCGTGCCCGGGTCGGGGAGCTCGTTGAACCTCGGAACGGGCACATAGAAAAACGTCCAGTCGCCGTTCTTCGAGAAATGGTCGACGGTAGCCATGAACTGCCCGAGCCTGGACTCCTCGAGCGGAATGAAGAACAGCTCCGAGAAATTGCGCGGGCTGATCTCGTCGGTGATGGCGCCGGCTTCCGACTCGCCCCAGATCAGCCGCTGCACGCCGAACTTGATGCTCGTGTCCGCGCCGGGGCGGCTGTACTGCACGTAGGCGTCGGGCGTGCTGAATTCGAACAGCGCCGACTTGTTCTGCGCCCGCGCTCGATGATCGCTGCCCCAGTACGCATTCAACTTGGAATCGAACTGGATGTGAAAGCGATCGGCCAGGAGCTTCGAGTACTCGACGCGAAACCAGCTCCGGTTGTTGACGATGTCGAGGTGCTCTTGCGTGGCGAACGATGCCTCGTGGCCCAGCGTGAGACGCAAGGCCTTGGTCGACGCGGCGGCAGGGGCCTGGGCGGTCGGGGCCGATGGTTCGCTCGGCCCCGTGAGATCAATCTCCGGGCTGATCTCCTGGGGTTGCGGTGCAGGCGCCGGGGGCGTCGGTGCCTGGGCTGCAACTGGAACGCCAGCCGCCAGGCACGCCAGGAGCGTGAGCGTGCGACAGAGAGGCGTCATCGATCACAACCGGATGCTATCGGGTCAGCTCGGACACGGAATCGCGCGAGATTGCGCTCCCGGTACGCCAGGTCGGTCAGCGAACGCTGCGTGAAGAACTCGTCGGGTATCTCGGTGTTGTGCCGCATCGACCGCTTTTCCATCTGGCTGATGCGGGAGGTCGACAAGTTGTTCATCAAGACCTTGGTGGCGACGAAGACGCCGTCGAAGTTCTTGATTCCGCTTTGCGTGCGCTGCTTGTGCACCTTGCCGTTGCGATAAAGATCTTCCTTCAACGCGAGGAAGGTCTCCTGGTCTATCCACGCGAAAATCTTGCCATAGGACGTCTTCCTTGCCTTTTCCTCGGTGGGCAGCATCTCGATCACCCAGACCGGCCGGCCGTCGTAGCTGGCCTCCTCGACCAATTTGT
>CAWIVI010000005.1:0-460401 GCA_963839465.1 uncultured beta proteobacterium
CGGGTTGAGCATCAGCGCGCGCGCCGACCGCCAGCATCTGCTGCTCGCCGCCGGAGAGCTGGGTGCCCAGATTGCCGCGGCGCTCCGCCAGCCGCGGGAACATCTCGTAGACGCGTCCGGCGTCCAGCGGCCGGGTCGCGCAACCGCGGTGAGGTTTTCGTGCACCGTGAGCGACTTGAAGATGTTGCGCTCCTGCGGTACCCAGCCGATACCGGCCGCGGCACGCCGGTGCGGTGGCAGCGAGGTGATGTCGCGCGCCGCGCAAGCCGGATCCGTCCGCCATGCAGCCGGGTGACGCCGACGAGCGTGTCGATCAGCGTGGTCTTGCCGGTGCCGTTGCGCCCCAGCAGCGCGAGCGACTTTCCGGCGTCCAGCGCGAGGTCGATGCCCTGGATGACGACGGCCTCGCCATAGCCGGCGCCGGGCCCTCCCAGGCGCAGGATCTCAGCCATGCGCGGCGCCGCCTCGCCGAGGTAGACGGCCTTCACCCGCGGATCGCGGCGATCGCTCCGCGTCGCCTCGGCAAGACCGCGCCGTCGACCAGCACCGTGACCCGGCGCGCGAAATTGAAGACCAGGTCCATGTCGTGCTCGATCAGGAGGACGCGTCACGTCGGCCGGCAGCGCGTCGACGGTATCGAGGATCTGCCGGCGCTCGCCTCCGGCACGCCCGCCACGGGCTCGTCGAGCAGCAGCACGCGCGGCCGGCAGGCGATGGCCAGGGCGATCTCGAGCAGCCGCCGCTTGCCGTAGGGCAGCCGCGCACTTCTCTGGTTCATCACGTCGTCGAGGATGGAACTGCGCGAGCAGCCGCGTCGCATCGTCGGCCGGCGCCGTCGTGCCGGCCCGAGCGGCGCCACCAGCGCGCGCCGGCCCAGGCGGCCGCTGGCGGCCAGCGCCAAGCGACTGCAGCGGCGTGAGCACCCGAAGAGCTGGTTGATCTGGAACGTGCGCACCAGCCCGCGACCCACCCGCCGTGCCGCGGCCAGGCGGGTGATGTCCTCGCCGTCCAGCAGGATGCGCCCTCGCTGGGTCGAGCACGCCGGAGAGGAGGTTGATCAGCGTCGTCTTGCCCGCGCCGTTGGGGCCGATCAGGGCGTGCCGCGCGCCCTTCAGGATCTTCAGCGATACGTGGTCGGTGGCGGTGATGCCGCCGAAGCGCTTGGCCAAGGCCGCGGTCTCGCAGGACCACCGTCGTCCGGTTGCGCACGCGCGTGCACCGCGCTCGCCGCAACCAGGTCCGCGGCCGCATCAGCCGGTCGCGGCCGACCAGCACCAGGATCACCAGGAAGAGGCCGAGCCAGAAGGTCCAGTACTGGGGCGTCAGATCGAGATGGCGTCATGCAGCAGCTTGAAGGCGACGGCGCCGATGATGCCGCCGTAGAGATAGCCCGCGCCGCCGATGACGAGGACCAGCAGCACGTCGGCGCTGCGGTGGAACTCGAGCACGTCCAGCGACGCGAACCCGGCGGTCTGCGCCAGCAGGGCGCCGGCCGCGCCGGCGACGCCGGCGGCAATGGTGTAGGCGGCGACCAGCCGGCGCGGCACCGACAGGCCGATGCCGCCGCGCGCAGCGGGTTGTCGCGCAGGGCCTGCAGCGACAGGCCGAACGGCGAGTGGACCAGGCGGCGGCAGACGAGGAGGGCGGCGAGCAGCACCAGCAGGCTGTAGGCGTAGGCGGCGCGGCCGTAGAAGTCGAACTCGAACTGCCGAGCAGCGGTCCCAGCACGACGCCTTGCAGGCCGTCGGCGCCGCCGGTCAGCCAGTCGAGCCGGTTGGCGAGCTCGTAGAGGATCGACGCGACGCCCAGCGTGACCATCAGCCGGGTCAGGTCCGAGCCGCGCAGGACGAGCACGCTGGTGAGCAGGCCCAGCAGGCGGCGACGCCGCGACGGCCACCGCGAGCCCGACCAGCGGATCGGGCAGCAGGTGCTTGGCGAAGAGCGCCGCGACGTAGGCGCCGAAGCCGAAGAAGGCGGCCTGGCCGAGCGACACGATGCCGGCGTAGCCGAGGACCAGGTCGAGCGACAAGGCGAACAGCGCGAGGATCGCGATCTCGTTGAGGAGCAGCGAGTAGCCCGGCAGCAGGAACCACGACGCGCCGAGCGCGGCCAGCAGCGCGAACTCCCACGGCGCCAGCGCGGCGGCGCCGCGAGGGCAAGCGCGGCAGGCGGCGCCGGTCACGGTTCTCGGCCGCTCCGGCCGAAGAGGCCCTGCGGCCGCAGCATGAGGATCACGATCATCACCGTGTAGACGATGAAGGCGCCGAGCTTCGGCACGTAGTACTTGCCCATCACGTCGGCGATGCCCAGCAGGAGCGCGGCCAGCAGCGGTCCGGTGATGGTGGTCGTGCCGCCCACCGCCACGACGATGAGGAAGTACATCATGAACTTGAGCGGGAATGTCGGATCGAGTCCCAGGATCTCGGCGCCCAGCGCGCCGCCCAGGCCGGCGAGGCCGGAGCCGACGGCGAAGGTGACGCGAAGATGCGGTTGACGTCAAGGCCCAGTCCGGACGCGACCCGCGGATCATCCACCGCGGCGCGCAGCCGGCTGCCGAAGCGCGTGCGCGACAGCACCCACTGCAGGAGGATCGTCAGCGGCGCGCACACGCCGATGATGAACAGGCGGTAGCGGCCGATGCCGACGCCTTCGATGTCGAAGCGTCCCTGGAGCCAGGCCGGCAGCTGCAGGCTCTGCTGCTGGGAGCCCAGCAGGAAGTCGACCGCGGCGATGGCCATGAAGGTCAGGCCGATCGAGAAGAGCACCTGGTCGAGGTGCGGCTTGCGGTACATGCGGCCGGTAGAGCGTCCGCTCGAGCAGGACGCCGGCGACCGCGGCGAGCAGGAACGCGCCGGCAGCGTGGCGAGGAAGGGCCAGCCGGCGCGGTTCATCAGCAGCACCGCGACGTAGCCGCCGGCCATGGCGAAGGCGCCGTGGGCGAGGTTGATGAAGTTCATCAGGCCCAGCGTCACCGCCAGCCCGACGGCGAGCACGAACAACAGCATGCCGTAGGCGATGCCGTCGAACAGCAGGGTCAGCATCGGTCGGCCGGCCGGTGCAGCGGAAGCGACTTCGGCTCTTCGCCCGGATCCTTGACCGCCTTCTGGACGTCGAACTCCATGTTGTAGAGCTGGCCGTCGACCTTCTCGACCTTGCGGATGTAGACGTCCTGGACGATGTCGCGCGTCTGCGCGTCGATGAGCATCGGGCCGCGCGGGCTGTCGAAGACCTGGCCCTTCATGGCCTCGAGCAGCGCTTCGCCGCCCTCGCCCTTGGTGGCCTTCAGCCCCTCCATGATGACGCGCATGCCGTCATAGCCGCCGACCGCCATGAAGTTCGGCCGCATGCCGTTGTTGGCCTTGCCGAATGCGTCGACGAACTTCTGGTTGACGGGCACTTGTGCGCCGCCGAGTAGTGGTGCGACGTGATGACGCCGAGGGCCACGTCGCCCATGTCGTTGAGGATGTCGTCGTCGGTCACGTCGCCGGTGGCGATCAGCTTGATGCCCGACTTGTCGAGCCCGCGCTCGGTGAACTGCTTCATGAACGCGCGCCGACGCCGGACGGCAGGAACACGAACAGCGCGTCGGGCTTGGCGTCGATCACCCGCTGCAGGAACGGCGCGAAATCCGGGTTGCGCAGCGGCACCCGCAGCTCGCCGGGCACGGTGCCGCCGTTCAGCGTGAAGCGGTCCTTGAAGGTCTTCTCCGCGTCGATGCCCGGGCCGTAGTCGCGAGACCAGCGTCACCACCTTCTTGATCCCGTTCTTCGCCGCCCATTCGGCGATGCCGACCGTCACCTGCGGCAGCGTGAAGCTGGTGCGCACGATGTAGGGCGACGCCTCGGTGATGCTCGACGTGGCGGCCGCCATCACCACCATCGGCGTCTTCGACTGCGTGGCGATCGGCGCGGTCGCCAGCGCCAGCGGCGTGAGGCCGAAGCCCGCCAGCGCGACGACCTTGTCGTTGACGACGAGCTCCTGCGCGATGCGGCGGGTGGTGTCGGCCGTGCCGGCGTCGTCCTTCAGGATGAGCTCGATCTTCCTGCCGGCGACCGTGTCGCCGTTCTGGGCGAGGTAGAGCCTCACGGCCGCCTCGACCTGCCGGCCGGTGGAGGCGAACGGTCCGGTCATCGGCAGGATGAGGCCGATCTTCAGCGCCTCCTGCTGCGCGAGCGCCGGCAGGGCGAGCGGGCGGCGAGCGCCAGCGCCAGGGTTCTGCGTTCATCGAACGTCTCCTTGTCGTTGCGCGTCGCGCAGATTGTGGTGGGCACCGGCGCGATGGCGCGAGCCTGCGGACGTCGCGGGAATACCCGGCTCGATCGGCTCGCGGCCCGTGCGGAAAATCGGTGGATTGCGCACCTTCTGCCTCCAGGAGCCTTCCATGACCAGAGAACCCGCCCGCCATTCCGCGCCGACCACGTCGGCAGCTTCCTGCGGCCCAAGTACCTGCTCGACGCCCGCGCCCAGGCTGCCACCGGCGAGTTCCCGCGCGAAGCGCTGCGCGAGGTGGAGGACAGCGCGATCAAGGAGATCGTGGCGTTCCAGCAGGACGTGGGCCTGCAGTCCGTCACCGACGGCGAGTTCCGCCGCACCTACTTCCACATCGACTTCCTCGAGCAACTCGACGGCGTCAAGACCGATCCGCCGGTGACGGTCGAGAAGCCCGACGGCAGCCAGGAGCTGGCTCCGCCGGTGATGCGCGTGGTCGACAAGGTGCGCCACGCGAGGGACATCCAGAGGGCCGATTTCGAGTACCTGAAGAGCCAGGTCGCGGCCGGCCACACGCCGAAGGTGACGATCCCGTCGCCGACGATGCTGCACTTCCGCGGCGGCCGCGCCGGCATCAGCCGCAGCACTATCCCGAGCTCGAGCCCGAGTTCTACGAGGACGTGGCGACCGCCTACGGCGATGAGCTGCGCTCGCTGGCCGACGCCGGCTGCACCTACGTGCAGATGGACGACACCAACCTCGCCTACCTCTGCGACGACAAGATGCGCGAGGCGGCCCGCAGCCGCGGCGACGATCCCGACGAGCTGCCGCACCGCTATGCCAACTTCATCAACAGCGTGGTGGCGCAGAAGCCGCAGGGCATGACGCTGGCGGTGCACCTGTGCCGCGGCAACTTCAAGAGCCCCTGGGCCGCGCAGGGCAGCTACGAGCCGGTGGCGCAGGCGCTGCTCTCGGAGATGAACGTCGACGGCTACTTCCTGGAGTACGACGACGCGCGCTCGGGCGACTTCAGGCCGCTGCGCCTCCTGCCGAAGGGCAAGACCGTGGTGCTCGGCCTCGTGACGACGAAGTTCGGCACGCTGGAGAAGCAGGACGATCTCAAGCGCCGCATCGACGAAGCCGCGCAGCACGCGCCGCTGGATCAGCTGTGCCTGTCGCCGCAATGCGGGTTCTCCAGCACCGTGCATGGGAACAACATCGCGGTGGAGCAGCAGCGGCAGAAGCTGGGGCTGATCGTGGAGACGGCGCGCGAAGTTTGGGGATGAGAGTCTGCGCAGCAGACTCTCATCAGCCGGTGCCGACACCGCTCGATGTCGAGAACCGGACCTCGAAGCGCGCAGTGCGCCACAGCCAGGCCATGGCGAAGAAGAACAGCGTGAAGGCGAGGCCTCCCCACCATTCGGTGATGTTCTGCAGCGCCGCTTCGAACTTTCGTCGTCGTGCAGCAGCGGCGCGAATCCGTTCATCAGGCCCAGCAGCGGCAGCGCGACGGCCATCGCGAGCATCGCCCTTGCGGCATGCGGCGGCCGGACCGTCAGGCCCTGGGCCGCACCGCTGGCGATCAGCATGGCCAGGCAGGTGCCGCCGAAATAGCCCACGACGCCATAGCGCCGCATCCAGCGGTACGCGGCGCCCTCCGTGCCGAGGAAGGTCGCGTACAGCACCAGGAACAGCGACGCCAGCAGGCCGATCCACGGCAACGCGCGCAACCACCGCGTCGGCGGTGCGCCCAGCGTGCGCAGCGATGCGCCGCACAGCAGCCAGCAAAGCGCCTGCACGGCCGCCGCCGGCAGCACCAGCGCCCGGAACACATGGTTCGGCAGGTCATGCCGCGCCGCGCGGCTGATCGACACGCAGCCGTCGACGAGCGGGTTGCAGGCCTCGATGAGCCCGAGCCGCACCGACAGCGCGTAGGCGAACAGCGCCGCCACGAACGGCAGCAGCCCCGCCAGAAGCGGCAGCGGCCACGCGGGCCAGGCCGGCGCCGGCTGCGTCGGCTGCGTCGGCTCGGGGCGCTGCGGCGAGTGCGTCATGCGGCCACATGCGGCGGGCCGCCTAGCCGCCCGCCTCTTCCAAGGTTTCGATGCAATCGTCGATCAGCACGTGCAGCGCGATCACGCGGTGCTCACCGAGCTGCTCGTTCAGGGCGAGCTGCGCCTGCTTCCAGGCTCGCTGCCCCTCCGCGCGCTTCTGGCGCCCGGCCTCCGTCACGGCCACCAGGCGGCTGCGGGCGTTCTCGCCAGGGCCGAGCGTCAGCCACCCCTGGGCGATCAGCGGCTGGAGGTTGCGAGTGAGTGTGGACGCGTCGATGCGCATGCGCTGCGCCAGGTCGCTCGGGCGGATGGGCCCCGCGAGTGCCACGTGCGAGAGCAGCGAGTACTGCGTGTTCTTCAGGCCCGTGGGCGCGACGAACGCGTCGTAGTGGCGGCTCACGACCCGGCTGAGCTGCCTCAGCTTCAGGTTCGTGCAGCCGCGTGGCTTGACTCGGGCATCCATGTCGTCTATTGTATGCACAATTGTTGTATATGCAAGTGGTGCAGACGACCGAAAAACGACTGCGACGACGATGCCGAAGAAACCCTGGCCCGCTGGCAGGCCGAAGAAGAAGCCCTGCGCTCACGCCCGAACCGCTCGATCGGCGTGGCCACGCGCGAGCAGGTCGCGGGCCGCACCGGCATGCAGGTGCTGGCGGGCATCGTCTCCGGCGAGCTGCCGCGCCCGCCGATCAGCGACACGCTCGATTTCCTTCTCGTTCATGTCGAACCCGGGTTCGCAGTGTTCCAGGGCCGCCCCGGCCGCCGCCACTACAACCCGCTCGGCAGCGTGCACGGCGGCTGGTTCGCCACGCTGCTCGATTCGTGCGTGGGCTGCGCGGTGCACTCCAGCCTGCCGGCCGGCAAGGGCTACACCACGCTGGAGCTGAAGTTGAACATCGTGCGCGCCCTGACCGACGCGGTGCCGCTCGTGCGCGCCGAAGGCCGCATCGTGCACGGCGGCCGGCAGGTCGCCACCGCCGAGGGCCGGCTCGTCGGGCCCGACGGCAAGCTGTACGCGCACGCCACCACCACCTGCCTCGTCTTCGACCAGGCATGAGCACACCATGAGCACCACCATCCACTACCTCGAAGATCTGGCCCCCGGCCAGCGTTATGCCGGCCCGGCGCGCCTGCGCGTGGAGGCCGATCGTGTGAAGTCGTTCGCCGCGGAGTTCGATCCGCAGCCTTTCCATCTCGACGAGGCCGCCGCCGCGAAATCCATCTTCGGCGGCCTCGCCGCCAGCGGCTGGCACACCGCCGCGATGACGATGCGCCTGCTCGTGCAGGGCGAGTTGCAGCCGGCCGGCGGCATCGTGGGCGCCGGCTTCGACGAGCTGCAATGGCCGCGCCCCGTGCGCCCGGGCGACGAGCTGCGCGTGGAGGTGGAGGTGCTGGAGGTGCGGGCGTCGAAGTCGCGGCCGCAGCAGGGCATGGTCAAGATGCGCACCACCACGCTCAATCAGCGCGACGAGCCGGTGCAGGTGTCGGTGGGGAACCTCGTGGTGCTTCGGCGGCCGGGGTAGTCAGGCCGGCTCGCCAGCTTCGTACCCGGCCTCGCGCTGGTGGCGAATGGCGAGGATGAGCACGACATCCTCGATGCGTTCCACGCTGTAGAGCGCGACATAGCCGGAGCGGCCGCGCGAAATCACCAGTTCGCGCAGCGGAGTGTCCACCGGTCGACCGATCAGGGGATGCCGCGACAGCACGCCGACTGCCTCCTGAATGAGATCGATCGTGGCCACGGCGGCGGTCGGATCGTTGTCCAGCAGGAAGTCGGTCAGCCGCTCCAGATCCTCGACCGCAGCCTGGCTATAGATCAGCCGCGCCAAGGCGTCGCCTTCGGGCGCCGCCCGGCGGCTCCGGCGGCGCGCGCGCGGATGTAGTCGTGTACCTCGTCGGCATCGAAGCCGGTGCCCTGTTTGAGCGTCGTCCGGTGCGATGCCTTCGCGGCCGCGATGAACTTGGCCCGCTGTTCTGCCGCTGCAGCCGCCTGGCGGATCGCCTCCACATACTGCGCGTCACACCAGCCCTGCGCGACCGGCGCGCGCCTCGGGAGTTTGAGTGACGTCGTGGTCATGGTCTGCCTCCTGGAGGTGACACCATGGAGCACCGGCACCGCCTGCCACCCGGCGGAAACAATAATCAACGATGCTAGATTTTGATGCTCTCGGCTTTGTCCGCCATGCGCACGACCATCACCATCGAAGACGAATTGCTCGACAAGGCGGCCAGGCTTGCCGGGACGATGGACCGCTCCGCTCTCGTGCGCGAAGGTTTGAAGGCATTGATCGAACGCGAGAGCGCCCGGCGACTCGCAAAGCTCTGCGGCAGCCAACCAAAGTTGAAGGCCTGCTCGCGTCGACAGCACTCATGAACGGCGCAAGCCGCTGGACCCGCGACAAGCGACTGAGAATCGCCGCCGAGGCACTCGGTTGCAGCCACCGAAGCGGCGCGGCTCACTGAGGCCCCTCACCCCGCCCCGGCCCGCCGGTAGTCGCTCGGCGACATCCCCAAATGGCTGCGGAACACGCGGCTGAAGTGCGCCATGTTCGAGAAGCCGAAGGCGAGCGCCACGTCGGTGATCGAGCGGCGGCTCGCATGATCGTCGAAGGCCTGGCGGCAAGCGTCCAGGCGGCGCGCGAGGATGTAGCCGGCCACGCCGTCGGGCTCCTCCGAGAACGCGTTGTAGAGCTGGCGGCGGCTGCAGTTGAGCGCCCGCGCCAGGGCGTCCACCGACAGCCCCGGGTCGCCCAGGTGCTCGGCCACGTGACGCTTGATGCGCTCGCGCAGCGCTTCGCGCTGGGTTGCCGCGGTGCCGAGCCCGGCAAGGTCGAGTAGCGACAGGTGCACGAGCTGCGTGATCGCGTCGCCCACGCCGCGCGCCGATTCCTCCGGCATGCCGGGCAGCTCGCGGAACGCGCTGCGCATGGTCTCCAGGGCGAGCCGCGACACGCCGCCGCTGCCGCCGAGCCGGCGCGCCATCAGCGCATCCAGCGCCAGCCCGCGCTCGACGAGGCGATGCTTGGGCACCATCACGATCAGGTGCTCCACGCGCTCGGGGTTCGCGATGGCGTAGCTGTCGGTGGTGTCGTAGATGCTCCACTGGCCGGGCGTCACCCAGGCCTCCCGCCCCTTCTGCTCCACCCCCGCGCAGCCCACCCAGGGCGCCACGATCTTCAGGTACGGCTCCTCCGTGGCGCGCGCCAGCGACGACGTGCGGCGCACGCGGTGGCGATTCGCCTCCAGGTGCGTGAGCAGCACGTCGCCGGCGCGCACGCGCGTCATGCGGCCGTCGAAGTCGGTGTCGCCGTAGACGTCGCCCTGCAGGCCCTGGAACAGCCGCGCGATCCAGTCCGACCACAGCCCTGCCCGCTCGGCCCTCGGCACGGCGTCGGTGCTCATCGCTTCGGCCTTCACGCCCATGGTGGAGAGCCGGAATTCTGGGCGCCGCGGCGGCCGGCCGCGCACCGGGTAAGTCCGGACGCCGCGTGCACGGATCGACAAGCGGTCGTGCACGGGCAGGCAAGCGGGCGCGCCCGCCCGGCTCAAGAATGCGCCGCCACTCCAAACAACCTCCGGAGACTGCCCATGAGCACGCGCGATCCTTCCCCCGCCCTGAAGCGCCGCACCGTCGTCCAGGGCCTGGCCGCCGGCGCCGCCGCGGTGGCCCTGCCCGCCCTCGCGCAAGGCGGGCCGGTGCGCATCGGCTACGCGATGGCCCGCACGGGCCCCTGGGCGGCGGGCGCCCAGGTGAGCCAGGAGCCCAACTACCTGCTGTGGGCCGAGCAGGTGAATGCCGCGGGCGGCCTGAACGTGAAGGGCACGAAGCGGCCGGTGGAGCTGGTCAGCTTCGACGACCGCAGCGACATCGAGACCTGCGTGCGCACCTACGAGAAGCTGATGGGCAGCGACAAGGTCGATCTCGTGCTGCCGCCGTGGGGCAGCAACGCGAACTTCGCGGTGGCGCCCCTGGCCAATCGCCATGGCTACCCGTTCCTCGCCCCCACCGCCCTGTCGCGCCGGCTCGTCGAGATGCAGCTGCCGTACTTCTTCCTCATGCTGCAGCAGCCCAAGCCGATGATGGATGCGCTGGTGGACATGCTGCGCGCCAACGGCGCGAAGTCCGCCGTGGTGATCTATGTCGACGACCTCTTCGGCCTCGAGAACTACGCCGCGCTGAAGGTGGCGCTGCAAGGCAGCGGCATCCAGATGGTCGAGGACAAGAGCTACCCGCTGGGCGTGAAGGACCTCGGTCCCGTGCTGCGCTCGATGAAGGACAAGAACCCCGACGCCTTCATCGGCCTCACCTACCCGCTCGACACCATCCTCGCGAGCCGCCAGAGCAAGGAGATCGGCTTCAACCCGCGCTTCTTCTACGCCTCGGTGGGCACCGCGTTCCAGCTCTACCGCAACGTGATGGGCAGCAGCGCCGAAGGCGTGCTCGGCATGGGCTCGTGGAACGCCAAGACGAGCCCCGGCGCCCGAGCCTACTTCGATGCCCACGTGAAGAAGTTCGGCGCGCAGAAGGAGCCCGACCGCTGGGCCAGCGGCGCCACCTGGGCCGCACTGGAGATCCTCGGCGCCGCGGTCGGCAAGGTGGGGCTCGACCGCAAGGCGATCCGCGACTACGTGGCCGGCAACGAGCACAGCACCATCCTCGGCAAGATCAAGTTCGCCGGCAGCGAGAACATCGGCACGCCGGGCTCGGTGAGCCAATGGCAGAAGGGCGAGTTCGAGGTGGTGTGGCCCAAGCCCATCGCCACCGCCCCGCTGATGGCCACCAAGCCCGCCTGGACCTGACCTGCGCGGATGACCGCCGGCGCCTGGACCGAGCTGATCGCCTCCGGCCTCGTCACCGGCGGCGTGTACGCGCTCGTGGCGCTCGGCCTGAACCTGCAGTACGGGCTCATGCGCATCCTGAACATCGCGCACGGCGAGTTCCTGATGGTCGGCGCCTTCCTCGCCTGGATGGCGCAGACGTCGCTCGGGCTGTCGCCGCTGCTGATGGTGCCGGTGGTCTTCGCGCTGCTCACCGGCGCGGGCCTGGCGATCCACCGCGTGGTGTTCCGCCGCCTGGCACGCACGTCGCCGAACGTGGACGTGTTCGAGGCGCGCGGCCTCATCGTGAGCTTCGGGCTGCTGTTCATCGTGCAGAACCTGGCCCAGCTCGCCTGGGGCGGCGACCTGCGCGGCTACGACTACCTCACGCAGCCGGTGGCGTTCGGCGGCGCGCAGTTCGCGGCCAACAAGCTGCTGCTGCTCGCGCTCGCGCTCGCGTTCAGCATCGCGCTCATCGTCGTGCTGCGCACCACGCTGATCGGCAAGGGCGTGCGCGCCTTGATGCAGTCGCCCACGGGGGCGCAGCTCGTGGGCATCGACACGCAGCGGCTGCATCCGCTGATGTTCGGCATCGGGCTCGGGTTGTCGGGCGTGGCGGGGTGTCTGTTGTCGATGGCTTACGCGATTTCGCCGTCGATCGGCGAGCCCTACACCGTGACCGCGCTGATCGTCATCACGCTGGGCGGCTTCGGCAGCATGGGCGGGGCGTTGGCGGGCGGGCTCGGCCTGGGCGTGGTGGAGGCGGTCGGCATGCACTACACGAGCCCGTCGCTGAAGTCGCTGCTGTCGTACGGCGTGTTCATCACGGTGCTCCTATGGCGGCCGAACGGGTTGTTCAACAAGCGATGAGTGCGTGCCTGCGCATCTTCTCCCTCTCCCTCGCCGACTCGTGGGATAGGGTCGGGGTGAGGGCGCGGCGACGGCATCGAAGCAACGGCGACCTGCGCGTCGCCGCGCCCTCACCCCAGCCCTCTCCCACGAGTGGGAGAGGGAGCAAGACCCATGGATAGGACACTCACCCGCGACCTCCTCGTCCTCTTCGCCCTCGCCGGCTGGGGCCTCGCCGTGCCCCACTACGGCAGCGAGTTCGCCGTCTCGATGGCGCTCACCTGCCTGATGTACGTCGCACTCGCATCGAGCTGGAGCCTCTTCTGCGGCACCACGCGCTACCTGTCGCTCGCCACCGCCGCCTTCTTCGGCATCGGCGCCTATGCAAGCGCGCTGCTGCTCGACCAGCTCCCCTGGCTGGCCGTGATCGCGATCGGCGCGGCTGTCGCAGCGGCCGTCGCGGTCGTGATGGGCAGCGCCGTGCTGCACCTGCGCGGCACCTACTTCGCCGTGCTCACGTTCGGCATGACCGAGCTCATCCGCCACGCCGTGACCACGTGGGAGAAGCACGTCACCGGCACCGTGGGCCGCGTGCTCGCCGTGGTGCCGGAGCGCGACACGGTGTACCTCACGATGCTCGCGCTCGCGCTGCTGGCGATCGTCGTCTCGATCGCCGTGCGGCGCAGCCGCTTCGGCCTCGCGATGGCCGGCATCGGCGCCGACGAGCAGCGCGCCCAGACGCTCGGCGTGAACACGCGCCTGGTGAAGATCGGCGGCTTCGCGCTCACCGCGGCCTTCGCCGGCGCGGCGGGCGCGGCGATGAGCGTGCGCTGGACCTATATCGACCCGGCCACCGTGTTCAACCCGTTCATCGGATTCCAGACCGTGCTCATCGCGCTCGTCGGCGGCGCCGCCACGCTGTGGGGGCCGCTCGTCGCCGCGCTGGTGTTCAGCCTGCTCGCCGAGGCGCTGCGCCTGCAGGTGCCGCAGGCCTACATGATCGGGCTCGGCGTGCTGCTGATCGCCTGCGTGCTGTACCTGCCGGGCGGCCTCGCGTCGCTGCGGCCGGCCACGTTGCGCGCCTGGCGCGACGACACGCGCGCCTGGTGGCACTCGGTGCGGAGCGGCGCCGCATGAACGGGCACCCGCTGCTCGAGGCGCGCGGCGTCACGGTGCGCTTCGGCGGGCTCGTGGCGGTCGACGGCGTGAGCGCCGCGTTCGGCCCCGGCGAGCTGGTGGGCATCATCGGCCCCAACGGCGCGGGCAAGACCACCTTCTTCAACACGCTGTCGGGCGTGCAACGGCCCGATGCGGGCGAGCTGTTCGTGCTCGGCCGGCGCCTCACCGGCGCCGGCGCGCACCGCTATGCGGGCAGCGGCATCGCCCGCACCTTCCAGACGCCGCGCGTGTTCGCCGAGCTCAGCGTGGCCGACAACGTGGCGTTCGGCCTCGCAGTTCGCCGGCCGCGGGCGGCGCGCCCCCGCGCTGCTGCGCAACGAGACGACGATCCTGAACCTGATCGGCCTCGGCGCCGCGGCGGCGCTGCCCGCGGCCGCCGTGACGCCGTCGCAGCAGCGCCTGCTGGAGATCGGCATGGCGCTGGCCACGCGGCCGCGGCTGCTGCTGCTCGACGAAGTGGCCGCCGGGCTCACCGAGACCGAGGTGAACGGCATCGCGCAGCTCATCCGGCGCCTGCGCGACGACCTCGAGCTCACCGTGATCTGGATCGAGCATGCCGTGACGCTGCTGCTGCGCCACGTGGAGCGCGTGATCGTGCTGCACCAGGGCCGCAGGATCGCCGACGGCGCCCCGGCCGAGGTGGTCCGCAACGCGGAGGTGATCGAGGCCTACCTCGGCGACGAGATGGCGGCGGCATGAAGCACGACCTCCCGCTCGCGCACCTCGAGATCGACGGCCTCGGCGCCGGCTACGGCGGCTTCGCGGTGCTGCGCGGGCTGTCGCTGGACGTGCGGCCGGGGCTCACGGTGATCCTCGGCCCGAACGGTGCGGGCAAGACCACGCTGCTGAAAGCCGTCGCGGGGCTGCTGCCGCGCAGCGGCAGCCTGCGGCTCGACGGCGTGGAGATCGACGCCGGCGCGAAGGCCTCCGACATCGTGCGCCGCGGCCTCGCGCTCGTGCCCGAAGGCCGCCAGCTGTTCCCGCAGATGACGGTGACGGAGAACCTGGAGCTCGGCGGCTGGCTGGTGCCCAAGGCCGAGCGCGCGCAGCGGCTGGCCCAGGTGCTGCGCGACTTTCCCAAGCTCGCCGAGCGCGCGCGCCAGCTCGCCGGCACGATGAGCGGCGGCGAACAGCAGATGGTGGCCGTGGCGCGCGCGCTGATGAGCGCGCCGCGGCTCCTGATGCTCGACGAGCCGTCGCTCGGCCTCGCGCCGCGCGCGGTCGACGAGATGCTCGCCGTCGTGCGGCGCATCGCCGACCAGGGCACCACCGTGCTGATGGTGGAGCAGAGCGTGCGCAAGGCGCTCGCCGTGGCCGACCGAGGCTGCGTGCTCGAGCGCGGCCGGCTCGTCGCCAGTGGCCCCGCCTTCCTGCTGTCGCGCTCGACCATCCTGCGCGAGAGCTACCTCGGCAGCGCACCCGCGTCCCACTCCGCTTCGAACCCCTCCAAGGAGCCCACCATGTCCGACCTGTCGATGCTGATCAACGGCCTGGCCGTCGGCGCCGAGAAGGGCGCCACGTTCGAGCGCCGCAACCCGCTCGACGGCAGCGTCGCCACGCGCGCGCCTGCCGCAAGCGTCGCCGATGCGATCGCCGCCGTCGACGCCGCCGCCGAGGCGTTCAAGACCTGGAGCCGCACGGGCCCCGGCGAGCGCCGCGCGCTGCTGCTGAAGGCGGCCGACGCGCTGGAGGCCAAGGCGCCGCAATTCGCCGAGGCCGTGCCGGCGGAGACCGGCGCCACCGCGATGTGGGCCGGCTTCAACGTGATGCTGGCCGCCGGCATGATCCGCGAGGCCGCCGGCGCTCACGACGCAGATCGGCGGCGAGGTGATCCCGTCCGACGTGCCGGGCAGCCTCGCGATGGGCGTGCGCCAGCCGGCCGGCGTGGTGCTCGGCATCGCGCCGTGGAACGCGCCGGTGATCCTCGGCGTGCGCGCCATCGCGACGCCGCTCGCCTGCGGCAACACCGTGGTGCTCAAGGGCAGCGAGAACTGCCCGCGCACGCACCAGCTCATCGTCGAGGCGTTCAAGGAGGCCGGCTTCCCGGCCGGCGTGGTGAACTACGTCACCAACGCGCCGGCCGACGCGGCGCTCGTGGTGGAGGCGATGGTCGCCCACCCGGCCGTGCGGCGCGTCAACTTCACCGGCTCCACGCGGGTCGGCAAGCTCATCGCGCTCACCTGCGCGAAGCACCTGAAGCCGGTGGTGCTGGAGCTCGGCGGCAAGGCGCCGCTGGTCGTGCTCGACGACGCCGACCTCGATGCCGCGGTGAACGCCGCCGCGTTCGGCGCCTTCGCCAACTCGGGGCAGATCTGCATGTCCACCGAGCGCATCGTGGTCGACCGGAAGATCGCCGACGACTTCGCCGCGCGCTTCGCGAAGAAGGCGCGCAGCCTGCCGCTCGGCGACCCGCGCGGCGCGGACCCGGTGGTGCTCGGCTCGGTGATCGGCATGGGCACGGTCGAGCACTGCAACGCGCTGATCGACGACGCGCTCGCGCAAGGGCGCGAAGCTGCTGTGCGGCGGCAAGGCCGACAGCACGCTGATGCCGGCCACCGTGCTCGACCACGTCACGCGCGCGATGCGCATCTACCACGAGGAGACGTTCGGCCCGGTGAAGTGCATCGTGCGCGTCGACGGCGTGGAGCAGGCCGTGGCCTGCGCCAACGACAACGAGTACGGCCTGTCGGCGGCGGTGTTCGGGCGCGACGTCGGCCGCGCGATCGAGGTGGCGCGGCGCATCGAGTCGGGCATCTGCCACGTCAACGGGCCCGACGGTGCACGACGAGGCGCAGATGCCGTTCGGCGGCGTCAAGGGCAGCGGCATGGGCCGCTTCGGCGGCATGGCCGGCGTGCACGAGTTCACCGAGCTGCGCTGGATCACGGTGCAGACGGGCCCGCGGCACTATCCGTTCTGACGCCCTGCCCCGCGCCTCAAACGTCCAGCGTGTAGACCTCGGCCGCGCGCCGCTCATCGGCGTTGTGCCCGTCCAGCGCCCCGTTCCACTCGGGCCCGGTCGTCCCCTTGGCCGGGTCCAGCCCCCTCGTCATCAACGCCACCTCTTCCGACGACGCATCGAACTCGGCCAGCGGCCGCCGCTCGTCATCGAACAGGCGGGCCACCACCTGTCCCGCCGCGTCGATCACGACGAGATATCGGGCTACCTTCTTGTAGACATGCGGCGCATAGCGCCCCTTGGCTTCGTCGCCCAGTGAATCGCTCATGCGCACGATTGTGCGCGATCAGGCCCCGCCGATGCCCGTGGTCACGCGGCCGGTGCCGTCGCAATCCGGGCAACGCTGCCCGGCATCGAGCCGGCCGCGTCCGCCGCAGCGCGGACACACGTTCTCGCCGGTGCCCGGCGTTCCCGGCGGCGCCTGGTCGCCGGGGCTCTGGCGCCCCGGCGCGGAGACCGGCTGCGCCCCGGGTTTCGGCTCGCCGGCGCGCACCGCCGGCGCCCCGCCGCGCAGCGGAAACTCACTCATCGGCCCGTGCAGCAGTTGTCTTGCCCAGCTCATGGCTACACCCGATCCGGTTCGGAGGGCGTCGAGATGTCTTTCAGCGTCTCGCCCACCCGCTTGTCGTCGAAGCCGCGGTCGGCGAGGTCGCCGAGGGACACGATGCCCACCAGCTTCTTCTCGTGGTTGATCACCGGCAGGCGGCGGATCTGCGCATCGCGCATCTCGTCCATCACCTCGTCGATGTCCTGGTCCTCGTAGCACCAGCGCACGTGCTCGCTCATCACCTCGGTCACGGGCGTGTCGGCCATCTTGCCGGCCGCGACGCCGCGCACCGTGATGTCGCGGTCGGTCACCATGCCCAGCAGCTTCGCGCCGTCGCACACCGGCACCACGCCCACGTTCAGCTCGTCCATGCACTGCGCCGCACGCTGGATCGAGTCTTTCGGGGACACCACCCGCACATCGCGGGTCATGACATCGGCGACTTGGTTCATCGAAAGCTCCTTCGGGGATGGCGGTGAGTCGTCCATGTCGTTCGGCAAACGTGGTGCCCGCGAGGCAGGCCATCGTGACGACACGTTTCTGCATCCAAGCGTGACTTCCGAACGGCCGCGGCGCTCGCCTTCGGTCCGCGCCCGCCGATAACCACGCCACATGCGCAGCCCCTTCTCCCTCGCCGTCGTCGCCCTGGTCGGCAGTGTCGTGAACGTGGCCTTCGCCGCGGTCGTGCCGGCTGCGCTGCCGGTCGCGCTGCCGGTCGCAGCGCTCGCCGCCTGGGCCGCCGTGCACGAGTGGCGCCGCCGCCTGCGGGCCCGGCGAGCCCTGAACGATGCGGTGGGGCTGCTCGCGGAGTTCCGCCTGCCGCTGCCCGAGGGCCTGCGCCACGCGCTGCCCGACCTGCTGCAGCCGCTCGTCAGCGGCTACGAGATGGCTTTCGCCGAAATGAGCCGGCGCCAGGGGGCGCTGGCCGAGCGCGTGAAGCGCTATGCCTTCGTCGAGATGCACAACGAGGACGTGGTGATGCAGGTGGATGCCCAAGGCAGCATCCGTTACGTCTGTCCTTCCGTGCTGGCGCAGCTCGGCTACACGCCCGAGGAGCTTCGGGGCACGCGCATCCTCGACAAGCTGCACCCGGACAGTTGGCCGGCTGGATCGATGCGCTCAAGCGCAGCGCGCGCGCCCGCGAGGCGGCGCTGCTCGAGGGCCGCTGGCGCCACAAGCAGGGCCACCACGTGCCGATGGAAATGTCGCTGCGCCACGCGTACGGGCTCAACGGCTGCATCGTCGGCACGATCGCCATGGCGCGCAACATCGAGGCGCGCAACGAGCTGCGCGACAAGCTGGCCCTCGCCGCCACCACCGACCCGCTCACCGGGCTGCCGAACCGCGCCGCGCTCGTCGCCACGCTGCAGCGCTTGCGCGTCGCCGGGCGCGAGCATCCGTTCGTGCTCTTCCTGTTCGACCTCGACCGCTTCAAGCAGGTGAACGACTCTCTCGGCCATGCCGCCGGCGACGACTGCCTGGTGGAGACGGCCAACCGCGTGCGCTCGCATCCTGCGCCCCGGCGACACGCTCGCGCGCATGGGCGGCGACGAGTTCGTGGCGCTGTTCGACGGCGTCGACAGCGAGGCCGGCGCCCGCGCGATCGCCGCGCGCATCATCGAGGCGGTGAGCCAGCCGTACTCGTGCCGCGGCTCGCTGCTGCACCCCAAGACGTCGATCGGCATCGTGATGTGCGACGAGCCGGACGTACCCTCCGACGAGCTGATCTCGCGCGCAGACCGCGCGATGTACGCCGCCAAGCGCCAGGGCGGCAACCTCGCGATCGTCTACGACGCCAGCTACAGCGATTCCGCGCGCCGCGACTTCGATGTGGAGCAGGCGCTCACCCGCGCGCTGCACGAGCAGCGGCTGGTGCTGCACTTCCAGCCCATCGTGGACGCGAGCAGCAAGCTGCCGGTGCTGGCCGAGGCGCTGGTGCGCATGCGCGCCGACGACGGCACGCTGCTCGGCCCCGGGCACTTCATCGAGGTGGCCGAGCGCACGGGCCAGATCTTCCAGGTCGGCCAATGGGTGCTCGACCAGGCCTGCCGCCATGCCCGCCGCCTCGAGGAGGCGGGCACGCCGGTGCCGGTGAGCGTGAACGTCTCGCCGCGCCAGCTGCTGCACGTGAACTACGTGCGCAGCGTCGAGGAGGTGCTGGAGGACACCGGTGTCTCCCCGTCGTCCATCGTGCTCGAGGTGACGGAGAGCGCCGTGATGGAGGACGTGGAGAAGGCCAAGGCCACGCTCGTGCACCTGCGCGGGCTCGGCTTCGGGCTCGCGCTGGACGACTTCGGCAGCGGCTACTCCAGCATCTCGATGCTCCAGACGCTCCCGTTCGACATGCTGAAGATCGACCGCAGCTTCGTGCGCGACACCGGATCGCAGCGCCTGGGCGCGACGACGCTGGGCGCCATCATCGACATCGGCAAGAGCCAGCGGCTGACCATCGTCGCCGAGGGCATCGAGACCGAGGAGCAGTCCGTTGCTCTCGAGCGCCTCGGCTGCGACCTGCTCCAGGGCTTCCGCTTCTTCAGGCCGATGGACGGCGACGCGCACGCCGAGGTGATGCGCCGCGGGCAAGCGCCGTTCCGCGCCGCCAGCGCGTCGTAATCGCAGCTCGCCTGTTTGTTCTGACCCCCCGTAGCGCCTGCGGCGCCTGGTCACCCCGCTTCGGGGGCTTGAGCACGCGGGCGCTTCGGCGCAGCATCAGCGTTATGGTCCAGTCCGCCGTGCCTCGCATCCGCCTCGCCGACTCCGACGACGCGGCCGACATCGCGCAGCTGTCGCGCCACGCCATCGAGCAGGGGCTGGCCTGGAGCTGGACGCCGCGCCGCGTCACGCACTGCCTGCAGGATCCCGGCACCAACGTGATCGTGAAGCGCGAGCGCGCCGCGCTCACCGGCTTTTCCATCATGCGCTACGGAGACGACGAGGCGCACCTGCTGCTGCTGGCGGTGGCGCCCGCGATGCGGCGCCGCGGCATCGGCAGCGAGCTGCTGGCGTGGCTGGAGTGCACCGCCCGCGTCGCCGGCCTGCGCGCCATCCGCCTGGAGCTGCGCACGGGCAACGCGCCGGCCCGCGCCTTCTACCGAAGCCACGGCTTCGAGGAGAACGGCCAGATCACCGGCTACTACCAGGGGCTGGAAGACGCCACGCGCATGGTGAAGCCGCTCAGAACGGCGCCGGCCAAGCCTTCAGGGCCAGCCAGGCCGTCGCGATGACGCCGTTCACCGGAACGCTGAGCACGCCCGGCACGTAGAAGCACGCCGACAGCACGGGCGCGCCCAAGCCCCACTCCACGAGGCCGCCGAGGCCGTAGAGCGCCGCGCCGCACCAGAACCAGCGCCGCATGTAGGTGGGCAGCCAGCGCGCCTGCGACTGGTTGTGGCGCCAGGCGGCCGCGCGCTCGAGCCGGCTGCCCTGCAGACGTCGCGAAACAGCCACCCGAAGAAGAAGTAGCGGTACAGGAGGGTGCGAAAGGCGAGCACCTGCATGAACCACAGATTACGACTTCGTTCCGCCGTCCTGCGCTTTTTTTCCCCCCGTTCAGGGGGTCGGGTTTGTGCGCGTGCCAAAACGGGCAAAACTTCCTGGAACCGCATCGTGATCGTCGCTATGGTCACACGCAGGTACCGGCTTCGACCGACCCCACACGCACATGCTCGGACTGCTCCACTTCATCAAGCGACGCTTCGACGCCCGCCGCCCCGCCGACGATCCGCCCAGCCGCCACGACTGGACGGCTTCCGACTGGGCCCGCGTGCGTGCTCCCCAGCGCCACCGCGACCAGGCCCTGTCGCTGCGCGCCCAGCGCTGGCTCGGCCGCATCCCCGGCGAAAGCCGCCCGCGCGAGCTGCCGGAGCGCTACCCGCGCATCGTCAACCAGCTCGCCGGCGTCTGGCGCGACCACGGGCTGACCGAGCACCTGCTGGACAACCTGCTCACCGACACGCGGGGCGGTCGGGTGGGCTTCGCGCCCGAGATCGTCACCGAGCTCGAGGTGATCTACATGCTGCACGACCAGCGCGTGAACGCGTCCACCGTGCCGGGCGAGAACTGGTCGGTTCCCACGCAGACTTGACCGCCCCCACGCTCCTCTCGTCGCTGCCCCCCGAGGGGGCTCTTGCTGCGGACCGGCGAAGCCGGGGACTGTTGGCCCCCACGCTCCTCCCGTCGCTGCCCCCCGAGGGGGCTCTTGCTGCGGACCGGCGAAGCCGGATCCGCGCAAGGTCCTTGGTGGAGTTGCTTCATGCCGGACGGGTCGCGCTTCGCGACGGTGAGAACTGACTTGCCCAAGGCGTCAGGCCGGGTATAAGTTCCTGCGCGCAGCCGCAGGAGCTTTCATGTCCGACGCGTTCAAGCTCACCTACTCCACGATGTTCGACCCGCCGCAGGCGCTCCACGAGCGCTTCGAGGCGGCACTCGCGCGCACGATGAAGCACATCGGGCAGGAGCGCCCGATGTGGATCGGCGGCGCTCCGCGCACCGCATCGCAGTGCTTCGAGGTGCGCTCGCCGATCGACCGCGAGTGGCTTCTCGGGCGCTTCCCGAGCGGCACCGCCGACGATGCCGAGGACGCGCTGGCCGCCGCGCGCGCCGCTTTCCCCGGCTGGGCCGCCACGCCGTGGCGCGAGCGCGTGGCGCTGCTGCGCCGGGCGGCGTCGATCATCGAGGAGCGGGTGTACGACATCGGCGCCGCCGTCGCGATCGAGGTCGGCAAGAACCGCATGGAAGCCCTGGGCGAGGTGCAGGAGACGGCGGATCTCATCGCCTGGTACTGCGGCCAGATGGAGGCGAACGACGGCTTCGTGCGCAACCTGCCGGAGGATCCGCTGCCCGGCTGGTCGAGCCGCAACCGCTCGGTGCTCAAGCCCTGGGGCGCGTGGATCGTCATCGCGCCGTTCAACTTCCCCTTAGCGCTGGCCGGCGGGCCGATCGGCGCGGCGCTGGTGGCCGGCAACACCGTGGTGTTCAAGGTGGCGAGCAACACCGCGCTGTCCGGCTGGCTGCTGATGGAGGCGCTGCGCGACGCCGGCCTGCCCGACGGCGTGCTGAACCTCGTCAGCGGCGCCGGCGGCATGGTGGGCGCGGCACTCGTGGCGGCGCCGCAGGCGGCCGGCATCACGTTTACCGGCTCGCACGAGGTGGGCATGCAGATCGTGCGCCAATTCGCCGCGGGCCGCTGGCCGCGGCCCTGCATCGCCGAGATGGGCGGCAAGAACGCCGCGATCGTCACGCGCGCCGCCGACCTGGATCGCGCGGCGCTGGGCATCGTGCGCTCGGCCTTCGGGCTCTCCGGCCAGAAGTGCTCCGCCTGCTCGCGCGTTTACGTGGAGCGCCCCGTCGCGCAGGCCCTGCGGGAGCGGCTCGTGAAGCTGGCCAACGACCTGCGCGTGGGCGACCCCACGCTGCGCCAGCACTGGATGGGCCCGGTAATCGACCGCCGCGCGCACGAGCGCTACGAGCGCTGCGTGCGCAGCCTGCGCGAGCACGGCGCAGTCCATGCCGGCGGCCGCCTGCTCACCGAAGGCGCGCTGGCGCGCGGCTGGTTCGTGGCTCCCACCGTGGCCTCTGCACCGCTGGACTACCGGCTCTGGCGCGAGGAAAAGTTCATCCCGCTCCTGCTGGTGGGCGAAGTCGCCACGCTCGACGAAGCCCTCGCGCGCGCCAACGACTCCGAGTACGGCCTCACCGCCGGCATCTACGGCTCGGCCGACGACGTGGCTCGCTTCCACGAGCGCATCGAGGCCGGCGTCACCTACGCCAACCGGCCACAGGGCGCCACCACCGGCGCGTGGCCGGGCTACCAGCCGTTCGGGGGCTGGAAGGGCAGCGGCAGCACCGGCAAGGCCATCGGCTCGTTCCACTACCTGCCGCTGTACTCTGCGCGAGCAGTCGCAGACCATCGTGGATTGACCTCCGCCTCATCCGAGTCGCGCCGGCCCCGTTTCCGGACTTCTGCACACCCGCTGCGCCACTCGCGGCGTTATCTTCGGGCGCACTCCATCGCCTTCGCCCGACCATGTCCGCAGAGCTTGCCTTTCCGGTCCTGGAGGCGCCGGCCAGCGTCGATTGGCATTGGCCGATGCCACCGTTCCAGTGGCGCGACGCCGCTTCCGCGCACGACGCCGCGCATCCGTGCCGCATCGAAACGCGTTTCGGCACCGAGGTCGAGGGCGAGTTGGTGCGCTTCGACGCCGACCGCGGCACGCTGGTGTTCCGCAAAGGGGCCGGCACGTCCGACCTCACGCTGCCCTTCGCCCGCATGCGCCGGCTCGTGCTCACGACGCCGATGCGGCCGTCGCCGCGCTTCGCCGGGGCCCCGCCGGAGCGCGTGCCGGCCGCCGCGCAGGAGCGCGAGTACAAGCTGCATCCGGTCGAAGACGGCGGCGTGCCGCAGGCCGAGGCGCACCGCCGGCCACGTGGAGCGCGACGAAGGGCCTGTACCTCTACACGCCGATGGACGACGAGCGGTCGCTGCAGCGCGTCTTCGTGCCGCGCTCCTCGTACTCGCGCTGCGAGTTCGGCCCCTCCGCCGAGGAGCGTGCCGCCGAGCACTGGTGCGCCACGCCGTCGCAGGTGATCGACGCGCTGGAGCGCCAGCGGTACGCCCCGGTGATGCCGATCGGCCGCTCGATGCTCGAGCTGGGCTTCGTCACGCCCGCGCAGCTCGGCCGCGCGATCGCCGGCAAGCCCCCCGAGGTGCCGCTCGGCGAGATGCTGGTGGCCTCGGGCATCCTCTCGAGCGCCGATCTGCAGACCGCGCTCGCGCACAAGATGGGCTACCCGCTCGTGGACCTCACGCGCTTCCCGATCGACCGCGAGGCGGCGCGCCGGCTGACGCTGCGCGTGGCGATGGAGTGCCGGGCGCTGCCGCTGATGCTGCACGGCGAACGGCTGGTGGTGGCCGTCGATCGCCCCGCGCGCACGAACAAGCTGCGCACGCTGCACGGCCTGTCCGGCCTCACCCTCGCGCCGGTACTGGCGTCACGCAACCACATCTTCACGGCGCTGCAGGCACTCGCGCAAGACATCTGGGCCGACAACGTGCACGGCCGTCCGGCGTTCTTCGCCGCCACCACCGTCTGACTCGCCTCTCCCTCTCCCCTCGTGGGGAGGGCCGGGGTGAGGGCGCGGCGCCCGCATCGACATGCTGCCGGCATACGCCAGGCCCGCCCTAGGGAATCATCCAGCGCTCCATCGCGTCGAGCAAGGTCTCCCTCACCTGCGCATCCGTTCGACCGGACCGCGCCGGAACATGGAACGAATGGTCGGCGTGCTCGAACACCTCCAGCGTCGCCCGCTTGCCCAGCCCTCCAATCGTTCCCTGCAGCAGCGCCAGGTCGGCCAGCTCGTCACGCGTGCCCTGCAGGAACAGCATCCGCACCCCGACCTGCGCCAGATGATCCGCCCGCTCCGTCGACGGCTTGCCCGCCGGGTGCAGCGGAAAGCCGACGAACACGATGCCGCGCACGCCCGGCAGCGCCGACCCCGCCTGCGCCTGCGACGTCATGCGGCCGCCGAACGACTTGCCACCTGCGATAGAGCGGCAGTCCCGGCAGCCGGCTCGCCGCCTTGGCGACGGCCGCGCGCACGGTCGCATGCGCGAGCGCCGGCGGGTCCACGCGCCGGCTGCCGCGCTCCATGTACGGAAACTGGTAGCGCAGCGTCGCGATGCCGCGCGCGGCAAGGCCGGCGGCGAGGGCCGCCATGAACGAGTGCGACATCCCCGCCCCGGCGCCGTGCGCAAAGACGAACACGGCCAGCGCATCGGGCGGCGCGTCGAGCAACGCCGACACGCGCAACCCCTCGCCCACATCGATCGCCAGCGGCTCGGCACTCACTCGACTGCCCTCCGCGCTCCGCGCTGCGGGATGAGCGCTTCGGAGCGGCCGGGCGCGCTCATGCTTCCGCCGCCGCCGCCGTCCCCGGCACGAGCCCCTGCCAGCGCTCCTTCGCCCCCGCCGGCACCTTGCCCGCGATGGCCACCGCCGCGCCTGCGGCCAGCATGCGCTCGAACGCCGAGCGCACGTCCTGTGCCGACAGCGCCCACACGCGCTCCATCAGCTCCGCGCGCGGACGCGCCCTGCCGTGCACGTACAGGTCCTGCGCCACCTCCTCCAGGCGGCGGAACGGCTTCTCCTGCGAGCGCAGCGTGCGCACCGCGATCTGGTTGCGCGCGCGCTCCAGCGCCACCGCGTCGACGTGCTCGGCATGCTCGACGAGCAGCCGCGCGACCTCCGACAGGAACTCGTCCACGTGCTCCGCCGATGTCGACGCCTCGATCACGAACTGCCCGGCCACGTCCATCACGTCGGCCGAGCAGGCGGCGTAGTACACGAGCCCGCGGCGCTCGCGGATCTGGTCCATCAGCGGCGAGCTCATGCCTTCGCCGAACAGCGCCGCGGCGACCATGGCGGCGGTCGGATCCTCGGCCAGCGAGGGAATCGGGAAGCCCATCACCACGTGCGTCTGCGGGCAGCCCGGCAGCCGCCGCGTGCGCACGCCGCCGTGCCAGGCGGGCGCCGCCACGCGATTCATCGCGCCCGCGCGCATGTCGCCGAACGCCGCTTCCACGTCGGCCGCCACGGCCTCGGGATCGACCGGCCCGGCCACCCCCACCACCACGTTCGCGCCGCTGTACTGGCGCTCCACATAGCCGAGCAGGTCCGCGCGCGACAGGCGCTGGATGTTGCTGCGCGTGCCCATCACCGGCTGCGCCATCGGGTGCGTGCCGTAGCAGGCGCGGTCGAACAGCTTGAAGGCGGTGGACAGCGGGTCGTCGTCGTCCTCCACGTACTCGTGCAGCAGCACTTGGCGCTCGCGCTCCAGCTCGGCGTCGGGGAAGGTGCCGTGCTGCACGATGTCGCCGAGCATGCGCACGAACGCGCCGGCGTCGCGCGCGAGGCCGCGCATGTGGAACGCGGTGTGGTCCTTGTCGGTATGGGCGTTGACCTCGCCGCCCAGCCGCTCGGCGTCGAGGTTGATGCGCTGGCAGTCGCGCCCGGCCGTGCCCTTGAAGGCCATGTGCTCCACGAAGTGGCTGACGCCGTTCTCTCGCGGGCTCTCGTGGCCGCTTCCGGTGCGCACGAAAACGCTGACGCTCGCCGTCTCCAGGTGCGGCAGCCGCACGGCGACGGCGCGCACGCCGTTTGCCAGCAAGGTTGTGTCGCTGTCAGGGCAGTCCAGTGGATGGTTCATCCCGGGAATTGTGGCCCGTCGCGGACCTATGATCCCGGCAACCGGAGCAAAGCGTCTCATGAGCGACCGCGACCCTTCCGACGACGCGGGCGAGCTCCATCGCGAACCGGCCCCGCTGGCCGTCCCCCCTCCCTGGCCGACGCGTCCCCCCTCGACGCCTCGCCGTCGCTGCTCCCGTTCGCCTGCGTGGCGATCGGCGCCTCGGCGGGCGGTGTCGACGCGCTGCAGCGGCTCTTCCACGCCATGCCGCCGGATCCCGGCTGCGCGTTCCTCGTCGTGATGCACCTCGACCCGGAGCGCCAGAGCATGCTTGCACCGCTGATCGGCCGCGCCACCACGATGCCGGTGGTGCAGGCGAAGCAAGGCGGGGCCGTCGAGGTCAACCACGTGTACATCGTGCCGCCGGGCGAGTACCTCGAGGTGCGCCAGGGCCGGCTTGCGCTCAGCCCCATCCGCCAGCGCCCGCCACGGCCGAAGACGGTGGACCAGCTCATGGCGTCGCTCGCGCAAGACCAGCGCGAGCGCGCGATCGGCGTCGTGCTCACCGGCACCGACGGCGACGGCACGCTCGGCGTGAAGGCGATCAAGGGCGAAGGCGGCATCACGATTGCGCAGTCCCCCGAGACGGCCGCCCATGCCGGCATGCCGGCGAGCGCCGTGGCCAGCGGGATGGTGGACACCCAGCTCCGGCTGGAAGACATCCCCGCGGCGCTCATGGCCTACATCGAGCACGGGCCGCTCGCTCGGCCCGCCGCACCGGACGTCGAGCCTGGCGACGGACTGCAGGACGTGCTGGCGGAAGTGCGCAGCGCGCGCGGGCTCGACTTCCGCGGCTACAAGACGCCGATGCTGCTGCGTCGCGTGCAGCGGCGCATGGGCCTGAGCCACGTGGCCACCTTGGACGCCTATCTCGATCTGCTGCGCGAGACGCCCGCCGAAGTGGCCGCGCTCGCCGACGACCTGCTGATCGGCGTCACGGAGTTCTTCCGCGAGCCCGATGCCTGGGGGGCGCTGGCCGAAGACATCGTGCCGAAGATCCTCGCGCACAAGATGGAAGGCGACCCGGTGCGCGTGTGGGTGCCGGCCTGCGCCACCGGCGAGGAAGCCTACAGCCTGGGCATGGTGCTGCTGGAGCACCCTCGCGTGACCGACTTCGACCTGCGAGTGCAGGTCTTCGGCACCGACATCGACCGCCGCGCCCTCGACCTCGCGCGCGTCGGCCACTACGGCGCCACCATCGAGCAGGCGGTGCCCACCGCGAGGCTGCGCCGCTTCTTCACGCGCACCGAAGGCGGCTACCAGGTGCGGCAAGCTGCTGCGCGAGCGCGTGCTCTTCGCCCCGCACAACCTCGTGAGCGACCCGCCGTTCTCCCACATGGACCTGGTGAGCTGCCGCAACCTGCTCATCTACATGACGCCGGAGCTGCAGCGGCAGGTGCTGCGCAGCTTCCACTTCGCGCTCGACCCCGACCGCTATCTCTTCCTCGGCAAGTCCGAGACGGTCGGCTCGCTGGCGCCGCACTTCGCGCCGGCTTCGCAGCGCGCTCGCATCTACCGCCGCACCGGCGCAGCCCGGCTGGCGCCGGTACAGCTCTCGGCCGCCCGCGCCGCGCGGGCGCAGCAGTCCGGCGGGCCCGCCGCCCCGGCCGTGGTGCATCGACAGACCGTGGACCACGGCAAGCTGCTGCGCGAATCCCTGCTCGAGCATCGCGTCGGCGCCGCATTGCTCACCAACCGCGCCGGCCACGTGCTGTACATCCACGGCGCCATGCACGGCTACCTGCAGCACCCCGAGGGCGCGCCCACGAGCGACCTGTTCTCGATGCTGCACGATGACCTGAGCGCCAACGCGCGCGCAGCGCTGCACAAGGCGGCCGCCGAGCGCCGGCGTGCCGAGAGCACCACCATGATGGGCGGGCACGACGGCAGCGGCCATCCCGTGCGGCTGGCCGCCGCCCCGGCCGGCGACGGCGAAGACCTGTTCCTGATCACCTTCGAGGCGCTCGAGCCCGATCGCGAGCTGCCTCCGCACGATCCGGCCGCCCACTCGGCGGCGCTGCGGGCGATCGAGGACGAGCTGCGCACCACCAAGCGCGAGCTGCGCACCGCGATCGAGGAGCTGGAGGCCGCCAACGAGGAGCTGAAGGTCGCCAACGAAGAGGCGATGTCGGTCAACGAGGAGCTGCAGTCGAGCAACGAGGAGCTGGAGACCTCGAAGGAGGAGCTGCAGTCCGTCAACGAGGAGCTCACGAGCGTCAATAGCGAGCTGCAGGAGAAGGTCGCCGAGCTGGAACGCTCGAACAACGACCTCGGCAACCTCCTGAGCAGCACGCACATCCCCACGCTGTTCCTCGACCGCATGCTGCGCATCAAGCGCTACACCCCCGCGGCCACGCGCCTGTTCAACCTCATCGCCACCGACATCGATCGCCCCTTGAGCGACATCACCGCGCGCTGCAACATGCGCACGCTGCTGGAAGACGCGCGCAGCGTGCTGGAGCACCTGGCGCCGATCCAGCGCGCCGACTGCACCGACACCGGCGAGTCGTTCCTGCGCCGCACCATGCCCTACCGCACACGCGAGGACCGCATCGACGGCGTGGTGGTGACCTTCATCGACATCACCGAGCTGAAGCGCGCGGCCGAGGGGCGGCGCCGCTTCGCCACCGTGATGGAGAGCTCCAGCGACGCCATCATCGTGCACGACCTGCAAGGCAAGGTGCTGGCGTGGAACCACGGCGCCCATGCGCTGTACGGGTATGCCGAATCGGAGGCGCTCGGGGCGCCGATGGCCTCGCTGCTGCCCGACGAAACACGAGCCGCCTACGACGAGCTGATGCGCAGCGTGATCGCCGGGCGGCTCGTGCTGGGTGCCGAGAGCAAGCGCCGCACGCGCAACGGCGACGTGATCGACGTCTCCACGAGCCTCTCGGTGGTGCGCGACGAGGCCGGCGCGGCCACCGCGGTGGCCCTGATCGAGCGCGACATCACGCGAAGCAAGCGTGCGCAAGCCGAGCTGGCGGCGAGCGAACGCCGCTTCCGCACCCTGGCCGACAGCGCGCCCGTGCTGATCTGGACCACCAACGAAGAAGGTCGCATCGAGTTCGCGAACCGCGAGTGCGCGACCGTGCTGGGCCAGTCCGCGGCCGTGCTGCAAGGCCGCCGCTGGACGGAGCTGCTGCACCCCGACGAATCCGCGCGCGTGCAGCAGTCGATGCGCGCCGGCCCGGGGGGCCGCATCGAACTGGCCGCGCGCGTGCTGGTGGAAGGCGGCGTCCCGCGCTGGATGAAGCTCGTGATGATGCCGCGCACGCGTGACTCGGCGAGCGGCCACGTGGGTTGCATGATCGACATCCACAGCCAGCGCGAGGCGGAGGAGGCCCTGCGCGAGGCCGACCGCCGCAAGGACGAATTCCTCGCCATGCTCGGCCACGAGCTGCGCAACCCGCTCGCCCCGATCCGCAACGCCGCCGAGGTGCTCAAGCGCATCGGCGGCACCGACGCACGCGTCGCCTGGGTGCGCGACACCCTCGTGCGCCAGGTCGACCACGTCACGCGGCTCGTCGACGACCTGCTCGACATCTCCCGCATCACGCGCGGCGCGATGGGGCTGCGCATGGAGCCGGTGGACCTGGCCTTCACGATCGCGCGCGCGATCGATACCGTGCGGCCGCTGCTGGAGCGCAAGCGGCACCGCTTCGAGACGAAGCTGCCGCCGCAGCCGCTGTGGGTGGAGGGCGACGCCATCCGCCTGACCCAGGTGTTCGAGAACCTGCTCACCAACGCCGCCAAGTACACCGACGAGGGCGGCGAGATCTCCATCTCGATGGAACGCGAGGGCGACCGCGCCGTGGTGCACGTGCGCGACAACGGGCTCGGCATCGCGCCCGCGATGCGCAATCGAGTGTTCGAGCTCTTCGTGCAGGACGAGCGCTCGGTCGACCGCTCCCAGGGCGGCCTGGGCATCGGCCTGGCGCTGGTGCGCCACCTCGTGGAAATCCATCGCGGCGAGGTCGAGGCCGTCGGCCGCGCCAACGCCGGCGGAAGCGACTTCATCGTTCGCCTGCCGCTCATCTCCGAGGCGCAGCAACCTCAGCCGCAACAGCTCGATCTGCACGAGCCGCGGCGCGGCGGGCGCGTGATGATCGTCGACGACGACGTCGAGAGCGCCGAGAGCCTGGCGCTCGTGCTGGAGCTCAGCGGCTTCGAGATCGCTCGCGCGCACGACCTGGAGTCCGCCCTCGCCACGGCGCGCCGCTTCGCGCCCGACGCCGTCGTGATGGACATCGCGATGCCGGTGAACGATGGCTTCGAGGTCACCCGGCGGCTGCGCGCCCTCCCCGAGCTCGTGGCCACCCACTACATCGCGCTCACCGGCTTCGGCCATGCGGAGGATTTCGCCCGCACCCGGCTCGCCGGCTTCGCAGGGCACTTCGTGAAGCCGGTCGATCCGCAGGAACTGGAGGACGCGCTGCGCATGCTGCTTGCCGGCAACGACGGCAAGGCCCAGTCTCCGCCGACGTCCGTGACCGGCTCGCCGCGCCGGCCGCCCTCCCAGTTGCGCGGCTCAGCCGCCGCTGCGCAACAGGCTCGCCGGCGTCAGCCGCAGCTGCGCCAGCAGCACCTGCGCGCCCGCGCCCAGGCTCAGCACGCTCACCGCGAACGCCGTCACGGCGCCGGTCCAGTACAGCCCGCCGGCGTCGAGCTCCAGCCGCAGGTGCAGCAGCGCCGCGGCCAGCGCGCTGCCCATCGCCACCGCGAACGTCGCCGTCACCAGCGCCAGCAGCGCGTACTCCCAGTGCAGCACCCGCCGCAAGCTCGCCATGCGCGCGCCCAGCGTGTGCATCACGCTCGCCTCGTACACCTGGCGCTCGCGGCTCGCGGCCACCACGCCCGCGAGCACCAGGAAGCTCGCCGCGAGGCACGCGCCCGCGATCACCGCGAGCCCCGCGCTCGCGCGCGCCATGAGCCCGCGCACGGTGTCCAGCAGCGCCTGCGTGCGCACGCTCGCGATGTTGGGCGCCACCGCGGCGAGCCGGTCCTGCACCGCGATGGCCTCGTCGGCCGAGCCCATGAACGCCGCGCCCACGTGGCGCGTCACGAAGGGGTCCAGCACGCCGTCGCTGAAGATCGCCTCCAGCCACAGCCGCGACTGGTAGCGCCGCTGCGCGTACACCGCCGCAAGCTGCGCCTCCACGGGCGTGCCCATGATGTCGAAGCGCACCGTGTCGCCCACCTTCAGCCCGATCTGGTCGGCTTCCCGGTCTTCCATCGCCACCAACGGCCGGCCGCGGTACCCCTCGGGCCACCAGGCACCGCGCGTCACCACCACGTCGTCGATGTTGCCCGCGCGCACGCTGAGCTTCTGATCGTCGCGCGCCTCGTGCCGGCGCCGCGGATCGCGGCTGTCGCGCAGCGATTCGCCGTTCACCGCCGACACGCGCCCGAGCACCAGCGGCGCCGTCTGCAAGCGCTGCAGGCTCGGGGCCGCGCGCAGCACCTCGTCCAGCACCGGCAGCTGGTCCTGCTGCACGTCGTGGAACATGAGCGCCGGCGCCTGCTGCGGCACCGTCTCGTTCAGCGTGCGCAGCAGCGCGGCGACCACGAGCGTGCAGGCCACGAGCAGCGTCAACGCCGACCCGAGCGAGAGCAGCGAGGCGCGCAGCGGCGAGCCCGGGCGCTGCAAGCCCGCCAGCGCCACGCGCAGCTCGAAGGAAGGCCGCCAGCGGCCGTGCGAGAGCGCCCACCGCGCGAGCCGGCGCAAGCCCAGAAGCACGCCCTCCAGCAGCACGAGCAGCAGCACCGCCACCGCCACGAACGCGAGCCCGAAGCGGGCATCCGGCAAGGCCCACAGCAGCAGCCCGAGCAGCACGCCGCCCGCCAGCGCCGTCCACAGCCAGGCCGCGCGCGGCGTGCGCAGCACATTGCCGTCGATGCCGCGGAACAGCGCCGCCGGGCTCACCGCCAGCGCGCGGCCCAGCGCCGGCAGCGCGAACGCGAGCGCCGTCATCACGCCGAACACCACCGCCGCCGCCAGCGGCGCCACGAGCGCCCACGGCGACGCCGCCACCGGCAGCATCCCGGCCGCAATCTGCACGCCGCCCATTGCGAGCGCCCCGCCGAGCACCGCTCCGCCCAAGCTCGCGGCCAGCGCCAGCATCAGGATCTGCAGCAGCACCAGCGCCGCCAGCCGCGCGTCGCGCAGCCCCAGCGCGCGCAACGTCGCCAGCGTCGCGAGCTTGCCGTCGAGGTAGGCCTTGACGCTGTTGAACACGCCCAGCCCGCCGATGAAGAGCGCCGAGAAGCCGACGAGCAGCAGCCCCGACCCGATCTGCCCCATCACGCGCGCAACATGGTCGCTGCGCCCCTCCGCCGTCCGCACCTCGGCATTGCTGCCCGGGAAGGCACCCATGAACGCATCGCGCCACGCCACCGCCCGCTGCGCCGTGCGCACGCGATACAGATACGCCACGCGGCTCGCCGGCTGGATCAGCCCGGTCGCCGCGAGCGCCCCGTCGGCCACCATCACCGGCGCCCCGTTCCACTCCGGCCGCAGGCTGCGATCGGGCTGCTGCATCACGAGCGCGCGCACCTGCAGCACCGCATCGCCCACCTCCACCGAATCGCCCGCGTCGCAGGCCCAGCCGGCGCGCCAGCACGGCATCCAGCGCGATGCCCCACGTCCCCTCGCGCAGCGCCAGCAGACCGTCCAGCGGCGCCGCCGGCGCCAGGCTCAAGGCGCCATACAGCGGATAGGCCCGATCCACGCTCTGCAGCTGCACCAGCTGCGCGCGCCCGTCGGCCGTGCGCAGCATCGTGCGCAGCTGCACGAGGCCCGACACCGTGCCTCGCTCGCGCCATCCACGCCAGCGCAGGCGCCGGCAGCGGCCGGTCGTGCCGCACCTCCAGGTCGCCGCCGAACATGGCCCGCACGTCGGCCTGCAGCGAGCCGGCCACCTGCCGGTACAGCGCCCCGCCGGCCGCCACCAGCGCCACGCCGAGCACCAGGCACGCGGCGAACACCCACAGCGGACGCCCGCCGCTGCGCAGGTCGCGCCACGCGAGATCAAGCAGGAATCGCATCGGCTCGGCCCTCATGGCGCGCGCGCTCGGTCAGCCGGCCGTCGTGCAGGATCAGCACGCGGTCGCAGCGCGCGGCAAAGTCCAGGTCGTGCGTCACGAGCACCAGCGTGGCGCCGCTGTCGCGATGCAGCTCGAACAGCAGCTCGCGCACCATTGCCCCGGAGTGGTCGTCCAGATTGCCGGTCGGCTCATCGGCCAGCAGTACGCGCGGCTTGTGCACGAGCGCGCGGGCGATCGCCACGCGCTGCTGCTCGCCCCCGGAGAGCTGGCTCGGATAGTGGCTCATGCGCTGCGCGAGCCCCACGCGATCGAGCAGCGCCCGCGCCTGCAAGAGCGCATCGGCCCGCCCCGCGATCTGCAGCGGCAGCGCCACGTTGTCGAGCGCCGTCAGGCTGGGCAGCAGGTGGAACGACTGGAACACGATGCCGATGCGGTCGCGCCGCAGGTCGGCCAGCGCGTCGCGGTCCAGCGACGCGAGATCCGCCCCGTCCACGCGCACGCTGCCCCCGCCCGGCCGCTCCAGCCCGGCGAGCAGCAGCAGCAGCGAGGTCTTGCCCGAGCCCGAGGGCCCGGCCACCGCCACTCGCTGCCCGGCGGGAATCTCCAGGTCCACGTCGCGCAGCACATCGATGCGCGAGGCGCCGAGCGTGTAGTGCATCGACAGTCGATGCAGCGAAATCATCGGAGGAGCGTTCGTCATGGAGGCAGTGTGACCGCAAAGCCATGCCCGAGTGACGCGCTGCGGGGCTCGGGCCTGGCACTTGCTCGCCTCTGGATCTCCCCCTTCTTCCAAGCACAGGAGTACCGATGAGAATGAGCACTCTGGCCGCCGCCGCCATGGCGTTCGCGGCCTACAAGTACCTGAAGCGTCAGCGCACTGAGCCTGCGGTCAGCCTTGAAGGCATGCAGGACGAGATCGATCAGGGTCTCGGGGCGGGCACCGGCATGCGCACGGGCACCGAATCCCCCAACGCCACTGAACGGATGCAGACGGCCGGCGCGGCGCCGAGCGACAAGTGGGTCGGTTCGTCGTCGCAAGAGGGCTCGGACCCGATCTCGACCGGCATGCCGGACCTGAAGCGCGGCGCGTGATCGGTCAGGTCACCGCGCAGTCACACAGAGTCACTTGGTCAGGATCAGTTTGCCCAGCGAGGTGACGCTGAGGCGGTAGCGCACTCCGGTGTGCACGATCTCAAAGACTTGCAAATGAGACTCAATCGCATTAGGACTTTGTAGTACCGATCCACGTTGGCTGATCGGTCCCGACAGCCAGCACTTCGCCAGCCTCGTCGCTCTCTGCCCGCCTCGCGCCAGCAGGCCGCGGCGTCGAGGAAGGAACTGACGAAGCTTGGCGACCATGATCGCCATCCGTGACGACGTCGGCATCTTGATGGGACGTGCCGTCGCACTCGTCAACCCGGCGCCGAAATGGGCGGACTCACAGTGGGGATGAAGGGAATCGAGGCATCCGCTCAAGGTGGCAGGATGACCCCCCGCCCGTCGTCCTCCTGTCACGAAGCGCGATCACCATCGGCTCCGCATCGAGCGCCACGCCGGAGCCACTCAGAACCGAACAGCCACCATGCAAACGACCTACTTCGAAGACGTCACGCCACTTGCGATCGATGAAGAGCTGATGAACATGCTCGACGAAGAAGCCACCTGCCCCATCGAGGGACAGGCCGCGCTGTCGGTCGGCATCGAGGGCCCGGACGGCGAGGTCTATCGCGTGATCGAGACGCAGGGCCTGTGGGAGACCGTCCGAGTCTTCGATGCGCTGCGAGCGCGGGGCTTGTCCATCGCCGCTGGCCGCGCCGTTGGGGACCGCAACCTGTCCAGAGTCTTCCGAGAAGTCTGAGCCGACACCCGCGCCGGGCCCGCTGCAGCCCGAAGGCCTTGCCGAAGCTGCTCGCCTCACAGGCTCTGCACGATGGCCAGGATGTTCCCTTCGCTGTCCTTGAACCATGCCGCCTTGGCGCCTCCGGCGGTCAGGACGCCGCTGTCGCTCTTGTCGCCGGGCATGTCGTAGTTCTCGAACGCGACGCCGCGCGCCTTGAGGTCGGCCACCTCGCGCTCCACGTCGGCCACCTGCCAGAAGGCCTGGCTGGCCTGCGACGTGCCGGCATTGGGAGTCGGGTACAGGAAGCACGAGGTGCCTTCGCCGAACTCGTAGACCACGCCGCCGGCGACCTCCTGCTTCGGCACGAAGCCGAGCTTGCCCTCATAGAACTGCCGCGCGCGTGCCACGTCCCTGGCCGGCAGGTAGGCATGCATCGGCGATGCCTGCAGACCGCGCGCGTGCTGCTGCCGCAGGTGCAGCCGGCCGACCTGCAGCTCGTCGATGCGCAGCTGGCGGAACGAGGCGCTGCGCACGGCCAGCCGCTGGATGGCGAGCCGGCCCACGGCCAGGGCGCCGATGGCCAGCGCCCCGGCGCTGAGGGCCGCCAGCGCCGTCGCCACGCGGGCGAAGGCAAGCTGCGATCCTGCTCGTGGATAGGTCAGTTCACGTTGTCGCATCGTCGACTCCTGGTCTGTAGCGAAACCGGTTGGAGACCGCGCCGTCACGCGAGTTCGCGCCAACGTGGCTCGCGGGCCGCAGAACCGCGCGCGATGCCGGCCGAGAAGGCCTGGGCCGGCTCATAGAATCGCGCACCTCACTCGCCCAAGGACATTCAGAGTTGCAGACGATCATCAATCCGACCATCGGCAAGGCGCAAGCCATTCCCACCGCGACGCCTGGGGGCGGCGCCGTCAAGACGCCCGCGTCTGCGAAGAGCTTCAGAACCGTACTCGTTCCCTCTTGCGGCTGGCCGACCAAAGCCTCCGTGCCAAAGTCGCGCAAGCGCGAAGGAAGCCGCTGACGCATCCCTTGCGAGCGCCTCCGCCAAGCCGGGTGCTGGCCCGCTCAGCCTCGGCCGTCGAGCCGGGGTGCCTCGGGATGGCGCACGCGCCACTCGCGCAACTCGCGCCGGTAGCGGTCCACCGCCAACTCGTGCAGGTCGAAGATGCACGGGTCGCACCCGTTGCCGCAGCAGGCATCCAGGTCCGGCTGCGGCGGCGGTTGCGGCATCGGGTCGGGGTCGGAAGGGCCAGACGCGGTCATCGCCCTGCATTGTGGCGTTCGCCTCGACGGTCCGGAGCCGTCCGCTACCATGGCGGCGCGCCGATCGACCGAAGGAGTTAGCCGTTGGACAGTGAAGTGGCATACGCCGAGCTCGGCCTTGCGCCGGGCGCGAGCGAAGACGAAGTGAAGACGGCATGGCGGCGGCTCGTGTCCCGGTGGCATCCTGACCGCAATCCCAGCGGGCACGCGGTGGATCGGATCCAGCGCATCAACACGGCCTACGAGCACATCCGCGCCTGGTTCGACGATACCGGTGCTGGCGCTGCGGCACCGCGCCGCGAGTCACCGCCTCCGTCCGCGCCGGCGCGCACGACCCACAGAAAGCTGCGCCTCTCGCTGGAGGACGCCGCGCTCGGCTGCGTCAGACTCGTCCGCGGCCGTGTCAACTGCGCATGCGAAGCCTGCGAGGGGCAGGGGCAGCACGTCGACGACGCCGCGTGCCCTGCGTGCAGGGGCAGGGGCACCGTCGTGCGGCCGAACTGGTACGGCTGGTTCGCCAAGTCCGAGCCCTGCGAAGCCTGCAGCGGCGACGGCCGCGCACGCCATGAATGCGCGGAATGCGCCGGGAGCGGACGCCACGTCACGGCGTACCGGCGTCGAGTTCGCATCCCTGCCGGCGTGCGGCACGGCGACGTGCTGTGCGCCGACGGCAGCCCTGACGATCCGGCCGGCGTGCTGGAGCTGGTCGTCGAGATCGCCCCACACAAGTTCTTCGTGCTGGGCGACGATGGCGTCGTGCGTTGCGAGGTGCCAGTGGACGGCTTCGCCTGGACCGCCGGCCGCTGGACGGACGTTCCGACGCTGGCCGGGCTGCGGCAGATGCGTCTGCAACGCGGCCGCCATGTCTACCGTCTGCGCGGCGTGGGCTTTCCGGTGCAACGGCGCGGCGAGCCGGGTGACTGCATCGTCACTGTCGTGCCGATGTTCCCGCCGTCGTTGAGCGCCGACCACGAAGCCCTGCTCGACCAGATCATCGCCGCGAACGCCGATACCGGGCCGTTGCGAACCTGGGAGCGCAAGCTGCGAGCCTGGCAGGCGGGACGCGAGAAGACCGGATGTGACGCCGACCAGCATCAGAACGTCTGATCCGGCCAGGCCGCGCAAAGGCGAAGTCTTCGCTGCCGTCGTGAAGTCCGATCGACTTGCATCATCAATCGCTCAGAACGGCAGACAGCACGCGTTGGTTTTCCTGACGGGCGCGCCTGGCCTGGCACTCAGTCAATTTTCACTGGTAGGCCGTGCTGGACTCGAACCAGCGACCAAAGGATTATGAGTCCTCTGCTCTAACCAACTGAGCTAACGGCCCCCCGCGCAAAACCGCCCGATTCTAGAAGCCGTCTACTTCTGCGACAGCGCATTCCCCATCAGTCGCGACGTGATGTCCACGATCTGGATCATGCGGTCGTACGCCATCCGAGTCGGCCCGATCACGCCGAGCGTGCCGACGACCTGCCCGTCCACCTCGTACGGCGCCGACACCACCGAGAGCTCCTCGAACGGCACCACGAGGCTTTCGCCGCCGATGAAGATGCGCACGCCCTCGGCGCGGCTGGACACCTCCAGCAGCCGCATCAGCTGCGTCTTCTGCTCGAAGAGATCGAACAGCCGCCGCAGCGACCCCATGTCGTTGCCGAAGTCCTGCACGCCCAGCAGGTTGCGCTCGCCGGACACCACCACGTCTTCGCGCTCGGCCATCACCTCGCTGCCGGCGTCGATCGCCGCCTGCATGAGCTGCGCGATCTCGGTGCGCAGCTGCTCGATCTCGCTCTTCAGGCGCTGGCGCACCTCGTCGATCGTCAGGCCGCCGTAGTGCTCGTTCAGGTAGTTCGTGGCCTCGACGAGCTGGCTCTGGTTGTAGTCCTGCGCGGTGTAGACCACGCGGTTCTGCACGTCGCCGTCGGGCGACACGAGGATGACCAGCACGCGCCGCTCGCTCAACCGCAGGAACTCGATGTGGCGGAACACCGAGGCCTTGCGCGGGGCCGTCACCACGCCGACGAATCTGCGACAGGTTCGACAGCAGCTGCGCCGCGTTGGCAATCACGCGCTGCGGCTGGTCGGGCCGCAGGTGCTCGCGCACGTCGCCTTCGATGTTCAGCGGCCGCGCGGTGAGCATCGTGTCGACGAAGAGGCGGTAGCCGCGCGCGGTGGGGATGCGGCCGGCGCTGGTGTGCGGGCTCGCAATCAGCCCCAGCTCTTCCAGGTCGGCCATCACGTTGCGGATGGTGGCCGGCGACAGCTCCAGCCCCGACGCGCGCGACAGCGTGCGCGACCCTACCGGCTGGCCCTCGGCGATGTATCGCTCGACGAGGGTTTTCAGCAGGGTACGGGAGCGTTCGTCCAGCATGGCGTTTTCATTGTACGGAGCCCCCTCGCGCCTCGATAGGCGGGGCACCCGTATGGTGTAATCCCTCGAACCATGCCGACCCGCTTCCGTCATGCCGCGCTGGTGGGCAAGTACCAGGCAGAAGGCATCCGCCCCGTGCTCGAGGAAATCGCGCGCTTCCTCGCCGACCAGGGCCTGCAGGTGTCGCTGGAGCGCGAGACGGCGATCAACACCGGCATGGAGAGCTACAACGCTCTCACCACGAACGAGCTCGGGCAGCAGTGCGATCTCGCCATCGTCGTCGGCGGCGACGGCACCATGCTCGGCATCGCGCGGGAGCTCGCGCGCCACAACCTCCCGCTGGTGGGCATCAACCAGGGCCGGCTCGGCTTCATCACCGACATCACGGTCGGCCAGTTCCGCGAGGCGCTGGCGCCCATGATCGCGGGCGACTACGAGGAAGAGCACCGCGCCATGCTCGAAGGCGGCGTCTGGCGCGACGGCGAGCGCATCTTCGAAGGCCTCTCGCTCAACGACGTGGTCGTGAGCCGCGGCGCCACCGCCAGCATGGTGGAGCTGGCCGTGAACATCGGCGACGAAACCGTGGCCAACCTGCGCGCCGACGGCCTCATCGTCGCGTCCCCCACCGGCTCCACGGCCTACGCGCTGTCGGCGGGCGGCCCCATCCTCCACCCCGGCATCGCGGGCTGGGTGCTGGTGCCCATCGCCTCCCACACGCTGTCCAACCGGCCGATCGTGCTGCCCGACGCCGGCCAGATCCGCATCGAGGTCGTCGCCGGGCGCGACGCGTCAGCCAACTTCGACATGCAAAGCCTCACCCGCCTGCTGCACGGCGACCAGATCGTCGTCCAGCGGTCGGCCCACAAGGTGCGCTTTCTGCATCCACGCGGCTGGAGCTACTACGCGACGCTGCGGCGCAAGCTGCACTGGTACTCCGGAGGAGGCTGACGCCATGCTCCGCCGGCTTTCGCTGCGCGACTTCGTGATCGTGCCGTCGTTGGAACTGGATCTCGAGCCCGGCTTCTCGGTGCTCACCGGCGAGACGGGCGCCGGCAAGTCCATCCTCGTCGATGCGCTGCAGCTCGCGCTCGGCGCCCGCGGCGACACCGGCGTGGTGCGCGAAGGCGCCGCCCGCGCCGAGATCGGCGCCGAGTTCGACGCGCCCGCCGCGCTCGCCGGCTGGCTGGATGCCGCCGGTTTCGAGGCGGACGGCAACGTGCTGCTGCTGCGCCGCACCATCGATGCCCAGGGCAAGAGCCGCGCGTGGATCAACGGCAGCCCCGCCACCGTCGGCCAGCTGCGCGAAGCGGCCGACCTGCTCGTGGACATCCACGGCCAGCACGCCTGGCAACGCCTCACCCGCCCGGCAGCCGTGCGCGAGCTGCTCGATGCGCAAGCCGGCATCGACGCCTCCGCCGTCGCCACCCTCTACGCGCAGTGGAAGGCCGCCGTCGACACGCTGGAATCGGCCCGCACGCGCCAGGGAGACCTCGACCGCGAGCGCGAGCGCCTCGCCTGGCAGATCGGCGAGCTCGATCGCCTCGCGCCCGGCGAGCACGAGTGGGACGAGCTGGCCGGCGAACACCAGCGCCTCGCCCACGGGCAGGCGCTGCTCGATGCCGCCCGCGGCGCGCTCGACGCGATCTCCGACAGCGAGCCCAGTGCCGACGCCCTCGCCACCCGTGCCGTCGACCTGCTCTCCGCCGTCGCCGAGCACGATCCCCGCCTCGGGCCGATCGTCGAGGTGCTGCAAGGCGCGCAGGCCCAGCTCGAAGACGCGGCGCACACGCTGAACGCCTACCTCGGCCGCACCGAGCTCGATCCCGATCGCCTGGCCGAGCTCGACACGCGCATGTCCGCCTGGATGAGCCTGGCCCGCCGCTACCGCCGCCCTCCCGCCGAGCTGGCGGCGCTGCTCGCGCAGTGGAAAGCCGAGCTCGCCGCGCTCGACGCCGCCTCTGATATCGACGCCCTCGAGAAGGCCCTCGCCGCCGCCGAACGCACCTACCGCGACGAAGCCCGGCGCCTTACCGCCGCGCGCAAGAAAGCCGCGCCCCGCCTCGCCGACGCCGTCACGCAGGCGATGCAGCAGCTCGGCATGGCGGGCGGCCGCTTCGAGGTCGCGCTCGTGCCGGCAGGCGCGCCTCAGTCGTTCGGCCTCGAATCGGTGGAATTGCTCGTCGCAGGCCATGCCGGCAGCACGCCCCGGCCGCTCGCCAAGGTGGCGTCCGGGGGCGAGCTGTCGCGCCTGGCGCTCGCCATCGCCGTCACCACCGCGCCGCGCAGCCAGCGCGCCGGTGACACGCCGCCCACGCTCATCTTCGACGAGATCGACGCCGGCGTCGGCGGCACCGTGGCCGACACGGTGGGGCGCCTCATGAAGCAGCTCGGCGCCAGCGCCCAGGTGCTGGCCGTGACCCACTTGGCGCAGGTGGCCGCCTGCGCCGACCACCACTACGTCGTCGCCAAGGCCGCCCGCAAGGGCATCACCACGAGCGACATCACCGCCGTGGGCGGCGAGGAGCGCGTCGCCGAAGTGGCGCGCATGCTCGGCGGCGAGCGCCTCACCACCAGCCTCGCCCACGCGCAGGAGCTCCTGGCGGTGGCCGGAGCCCGCAAGTGAACGCGCAGGCGTTGCCGCAGGCGCCGGCCATGCACGAGGTCGTGCTCGTCACCGGCATCTCCGGCTCCGGCAAGTCGGTGGCGCTGCACGCCCTCGAAGACGCCGGCTACTTCTGCGTCGACAACCTGCCGCCCGAGCTGCTGCGGCACTTCCTGAAGGTGGAGCAGCAGCGCAGCGAGCGCCGGGTGGCGGTGGCGGTGGACGTGCGCAGCGCGGGCTCGCTGCCGCACTTGCTGCCGCTGCTGGAAGAGCTGCGCGGCGAGGGCGTGGGCATTCGGTCGCTCTTCCTCGACGCGAGCACGGACGCGCTCGTGCGCCGGTTCTCCGAAACGCGCCGCCCGCACCCGCTCACGCAGCACACGGCGGCCGGCGACGCCCACCGCGCGCTGGTGGAGGCCATCGAGCTCGAGCGCGAGCTCCTGGCCGAGCTGCGCGAGGTGTCCACCGTCGTGGACACGAGCCTGCTGCGCCCGGCCCAGCTGCGCCAGTGGATGCGCGATCTCGTCGGCGCCCGCGGCGCCGCGCTCACGGTCGTCTTCGAGTCGTTCGCCTACAAGCACGGCGTGCCGCGCGATGCCGATTTCGTGTTCGACCTGCGCGTGCTGCCCAACCCCTACTACCTTCGCGAGCTGCGCCCGCTCACCGGGCGCGACGCCACCGTGGCCGCCTATCTCGCCGCGCAGCCCGAGGCCGTGGAGATGCTCTCGCAGATCGAAGCGTTCCTGATGCACTGGCTGCCACCCTTCGAGGACGACCAGCGCAGCTACCTCACGGTGGCGCTCGGCTGCACCGGCGGTCAGCATCGCTCGGTGTATGCGGCCGAGGTGCTGGCGCACCGCTTCGCCTCGCGCCTCGTCACGCTCGTGCGCCATCGCGAACTGGACGCCAAAGAGTGAACCGGCTCTCCGACCTCGCGCTCTTCCCGCTGCAGACGGTGCTCTACCCCGGCGGGCTGCTGAACCTCAAGGTGTTCGAGGCGCGCTACCTCGATCTCGTCGGCCGCTGCCTGCGCGAGCAGCGCTCCTTCGGGGTCGTTTGCCTGCGCCAGGGCCAGGAGGTGCGGCGCGACACCGGCACGGTTCGCTTCGAGTCGCACGGCGTGCTGGCGCGCCTGGAGGAAGTGGACGCCGAGCAGGCGGGCATCCTGCGCGTGAAGTGCGTCGGCACGCAGCGCTTCGAGGTGGAGCGCTCGCACCAGCAGTCCGACGGCCTGTGGCTGGCCGAGGCGCACACGATCGAGGACGAGACCGCGGTCGCCCCGTCGCAGGCGCTGATCCCCACCGTGCGCGCGCTCGCCAACGCCATCAGCACGCTGCGCGGCCAGGGCACCGAGCCGTTCCTGTCGCCCTACCGGTTCGACGACGCCGGTTGGGTCGCCAACCGCTGGTGCGAGATCCTCCCGATCTCCCTCACCGCGAAGCAGAAGCTCCTCGAGCTGGACGACCCGCAGATGCGGCTGACGCTGGTCGACGAATACCTGCGCGGCAAGGGTGTGGTCGTCTAGCGCCCAGTCAGGCTCACGCCAACGCCCTCTTCAACTCACTTGCACACAGCGCCACAGCCGCGTTGGCCTCGTCGAGCACTTTCCCCATGAGGATGAACCCGTGAATCTGCCGCTCGAAGCAGACGTACGCCACGCGGTTCCCGGCCGCCGACAGCCGATCGGCATACGCCGCCCCTTCGTCACGCAGCGGGTCGAACCCTGCCGTGAGCACCAGCGCAGGCGGCAGGCGGGAGAGGTCTTCATGCAGCAATGGAGACGCGCGCCAGTCCGGCCAGTCCTCTTCGCGCTCCAGGTAATGGGCGCGGTAGTAGGCGACTGAATCCGACGTGAGCAGATAGCCCTGCCCGTTCGCGGTGTGCGATGGCGAAGCGGCTCGCTGGTCGGTGGCCGGATAGATCAGCAACTGGTAGGCCAGCGGCAGGTCGCCCGCGTCGCGGGCAGCGATGGCGACCACCGCGGCGAGGTTGCCGCCTGCGCTGTCGCCGCCGATGGCCAGGCGCGTCGGGTCGATCCGCAGCGCCGCGGCCTGCGCCACGATCCAACGTGTCGCGGCGTAGCAGTCGTCCACCGCAGCCGGAAACCGATGATCCGGCGCCCGCCGATAGTCGACCGCCACCACGCACACCCCCGCGCCGTTTGCAAGCTCCCGGCACAGCGTGTCGTGCGTGTCCAGGTCGCCGATCACCCAGCCGCCGCCGTGGAAGTAGACCAGCGCCGGCAACGTGGCGCCGGCCGCCGCGCCCAGCGGCCGATACACGCGCATCGGCACCGGCCCACTCGTCTCGTCGCGAACCGACGCCACGTCGGGCGGCGCCGGCTGCGTAAAGCTGCGCCGCTCCAGGTACGCGCGGCGCGCCTCGTCGGGCGTCAAGGTGTGCGTGGGCGGCACGCCACGCTGAACGATCAGGTCCAGCAGAGCACGGGCGGCAGGATCGATCACGTCAAGCTCCTCAAGGCCTCACAGCCGCCTCGCGCAGATGGCGCGCGACGAAGCGCAGGCACAACACCGTCAATGCGGCACATACGGCAGGCGGGATCAGCCACTGCCGCACACTGAGCGACTCGCCTTGCAGCGCGCGCGCCATGATCTCATTCTGGGCCAGGCCCGGCACCCACAGGTGCCACGGTTCCGCCGCGCCGCTGCCGAGCTGCGACAGCAGCGGCACGAGCGACAGCACCAGCACCACCACCGCCGCGCTGGCCTGCGCCTCCTTCACCGAGCGGCAGCGGATCGCCACCGCCATCAGCGCCGCGCTCACCGCGGCCGCCAGCGGCAGCAGCGCCAAGCCGAACGCAACCAGCTCCCGGGTGCCGTACTGGAACATCGCCTGCAGCGCATCGCTGCGCAGCAGCCATTGCGCCGGCACGAAGCTGAGCGAGCTGAGCAGCGAGATCAGCGCCGCCACGGTCGCCACCGCTCCCCACTTGCCGAGCACGATCGCCATCGGCGTGGCCGGGTTCGTGAGCAGGGGCTCCAGCGAGCCCCTCTCGCGCTCCCCGGCGGTCGTGTCGAGCGCGGCGGTGAGCGCCCCATAGAGCACCGCCAGGATCACGAAGAACGGCAGCATGCCCGTGAAACGCATAGCTCGCGACCGCGCGCCCGCGAGGTCGCGCTCGGTCACCTGCACCGGCTCGAGCAGCGCACCCGCCACGCCGCGCAACGCCAGCGCCAGCCCCGCGCGCTCGCGTGCAAATCCATACAGCAGGCGCTGCACCCGCGCCACGCTCGCGTCGGCGTGGCGGTTGGCGCTGTCGGTCACCACCTCGAGCACCGGCGCTTCGCCGAGCGTCAGGTCACGCTCGAAGCCGGGCGGCACCACCACCACCGCATCGCGCAGCCGGCTCTCGCGCAACTGCTGCTCATGGTCCTGCGCAGCGGCCAGGATCACCACGCCCTGTCGCTCGATAAAGTTGCGCAGCGTGGGCGCATGCTCGATCCCCGCCACCACCACCTCGCGCCGCTCGGCGCCCTCTTCCAGCGTCGCGTACAAGCCGGACAAGGCCACGAGCAGCAACGGCCCGAGGAATACGGACGAGAGCAACACCGTCGCCAGCGTGCGCCGGTCGCGCAGCGCATCGATCAATTCCTTGCGGTACACGGCCCAGGCTTGGACCGATGCCGCCCGCGTCACGAGGCCGCCCCTTCACGCCGCTCGGGCGCGAACGCCAGGTCCACGAAGGCCTCTTCGAAGTCGCCCCGGCCTGTGCGCGCGAGCAACTCCTCCACCGTTCCCTGGGCCACCACGCATCCGCGCGCCACCACCACGACGCTGTCGCACAGCCGCTCCACTTCCTGCATCACGTGCGTCGAGAACACGATGCATTTGCTGCCGCCTTCCGGCGTTGCCAGCCAGCGCAGCGCATCGCGCAAAGCGCGCGTGGCGAGCACGTCCAGCCCGTTGGTCGGCTCGTCGAGCACCACGTTCGGCGGGTCGTGAATCAGTGCGCGCGCCAACGCCGTCTTCATGCGCTCGCCCTGGCTGAATCCCTCCGTGCGCCGGTCCAGCAGGTGCGCCATGTCGAGCATCCGGGCAAGCGCATCGGCCCGCGCGTGCGCGGCGCCGCGAGACATGCCCTGCAGCTCACCGTAGTAGACGACGTTCTCGCGCGCGGTGAGCCGCGGGTAGAGCCCGCGCGCATCACCCAGCACGCCCATGCGGGCCAGGGCCGTGCGCGGCTGCGCGGCGACGTCGACTTCATCCACGGTCACCCGCCCGGCGTCGGGCTCGATCAGGCCGGCCACCATGCGAAGCGTGGTCGTCTTGCCGGCCCCGTTGGCCCCGAGCAGCCCGGTGATGCGCCCATCCGGGGCGACGAAGCCCACCCGCTCCACCGCCTGCACGAAGCCGCCGCGGGCCGTGCGGAATCGTTTGCTCAAGCCGTCGACGACGATCATCGTGCGCCCGCCGGGTCCGGCGGCACGAAGACGCCGGGGCGCGGGACGCGCTGTGCGCAGCCGGCATCCACGGCCAGCGCCTTCACGTCGTCTTCCTCCTCGATGAAGCGGTGCAGCACGTCGCTCATGCAGCCGACGCTGAGCACGCCATGGCCCGCGTTCGGCACCACCACGTGCCGCGCCCGGGCGCCGAGGGCGCGAGCCACCCGCTCGCCATGGCGTGGCGGTGTCACCGGGTCGATGCCGCCGCTCAGCAGCAGCGCCGGCACGGGGCTCGCCGGCACTTGGCGAAACGACGCGGGCACGTCTGCCTTCGGCCAAGGCTCGCACACCCGTTGGTACAGCCGGCCGAACGACGTGCCGAACGAGGCGCCCGGCGCGTCGACCGTTCCGGAGAGCAACGGCGCATCCTCGGCGCACAACACCGAGAAGTGCATGCCCATCGCCGGCGTCGAGGCTCGTCGGCCCGCGCGGATGCTCGCGAGCCCGAACAGCGGCTCGTAGCGGCCCTGCGCCGCATCCTGCAAGGCCGGCGGCAGCGCGGCCGACCATGCGGGCACGTACAGGGCCTGCCGCACCGCCTGCAGCAGCATCTCGCGCGTGAGCGTGAAGCTCTCGGTGCGTCCCGTGAGCGGATGCGCCGCGCTCACGCGCTGTGGAAGGCGGGCGAGCGTCGACTCCCAATCGGAGCGCAAGGTCCCATGCCGTTGCGCGCAGGTCGCCTCGGCCGCGCAGGCTTGGAACAGCGCATCGAGCGCGGCTTGCGCATCGCCGGACATGCTGGCCGGCAGCGCCATGTCCGGCGGCGCCACGCCGTCCAGCACGACGCGTCGCACGTGCTGCGGATGCTGACGCAGGTACTCCAGCGCGGCGCGCGTGCCGTAGGACACGGCGACGAGATCGATACGCGCCGCGCCGAGCCGCGCCCGCACGGCGTCGAGATCGTCCATCGCCAGCGATGTGGTGAAGAAGCGAAGGTCTCCATGGGGCAGCGCCTGCAGCGCACGGCGACATCGATCGAGCCGGGCCACGGCCAGGTCGAAGTCCGCTTGATCGGCGAGTGAGAGGGCAAGTTCGTCGTCGCACTTCAGCGGCGCAGATCGTCCCGTGCCGCGCTGATCGACGAACACGATGTCGCGGCGCCGGTTCAGCCGCTGGAACAGCGGCATGACGGAAGGCGCCACGTCGATGGCACTCTGCCCGGGGCCGCCGGCGATGAGAAAGATCGGCTCGGCGACCTTCGAGCGGGCAATGGCCGGGACCACGACATAGTGGACGTCGATCCCCACGCCGCCGGGCCGGGCCGGATCGAGCGGACGGGTGACATGGCCGCATCGAGCTTCATGCGGGATGCCGGCGACTCGGCACGAGACGATGCCCTCGCCCTGCTGCGCATCGGCGGGTGCCGTGTACAAGCTCGCGAGCACGGCCAGCGCGAAAATCCTCCCAGACGAGCTCGTACTTGTCATGTCGGCGAATTGTGCCGCCAACACCTGGCCGCCGGGGTCGCCGTCAGTCAGTTCCCGCTTGGTTCGTGACCGTCAGCGTGGCGAGGTTTCCCATGCTGTCTTCGATGGTGACCGGCATCCCGTCCACGCAAATGCCATTCGTGAAGTAGATGGTGAATCCGTCCCCGCTGTCTTCCACTTCCGTCTTGTCCAGGACGATCGCCGACGGCACTGAATTGCTCAGCCGGTACGGCGGCTGGCCGCCATACAAGTGAACCGTCGGGCCCACGCCCAGGGCACAGGCGCCCGGCACTCCCGTCGCGGTGACTTCCGAGGGAGAAACGAAGATCTCCTCCGGCGATCCGGATTCGGTACCTCCTCCGCCGCAGCCCGAGAGCAGCAGGACCAGCGCTGCCCCTGCGAGCGCGCGCGATAGTGTCGAGTTCATTACTTTCCTTCGGGCCTTTCGGGCCGGGACTGCATTTCCACAATGGCGAAGCTCTTTGAAGTCGACGCCGCCGGCCACGAGGGACAGGGGGCCGCTGAAGATGCCCGCCAGGCCGCCCAGGCTGCTGGAGCTCTGCTCGAAACCGAGCGACGTGATCGAGCCGGTGATCATGAAGTCGGCCGCCTCGGCCTGCACCTTCTTGCCAACCAGCGCCAGCTCCTCGTTGATCTCGGCGAGTTGCGCGCGCTCCATCACCTCGAAGCAGCCGGTCTGCGACAACGCGGTGGACAGCATGTCGGTCATGCCGGTCCCCACGCCGGTGTAGGTGGGGTGATCGACCGCATTGCCGACGCCGACGTACTCCCACCAGCGATAGCGGCGCGGATCGGTCTGCCCGGCGTCGGAGCTGCAATCAGCCGACTTGCACTTGATCTCGCTGACGATCACCTTCGCCACCGGCGCCGCGCACTTCGGAACGCTGATCTCGCGTTCGCGCACGTCACTGGGCTCCGCATTGGCCACGGCCAGCCCCAAGGCTGCGCACAGCCCCAAGCCAAACTTCGCTTGCATGTTCTTCCTCCCTGTCGAGGGCGGGACTCTACAAGCGAGGGTTCGAATCACCTCTCCCAACAACGTGGGGGATGGTGTGTACTTCTGTGTCGGTCAGGAGCTTGCGAACGGGGGCGGGCAGACCGAGCGCCAGCGCGTCGGCGCGAGCGACCCATCGACCGGGTGCCATCGCCGTCTCGATGTCGTTCGATCGATGCGACACGTCGTGCCGGACGGGATGAAGCACCCAGTCGAAGTGGGTCAGCGTGTGCTCGATGGTGTCGAGCACTTGCGTTCGCCCCGGCCATTGCCGCGTCCATGCAGCCAGCTCCGGCAGGCCACCGAACTCCGGGAAGCTCCACAACCCGGCCCAGACACCTGCGGTCGGCCGCCGCGTGAGCCACAGCGCATCGCCATGGCACAGCCACAGCAATGCGTTCTCGCGACGGCCTCGAACGAGCTTGCGGGTCTTCAGCGGATAGCGCTCCGGATCGCCCATCCGCCGCGCGCCGCACACCCCTGCCAGCGGACAGCACCTCGCAGGTGGGACGGCGCGTCGTGCACACGGTCGCGCCCAGGTCCATCAGCCCCTGGGTGTACGACTCGATGTCATGCTCCGGCAGCAGGCGTTCCGCGTGCGCCCACAACGCGCGCTCCGCGCTCGTGCTCGCCAGGTCATCTTCGAACGCCAGCACGCGCGTCAGCACACGCTTGACGTTGCCGTCCAGGATGGCCGCGCGCTCGCCGAAGCAGAACACCGCGATGGCCGCCGCCGTGGAGCGGCCGATTCCCGGCAAGGTCGCGAGCGCGCTGGCTGACGCGCGGGAAGGCGCCGCCATGCACTTCCACCACCGCCTGCGCGCAGCGATGCAGGTTGCGCGCGCGGCTGTAGTAGCCGAGCCCGCTCCACGCAGCCAGCACGTCGTCCAGCGGCGCTGCCGCCAGCGCCTGGACATCGGGAAATCGAGCCAGGAATCGCTCGTAGTACCCGAGCACCGTGGCCACCTGCGTCTGCTGCAGCATGATTTCCGACAGCCACACGCGATAGGGATCGCGCGTTTGCTGCCAGGGCAGCGAGTGTCGGCCGTGCGAGCGCTGCCAGGCGACGACCCGGCCGGCGATGGCCGGCGGCGTCATCAGGCCACTTGCGCTCGCGGCGGCCGCGCCACCACCGTCAGCGTCGGCACGACGCCGCTGCCGCCAACTGGTCGGCCCCGCTCTGCGCCTCGGCGCGCACTTGCGCGACGAGCGACGACGCGCGAGCGAGCAACTGCTGAGCGCGCTCGTCCTGCGCCTCGAGCTCGGCGATGCGGGTCTCGAGTTCGCCCGAGGCGACCTGCACGCGCTCGAGCGCCTCGCGGCGCCGCTTGAAGCTGCGACGCCGCTCGCGCAATTGCGAATCGATCTGGGCCGACGCGCTCTTGTTCCACAGCTCGATCTCGCCGGTGGCGTTCTCGAACACGACGCGCAGCTTGGACAGCAGCATGCGGCGAAACTGCTCGATGAAGCGCGGCTCGGACAACCGCAGCGCATGCGACAGCCCAGGTACTGCACGTAGTTGCGCTCGATCAGGTCGAGCTCCTGCACTTCGCGCTCCAGCGTGGGCGCGCGCGACAGCGTGAGCGCGAAGCCGAACTCGGTATTGAGCTGGCGGAAGGTGGCGCCCAGCATCTGCTGAATCTCGTCGCTGCGGCCGCGGGCGCGATACATCATCTCTCTCAGGCGAGCGATCAGGGCGACGAAGGACCGCTTGGCACCCAGATTGAACAGCGACACGGTGATCTCGCGCTGCATCGTGGCGACCTCGTCGCGCAGGCCATCACTCTGCAGCAGCACGAGAACATCGCGCAGCATGCGCGAGTGCACGGACCGCAGCGCGGCCAGGCGGCCGATGCAGGCTTCGAACTCCTCGGTCTCGCGGTCGACCCGCTGCAGCATCACCTGCACCTTCGACGAGTTCTTGCCGCGCACGCCGCGCAGCTCGAGCATCTGCTCGGCCACCTGCCGGCGACGATCGCCGATGCTGCGGCGTGACTTGAGCGTCGATGGCCGCAAGGCCTTCGCTCAGCATCTGCTCGAGGACCTGCCGGCGCTTGGGCAGCAACTGCTGGCTCAGCGCCTGCTCCAGCGCCGGCAGGCGGCTGCCGGCCAGCTTCGCGCGCTGGTCGTCCACGCGAGCGGCGAGCGCCGTGCGCGCCGACAACGGAAACACCCGTTCGCGCGGCATCTCCAGCGTCGCCGCGGTGAGCTCGCACTGCTGCTCGATCTGGCGCTCGACGTCTTCCTCCGTGGCCAGCGGATCGGCCAAGGCGTCGATCTTGTTGAGCACGACGAAGCGGGCCATGGCCGGGCTCGACAGGTGGTCGCGCCAGATCGCCATGTCGGACTTCGTCACGCCGGTGTCCGCGCCGAGGATGAACACGACCGCATGGGCGGTCGGCAGCAGGCTCAGCGTGAGCTCCGGCTCGGCGCCGATCGCATTCAGCCCCGGCGTGTCGAGCACCACGAGCCCGCGCCGCAGCAACGGGTGCGGGTAGTTGATGAGCGCATGGCGCCAGGCCGGCACTTCCACGAGGCCCTGCGCAATGAGCGGCGGGTTGTCATCGGGCTGGTCGTCGTTCCAGAAACCGAGCTCGCGCGCCTCCCGGGTGCTGACGGCCTTCGTGCGCATGACCTCCGTCAGCGCCTCCGCGAGCTTCTCGGGCGAGGAAGGATCGAGGCGGACGTGGGTCCAGGCGCCCGGTCGCTCGCGCAGTTCGGCGAGCGACAGGCCTTGCAGCCGCGTGTCGATGGGCAGCAGCGCGAGGGCGGGCAGCTCCCGCGGGTCGTAGGCCAGCTCGACCGGGCACATCGTGGTGCGCCCCGGCGTGGCGGGCAGGATGCGGCGGCCCGTGTCGGCGAAGAAGATCGCGTTGATCAGCTCCGACTTGCCGCGGGAGAACTCCGCCACGAAAGCGACGACGAGCTTGTCGGCCGCCACGCGTTGGCGCATCGACTCCGCCGCATCCACGGCCGCGCCTTCGAGCAGCTCCTGCTCGCCGAGGAACCGGGCAAGTTCGCCGATGCGCCGGTCCAGTGCACGGCGCCAATCGGCCAAGGCGTCCAGGCTGCTGGCAAACATATCCATGGAAAGAGTTGCGAGGCGGCCCCGTTTCGTAAGGTGGAAAATAGTAGCTCAGCGACCTCTCCCGAAGCGGTGCAGGAAACAACTCCTGACAGCGCTTCAGCGCTTTTGGCACGAAGAGCAGAAATAAGTCGCACGTTGACCCTGCACGATGCGTCGCAGCGGCGCATCGCAACGGGGGCAAGGCTGGCCGGAACGCCCGTAGACGCTCGCTTCGGCCTGGAATTCGCCGGCCGCGCCGTGCGCGTTCCGGAAGTCGCGCAGCGTGGAGCCCCCCACCTCCAGTGCACGGGCCAGCACGACGCGCAGCGCCGCCAGCAGGCGCTCGGCGCGCGGACGGCTGATGCGGTCGCAGCGCACGCGCGGGATCGATCCCGGCCTGGAACAGTGCCTCGCAGGCGTAGATGTTCCCCGCGCCCACGACGATGTCGCCGGCCAGCAAGGCGGCCTTGACCGACGTGCGACGCCGCCGCAACGCGGCATGCAGCGTGGCGGCGTCGAGCGAAGGATCGAACGGCTCGCGCCCCAGCCCGGCGAGCAGCCGGCCGGCCAGGCCGGCTTCCGGCGCGCTCGACCACAGCACGGCGCCGAAGCGGCGCGGGTCCGTCAGCCGCAGCGTGCCCTTGGACGTGTGCAGCTCGAAGTGGTCATGCTTGCCTGCAGGGGGCAGGGCTTCTGCGAAGCCCAGCGATCCGGACATGCCCAGGTGCAGCAGAAGCCCGCCTTCTTCCGAACCCGGCTGCGCAAGCGGCAGCCACAGGTACTTGCCGCGACGCAGCACGTCGCCCACCACTGCCCCGACCAGCTGTTGCGGGTCGATGCCGAGCGGCCAGCGCAGCGGCGCCCCCAGCCGAATGCCGCTCACGCGCGCACCCCGGATGCGCTGCGCAAAGCTGCGGCGCGTGACTTCGACCTCGGGAAGCTCTGGCATGAGGGAATTATGCGAAGCCTAGAATCCTTCGAGGATCTGGAGTACGAATGAGCCCTCACGCCGCCCGGCGTCCGCGCCCCGCTTTCTCGTTGCGGCAAGCGCGCAAATCGCAGTCCGCACGTGCCTTGGCCGCCGCCGCGACGATCGTCGCCGCCCTTCTGGCGGCCCCTCTGGCGTTGGCGCAGGCACCCGCGCCGGCCGGCGCGGCGTCCGAGCCGCCCACCCGGTCGGCCCTCGACGCGTCGCTCTTCTTCCAACTGCTGGTGGGCGAGCTCGAACTGCGCAGCGGGCAGCCGAGCGCCGCCGTGGAGGTGGTGCTCGACGCGGCGCGGCGCACGAAGGACGAAGCGCTGTTCCTGCGCGCCATCGAGATCGCGCTGCAAGCGCGCTCGGGCGAACAGGCACTGGCCGTGGCGCGCGCCTGGCGCACCGCACATCCGGCGTCCATCGACGCCATGCGCTACCACGCCCAGCTGCTGATCGCGCTGAACCGCCTCACCGAAGCAGCCGACCCCATGCGGGCCCTGCTGGCGGCCGCTCCGGCCGCCGAGCGGCCCGGCTTGATCTCGATGCTGCCGCGCATGTTCCAGCGCACCTCCGAGCAGCGGCAGGCGGCGGAGCTGATGCAGCGCGTGCTCGAGCCGTACTTGTCGGCGCCGGACACGCGCACGCCCAGCAGGGTCGCGATCGGACGCGCCTGGCTGAGCGCCGGCGACCCGGCTCGCGCGATCGAGTGGGCCCAGCGCGCACGGGCCGACGACCCGGCCGCGCCGGGGCCGGCGATCCTGGCGCTGGAAATGCTGCCGGGCACCGCGGCCGCCGAACCGATCCTGCAGGACTACCTGAAGCAGCCGAAGGCCGAGCCCGGCGTGCGGCTGGCTTACGTCCGGCTGCTCACCGCCACGCAGCGCTACACCGAGGCCGTGATACAGCTCGAGCAGGTCACGCGCGAGCAGCCGCAGCTGGCGGCGCCCTGGCTCAACCTCGGCGCGCTCTGGCTCGAGCTGCGCGAGCCGCAGAAGGCCGAGGAGGCCCTGAAGCGCTACGTCCAGCTGGCCGAGGCGCAATCACCCCAGGCCACCCCCGCGGACGACGATGACGATGACGAAGAACCCGCCGGCCGCGGCGATGACCGCGGGCTCGTCCCGGCCTGGCTGATGCTGGCTCAAGCGGCCGAGCAACGCGGCGACTACCCCGGTGCGGAGGCGTGGCTTGCTCGCGTGGACAGCCCGCAGCGCGCGCTCGAGGTGCAGGCCCGGCGCGCGTCGCTGCTCGCGCGCCAGGACAAGATTCCCGAGGCGCGCGAGCTCATCCGCCGCGTGCCGGAGCGAACCCAGGAAGACGCGCGGGCCAAGCTGCTGGCCGAGGCTCACCTGCTGCGCGAGGTGCGCCATTGGAGCGAGGCCCATGAAGTGCTGGCCCAGGCGAACACGCGCTTCGAAGGCGATGCCGACCTGATCTACGAGCAGGCGATGACGGCCGAGAAGCTCGACCGGCTCGAAGACATGGAGCGCTTGCTGAAGCGCGTGATCGAGATTCGCCCGGAGCATCACCATGCCTACAACGCGCTCGGCTATTCCCTCGCCGATCGCCGCGTGCGCCTGCCCGAAGCGCGCGACCTGATCCGCAAGGCGCTCGAGCTGTCGCCCGGAGACCCGTTCATCACCGACAGCATGGGCTGGGTCGAGTACCGGATGGGCAATCGCGGCGAAGCCCTGCGGCATCTTCGGGCGGCCTACGGCGCCCGGCCGGACACCGAGATCGCCGCCCATCTCGCCGAAGTGCTCTGGATCGACGGCCAGCAGGACGAGGCCCGGCGCATCCTGCGCGAGGCCAAGGGCCGGGATGCGGGCAACGAGGTGCTGCGCGAGACGATCGGGCGCCTGAAGGTCGACCTGTGAGGCGATGGGCCGGGGTGCTGGCGCTTTCGGCGCTGCTCGCCGCGTGTGCCACGCCACGCGCGCCGGGGCCCGGCGACCAGACGCTCGGCGGCCGCCTGTCGGTGCAGGTCGCGGCCCACGCAGGGCAGGCGCCGCGCAGCATGAGCGCCAACTTCGAGCTGCGCGGCAACGCCGAGCGCGGCGAGCTCGATCTTTCCAGCCCGCTCGGCCAGACCATGGCCAAGGCGCGGTGGGCGCCGGCGCGCGCGGAGCTGCTCACCGGCGACGGCGAGCGCAGCTTTCCGGATCTGCAGTCGCTGGCCCAGGAGGCGCTCGGCGAGGCCCTGCCGCTGGCCGCCCTGGTGGAGTGGCTGCACGGCCGGCCCTGGAGCGGCGCCCCGAGCGTCCCGTCGGCCGGCGGCTTCGAGCAGCTCGGATGGCTCGTGAACCTGGAGCGCGCTGCCGAAGGATGGATCGTCGCGACGCGCAGCGCCGCCCCGCCGGTCACCGTGCGCGCACGGATCGACGACCGTTGAAGGCGATCTTCGACCTGGCCGCGCCGGCCAAGCTCAATCTCTTCCTGCATGTCGTGGGCCGGCGCGCCGACGGCCACCACCTGCTGCAGTCGGTGTTCGTGCTGATCGACTGGTGCGACACGCTGCATCTCGAGCGCCGCACGGATGCCAAGCTGTCCCGCCAAGACCTTTCGTCGCCGCTGCCGGCGGACGATCTCACGCTGAAGGCGGCCCGCCTGCTGCAAGCCGAGAGCGGCACGACGCTCGGCGTCGACATCTCCATCGTGAAGCGCATCCCCGAGCAGGCCGGCATGGGCGGCGGCAGCTCGGATGCCGCCACCACACTGCTGGCGCTCAACCGTCTCTGGGCCCTGGGCTGGACTCGGGAGCGCCTGCTTGCGCTCGGGACCCGACTGGGCGCGGACGTGCCCTTCTTCATCGGTGGGCGGAATGCCTTCGTGGAAGGCATCGGCGACGTGCTGACGCCCCTGGCCCTCCCGCCTCGCTGGTATGCCGTCGCCAAGCCCGCGGCCTCGCTGTCCACGGCGCAGGTGTTCGCAAGCCCGAGCCTCGTCCGCAACACCGATGCTGTTATAATTTCGGGCTTTCTTGCAGACGCAACGAAGCTTGCCAGTCACTTCGGCCGCAATGATTTGCAGCCGGTGGCCGAGGCGCAGTGCCCTGAGGTGGCCCGCACGGCCGCGTGGCTGGGCGAGCGCTTCGGCAACAGCCGGATGACCGGTTCGGGCAGCGCGGTGTTTGCTGTAGCAGGGGAAGCTGTAGCTGAGAAAGCGGGCACAGGCGATCAACCCGTGGCGACATTGCCGGAGCACCTTCCATCCGGCTGGGTCGGCCGCATGTGCCGCAGTCTGGACGAGCACCCGTTGGCCGGGTGGGCCGACTGAATGAGTTCAGTGAGGTGGCGGCGCGAGCCGCGACCTGTGTAGGGGAGTCGCCAAGTTGGTTAAGGCATCGGATTTTGATTCCGACATTCGAGGGTTCGAATCCTTCCTCCCCTGCCAAATCTTCTTCCGCGCCTCCCGGAGAGACCGACGTGCTGTTCAACACCGTGCTGTTCACCGGCAACGCCAACCCGGCGTTGGCGCATGAGATCGGCGCACATCTCGGCGTAGAGCTCGGCAAGGCCAGCGTCGGCCGCTTCTCCGACGGCGAAGTCACGGTCGAGATCCAGCAGAACGTCCGCGCGCGCGACGTGTTCGTCGTGCAGCCCACTTGCGCGCCGACGAACGAAAACCTGATGGAGCTGCTGATCATGGTCGATGCGCTCAAGCGCGCGAGCGCGCGCCGCATCACCGCCGTGATTCCCTACTTCGGCTACGCGCGCCAGGATCGCCGGCCGCGCTCCACGCGCGTGCCGATCAGCGCCAAGGTGGTGGCCAACCTGCTCGAGACCGTGGGCGTCGAGCGCGTGCTCACGATGGACCTGCACGCCGACCAGATCCAGGGCTTCTTCGACATCCCGGTCGACAACATCTACGCCTCGCCGGTGCTGCTGTCCGACGTGAAGGGCAAGAACTACGAGGACCTCGTGGTCGTGTCGCCCGACGTCGGCGGCGTGGTGCGCGCGCGGGCGTTGGCCAAGCAGCTGGGCTGCGACCTGGCCATCATCGACAAGCGCCGCCCCAAGGCCAACGTGTCCGAGGTGATGCACGTGATCGGCGAGATCGACGGCCGCAACTGCGTGATCATGGACGACATGATCGACACCGCCGGCACGCTCGTGAAGGCCGCCGACGTGCTCAAGGAACGCGGCGCCCGCACGGTGTACGCGTACTGCACGCACGCGGTGTTCTCCGGCCCGGCGATCGAGCGCATCGCCCGCTCCCAGCTCGACGAGGTGGTGATCACCAACACCATCCCGTTGTCCGACGCTGCCAAGGCATGCAAGAAGATCCGCCAGCTGTCGGTGGCCTTCCTGTTCGCCGAGACGATCCGTCGCATTTCCGACGGGGAATCGGTGACGTCGCTGTTCGCGGAACAGAACAACAATTTTTAACCCGGCGGATCTGGTCGCGGACCGCCATTCATTGGAGTGAACCATGAAGTTCGTCGCTTTCGAGCGCACATTGCAGGGGACCGGAGCGAGCCGCCGCCTGCGCAACGCCGGCAAAGTGCCCGGCATCGTCTACGGCGTGGGCCAGCCGGCCATGATCGAGCTCGATCACAACGCGCTGTTCCACGCCTTGAAGAAGGAAGCTTTCCACTCGTCCATCCTCGAGATGGAAGTTGCCGGCGCCACGCAGAAGGTGCTGCTGCGTGATTTCCAGATGCACGCCTTCAAGCCGATCGTGATGCACATCGACTTCCAGCGCGTGGACGACACGACGCGGCTGCGCAAGAAGGTGCCGCTGCACTTCGCGAACGAAGAAAACTCGCCTGCGGTCAAGACCGACAAGAGCCTCGTGAGCCACGTCTCGACCGAGCTCGAGGTCGAGTGCCTGGCCGCGCAGCTGCCCGAGTTCATCACGATCGACCTCGGCGAGCTCACCAAGGGGCAGACGCTGCACGTGTCCGACCTGAAGCTGCCGGAAGGCATCAAGGCGGTGCGGCACGGCACGCTGAACCCGGTCGTCGTCGCTGTCACGGTGCCGAAGGTCGAGGAAGAGGAAGCCGCGCCGGTGCCGGTCGTGGTGGCCGCTCCCCCGCCCCCGACCAAGGGCAAGAAGGACGAGAAGCAGAACCGCAAGTAAGGGTTCCGCATGCTCCGGCTCCTCGTCGGCCTCGGCAACCCCGGGCCGGAGTACGAATCGACGCGCCACAACGCCGGCTTCTGGTGGGTGGACGCGGTGGCGCGCAAGCTCGGCGCCACGCTTCAAGCCGACCGCAGCTACCACGGCCTCGTCGCGCGCGTGAACCGCGCCGGCGGGCCCTTGTGGCTGCTGCAGCCGCAGACCTACATGAACTTGTCCGGCAAGTCGGTCGCGGCGCTGGCGCGCTTCTTCAAGATCGCGCCCGAGGAGATCCTCGTGGCGCACGACGAACTCGATCTCCTGCCCGGCCAGGTGAAGCTCAAGCAGGGCGGCAGCCACGCCGGCCACAACGGCTTGAAAGACATCGACGCGCAACTCGGCTCGCCCGGCTACTGGCGGCTGCGGCTGGGCATCGGCCATCCGGGCGTCAAGGCCGAGGTGGTCAACTACGTGTTGCGCAAGCCCGCTCCGGAAGACCGTGAACTGCTGGCATCGACCATTGCCAAGTCGCTGGAGGCGCTGGATCCGCTGCTGGCGGGCGACATGGAGCGCGCGATGATGAAGCTGCACGTGAAGCCGCCGCGCCCCAAACTGCCCAAACCCCCCGAGAACCCTGCCGACACGCCTCCGTCGGCGTGACACCTCCCGTCAGCGCGCCGGTGCGACCGGCGAAGTGGCTTTCGCGTCGGCCGTCGAGGCCCCTGAACTTCGCCCACAGCACCTCGCGGGTCTCCACGTGCTCCGGGTTCACCGGGATGCAGGCCACCGGGCAGACCTGCACGCACTGCGGCTCATCGAAATGGCCGACACATTCGGTGCAGCGATGCGGGTCGATGCGATAGATCTCCGGGCCCATCGAGATCGCCTGATTGGGGCACTCGGGCTCGCAGACATCGCAGTTGATGCAGTCGTCGGTGATCATCAAGGCCATGGGCCGCCGTCCTACGGTTCGCGCTGCGAAACCCTGCTCCGCAGACGCGCCAGCACCGAGGGTGCCACGAACTTGGAAACATCGCCGCCGAGCATGGCAATCTCGCGCACGAACGTGCCGCTGATGAACTGGTACTGGTCCGACGGGGTCAGGAACAGGGTTTCGACCTCCGGCATGAGCTGCCGGTTCATGCCGGCCATCTGGAACTCGTATTCGAAGTCGCTCACCGCCCGCAGGCCGCGCACCACCACGTTGCCCTGGTGCTCGACGACGAAGTCGCGCAGCAAGCCGCGGAACGCCATGACCTCGACGTTGACGTGCGGCCGCGCGAGCTCCTGCGCGATGTCCAGCCGCTCGTCGATCGTGAACATGGTGCGCTTGTGGTGGCCGGCCGCCACCGCCAGGATCAGCCGGTCGAACAGGCGGCTGGCCCGGCGCATCAGGTCTTCATGGCCGAGCGTCATCGGGTCGAACGTGCCGGGATAGACGGCGGTCAGGAAGTTCGAGGCTTTCACAGCAGCTCCGCGATGTGCATCGGCGTGAGGCAGTCTACCCGGGCAGGCGGCGCAGCAGATGGAAGTGCACCGAACCGGCGCGGCCCGCGCGGTGAAGCTCGAACCCCGGCCGGCGCGTCGGCCAGCGCCTGCGGCGCCTCGACGTACACGAAGCCGCCTGGCGCCGCCACGCGGGCGGCGGCCAGCAGCGCAGGCGCTGCCAGGCCGCTGTCGAAGGGCGGGTCGAGCAGCACGAGGTCGAACCGGGCAGGCTCGCAGCGCGCCATCCAGGCCAACGCATCGGCCGCTTCCACCCTCACTGCGGACGCTTTGAGGCGCTCTGCGGACTGGCGTAAGCGAGCGTGCCAGACCGACGTCGCGCTCCAGCAGGACGACCTCGGCGGCGCCACGCGATGCCGCCTCGAATCCGAGAGCGCCGCTGCCGGCGAAGGCATCGAGCACGCGCCAGCCGGGCAGTTGCTGGCCGAGCCAGTTGTAGAGCGTCTCGCGCACGCGGTCGGGGGTGGGCCGCAGCCCGGGCTTGTCGGCCACGGGAAGCTTGCTGCGCTTGAGCGTCCCGCCGACGATGCGCACCTCCTGCGGCGGGCCGGGTTTCCGGCTGGCAGGGGACGGCGCGGTTTGGTGGCCCCGCGGGGTGTGGGCGCCTGCTTCACTGCCGCACGGCGATCCCGCGCGCTGCCATGAGCGCCTTGGCGTCGCCCACGGTGTGCTCCCCGAAATGGAAGATGCTGGCCGCGAGCACGGCGTCGGCGCCGCCGAGTCTGGATGCCGTCGGCCAGGTGCTCGAGCGTGCCGACGCCGCCGGAGGCGATCACCGGCACGGGCACCGCGTCGGCGACGGCGCGCGTGAGCGCCAGGTCGAAGCCGATGCGGGTGCCGTCGCGGTCCATGCTGGTGAGCAGGATCTCACCGGCGCCCTGCGCCGCCATGCGGGCGGCCCAATGCACGGCGTCCAGGCCCGTGGCGCGCCGGCCGCCATGGGTGTAGACCTCCCACCCCTGCCCGCCAGGGCGGACCTTGGCATCGATCGCGACGACGATGCACTGCGCGCCGTATTTGTCGGCGGCAGCCGCGATGACGTCCGGGTCGGCGACCGCCGCCGAGTTGAAGCTCACCTTGTCGGCGCCCGCATTGAGCAGCCGGCGCACGTCTTCCACCGTGCGCACGCCGCCGCCCACGGTGAGCGGGATGAAGACCTGGGCGGCCACCGCCTCGATCATCTGCAGCAGCAGGCCACGGTCGTCGCTCGTGGCGGTGATGTCGAGGAACGTGAGCTCGTCGGCGCCCTGCTCGTTGTAGCGGGCGGCGATCTCCACCGGATCGCCGGCGTCGCGCAGATCGACGAAGTTGACGCCCTTGACGACGCGGCCGCCGGTGACGTCCAGGCAGGGAATGATGCGTTTGGCCAGCACGATGGGGTCAGCTGCGACCGCCATTGAGTTCGTCGGCCCGCCGCTGCGCCCGTACGAAATCGAGCGCGCCGCTGTAGATGGAGCGTCCGCAGATGACGCCCTCGATGCCTTCTTCCTCGACCGCGCAGAGCTTCTCGATGTCCGCCAGGCCCGCCAGGCCGCCGGAGGCGATGACGGGAATGGTGAGCGCCTGCGCCAGCTTGACGGTGGCCTCGATGTTGATGCCGGTGAGCATGCCGTCGCGCCCGATGTCGGTGTAGATCACGGCTTCGACGCCGTAGTCCTCGAACTTGCGGGCGAGATCGACGACCTCGTGGCCGGTGAGCTTGCTCCAGCCGTCGGTGGCGACCTTCCCGTCGCGCGCGTCGAGGCCGACGATGATGTGGCCGCCGAACGCGGTGCATGCGTCTTTCAGGAAGCCCGGGCTCTTCACCGCTGCGGTGCCGATGATCACGTAGCTCAGGCCGTCGTCGAGATAGCGCTCGATGGTGTCGAGGTCGCGGATGCCGCCGCCCAGTTGCACCGGGATCTCGTCGGCCACCTCGGCGATGATCGCCTTGACCGCCGCCTCGTTCACGGGCCGTCCGGCGAAGGCGCCGTTCAGGTCGACCAGGTGAAGCCGGCGGGCGCCGGCATCGACCCATCGTCGCGCCATCGCGGCGGGGTCTTCGCCGAACGTGGTGGATGCGTTCATGTCGCCTTGTTGGAGGCGGACACAGTGACCGTCTTTCAGGTCGATCGCCGGAATCAGCAGCATGGCCTCGATCAGAGCTGGTGGGGGACGGGGAACGGAAGAGCGTTCAGGGCTTCCAGGCAAGGAAGTTGCGGTAGAGGGCGAGGCCGTGCGCAGCGCTCTTCTCGGGGTGGAACTGGGTGGCAAAAATGTTATCCCGTGCCACCGCGGAGGTAAAGCGCACGCCGTACTCGGTCTCGCCGCTGCTGTGGCGCGCGTCCGACGGCCGCGCGCAGTAGCTGTGCACGAAGTAGAACCATGCGCCGTCCGGCACGCCGGACCAGATGCGCGTGCGGCCGCGCCTGCTCGACGCGGTTCCAGCCCATGTGAGGCACCTTGTGCCGGCTGCCATCGGGCTGCTTCATGCCGTCGAGGCGGAACTTCACGACGCGGCCGGGGATCAGGCCGAGCCCCGCGGTGTCCTGCTCCTCGCTGTGGTCGAGCAGCATCTGCATGCCCACGCACACGCCCATCAGCGGCTTGCGGGCGGCGGCGTCCAGCACCGGCTCCACGAGGCCGGTGTCGCGCAGCTCGCGCATGCAGTCGCGCATGGCACCCTGACCCGGCAGCACGATGCGCTCGGCGGCGAAGACGTCTTCCGGGCGCGATGTCACCACGACCTCGACGCCGCTGCCGGCGGCCACGTGGATCACCGCCTGCGACACCGAGCGCAGGTTGCCCATGCCGTAGTCGACGACGGCGACGGTTCGTTTCACTCAGGTCTCCACGGACGCGAAGGCGACCCCGCCGGCACGAAAGGCGCACTAAGGGCCTGCGCGGATCCGGCTCTGCCGGTCCGCAGCAGAGCCCCTGGGGGCACGACGAGAGCGTGGGGGCTTCATTCAGAGCGACCCCTTGGTCGACGGGATGACGTCGGCCGCCCGGGCGTCGATCTGCAGCGCCATGCGCAGGGCGCGGGCGAAGGCCTTGAACACCGTCTCGCACTGGTGATGCGCGTTGGCGCCCTTGAGGTTGTCGATGTGCAGCGTGACCAGCGCATGGTTGGCGAAGCCCTGGAAGAATTCGAACGCGAGCTGGGTGTCGAAGCCGCCGATGGCGCCGGCCTTGAACGGCACGTCCATGTGCAGGCCGGGGCGGCCGGAAAAGTCGACGACGACGCGCGACAGCGCTTCGTCGAGCGGCACGTAGGCATGGCCGTAGCGCGTGAGCCCCTTCTTGTCGCCCACCGCCTGCGCCACGGCCATGCCGAGCGTGATGCCGACGTCTTCCACGGTGTGGTGGCCGTCGATGTGCAAGTCGCCCTTGGCGTCGATCTCGAGATCGATCAGGCCGTGGCGCGCGATCTGGTCGAGCATGTGGTCGAAGAAGCCGATGCCGGTGGACAGCGCGGCCTGTCCGGTGCCGTCGAGATCGACGCGCACGCGGATCTGCGTTTCCTTGGTGTTGCGCTGGATTTCTGCGACGCGCGGTGCGGGGCTGTTCATTCAGAGGCTCGCTTCGAGGGCTTTGATCATCGCCGTGTTCTCGTCCGGCGTGCCGACGGTCAGGCGCAGGCAGTTCGACAGCAGCGGATGCAGCGCCGAGACGTTCTTCACCAGCACGCCGCGCGCCTTCATGCCTTCGAAGGCGCGCTTCGCGTCGGGCACGCGGGCGAGGATCATGTTGGCCTCGCTGGGATAGGGCGTGACGCCCGGCAGGGCCTTCAACACCTGCTGCAGCCCCTCGCGCTCGGCGCGGATGACCGCCGCCTGCCGGCGGTACTCGGCCTCGTGCTCCAGAGCGAACAGCGCCGCCTCGGCAGTTCAGGACGCCGACGTTGAAGGGCGGGCGCAGCTTCTCGATCTCTGCGATCACTTCGCGCCGGCCGATGCAGGTAGCCCACGCGCAGCGCCGGCAAGCCCGAACTTGCTCATCGTGCGCATCAGCAGCACGTGCGCGTGGCGCTCCAGCCGGTGCAGCGAATCGCCGCGAGGCAAACGGCTGGTAGGCCTCGTCCATCACGACCAGGCCCGGCGCGGCCTCGATGATGCGGTCGATCACCGCGTCGTCCCAGAGGTTGCCGGTCGGGTTGTTCGGGTAGGCCAGGTAGATCAGCGACGGCCGGTGCTGCTCGATGGCCGCGAGCATCGCCGCTTCGTCGAGCTCGAAGTCGGCGCGTCAGCGGCACGCCTGCAAACCGCAGGCCCTGCAACTGGGCCGCGATGCCGTAGAACACGAAGCCGGGCAGCGGCGCCAGGACGGACGCGCCCGGCATGTTGCACGCCAATGCCAAGCATCATGATGAGCTCGTCGGAACCGTTGCCGAGCGTGAGCGCGCAGCCGTCGGGCATGCGCGCGTGGCGCGCGAGCGCGTCTCGCAGGCGCTCGATGCCGTCGGCCGGGTAGCGGTTGATCGCCACGTGCGACAGCCGCTCGCCCAGCGCGCGCTGCAGTTCGGGCGGCAGGCGAAAGGGGTTCTCCATCATGTCGAGCTTCACCATGCCGGCGCTCGGCTGCACGGCATAGCCGTGTATCGACTGGATGTCCTGTCGAATCACGCGCTGCAGGCGGTCGGGAAGGTCATTCATGCGGGGTCCTGGTTCGTCACGATGCGCGGGCACGCCGGCGGCGCAGCCGGGCGGCTTCGGCATGGGCCGGCAGGCCCTCGCCGTCCGCCAGCTCGGCCGCGATCGCGCCGAGGGGATCGGCGCCGGCTTCGCTCACTTCGATGAGGCTGGTGCGCTTCTGGAAGTCGTACACGCCCAGCGGCGACGAGAAGCGGGCGGTGCCCGACGTGGGCAGCACGTGGTTGGGGCCGGCGCAGTAGTCGCCCAGGCTCTCGCTCGTCCAGGCTCCGAGGAAGATGGCCCCCGCATGCCGCAGCAGCGGCTCCCAGCGATGCGGCTCGCGCGCGCTCACCTCCAGGTGCTCGGGGGCGATGCGGTTGCTGATCTCGCAGGCTTCTTCCATCGACCGCGTGACGATGAGGGCGCCGCGGCCCTTCCAGCGACGCCTGGATGATGTCGCGCCGCGGCATGCCGGGCAGCAGCCGCTCGATCTCGGCCTGCACGCGTGCGACGTAGGCGGCGTCCGGGCACAGCAGGATGCTCTGCGCGAGCTCGTCGTGCTCGGCCTGGCTGAAGAGATCCATCGCGACCCAGTCGGGCGGGGTGGTGCCGTCGGCCAGCACCAGGATTTCGCTCGGGCCGGCGATCATGTCGATGCCGACGAGGCCGAACACGCGGCGCTTGGCGCTCGCGACGTAGGCATTGCCCGGGCCGGTGATCTTGTCGACGCGCGGGATCGTGGCGGTGCCGTAGGCGAGCGCGGCCACCGCCTGCGCGCCGCCGATCGTGAACACCCGGTGCACGCCGGCGATGCAGGCCGCCGCCAGCACCAGGGCGTTGCGCTCGCCCCGCGGCGTGGGCACGACCATCACGATCTCGCGCACGCCGGCCACCTGCGCCGGCACCGCGTTCATCAGCACGCTCGACGGGTAGGCGGCCTTGCCGCCCGGCACGTAGATGCCGACGCGGTCGATGGGCGTCACCTTCTGGCCGAGCAGGCTGCCGTCGGCATCGCGATAGGACCAGGAGCGCCCGCAGGCCTCGAGCTGGCGCTCGTGATAGCGGCGAATGCGCTCGGCCGCCTGCTCCAGCGCGCGGCGCTGCTGCGGCGGCGATCGCCGCCAGCGCGGCGGCCAGCTCGCCGGCGGGAGTCTCCAGCTCCGCCACCGAGGCGACCTGCAGGCCGTCCAGGCGCGCGGTGTAGCTCCAGCACGGCTGCATCGCCGCGCTCGCGAACGTCGGCGAGGATCGTGGCGACGCGCTCTTCGATCGCGCGCGTCGGTGTCGGCGGACCAGTGCCGCAGGCGCGCGAACTCCGCCTCGAAGCGCGTCGGCGTCGGTGTGCAGGAGGCGCAGGGCAAGGCTCATGGCTGCGATCGGCGGCCGCGAAGGCATCGATGATTGCGCGCGATCGGCTCCCGCTTGAGCTTGAGCGACGCCTGGTTGACGATGAGCCGCGCGCTGATGTCCATGATGCGCTCGACCTCGACGAGGTGGTTGGCCTTCAGCGTGCTGCCGCTGGAGACGAGGTCGACGATGGCATCGGCCAGGCCGGTGAGCGGCGCCAGCTCCATCGAGCCGTAGAGCTTGATGAGGTCGACGTGCACGCCCTTGTCGGCGAAGTGCTGCCGCGCGGTCTGCGTGTACTTGGTGGCCACGCGGATGCGCGAGCCCTGGCGGACCGCTGCGGCGTAGTCGAAGTCGTCGCGCGTCGCCACGCTCATGCGGCAGCGCGCGATGCGCAGGTCCAGCGGCTGGAACAGCCCCTGCAGCCCGGACTCGAGCAGCACGTCCTTGCCCGCGACGCCGATGTCGGCGCCGCCGTGCTGCACGTAGGTGGGCACGTCGGTGGCGCGCACGAGGACGACGCGCACGTCCGGCCGGTTGGTCTCGACGATCAGGCGGCGCGATGTGTCCGGCGTCTCGACCAGCTCGATGCCGGCGGCCTTCAGCAGCGGGAGCGTCTCGTCGACGATGCGGCCCTTGGACAGCGCGAGCGTGAGCAGGGTCATGCGACCCTCTCGATGTCGCGCGCCGATGCCGCGCAGCTTCGCTTCCATCCGGTCGTAGCCGCGGTCGAGGTGGTAGATGCGGTCGACCTGCGTCTCGCCCTCCGCGACCAGGCCGGCGATCACGAGGCTGGCCGATGCCCGCAGGTCGGTGGCCATGACGGTCGCGCCGGACAGCTTCGGCACGCCCTGGATGAGCGCCGTGTGGCCGTCCACCTCGATGCGCGCGCCCAGGCGCAGCAGCTCGTTGACGTGCATGAAGCGGTTCTCGAAGATCGTCTCGGTCACGCTGGAAGCGCCGTCGGCGATGCAGTTGAGCGGTCATGAACTGGGCCTGCATGTCGGTCGGGAACGCGGGGTATTCGCTGGTGCGGAAGCTCACCGCCCGCGGCCGCCCGTCGGCGCGCACGCGGATGCCAGCCGTCGCCGGCATCGATGGCGACACCCGCCTCGCGCAGCTTGTCGATCACCGCTTCCAGGTGCCGCGCGTCGGCGCGCCGCAGCGACACGTCGCCCCCGGCAGCGGCCACCGCGCACAGGAACGTGCCGGCCTCGATGCGGTCCGGGATGATGCGATGGGGCGCCTTCGGCGGCGTGCAGTCGCTCGACGCCCACGATGCGGATGCGGCTGGTGCCGTGGCCCTCGATGCGCGCGCCCATGGCGATCAGCATCTCGGCCAGGTCGGGGATCTCCGGCTCCCGCGCCGCGTTCTCGAGCACGGTCTCGCCGTCGGCCAGCGTCGCGGCCATGAGCAGGTTCTCGGTGCCCGTCACCGTCACCATGTCGGTGCGTGATGCGCGCACCCTTCAGGCGCGACGCACGCGCCACGATGTAGCCGTGCTCGACGACGATCTCCGCGCCCATGGCCTGCAGGCCCTTGATGTGCTGGTCGACCGGGCGCGAGCCGATGGCGCAGCCGCCGGGCAGCGAGACGCGGGCCTCGCCGAACCTCGCCAGCAGCGGCCCGAGCACGAGAATGGCCGCCCGCATGGTCTTCACGAGGTCGTACGGCGCTTCGGGGCGCGGTGAGGGCCGATGCATCGATCGTGACTTCGTCCGGCGCAGCGTCGGAGCGGTCGGCCCGGGCGCCCATGTGGCGCAGCAGCTTCAGCATCGTCGCGACGTCCTGCAGCCGCGGCACGTTGGCCAGCGTCACCGGCTCGGCCACGAGCAGCGCGGCGGCGAGCTCGGGCAGCGCCGCGTTCTTCGCGCCGGAGATCGCGACCTCGCCCTTCAGGGGTTGGCCGCCGCGGATGAGGAGTTTGTCCATGGTGCTGTGGCGACGCACAGCGGGAGCCGGGGCGCCACGAAGATGACGCAGCCCGTCACCCGCGGCTTGCCGCGGGTGGGTTCAATGGCGGTGGTGCTCGGCCGGGGTCTGGCTTTGCGCCCACTCGGCGGGCGTCAGCGTCTTCATCGACAGCGCGTGGATTTGCTCGCGCATTCTATCGCCGAGCGCCGCGTAGACCCGCTGGTGCCGCGCCACGCGGCTGCGGCCTTCGAACTCGGCCGACACGATGGTGGCGAAGAAATGCCGCCCGTCGCCCTCCACTTCGAGGTGGGCGCAGGGCAGGCCCGCGGCGATGAACGCCTGGACTTCGGCGGCGGTGGGGTCGGCCATGGGGCGGGATTGTAGGTACAGTGCCGCCACCGGCAACGGCACTGCAGGGAGGGACTATGGGTGTGACGCAGATCGTGGTCCTGGGGATCGCGCTGGCGCTGGTCGCGTGGGCGGTCGCGGCCTACAACCGGCTCGTGCGCCAGCGCAACGAGATCGCCAACGCCTTCGCGCAGATCGACGTCCAGCTCAAGCGGCGCCACGACCTCGTGCCCAATCTCGTCGAGGCTGCGCGCAAGTACGTGCAGCATGAGCGCGAGACGCTGGAGGCCGTGATCGCCGCCCGCAACACGGCGCGCGGCGCCGCCGATGCGGCGCGCGCACGGCCTGCCGACGGCGCGCGCATCGGCGCCCTGGCCGGCGCCGAGCAGGTGCTGGACGGCGCGCTGTCGCGCCTGATGGCGGTCGTGGAGCGTTACCCGGAGCTGAAGGCCGACGGCACGCTGCGCGAGCTGTCCGAGGAACTCACGCACACCGAGAACCGCATCGCCTTCGCGCGCCAGGCGTTCAACGATTCCGTGCTCGACTACAACAACGCGGCGCAGCAGGCGCCCGCCAACGTGGTGGCCGGCGTCTTCGGCTTCCGCGCCGCCGCCATGCTGCAGGCGACGTCGAGCGACGCCGAGCGCGAAGCGCCGCGCATCAAGCTGTAGCGGAGCCGGGCCGTGCGCTTTCGCGCCCACCAGGACGCGGCGCAGGCTTCGACGCGCCGCCTGCTGGTGCTGTTCGTGCTGGTCGTGGCGGTGCTGGTGCTGGCGGTCAACGCGGTGCTGGCCGTCGCCTACTGGGTCAGCATGCCGTTCGTCGGCTTCCCGGACTGGTTCTTCGAGACCAACACCGGGCTCGTGCTGCTCTACGTGCTCGGCGGCTGCTGGTTCGAGACGCTGCGGCTGCGCGACGGCGGCGCGCACGTGGCCAGGATGGCCGGCGGGAGGCCGGTGCAGACCTCGGGCCAGCACGCTGCGGACCGCCTGGAACGGCGGTTCGCCAACATCGTGCAGGAGATGGCGCTCGCGAGCCGCATGCCGCCGCCGGGCGCCTGGGTGCTGCCGCGCGAGGAGGCCATCAACGCGTTCGCGGCCGGCTGGACGCCCGACGACGCCGTCGTCGCGGTCACGCGCGGCGCGCTGGAGCGGCTCACCCGCGAGGAGCTGCAGGGCGTGGTGGCGCACGAGTTCAGCCATCTGGAGCACGGCGACACGCGGCTGAACATGCGCCTCGATCGGGCTGGTGTGGGGCCTGCAGATGCTCTTCATGTTCGGCCGCATGCTGGCGGCGCGCGACGAGCTTCGGAGGCAGCCGCCGGCCGCCTACCTGTTCGGCCTGGCATTCATGGCGGTGGGGTCGCTCGGCTGGGCGGCCGGTCGGCTGCTCCAGGCGGCCGTGTCGCGCGAGCGCGAGTTCCTCGCCGATGCGTCGGCCGTGAAGTACACGCGCGTCGTGGCGGGCATCGGCGGCGCGCTGCGCAAGATCGCCGAGCAGGCGCGCCGGCACGAGGACCGGCTGCGCGCGCCGCAGGTCGGCAGCCTCGCCCACTTGATGCTGAGCCGGTCCGGCGCCCGGGCCTGGTGGTGGGCCACCCACCCGCCGATCCGCGAGCGGCTGCGCCGGCTGTACGGGCGTGATCCCGGGCCCCTTCCGGCCGACGTGCTGCCGCCGCCGCCGGGGGACGACGATCTCGTCCCGCGGCTCGCGCCTTCGACGGGCGCGCAAGGCGCGCCGCAGCCGCGCGGCGATGGCGCCGATGCGGCGCCGGAAGCGCACCGGCACGACGCACTGCAGAACCCTGAATGGGCCGGCCCGGCCGAGCGGGAGCGCGAGGCGCTGGCGCGCATCGACCGCTGGCACGGGCCCGGCGAGCTGGCCTGTGCGCTGCTGACCCTGATCGGCGGGCCGGGCGATGACGGCAGCTGGGCCGCATCGCACGCTGCCACGGCGCGGGTGGGCGTCGCGGAGGCGGTGCGCCGCGAACTGACGGCGCTCTCGCCGGCGACCCGACAGCGCGTGATGGAGCGGATGGCGCTGCGCACGGCTGCCGCGCCGCGCACCCAGCGCCGGGCCGTGCTGCGGGCGGCCGCTTCGCTCGCGACCACGCGCGCGGCCGTGCTGCGCTGGCTCGTCGTGCGTCACCTGATGCGCGGCGCGCGGATCGTGCCGGGACGCGCGCCGCTGGCCGCGCTCGCCGACGACGCGCTGCGCGCCAGCGCCTTCGTGGCGCCGCTGCTCGCCGACGGGAACCCGACCGCCTGGCGCGCCCGCATGCTCGCCGCGATGCCGGTGCAGCCGGCGTCCTGGCCGCCCACGTCGCCGCGCGCCACCGCACGCGCCTTCGCGAGGCTGCAGCGTCGGCTGGCACCGATGCAGCGCCCGCTGCTGTGGCGGAGCCTGGCTCGAAACCACCGGAAGGCCGCTCGACGACGAGCAGCACGAGGCACTCGCGCTGGCGGCCGGTGCTGCTCGACCTGCCTAGGCCCTGAGCTTGTAGCCGCGGGACAGCAGGCGCAGCGTGATCGCGGCGACCGCCACGAAGCTGGTGCCCACCACGGCCAGGCTGAGCCACGGGGACACGTCGCTGGCGCCGAAGAAGCCGCGCCGGAAGCCGTCGATCATGTAGAAGAAGGGGTTCAGGTGGCTCACCTCGTACCAGAACGGGGGCAGCGAGCGCACCGAATAGAACACGCCCGAGAGGAAGGTCATGGGCATGATGATGAAGTTCTGGAACGCCGCCATCTGGTCGAACTTCTCGGCCCACAGGCCGGCGATCAGGCCGAGGCTGCCGAGCATGGCCGCCCCCAGCGCGACGAAGACGACGATCCACCACGGCTGCGCGAAGCGACAACGGCGCGAACCACACCGTCACGAGGAACACGCCCGTGCCCACGGCCAGTCCGCGCACGATCGACGCGCCGACGTAGGCCGCATACCAGGCCCAGTGCGACAGCGGCGTGACGAGCAGGAACACGAGGTTGCCGGTGATCTTGCTCTGGATCAGGGAGGAGCTGCTGTTGGCGAACGCGTTCTGCAGCACGCTCATCATCACGAGCCCCGGGATCAGGAACGCCGTGTAGCCGACGCCGGGGAACACCTCGACCCGGTCCTCCAGCACATGGCCGAAGATGAGCAGGTACAGCACCGCGGTGAGCACGGGCGCCGCCACGGTCTGGAAGCGCGACCTTCCAGAAGCGCAGGATCTCCTTGCGGAACAACGTGCCGGCGCCCTCGAGCGTGACGCGGCTCACGCGACGATCTCCGCTGCGCCCTGCATGATCTCGAGGAAGACGTCTTCCAGGTCGGCGCGGCCGATCTCGAGATCCTCCACCCGCACGCCGTGCTCGCGCAGCGCGGCGAGCAGCGCCTCCACCTCCGCGGCGTCGTGCGCCTTCAGCTGCACGATGCGCCCGGTCACCCGCGCATTGGCGGCGAGCGAGGCGCGGCAGCGCATCGTCGGTCTTGAAGCTGAGCATCGTGCTGGCGGTGCCGGCGAGCAGCGCGGCGGTGCGGTCCAGCGCCACCACGCGGCCCTGCTTGAGCATGGCGATGCGCCCGCACAGCGCCTCGGCTTCCTCGAGGTAGTGCGTGGTCAGCAGCACGGTGTGCCCGGCGCGGTTCAGGCGCGCGATGAACTGCCACAGCGTCTGGCGCAGCTCCACGTCGACGCCGGCGGTCGGCTCGTCGAGCACGATCACGGGCGGGCGGTGCACGAGCGCCTGCGCGACCAGCACGCGCCGCTTCATGCCCCCGGAGAGCTGGCGCATGTTGGCGCCCGCCTTGTCGGCCAGGCCGAGGCTGTGCAGCAGCTCGTCGATCCACGCGTCGTTGTGCCTGACGCCGAAGTAGCCGCTCTGGATGCGCAGCGTCTCGCGCACCGAGAAGAACGGATCGAACACCAGCTCCTGCGGCACGATGCCGAGCGAGCGCCGCGCCTGCGCATAGTCGGCCACGACATCGTGTCCGAGCACGCTGACGCGCCCTGCGGTGGCGCGAACCAGGCCGGCGAGGATGGAGATGAGCGTCGTCTTGCCGGCGCCGTTGGGGCCGAGCAGCCCGAAGAACTCGCCGGCCTCGATGTCGAACGACACGCCGTCGAGCGCGCGCAACGCGCTTCGCGCGCCGGGGTACGTCTTGGCGACTTGCTGGAAGGAGACGGCGGGCATGGGCGGCGATTGTAGGGAGCGCGTAATGCGTGAGAATGCGCCCCACCATGCCGCCCAAGAAGCCGCGCCGCACCGCCGAACGCATCCTGGAGGTGACGCTCGAGCTGTTCAACCGCTTCGGCGAGCCGAACGTCAGCACCACGCTGATCTCCGCCGAGATGAACATCAGCCCGGGCAACCTGTACTACCACTACCCGGCCAAGGACGAGCTGATCAACACGCTGTTCGGGCGCTACGAGGCCGGCCTGAACGAGCTGCTGCAGGCCGCCGACGGCGTGCGAGAACGTCGAGGACGCCTGGCTCTTCTTCCACATGCTGTTCGAGCTGATCTGGCAGTACCGCTTCCTGTACCGCGACCTCAACGACCTGCTGTCGAAGAACCGCCGGCTCGAGACGCACTTCCAGTCGGTGCTGAAGAACAAGTCGCGCGCGGTGTCCGGGGTGCTCGATGGCCTGTCCCGCGGCAGCGGCATGCGCATCGAGCACCGGGAGGCGGAAGCGGTGGCCGCGTGCCATGGTCGTGGTGCTCACCTACTGGCTGAGCTACGAGTACGTGCGCGACCCGCGCAAGGCGCTGGAGCCGGACAGCGCAGGCGCTGCGCTGGCGCGCGGCGCCTATCATGTGCTGAGCCTGCTGATGCCCTACCTGGACCCGGCCGCGCGCGAGCACCTGCACCGCCTGGCCGGCAGCTATCGCGACGGCGGCTGAACGCGACACATACCAAGAGGAGACGACGGGCATGGCCAAGTGGACCGCCTTCCCCTACGACAACGCCGCCTACGTCTACGACGCCGCGGCGCTGAAGAAGCACTGGTCGCGCCTGCACGCCGGCGACGCCGAGCCCTGCCCGAAGGACAGCCAACGTGCTGGCGGCATGGGCGCTGTTCCACGCCGGCGAGTTCCAGAAGGCGCACGAAGCCGGGCTGAAGGCCGGCGGCGCCGGCATCACGGTGGCCAACAAGGCGCAGGCCATCTACGCCAACTACCTCGAGAAAAGCGAGAAGGCAAAGCTGGCGATGTTCCTGGCGGTCGTCGAGCGCGCGGAAGGCGCAGGCCGCGGAAGACCCGAAGAACGCCAACGCCTAGTACCTGCTCGCCTACGCGCTGGGCCGCTACAGCCAGGGCATCAGCGTGGCCAAGGCGCTCGCGCAGGGCTCGGCGGCAAGGTGAAGGCGGCCCTGGAGACCGCCATCAAGCTGGCCCCGAAGCATGCCGACGCGCACATCGCGCTGGGCGCCTTCCACGCCGAGGTGATCGACAAGGTCGGCAAGCTGCTCGGCAGGACGTACGGGGCCGAAGCCGCAACCGGGCTGAAGCTGTTCCAGAAGGCGCTGGAGCTCCATCCCGCCTCGGCCATCGCCCTGGTCGAGTACGCCAACGGGCTGGTGATGCTCGAAGGCGAGAAGCGCATGAAGGAAGCCGAGGCGCTGTACGCCGAGGCCGCGGCGTGCCAGCCGATGGACGCGATGGAGCGCCTGGACGTGGAGATGGCGAAGGCCGAGCTGGAGGAGTGACGACGCGGCGACCGCGGCGCTAGGGCGTCTCGTCCCACGGGAGCATCAGCGTCACCAGCAGCAGCTTCTCGAACTCGGGCTCGAAGCGGTCGATGATGTCCTCCGGATCGGGGCACAGCTGCCGGTCGGTGATGAGCCCGAACTGCACGCCGCCGCCGTAGCTCAGGATCGACACGCCCATGCCGATGTCGCCCGACTGCGGCACCCAGAACATCACCTGCTCGATGTGCTGTCGCAGAACTTCAGCTTCTCGCGCGGCCCCGGCACGTTGGTCATCACCGCCGTCGCCTTGCGCGACGAACGCGTTGAGCAGCGCCGTCCTGCGCCGGCTTGATCAGCAGGCCGGCCACCGCCAGCACGCCGAAGGCCAGCAGCGGCTGGTAGCTGCCCTTCAGGCCGTTCATGCGCGTGCGCACTGCATACACGCGCTCCACGGGATTGGCGATGCCGATCGGCAGCACCAGCGGCACCAGGCCGAAGCGGTTGCCGAGCTGGTGCGCCTGGTCGAGCGGCCGCAGGTTCACCGGCACCATGGCGCGGATCTCCTTGCCGGTCGGATCGTCGCCCTTGTCGCGCAGGTACGCGCCGATCGCACCGGCGACGCTGGACAGCAGCACGTCGTTGATCGAGCAGTTCAGCGCCTTGCCGACCGTGCGCACTTGGTCCAGCGGCAGCGGCTCGCCCCACGCGACGCGCTTGCCCGCGTCGGCCTTGCCCTTCAGCCGGGTCGGCGAGTCGTCGGGCATCAGCGCGATCGACGCCGCGTCGCTGACCACCTGGTAGCCCACGCGCGCCATGTCCATCGAGCCCAGCTGCGGCTGCTGGGGATTCGCCAGCATCTCCATGCCGCGCGCCACGCCCTCACCGGTGAGCCCGATCGCCTTGACCGCCACGTCGGTGAACGGACGCGAGGACCACGTCGGTGAGCCAGTCGGCGTCGTCGCGCGGCTGCTGCTGCGCGCGCGTGGGCGGCGCCTTGCCGCCGTCGGCCATCGACGATCATCACGGAGATCAGCGCGATGCCGTCGGCGATGCAGTGGTGGATGCGGATCACGATGGCGCTGCGCGCGCCGTCGAAGTCCTCGACCAGGTGCATCTGCCACAGCGGGTGGGCCGGGTCGAGCGGCGCGGCGGCGAGCTCGCCGACACGCTCCTGCAGCGCCTGCAGGGCGCTGCGGCCACGCCGGCGCGGCAGCGTCTCGGGCACCACGTGGCGGTCGATCTCGAACGCCTCGTCCTCGACCCAGCTCGCGCCCATGCGCGTCTTCCACCACCCTCTGGCGGAACCGGTCGTACTTCAGCAGGCTGCCGCGAACGCGCTCGCGCAGCCGCGTCGACTCCCACGCGCGGCGCCAGGAGCCACACGCCGACGATCATCATCAGGTTCGCGTCGGTGTCCATGCGCAGCCACGCGGTATCGACGCGCGACATGCGCTCGCTGGCCAGGCTCATCGGGAGTCTCCTCGGGGACGCTTTGTTCCGCGGGCCGCGATGCTGGTTACCATGCGGGCCGTCCGTTGCCCATTTTGACGCAGGAGACCGCCATGGCCGACCTCAAAGCCGCGTTCGACAAGGCCGTTGCCGACAGCAAGGCGCTGCCGGAGAAGCCCGACAACATGACGCTGCTGAAGATCTACGCGCTGTACAAGCAGGCCACCGCGGGCGACGTGGAGGGCAAGCGGCCCGGCTTCACCGACATGGTGGGACGCGCCAAGTGGGACGCCTGGAACGAGCTCCAGGGCAAGAGCAGCGACGATGCGAAGCAGGCGTACGTCGACCTGATCGAATCGCTCAAGTAGCCTTTCGCTTCGCCTTGGCCGGGGCGGCCTTGCTGGCCTGGGCTGGCCTTGGCTGGGCTGGCCTTGCGGGGCGGCTCTTGGCGGCGGCCTGGCCGAGCAGCGCGTCGAGCTCCTTCTCGATCTCCGCCTCGATCGTCTTGCTGAACGCGCCGAGCAGGAAGCCCAGCCGCGCGTGCAGACTCGAAGTGGTCCGCCGCGACCTGCAGCTCGCCGCTGACCCCGCTGCGCTTGAAGGCGACCGTGTCGCCGTCCTCGCCTTCGATCACCGTGCACTCCATGCCGAACTTCTCCTCCACCTTCTCGGCCCACTTCCATGCGATCTTGCGCGCCTTCGGCAGGCCCAGCTTGTGGGATCGTCGGAGCTTGATGTCGGGCATGGCGCGGGAGCGGCGTCAGATGGCGCGCAGTGTGGCGTGCCGTTCGTCCTTCGGCAAGGCGGCCAGGCGCTTGACGGCGGCATAGAAGCGCGCGAAGTCGCGGCCCTCGCGCTCGAACAGGCGCTCGAACTCCGGCACCAGGTCGTCGTAGGCGCCCTGCACCGCCAGGGCCGCGTTGTTGGCGCGCTGGAACCAGCCGTCGTAGCCGGCGTAGCCGCCCCAGCGCTCCGACTTCAGCCGCTCGTAGTCGGCACGCATCTGCGCCATCAGCGCCGCCTTGCCCTCGCGCTTGCGCTCGTCGGGAACGGTGCTGCGGAAGAGCGTATCCAGCCGCTCGCGCGTGGCGCGCGTGAGGCGGCGAAACTCGCGCCGGCGGCTGTCGAGCAGCTCGTACTGGGCTCTCGCCGCCTCGCTGGCGTGCTCCTGCAGCCAGCGCCCGGCACCGATGCGCTCGACGGCCGTGGCGAACGACTCGTTGAACTCGGTGTCGTCCTTCGCGTAGACCACCTGGTGCGCGAGCTCGTGGAAGATCAGCCGCGCCAGCTCGCCCTCGGGCTGGTGGATGAAGGTGTTGAGCAGCGGATCGCCGCCGAGGAAGTCCGTCCACCCGAGCGTGGAATAGGCGGGCACGCCGTAGACGCGAGACTTCCCAGCCCTCGCCGCGCAGCTGCTCGCCGAGCTCGTCGGCCTGGCTGACCTGGAAGTAGCCGCGATAGCCGGCGCAGCCGAAGACCGGGAAGCACCAGGTCTTCAGCTGCAGCGAACAGCTCCGGCGCCGCGACGACGTTCCACACGGCGTAGGGCCGCCCGAGGTCGGCGTACGAGCGGTAGCTGCGGTTGTCGGGCAGCGCGAGCTCCTGGATGGCGAAGTCGCGCATGCGCTGCGACAGCGCCAGCCGCTCGCGCAGCGCGGGCGGCGTCTTGTCGTCCTCGAGCCACTCGGCCACCGGCTTCGCCTTGGACGCCAGGTCGAGGTGCCCGCCCGTGCTGCGCGCGATGTAGCCGGCGCCGCCGCAGCCGGTGGTCGCGCACACTGCCACGGCGGCCACCAGCGCTGCGGAGCCGAGTCCCATCGCCATGCCGAGCTTCACGCCGCCACGTCGACCAGGCAGTCGTAGAACGTCGGCGCGCGGCCGATGTCGGTCAGGCGCTGGTGCGTCAGCTCGTTCACGTTGCTGCCGTCCACGCCGAACTTGCGCCACCAGACGCCCAGCCCGTTCACGACGCCCGGGCGGGCGCGCTCGCTCACCGCGGCGCGGCAGCGGTAGCTGCCGCGGTCGTTGAAGACGCGCACCATGTCGCCGTCGCGGATGCCGCGCGCAGACGCGTCCTCGGGGTGGATCTCGACCAGCGGCTCGCCCTCGATCGCTCGCAGGCTCTTCACGTTGACGAAGCTCGAATTGAGGAAATGGCGGGCCGGCGGCGAGATCATCGCCAGCGGATAGCGGGCCGCCAGGGCCGGCGCCGACGCGGTGCTCTCGTAGTTGGGCACGAAGTCGGGCACGCCCAGCCCGGGCGCGTCGACACGGGCGCGCCCGTCGGGCGTCGGGAAAGCCGCCGTCGGCGAACGGCGCGTCCGGCAAGGGCAGCGACACCCAGCCGCGCTCGCGCAGCGCGGCCGAGATCCACGCCATCGAGCGCCTGCGCGCAGCAGCGCTCTCGTCGTCGTCGCGGAAGCAGGTGTCCTCCAGCCCCATGCGCGCCGCGAGATCGCGGAAGATCCGGGTGTTCGGCCGCGCCTGGCCGAGCGGCGCGATGGCCGGCTCGTTGATGAGCACGTCGGTGTGGCCGTAGGACGTGTGCACGTCCAGGTGCTCGAGCTGCGTCGTCGCGGGCAGCACGAAGTCGGCATGGTCGGCCGTGTCGGTGAGGAAGTGCTCGAGCACCACGGTGAACAGGTCGTCGCGCGCGAAGCCCTGCACCACCTTCGGCGACTCCGGCGCCACCGCCACCGGGTTGCTGTTGTAGACGACGAGCGCCTCGATGCGCGGGCCGAACGCCGGCGAAGCCGGGCTGAGCAGCGCGTCGCCGATGGTGCTCATGTTGATGGTGCGCGGGTTGCGGCCGGCGAGCAGGTCGGGCCGCTGCAGCGCGCGGTCGTTGCGCACCCGCGAGAACCAGCCGGAACTCGACAGCAGCAGCCCGCCGGCGCGATGCCGCCAGGCGCCCGTGAGGCACGGCAGCAGCGCGATCAGCGCGCGCTGCGCTGCCGCCGCCGCGCACGCGCTGCATGCCGTAGTTCAGCCGGATGGCTGCAGGCGCGGTGGTGCCGTAGTCGCGTGCCAGCTCGCGGATGTCGTCCGCAGCGACGCCGCACACGTCGGCCGCGCGCTCGGGAGGCCATTGCAGCGCGCGCTCGCGCAGGGCGTCGAAGCCGCTCACGTGTGCCGCGCGACGTAGTCCGCGTCGACCCAGCCATGGGTCACCAGCTCGTGCATCACCGCGAGCGCCAGCGCGCCGTCGGTGCCCGGGCGGATCGCGAGGTGCCGATGGCACTTGTCGGCCGTCTCGGTGCGCCGCGGGTCGATGCACCAGAGCTTGGCGCCGGCGCGCTTGGCCTCCTGGGCGAGCGTCCAGAAGTGGAGGTTGGACGTGATGGAGTTGCTGCCCCAGATCACGATCAGCCGGCTCTCGGCGAAGAAGCGCACGTGCATGCCCACCTTGCGCGCCGTACGTGTGCGAGCAGCGCCTCGCCGCCGGCCGACGAGCAGATGGTGCGGTCCAGCCGCGACGCGCCGAGCCGGTTGAAGAAGCGCGCGGCCATCGACTCGCCCTGCAGCAGGCCCATCGTTCCCGCGTAGCTGTAGGGCACGATGGCCTCGGGGTCGCGCGCCGCGATGGCCGACAGCCGCTGCGCGATCTCGTCGAGCGCCGCCTCCCAGCTCACCGGCTCGAACGAGCCCGACCCCTTCGGCCCGACCCGCCTGAGGGGCTGCAGCACGCGGTCCGGGTGGTACGTGCGTTCCGCGTAGCGCGACACCTTGGTGCACAGCGCCCCCCGCGTGTTGGCGTGCTCGGGGTCGCCCTGGAGGTGGACGACGCGCCCGTCATCCACCGTGACGCGGATCGCGCAGGTGTCAGGGCAGTCATGGGGGCAGGCGGCATGGACCGTGTGCATGGAGGGACTATGTCACAGGCGCCCATTCCCTCGCAGGGGCGGCAGTAAGATGCCCGTTTCCCCCGCGAGGCCCCGCGATGAAGCCGATCGACTCCATCCTCGCCGACGCCGCGGCCATTGCCGCCCTGCGACGCGACATCCACGCGCATCCCGAGCTCTGCTTCCAGGAACAGCGCACCTCCGACCTCATCGCCAAGGCGCTCACCGACTGGGGCATTCCCGTCGAGCGCGGCCTCGGCACCACCGGCGTGGTGGGCATCGTGCGCAACGGCTCGTCCGGCCGGGCGGTCGGCCTGCGCGCAGACATCGATGCGCTCCCCATGACCGAGCACAACAAGTTCGAGCACGCGAGCCGGCACGCCGGCCGCATGCATGCCTGCGGCCACGACGGCCACACCGCCATGCTGCTGGGCGCGGCAAAGCACCTGGCACGGCAGCGCGACTTCGACGGCACCGTCTACCTCGTGTTCCAGCCGGCCGAGGAAGGCGGCGGCGGGGCGCGGGAGATGATCAAGGACGGCCTGTTCGAGCGCTTCCCGATGGAGGCGATGTTCGGCGCGCACAACTGGCCCGGGCTGCCGGTGGGCCACTTCGCGCTGCGCAGCGGCCCGGCCTTCGCCTCGAGCAACGAGTTCAAGATCACGCTGCGCGGCAAGGGCTCGCATGGCGCCATGCCGCACCTGGGGCTCGACCCGGTGCCGGCCGCCTGCCAGATGGTCCAGGCCTTCCAGACCATCCTCACGCGCAACAAGCGCCCGATCGACACCGGCGTGATCTCCGTGACGATGATCCATGCCGGCGAGGCGACGAACGTCGTGCCCGACAGCTGCGTGCTCGAAGGCACGGTGCGCACCTTCACCACCGAGGTGCTCGACCTCATCGAGCGGCGCATGAAGACGATCTCCGAGGCCACCTGCGAGGCGTTCGAGCTGCAGTGCGAGTTCGAATTCCAGCGCAACTACCCGCCCACCATCAACCACGAGGCCGAGACGTCGTTCGTGCGCCAGGTGCTGGCCGAGATGGCCGGCCCCGACGCCGTGCACGACTTCGAGCCCACGATGGGCGCCGAGGACTTCAGCTACTTCCTTCAGCACAAGCCCGGCTGCTACTTCCTGATCGGCAACGGCGACGGCGCCCACCGCGCCGGCGGCCACGGCATGGGCCCGTGCATGCTGCACAACCCCAGCTACGACTTCAACGACGACCTGATCCCCCTCGGCGCCACGATGTGGGTGCGGCTGGCCGAGCAGTGGCTGAAGATGACCCCCCCGAAGCGCCTTCGCAACTGAGATGAATGCCTCCGCCTGCTTCGGCAACAGCTACGCGGACGCGCGCTCCAAGTTCCTGATCGCGGCCGATCGGGCCGGGCTCGACGTCCATGCGCACCCGCACCCGATGCTCGGCCGCGACGGCGAGGCGCTGTCCATGGACGTGGCCCGCCTCGGCGCGGCGGACGCCCCCGCGCTGCTCCTGGTCAGCAGCGCCTGCCACGGCGTCGAGGGCTATGCCGGGTCCGGGGTCCAGGTCGCGCTGCTCGGAGACCGCGCGTTCCACCAGGCGGCCCAGCAAGCCGGCGTGGCCGTGCTCTACGTCCACGCGCTGAACCCGTACGGCTTCTCCTGGTGCCGGCGCACCACGCACGAGAACGTCGACCTGAACCGCAACTTCCACGACTTCTCCGCGCCCCTGCCGATCAACGAGGCCTACGACGAGATCGCGTCGCTGCTCGTGCCGGCCACCTGGCCGCCCGCTCCCGAAGTCGAGGCCGGGCTGCAGCGGTTCATCGAAGGGCGCGGCATGCGCGCCCTGCAGCAGGCCATTTCCGCCGGCCAGCACACCCACCCGCAGGGCCTGTTCTACGGCGGCCAGAACCCGACCTGGAGCCAGCAGACGCTGCGCCACGTGCTGCGCGAACACGCCACGCGCTGCACGCGGCTCGGGTGGATCGACCTCCACACCGGCCTCGGCCCGTCCGGCCACGGCGAGCGCATCTTCGCCGGCCGCGACGACGACCAGCAGGCGCTGCGGCGCGCGCGCTCTTGGTGGGGCCCGGAGGTGACCGCGCTGGCCGACGGCAGCGCGAGCGCCACGCCGCTGAACGGCCTCATGTTCGAGGTCGCCTACCAGGAATGCGCGCAAGCCGAGTACACCGGCATCGCGCTGGAGTTCGGCACCCTGCCGCTGATGGAGGTCGTGCAAGCGTTGCGCGCCGACCAATGGCTCGAGAACCACCCGGAAGCCGGGGAGGCCCAGGGCAAGGAGATCAAGCAGCGCCTGAAGGACGCGTTCTACATCGACGACGACCAGTGGCGCGAGCGCATCCTCGCCCAGGGCCGCGAAACGGCGCTGAAGGCCGTCGCGGGCTTGTCGCGCGCCTGATGCCACCACATTTCGAGGGAAACCGCCATGAACACTGCCCTGCTGCTCATCGACGTCCAGCAATCCTTCGTCAGCCGGCCGTACTGGTCGGCCGACGCGGTGCCGGACTTCCTCGACCGCGTGAACGCGCTCGTGGCCGGATGCGCGGCGCGCGGGGTGCCGGTGGTTCGGGTCTTCCATACCGATGGCCCGCGGGAGCCGGGCAACCCATTCGCGCCCGAGAGCGGCCTGGTGCGGCCGCTGGACGGCCTCGTCCCTTACGACGCCGCTCTTGCCGTGGAAAAGCATCGCCACAGCGCCCTGGTCGGCACGCCGTTGCTGCCATGGCTGCGCGCGCACGGCGTCCGCCGGCTGATGGTCGCCGGCATCCGGACCGAGCAGTGCTGCGAGACGACGACGCGCCACGCCAGCGACGAAGGCTTCGAGGTCGACTTCGTCAGCGAAGCCACCCTGACCTTCGACATGAAGACGCCGGCCGGCGCGGTGCTCAGCGCCGCCCAGATCCGCGAGCGGACGGAAACGGTGCTGGTCGGCCGCTTCGCTACGCTGGTCGACGTCGAGCAGGCGCTCGAGCGGGCCTAGGAATCTGCACGCGCAGATCAGGCGCTCCAACTCGGTCGCGCAGGCTGCGGCGCCGGTGAACCGGATGCTCCGCCATCCCGCGCCCCGCGCCGCGGCGACGTTGGCATCGTGGTCATCGATGAAGACCAGGTCCTGCGCCGGCACGCCGAAGCGCTCGGCGGCGAGCGCGAAGATGGCCGGCTCGGGCTTCGATCAGGTGCACGCGCGACGAGAAGATGCCTTCGTCGAACCAGCGCATGAAGGCGTGGCTGCGCTCCAGGTGCGCCGCGAACGGCGCAGGCATGTTCGACAGGAAGCATTGCCTGACACCGCTTCTCGTGCAGACGCGCCAGCAGCGCAACGCTGTCGTCGATCGGGCTGAGTTCCGCCGGCACGGCCTCGACCACGGCCTGCACTTCCGACGGCTGCAAGCCCGTGCGTGCGGCGATTCGCGAGACCAGCGACGAGGCATCGATCGTCCCGCGGTCGAAGTCGCCCCAGTCGCCGCCGTAGGCCTGGAAGAACGCCGCCTGCCAGCGCGCCGCGGCATCCTCGTCCGTCATGCGCGCGGGCAGCACGCGCGCCAGCAGCGCCGCGGGGCGCCAGTGAAAGAGCACGCCGCCGAAGTCCCAGACGACGGTCACGCTCTCAGCCGCTTCAGCAGCCCGGCCGTCGACGCGTCGAGCCCGGACACATCGCCCGAGGCCAGGCGAGGCAGCAGGTCGCTCGCCAACGCCTTGCCGAGCTCCACGCCCCACTGGTCGAAGCTGTTGATGCCCCACAGCGCGCCGCTCGTGAACACGCGGTGCTCGTAGAGCGCGACCAGCGCGCCCAGGGCGTGCGGCGTGAGCCGTTCGAGCACGAGCGTCGTGCTGGGCCGGTTGCCGGGAAAAGTGCGATGGCGGGCCAGCACATCGCGATCGAGCGATGCCGAAGCCGTGGGCGCCTTCTCGCGCGCCGCTTCGTCGGTCGGCTTGCCGAGCATGAGTGCCTGGCTCTGCGCCAGGCAGTTGGCCAGCAGCTTGGCATGCAGGTCGGGATGGCCATGCGTCGCCTGCCGCACGGCGATGAATTCCACCGGGATCACGTCCGTGCCCTGGTGCAGCATCTGGAAGTAGGCGTGCTGTCCGTTCGTGCCCGGCTCGCCCCAGACCACCGGGCTCGTCTGCATCGGCAACGGCTCGCCGTCGATGTCGACGCGCTTGCCGTTGCTCTCCATCTCCAGCTGCTGCAGGTAGGCCGGCAGCCGGTCGAGCCCCTGGTGGTAGGGCGCGACGCTGCGGCTCGTGAACCCATGGAAGTTGCGATACCACACGTCGAGCAGGCCGAGCTGCACCGGCAGGTTGCCGTCCAGCGGCGCGGTCGCGAAGTGCCGGTCCATGGCGTGCGCCCCTGCCAGCAGCGCGCGGAAGCCGTCGGCACCGATCCCGATGGCGATCGGCAGGCCGATCGCGCTCCACAGCGAATAGCGCCCTCCCACCCAATCCCAGAATCCGAAGGTGGTGTCGATGCCGAACGCCGCGGCCGCCTGTACGTTGGTGGTGGCGGCCACGAAGTGCCGGCGCGTGTCCGCGCCGCCGTGCGCCAGGAACCACTCGCGCGCGACATGCGCGTTGGCCATGGTCTCCTGCGTCGTGAAGGTCTTCGACGCGATGATGAACAGCGTCTCGCGCGGGTCCAGGCGCGCCAGCACCGGCGCGATGTCGTGGCCGTCGACGTTGCTGACGAAGTGGAACTGCAGCCCGCGCCGGCACGAAAGACGCCAGCGCGCGCAGCGCCATGCGAGGCCCGAGATCGGAGCCGCCGATGCCGATGTTCACGACATGCCGGATGCGGCCGCCGGCGCGCACGTCTTCGGCGAAGGCCAGCGCGCGGTCGAGCACATCGTGCACCTCGTCGCCGAAGGGCGCCGCACCGCGCGGGGCCCGCAGCGCCGTGTGCAGCACCGCCCGTCCCTCGGTCACGTTGATCGGTTCGCCGGCGAGCATCGCGTCGCGCTGCGCCTCGACGCCGCACTCGCGGGCCAGCTCGACGCAGCAGGCGCCGCGCAGCTTCGTCCCACAGATTCTTCGACAGGTCGGCGAACACTTCCGGCGCCTCGACGCCGAAGCGATCGAAGCGCCGCGGATCGCGAGCGAACGCATCGCGCAGGTCCAGCGTGCGGCCGTGCGCCTCGAAGTGGCCGCGCAATGCGGCCCATGCCGTCGTGCGATCGCACCTCATGGCTTCCGCTGCGCCAGCAGCGTCTCGAGCGACTGCGCGTCGGCCGCGAACGCCCGGATGCCCTCCGCGAGCTTCTCGGTGGCCATCGCGTCGTTGTTGAGCTCGAACCGGAAGGCCGCCTCGTTGTGCATGACCGCGTGCACGGGCTGCAGCCTGCGCGCGACGCGGATCGAGCCGGCGCGGGACGGGTTCGTCGCTGCGCTGCAGCTCGCCCAGCAGCTCGGGGCTGATCGTGAGCAGGTCGCAACCGGCAAGCGCGAGGATCTGTCCGACGTTCCGGAAGCTGGCACCCATGACTTCCGTCTCGATCTCGAAGTGCTTGTAGTAGGTGTAGATGCGCGACACCAGCTGCACGCCCGGATCGCGCTCGCCCGCGTTCGCGGCCTCGTTCCAGGCCGTGCCGGCGGCCTTCTTGTGCCAGTCGTACACGCGGCCGACGAAGGGCGAGATGAGCTGCACGCCGGCCTCGCGCACAGGCCAGTGCCTGGCAGAACGAGAAGAGCAGCGTCAGGTTGCAGTGGATGCCCTCGTGCTGGAGCGCCTTGGCCGCCTGGATGCCTTCCCAGGTCGACGCCATCTTGATGAGCACGCGATCACGGTCGATGCCGGCCCGCTCGTAAAGCGAGATCAGATGGTGCGCGCGTGCGATCGTGGCGCCGGTGTCGAAGCTGGAGCGGGCGTCCACCTCCGTCGAGACCCGCCCGGGAACGATCTTGAGGATCTCGAGCCCGAAGCGCACGATCACCTCGTCGACGAGCTCCGGCAGCGGCAGGCCGCGGTGCGCAGCGACGACCTCGTCGAGCAGCGGCGCATAGGCCGGCTGCTTCACGGCCTTCAGGATCAGCGTGGGGTTGGTGGTGGCGTCCCGGGGCGCGAACTGCGCCAATTCCCGGAAGTTGCCGGTGTCTGCAACCACGGTGGTGCACTGCTTCAGTTGCTCGAGCTGGTTCATCGCGTTTGACCCGCGGAAGAAACTTCGGCATCATCCTACACGAAACTTAATTACATCACTCCCATGTCATTCGACCTCGTCTTCTTCGGCGGCACCGGCGACCTCACATGGCGCAAGCTGATGCCGGCGCTGTTCCAGGCCTTCCGCCACGGCAAGCTGCCGCCCGGCGGACGCATCCTGGCGGTGGCGCGCGACGACCGCAGCGACGACGAGTACCGCGCCTTCATCCATGAGCGCTTCAACGACGTCGAGCCGTCCAAGCGACCGAGCGAGGACGAGTTCGCGCGCTTCGCCAAGCTGCTTCACTACCGGCGCATGGACCTCTCTCAGCCCGAGCACTACGCCGGGCTGAAAGCGTGGCTGGACGAGCGCGGTGCCAGCACCGTGGTGCTGTACCTGGCGACGAGCCCTCACCTGTTCCCGGTGGTCTGCGAGCAGCTCGGCGCGGCCGGCCTGAACGGGCCCCACGTGCGCGTCGTGCTGGAGAAGCCCCTCGGGCACGACCTGGCGAGCGCGCAGGAGATCAACCGCGTCGTCCGTCGCGCCTTCAGCGAGCAGCAGGCCTTCCGCATCGATCACTACCTCGGCAAGCCTGCCGTGCAGAACCTGATGGCGCTGCGCTTCGGCAACGCGCTGTTCGAGCCGCTGTGGCGCCGGGAGAGCGTGGCCAACATCCAGATCACGCTGGCCGAGGACATCGGCGTCGGCACCCGGGGCGACTTCTACGACCGCACCGGCGCGCTGCGCGACATGGTGCAGAACCACGCGCTGCAGCTGCTCACGATGATCGCGATGGAGCCGCCGTCCACGAACGACGCCGACGCCATCCGCGACGAGAAGCTCAAGGTGCTGCGCTCGCTCAAGCCGTTCACGCCCGAGTCGGTCGCGCGCGACGTGGTGCGGGGCCAGTACCGCGCGGGCACCATCGGCGGCCAGCCGGTGCCCGGCTATCTCGAGGAGACCAAGGTGCCGCCCGGCAGCGCGACCGAGACCTTCGTCGCGCTCCGCACCGAGGTGCAGAACTGGCGCTGGGCCGGCTGTGCCTTTCTACCTGCGCACCGGCAAGCGGCTCGCCGAGCGGGATGCACAGATCGTCGTCAATTTCCGCCCGGTGCCGCACCCGATCTTCCCGGGCGCCACGCGCGCCAACAAGCTCGTGATCAACCTGCAGCCCGAGGACGGCCTGGAGCTGCATCTGCTGGCCGCCAAGGGCACGGGCAACGATGAGCTCCTCACCCCGGTCTCGCTCGATCTCGACTTCGACAAAGCCTTCCCCACCCAGCGCGTGGGTGCCTACGAGCGCCTCCTTCTCGACGCCATCGCCGGCCGGCTCAACCTCTTCGTGCGCAGCGACGAGCAGGAGCAGGCGTGGCGCTGGGTCGAGCCGGTCCTGGAAGCCTGGCAGCGCGATGGCAGCGGCGCCCGGCCCTACGCGGCCGGCAGCTACGGCCCCCCGGCCGCCAGCGCGCTCGTGGCGCGCGACGGGTACGCATGGGCGGAGGAGTTCTGAACATGCTGGATCGCATTCGAGCGTCCATCCCGGCACTGCCGCCCGCCGAACAACGCGTGGCGAAGCTGGTGCTGGCCGATGCGCGCAGCTTCGCCAGCCTGCCGGTGGCCCAGCTGGCCGAGCGGGCGCACGTGAGCAAGCCCACCGTCGTGCGCTTCTGCCGCAGCGTCGGCTACGGCGGCCTGGCCGATTTCAAGCTCAAGCTGGCCGGCAGCGTGAACGAGGGCGTGCCGTTCGTCCACCGCGCGGTCGACGAGGACGACAAGCCCGCCGAGCTCATCGTCAAGGTGATCGACAACGCGGTCAGCGCCTTGCTCAAGTACCGCAACAACGCGGCCGGCCATGCCTTCGACCGAGCCATCACCGCCCTGGTGAATGCGGCGCGGGAGGGCCGGCGCATCGACTTCTACGGCGTCGGCAATTCCGGCATCGTGGCGCAGGATGCGCAGCACAAGTTCTTCCGGCTCGGCGTCAATGCCGCCGCGGTGAGCGACGGCCACGTTCAGGTGATGAGCGCGACGATGCTGCAGCCGGGCGATTGCGCGGTGGTCATCAGCAACTCCGGACGCAGCCGGGACCTGCTCGATGCAGCCGACATCGCGCGAAGGAAGGGCGCCACGACGATCCTCATCACCGCCAGCGCCTCGCCGCTGGCTCAGACCGCCACCGGCAACCAGCAGATCCTGCTGGCGGCGGACCACCCGGAAGACTTCGACCGCTACAGCCCGATGGTGTCGCGCCTGCTGCACCTGCTGATCATCGACATTCTCACCACGGGCGTCGCCTTGCAGCTCGGGCCGGAGCGGCGGCCCATGCTGCAGGAGATCAAGCGCAACCTGCGCGCAAAGCGCTACGCAGCACCGGGGGCATAGATCGAGACAGCGCTACCAGCCGGCATGAAACAGCCCCAACCAAGGGCCTTGCGCGGATCCGGCTCCGCCGGTCCGCTGCAAGAGCCCCCTTGGGGGGCAGCGACGGGAGGAGCGTGGGGGTCGTTTCACTGCGCGATGCCGAGCAGGTCGTCGACCCCGTAGAGGCCGGCCAGCTCGCCGAGCTTGGCCGGTGCCCCGCGGACCGCGAATCCCTTGCCCCAGGCACGCGCCTGGCGCGAGCATTCGAGCAGCACGGCGAGCGCTGCCGTGTCGAAATCCCGCAGCGCCGATGCATCGATGGTGAGCGCCGGATCGCTGTCGCGCTTCACGTTCTGCTCGAGCATGCGAAGCACGTCGCGCGCCTCTCGCACCGTGACGGTCTCGGGCAGCACCAGCATCGAGCTACTTGCCACCGGACTTGTTGCGCTCGGCCAGCTTGGCGATCAGGCCGTCGACGCCGCCCGAGCCGATCTCCTGCGCGAACATGCTTCGATACTGCTCGACCATCCACACGCCCAGGACGTTGATGTCGTACACCTTCCAGCCGGCATCGGATTTCTCGAGCCGGTAGTCGAGCTGGATCGGTTCACCGCTGCCCGCGCACCTCGGTGCGCACCACGACTTCCTTGTCTTCGGGCGACGCGCGGAACGGCTTGAGCTGCACGGTCTGGTTCTTCACCTCTCGCAGCGCGCCGGAGTAGGTGCGCACGATCAGGATCTTGAACTCCTCCTGCAGGCGCCGCTGCTGCTCCGGCGTCGCGGTGCGCCAGTTGCGCCCCACCGCGGAGGCCGTCATGCGCTGGAAGTTGACGTGGGGCATGACCTTGGTGTCGACGAGCGCCACGATCCTGCTCACGTCGCCGGCCTGGATCGCCTTGTCGGCCTTCACGGCATCGATCACTTCCGTGGACACTTGGCGGATCAGTTCGTCGGGGCCGGCTGACGCCTGTGCGAGCGCCGGCGCACCGAAGAGACCCAGCGACGCGAAGGCGGCGGCCGTCGCGAACAAGCGGCGTCTCGGGAAGGACCAGTGCATGTGTTTCCTTTCGTATTGAGCGCTCGAGCGCGCGAGGCGGTTCGAGCAGGTCGCCGGCGGCCGAGTTTCCGTTCAACGCGCCGGAGTTGAAACCGGTTCACTGGCGTCGTCGTCCTCGGCTTCGGGGTTTCGGGCTTCTCCGGCGTCTCGCGGCGGCTCGCCGTCATAGACCAGGCTGCGCCGGCGGGTCAAGTATGCGTCCCGCAGGAAGCTGTAGCGATCGAGTGCGATCTCGTCGAGCAGCCGCCCGGCGGAGAGATAGCGTGCCCGCGCGTCCACGAAGTTCAGCGTCACCAGGCCGTATCGTTCCGCGTCACCCCCGAACGCCAGTGTGGGCGTGGCGGCGCGGTCCAGCGGCAATGCGGCGGCGTCTCGCACCGAGGACGGCCCCAGAATCGGAATCACGAGGTACGGCCCTGGCGCCGAAGCCCCACTTGCCCAGCGTCTGGCCGAAATCTTCTTCCTGGCGCTCGAGTCCGGCCTCGGTTGCCACGTCGAGCAGCCCTCCGATGCCGATCACGGTGTTCGTCGCGACCCGCATGGTCATCTCCAGACCAGCCTGCGGCTTGCCCTGCAGGAAGTGGTTCACCGCGGACCAGGCATCGTAGAAGTTGCCAAAGAAGTTGCCGACCCCCATGCGGATCGGCTCCGGCACCACGTCGCGGTAGGCGGTGGCCACGGGCACCAGCACCGCCTTGTCGAGGGACTCGTTGAACGCGAAGACGCCGCGGTTGAATCCCTCGAACGGATCGGCCGGGTTGCCCGAGCGTTCAGGCGCTTCGTCGGCCGCGCCTGCCAGGAGGGGCAGCGCAGCCAGCAGCACCGCGAGCGCGGACTTCACTTTTTTCCGCCCGGTGCCGGCGGGGCCGGCGTCGGGGCCGGGGCGTCTGCGGGGCTGCCCGAGTCGGCTGCGCTGCGGAAGAGGAACTGCCCGATCAGGTTCTCCAGGACGACAGCCGACTGTGTCTGCGTGATCATGTCGCCGGGCGCAAGGTTCTTGTCTTCGCCGCCCGGCTCGATACCGACGTACTGGTCGCCGAGCAGGCCTGCCGTCAGGATCTTGGCCGACGAGTCGCGCGGAAACTCGTAGCCGCGCTCGATCTCCATGGTCACGACGCCCTGGAAGGTCTTGCCGTCCAGCCCGATGCTTCTTGACCCGGCCCACGTTCACGCCGGCGCTGCGCACGGGCGCGCGCTGCTTCAGGCCGCCGATGTTGTCGAAGCGTGCAGAGATGGTGTAGCTGTCGTTGTTGCCGAAGCTCGCGAGGTTGGCGGCCTTCAGGGCGAGGAACACCAGCCCCAGCAGCCCGAGCAGCACGAAGAGGCCGACCAGGGTCTCGATGCCCTTCTTGTTCATTCAGAAGCTCCCGTTCATGGCGTCGAGAACATCAACGCCGTGAGAATGAAATCCATGCCGAGCACGCCGAGCGACGAGAACACGACCGTGCGCGTCGTGGCGTAGGCCACGCCTTCGGGCGTCGGCTTCGTCTCGTAGCCCTGGTAGAGCGCCACGGCCGTGCAGATGATGCCGAAGACGATGCTCTTCACGATGCCGTTGCCGACGTCGCGGAACACGTCCACCCGCGACTGCATGATCGACCAGAAGTTGCCGGCGTCGACGCCGATCAGCAGCACGGCAACCACATAGGCGCCGAGAATACCGACGGAGGAGAAGAGGATGGCGAGTATGGGCATCGAAACGATGCCGCCGAGGAAGCGCGGCGCCAGCACGCGGCTCTTCGGGTCGATGGCCATCAGTTCCATGGCCGAGAGCTGCTCGCCCGCCTTCATGAGGCCGATTTCCGCCGTGAGCGAAGTGCCGGCGCGCCCGGCGAACAGCAGCGCGGCCACCACCGGGCCGAGCTCGCGCACGAGCGAAAGGTTCACGACCAGGCCCAGCGACTCGGCAGCGCCGTAGGTGACGAGCGCGTAGTACATCTGCAGCGCCAGCACGAAGCCGACGGCCAGCCCCGACGACAGGATGATCACCAGCGAGCGGTTGCCGATGGCATGGATCTGCGCCACGACGAGCCCGAAGCGCCGCATCGCGGCCGGCGCGTGCTGCACCAGCGCGGCGAAGAAGTACGCCGCATGCCCGAGCGACTGCAGCCAGCGCAGCGAAGCGTTGCCGAGCGAGGCGACCGGATTCGTCATGGCTCCAAGCCCCAGGTCCTGTGCCAACGGGGCGGCGGGATAGTGGAAGCGCACGGGGCCGTCGGGTTCGCCGCGGATGAACTGGCGCACCTCAGGATCGTCCGACGCGTTCAGCTCCTCGGGCTTGCCGTGTGCCACCACCCGGCCGCCCGACGACAGCAGGTAGGCGTAGTCGCAGATCATGAAGCACTCCTGCACGTCGTGCGAGACGACGAGCGACGTGGCGCCGGTGGTGTCGTTGAGCTTGCGGACCAGGTTGGCCGCGACGCCCATGGAAATGGGATCGAGCCCGGCGAAAGGCTCGTCGTACATGATCAGCTCGGGATCCAGCGCAATGGCGCGGGCAAGGGCCACCCGGCGCGCCATGCCGCCGGAGAGCTCGGAGATGCGCAGGTTCGCAGCTCCGCGCAGGCCCACCGCGTTGAGCTTCATGAGCACGATGTCACGGATCATCGTTTCCGTCAGATCGGTGTGCTCGCGCACCGGGAACGCGACGTTGTCGAAGGTGGAGAGATCGGTGAACAGCGCGCCGAACTGGAACAGCATGCCCAGGCGCCGGCGAATTCCGAAGAGCTGCTCGCGATTGCGCGGATCGACTTCGACGCCATCGAAGCGGATCTTGCCCTGCGTGGCCGCATGCACGCCGCCGATCAGGCGGAGCAGCGTCGTCTTGCCGCTCCCCGAGCCGCCAAGGATGGCCGTGACCTTGCCGCGCTCGAAGTCGAGCGAGACGTCGTTCAGGATCGTCCGGCCCACGTCGTAGCCGAACGTCACGTGGTCGATCTCGATGAGGTTGTCGGTTTTCAAGGCCGAGGATTGTGTCATGGCACCGGGTTTACCCCCGGATGCCGTGGCATTTCCGCAACCGGCCCTGCGCGCGGCGGCGCGCGCCTACCGGGGCAGATCGCTCGCGCCCATCAGTGCTTCGTCGATCGCCCGCGCGGCCTGGCGACCTTCGCGGATTGCCCACACGACGAAGCTCTGGCCGCGCCGCATGTCACCGGCCGCGAACACCTTCGGGTCGTTGGTGCGATAGCCGCCGACGAGATCGACATGGGCCTTTCGCGTTGCCTCGCGCATCGCGCTCGACCCCGAAGGCCTCGAGCACGCTTCGCACCGGGCTCACGAAGCCCATCGCGAGCAGCACCAGATCAGCAGGCAGCACCTGTTCGCTGCCGGCCACCTCGGCCATCTTGCCGTTCACCCACTCGACACGCACGGTCTTCAGTGCAGTGACGCGCCCCTTCTCGCCGACGAACTCCTTCGTGGCGATGGCGAACTCGCGTTGGCAGCCTTCCTCGTGGCTCGACGACGTGCGCAGCTTGATCGGCCAGTAGGGCCACGTGAGCGGCTTGTCTTCCTGTTCGGGCGGCTGCGGCAGCAGCTCGAACTGCGTCACGCTGGCGGCCTCGTGGCGGTTGCTGGTGCCCACGCAGTCGCTGCCGGTGTCGCCCCCGCCGATCACGATCACGTGCTTGCCTTCGGCGCGGAGCTGCTTCTTCAGCTTCGCGCCGGCGTTGACCTTGTTCTGCTGCGGCAGGAACTCCATCGCGAAGTGCACGCCGTCGAGGTCCCGCCCGGGCACGGGGAGATCCCGGCTCTGCTCCGCGCCACCCGCGAGCAGCACCGCATCGAACTGCGCCCGCAACTCGTCTGGCGCGATCGTCTGCTTCGCGTCGTTCAGCACCTTGCTTCCCGCCGGAAGGCTGGCCACGAGCACCCCGGTGCGAAACGACACGCCCTCGGCAAGCATCTGCTCGACCCGGCGGTCGATCTGCGCCTTCTCCATCTTGAAGTCGGGAATGCCGTAGCGCAGCAGGCCGCCGACGGCATCGTTCTTCTCGAACACCGTCACGTCGTGCCCGGCGCGCGCCAGCTGCTGGGCCGCAGCCAGGCCGGCCGGGCCGGAGCCCACCACGGCCGACCTTCTTGCCGGTCTTGACCCCAGGCGGCTGCGGCGCCACCCAGCCTTCGGCCCAGGCGCGATCCCCGATGGCCCGCTCGATCGACTTGATGCCCACCGGATCGTCGTTGACGTTCAGCGTGCAGGCCGCCTCGCACGGCGCGGGACAGATGCGCCCCGTGAACTCCGGAAAGTTGTTCGTCGAGTGCAGCACGACACTGGCATTGCGCCAGTCGTCGCGATAGACCAGGTCGTTGAAGTCCGGAATGATGTTGTTGACCGGGCAGGCGCCGTTGCAGAACGGCGTGCCGCAATCCATGCAGCGCGCGCCCTGGATCTTCGCCTGGCCCGGATCGAGGGCGAGCACGAACTCGCGGTAGTTCTTGACGCGCGCCTCGACCGGCGCGTAGCCCTCTTCGAGGCGCTCGTACTCGAGGAAGCCGGTGACTTTTCCCATGATCTCGCTGCCCTCACTTCGCCGGCACGGCTTTGGTCTTGTCGGTGGTCCTGGCCTTGGCGATGGTCACGTCGGCCTCCTTCACGGCAGTCAGCTCGCCAAGCGCGCGCCGGATACTCGTGCGGGAACACCTTCACGAACTTCGCCCGCGCCTCGTTCCAGTTGTCCAGGATGTCGCGCGCGCGCAGGGAGCCGGTCCAGCGGTGGTGGTCCTCGATCAGCTTGCGCAACGCGGTTTCGTCGGCGGTGCCGCGGTGCCACAGCGCACGATCGACCTGCGCCTCCTGGTCTTCCTTCGAGAGCACCTTCTCGAGCGCGACCATCGCGGCATTGCAGCGCTTCGCGAAGAGGCCGTCCTCGTCGTAGACGTACGCGATGCCGCCCGACATGCCGGCCGCGAAGTTGCGCCCGGTGCGCCCGAGCACCACCGCCGTGCCGCCCGTCATGTACTCGCAGCCGTGGTCGCCGGTGCCCTCGACCACGGCCGTGGCGCCCGACAGGCGCACCGCGAAGCGCTCGCCCGCGACACCCCGGAAGAACGCCTCGCCGCTGGTCGCGCCGTAGAGCACGGTGTTGCCGACGATGATGTTCTTCGTCGCGTCGCCGCGAAAGTCGATGCTCGGGCGAACGACCACCCGCCCGCCGGACAGGCCCTTGCCGGTGTAGTCGTTGGCATCGCCGATCAGGTACAGCGTGATGCCCTTCGCGAGGAAGGCACCGAAGCTCTGGCCGCCCGTGCCTTCCATCTGGATGAAGATGGTGTGGTCGGGCAGCCCCTCGGGACGACGGCGGACCAGCTCGCCCGACAGCATCGCGCCCACGGTGCGGTGGATGTTGCGCACTTCCTCCATGAACTGCACCTTCTCGCCGTTCGTCGATGGCGGGACGGCACTTCTCGATCAGCTTCACGTCGAGCGCCTTCTCGAGGCCGTGGTCCTGCGCGTCGACGTGATGGCGCGACACCTCGGCCGGCACCTGCGGCTGCTGGAAGACGCGGGAGAAGTCGAGGCCGCGCGCCTTCCAGTGCGCGATGCCCTTGCGCGTGTCGAGCAGGTCGGCGCGGCCGATCAGCTCGTCGAAGCGGCGAATGCCGAGCTGCGCCATGATCTGGCGCGCCTCTTCGGCCACGAAGAAGAAGTAGTTGACGACGTGCTCGGGCTTGCCTTCGAACTTGGCGCGCAGCACCGGATCCTGCGTCGCCACCCCGACAGGGCAGGTGTTCAGGTGGCACTTGCGCATCATGATGCAGCCCTCGGCCACGAGCGGCGCGGTGGCGAAGCCGAACTCGTCGGCGCCGAGCAGCGCGCCGATCACGACGTCGCGGCCGGTCTTCATCTGGCCGTCGGCCTGCACGCGGATGCGGCCGCGAAGGCGGTTCAGCACGAGGGTCTGCTGGGTCTCGGCCAGCCCGAGCTCCCACGGCGTGCCGGCGTGCTTGATCGAGCTCCACGGCGAGGCGCCGGTGCCGCCGTCGTGGCCGGCGATGACGACGTGATCCGCCTTGCACTTGGCGACCCCGGCGGCGATGGTGCCGACGCCCACCTCGCTCACGAGCTTGACGCTGACGCTCGCCTTCGAATTGGCGTTCTTCAGGTCGTGGATCAGCTGCGCGAGATCCTCGATCGAATAGATGTCGTGGTGCGGCGGCGGGGAGATCAGGCCGACACCCGGAACGGAGTAGCGCAGGAACCCGATGTACTCGCTCACCTTCCCGCCCGGCAGCTGCCCACCCTCCCCGGGCTTGGCTCCCTGGGCCATCTTGATCTGGATCTGGTCGGCAGACACGAGGTACTCGGTGGTCACGCCGAAGCGGCCCGATGCGACCTGCTTGATGCGGCTGCGCAGGCTGTCGCCGTCCTTCAAGGTGTAGTCGGCCGCGACGACCTTGGCGCCGATGACGTCGCTCACCTTCGTGCCGGCCGTGACGGGAATGCCCTTGAGCTCGTTGCGATAGCGCGCAGGATCCTCGCCGCCCTCGCCGGTGTTGCTCTTGCCACCGATGCGGTTCATGGCAATGGCCAGCGTGGTGTGCGCTTCGGTGCTGATCGACCCGAGCGACATCGCGCCGGTCGCGAAGCGCTTGACGATCTCGGCCGTCGGCTCCACTTCGTCGAGCGGGACGGCCTTGGCGGGATCCACCCTGAACTCGAACAGCCCGCGCAGCGTCATGTGCCGCCGCGACTGGTCGTTGATGAGCTGCGCGTATTCCTTGTAGGTGTCGAAGCGGTTTGCGCGCGCCGCGTGCTGCAGCTTGGCGATCGCATCGGGCGTCCACATGTGCTCCTCGCCGCGTGCGCGCCAGGCGTACTCGCCGCCGGCATCCAGCATGGACTCGAGCACCGGGTCGCTGCCGAACGCAGCGCGATGCATGCGGATGGACTCCTCGGCCACCTCGAACACGCCGATGCCGCCGATCTGCGATGCGGTGCCGCGGAAGTACTTCTCGACGAGCGTGCGCTCCAGGCCGATGGCCTCGAAGATCTGGGCGCCGCAGTACGACATGTACGTGCTGATGCCCATCTTCGACATGATCTTGGACAGACCCTTGCCGATGGCCTTGACGTAGTTGTAGACCGCCTTGTCGGCCGACAGGTCGCCGGGCAGTTCCTGGTGCAGCGCGACCAGCGTCTCCATCGCCAGGTACGGATGCACCGCCTCCGCGCCATATCCGGCAAGCACACCGAAGTGATGGACCTCGCGCGCCGAACCGGTCTCGACCACGAGGCCAGCCGTGGTGCGCAGCCCCTCGCGCACGAGGTGCTGGTGCACAGCCGACAACGCAAGCAGCGCCGGAATCGCCACGTGCGTGCGATCCATGTGCCGGTCGGTCACGATGATGATGTTGTGACCGCTCTTCAAAGCGTCCACGCTCTCCGCGCACAGCGACGCGAGCTTTGCCTCGACGCCTTCGCGGCCCCAGTCGAGCGGGTACGTGATGTCGAGCTCGTAGCTGCGGAACTTGCCGTGCGTGAACTGCTCGATGGAGCGCAGGCGCGCCATGTCCTCGAAGTCGAGGATCGGCTGCGTCACCTCGAGGCGCATCGGCGGGTTCACCGCGTTGATGTCCAGCAGGTTCGGCTTGGGGCCGATGAAGCTGTTGAGCGACATCACGATGGCTTCGCGGATCGGGTCGATCGGCGGGTTCGTGACTTGCGCGAACAGCTGCTTGAAGTAGTTGAAGAGCGGCTTGTTCTTGTCCGACAGCACCGCCAGCGGCGAGTCGTTGCCCATGGAGCCCACGCCTTCCTCGCCGGCCACGGCCATCGGGCTCATCAGGAACTTGAGATCTTCCTGCGTGTAGCCGAAGGCCTGCTGGCGGTCGAGCAGCGATTCCGCGAACGGCGCCGGTGCAGCGGGTGCGTCGACCTCGATGGAATCGAGCTTCACCCGCACGTTCTCGATCCACTGGCGATAGGGGCGGGCGCTCGCGAACTGGTTCTTCAGATCCTCGTCGTCGACGATGCGGCCCTGCTCCAGGTCGATCAGGAACATCTTGCCCGGCTGCAGCCGCCACTTCTTGACGATCTTGTGCTCGGGAATCGGCAGCACGCCGGACTCCGACGCCATCACCACGAGGTCGTCGTCGGTGACGATGTAGCGTGCGGGACGCAGGCCATTGCGGTCGAGCGTGGCGCCGATCTGCTTGCCGTCGGTGAACACCATCGCGGCCGGGCCGTCCCAGGGCTCGAGCATCGACGCGTGGTACTCGTAGAACGCCCGCCGGCGCGGGTCCATCAGCGTGTGCTGCTCCCAGGCCTCGGGGATCATCATCATGGCCGCGTGCGCCAGCGGGTAGCCCGCCATCGTGAGCAGCTCCAGCGTGTTGTCGAACGTGGCGGTGTCGCTCTGGCCTTCGAAACTGATGGGGTACAGCTTCCTCAGGTCGTCGCCGAGCACGGGCGACTTCATCACGCCCTCGCGCGCGCGCATCCAGTTGAAGTTGCCCTTGACGGTATTGATCTCGCCGTTGTGGGCGACCATCCGGTACGGGTGCGCCAGCGGCCACTCGGGAAAGGTGTTCGTGGAGAAGCGCTGGTGCACGAGCGCGAGGGCCGAGACGACGCGCGGATCCTGGAGGTCCTGGTAGTAGCGGCCCACCTGGTCGGCCAGCAGCAGGCCCTTGTAGATCACCGTGCGGCAGCTCATGCTGGGCACGTAGTACTCGCGGCTGTGCGTGAGCTTGAGGGCCTGGATGGCGCTGGAGGCCGTCTTGCGGATGACGTAGAGCTTGCGTTCCAGCGCGTCCGGCACGATCACGTCGGGCCCGCGGCCGATGAAGATCTGGCGAATCACCGGCTCCTTCGAGCGCACCGCGGGCGACATCGGCATGTCCTTGTCCACCGGCACGTCGCGCCAGCCCAGCAGCACCTGGCCCTCGGCGCGAACCGCCCGCTCGAGCTCCTGCACGCAGGCCAGTCGCGACGCGTGCTCCTTCGGCAGGAAGATCATGCCGACGCCGTACTCGCCGAAAGGAGGCAGCTCGACGCCCTGCACCGCCATTTCGGCGCGGTAGTACTCGTCGGGAATCTGGATCAGGATGCCGGCGCCATCGCCCATCAGGCTGTCGGCGCCCACGGCGCCGCGATGGTCGAGGTTCTCGAGGATCTTGAGTCCCTGCTCGACGATGGCGTGGGCCTTGTGGCCCTTGATGTGGGCCACGAACCCGACGCCGCACGCATCGTGCTCGTTGGCGGGGTCGTACAGGCCGGACCGGGACAGCGCCGAGACTTCGTCGGAGGAAGGGGTAGCCGAGGCGGCCGTCGTCATGGCGCTCTCCAGAATCAGAAGGGACAGCGAGACTACTGCACCGCAGCAGAATGAACAAGGCTCATTAATTGGGGTCAGGCACCTTTTTGTACCGGCACCTGCTACTCGATATTTATGTAGGGACAGACTGGCGGCGCGGGCGACCTCGGGGGAGGGGAAGGGCCCGTCGTCCGCTCGCTTCGGCAACTGCCTCGGCAAAGTCGCGGGACCCCAGCACCCAGCCTTTCCACGCTGCATCGGCCAGCGCCTGCCGTTGCGCATCCGACTCGCCCTCGTTCAACAGGATGCGATAGGCGTGCTCCCGCTCGAACGGCGTGTTACCCAGGGTCCAGAAGTCCGGGTGATCGCTGACGAGTGGATCGCGGCGCAGCCCGAGGTGATGCGCGGCGCTGGACCATCGATAGTCGGCGGGGTCGACGGCCAATCCGCCGCGTACCGGCGCCAGCTCCACGTGGCGCAGGCAAGGGAGAAGGAAGCGCCCGCTCTCGAGCAGCGTGTTTCGATAGCGGCCTTCCCAGACTGTGCCCGTGCGTCCATGGCGGCGGTTGAAGGCGCCGACATAGCGGCGGCCCAGGTTCTGCATCATGCGGCCCAGGGCGTCGGGCGCCGGTGGGGTTGCCAGAAGAAGCACTTCGTCGTCGACCAGAGCGTAGCCGTGCAGTGCAACTCTTTGGGCAGCGGCCGCCTCGCGAAGCGCGCCCAGGTAGCGCTCGCGGTCGGCGTCGTCGATGGCGAACGGGCTGCCGGTTATGCGATCGATGAACGATCAGGTGCGGATGCCCGGCGATGCAGAGACGAGGGAGCCGGGCCATGCCGCGATTCTAAGCTCGACTCTGTCCCTATCAGATCAGGTCGGCGAACGGACGGCTGCCGGTCAGGCGCGTGAACTCGCGAATGGCGAAGCGGTCGGTCATGCCGGCCACGTAGTCGGCCACGGCGCGCGGCCGGTCTGGCGCTTCCGCGAACTCGGGCGCCATCTCGCGCGGCTGGTCAAGGTAGCGGGCGAACAGGCCTTGCACCACGTCGTGCGCCACCTCGGTGTTCCGGGCAACCTGCGGATGGCGATACAGCGCCCGAAACAGGAAGCGCTTGAGCTCGCTGCTGGCGACTCGCATCTCCTCCCCGAAGCGCACCAGCGCGGGCGATCGTCGTGCGTCGTCCGGGTCCCGCAATGCGGCGCGCCCGAGCGCCGCTCGCGTGGCGTCGATGACGTCGTAGCACCTGGTGCGAGAGCATGCGGCGGATGGTCTCGAACAGCAGCCGGCGGCTCTTGCCGCAGCCAGGGCAGGATGCTCCGCCAGCGCCTCGGCGCGAAAGCGCTCGACAAGCGCCACCTCGGCAAGCTGCTCGACCGTGATCAGCCCGGAGCGCACGCCATCGTCGATGTCGTGGGCGTTGTAGGCGATCTCGTCGGCCAGGTTGCCAGCTGCGCCTCCAGGCTGGGCTGCGTGCCGTCGAGGAAGCGCCGCGCCACGCCGCCCGGCTCCTCGGCCTCGATCTTCTCGGCATTCGCCCGGGAGCAATGCTTGAGGATGCCTTCGCGCGTCTCGAACGTGAGGTTCAGCCCGTCGAATGCCGGATAGCGCTCCTCCAGACGATCGACCACCCGCAGGCTCTGCAGGTTGTGCTCGAAGCCGCCGTGCCCGGCCATGCAGTCATGCAGCGCGTCCTGGCCGGCATGGCCGAAGGGCGTGTGGCCGAGGTCGTGCGCCAGCGCGATCGCCTCGACCAGGTCTTCGTTCAGCTCGAGCGCCCGCGCGATGGAGCGCCCGAGCTGCGCCACTTCCAGCGAGTGCGTCAGGCGCGTGCGGAACAGGTCGCCCTCGTGGTTGACGAAGACCTGGGTCTTGTAGACGAGGCGGCGGAACGCCGTGCAGTGCACGATGCGGTCGCGGTCGCGCTGGTACTCGCTGCGTGGAGCAGCGGGTGGCGGCTCCACGTGCCGGCGGCCGCGGCTGGCGCGCGGATCGCTGGCGTACGGTGCCAGGTTCACCGGCTGCAGGCGGCCAGCGTCTGGCGCACCAGGGCCTCCGGTGCACCGCGCACGCCGGCTCGGCCGAGCGACTCGATCACGACGAAGCGGATCTCGCCGCCTTCGGCCTTCTTGTCGGAGCGCATCAGCTCGAGCTAGCGCTCGGCCGCCCAGTCGGGCGCGGTCACGGGCAGCCCGGCGCGCTCGACGAGCCGGCGTATCCGGTCGACGAAGGCTGGCGGCATCGCACCGAGGCGGACGGACAGGTCGCTCGCCATCACCATGCCGCACCCCACCGCCTCGCCATGCAGCCACTCGCCGTAGCCCAGCCCGGCTTCGATGGCGTGGCCGAACGTGTGGCCGAAGTTGAGGATGGCGCGCAGCCCGCCCTCGCGCTCGTCCGCGGCGACGACGCGGGCCTTGATCTCGCAGGAGCGGCGCACCGCCTCGGCGAGCGCGGCCTTGTCGCGCGCTCATCAGGGCATCGATGTTCGCCTCGATCCAGTCGAGGAAGCCGGCATCGGCGATCGGGCCGTACTTGATCACCTCGGCCAGGCCGGCGCTGAGTTCGCGGTCAGGCAGCGTGTCCAGCATGTCGAGGTCGCACACCACCCGCGCCGGCTGGTAGAACGCGCCGATCATGTTCTTGCCCGCGGGGGTGGTTGATGCCGGTCTTGCCGCCGACCGACGAGTCGACCTGCGCCAGCAGCGTGGTCGGAACCTGCACGAAGGGCACGCCGCGCATGTAGCAGGCCGCCGCAAAGCCGGTGATGTCGCCGACGACGCCGCCGCCCAGGGCGAACAGCACCGTCTTGCGGTCGCAGCCGGCGGCCAGCAAGGCGTCGAAGACGCGGTTGAGCGTCTCCCAGGTCTTGTGCGCTTCGCCGTCGGGCAGCTCGATCGACAGCACGTGTCGGGTAGCGACGGCCGCAGCGCCTCCCGCAGCCGAGCTGCATACAGCGGCGCCACCGTCGTGTTGGTGACGATGACCGCCACCGCGCCGCGCGGCAGGCCCAGCCAGGCGGTGGGATCGGCCACCAGGCCCTGGCCGATGAGGATCTCGTAGCGCCGGTCGCCCAGGTCGATCGGGACGGTGGCGTGTCGTGTCGGTTGCATGGACCGAAGTCTATGCGGTGCCCTGTGCTCCATCCGTCGGATGAAGGGTCGATCGTGCCGGCCAGCTCCAGCTGCATCAGGATCATGTTCACCAGCGTCGGCACGGACGGCCGTGCGGTCTCGATCACGAAGTGGGCCGTTCGTCGGTACAACGGATCGCGCTCGCGGTGGAGTTCGCGCAGCCGGCGCAGCGGGTCGCGCACCTGGAGCAGCGGTCGATGCATGTCGTGGCGCAAGCGACGAAACAGCTCCTCCGGCGTCGAGCGCAGGTAGAGCACCGTGGTCCGCTCGTGAAGGGCCCGTCGGTTCTGCTCGCGCAGCACGGCACCACCGCCGGTGGCCAGCACGCGCGCGCCGCCTTGCGTCAGGGTGTCGATGACGTCCTGCTCGATGTCCCTGAACGCCGGCTCGCCATGGGCGTCGAAGAAGTCGCGGATCGAGCCGCCGATGCGCTCCTCGATCTCGTGGTCGCTGTCGACGAACGGCAAGCCGAGGTGACGCGCAAGATGGCGCCCGACCGTGGACTTCCCTCCGCCGGGCATGCCGACGAGGGCGATGGGGCGGGTCATGCTACCCACGAGGTGACGCGCCGTGATGCCAGCGGCATCGATGGCGCCGTGCCGGAGATCGCTATTGGGCGACGGTGACGGAGAGCGTGACGAGCTTGTTGGTGACATCAACCACGACGACCTGCCCCGTGGCAAGGCAGCCGCCTCCGGCCGCCCATACCAGGAAGCTTCCGCCCGGCGACCCGACCTCCGTGATGGGGTTCTGGTCCCTGTCCGTGAGGATGATCGTGCCCGGCTGTGTGTTGTCGAGCCGGTACGGTGCGGCGCCGCCGTAGACGAACACCTCGGAGGCGAAGTAGACCGCGCCGGGTTCGCCGCACGCTTCCGGATCGGCCAGACTGGGGCCGACGTTCAGCGTCACCGTGGAGGGCGTGATGCTGAAGGCGCCTGGCGCTCCCGCCTCATCGTCTCCGCCTCCGCAGGATGGAGCAGCGCGGCGCTTGCCAGAAGACATGCCGTACGGCGAACAAGGTTCAGCTTCATTCGTGGTACCTAGATGCGAGGTTGTCGATATGCGGCAGGTCGAGCGGCCGACTCAGCGGGCCGCCGTCTTGTCGGTCACCACCTTGGGCGTCAGGAAGACGAGCAACTCCGTACGCGCTGCATCGCGGGTCTTCGTCTTGAACAGGTAGCCGACGAACGGCAGGTCGCCGAGGAACGGCACCTGCGTCGTCGTGTTCGTCTCGTTCTGCTCGAAGATGCCGCCGATCACGACGGTACCGCCGTTCTCGACCAGCACCTGCGTCTTCACTTCCTTGACGTTGATTTCACGCCCCAGGCTCGTGAGCGCACCCAGGCTGTCCTTGTTGACCTGGACATCCATGATGATGTTGCCCTCGGGCGTGATCTGGGGCGTGACGTCGAGCTTGAGGGTCGCCTCGATGAACTCGACCGACGTGGCGCCCGAGCTGGTGGCGCGCTGGAACGGCACCTTCGTGCCCTGGCTGATCGTCGCCTTCACCTGGTCTGCGGTCACGATGCGCGGGTTGGACACGATCTTGCCCTTGCCGTCTGCCTCCAGCGCGGAGATCTCGAGGTTCAGGAACCGGTTGGACGCCGCGCCGAAGATCGACAAGGCGAACGTCGCGGGGTCGTAGCCGCCCTGGCCGATGGCCGGCAGGTTGACGAACTGCGTGCTCGCGAAGTCGGCCTGCGGCGACTTGCCCGGTCTGGCCTCCGATGGCGTCGTAGTTGCCGCCGACGGCGACCCGGTTCTGGCCGCCGAGGCTCCAGCCCGGAATGCCGCCGCGCGAGCCGCGGAGATCGGCGCCTCCGAGGCGCACGCCCAGCGACCGGCCGAACGTGTCGTTCGCTTCGACGATGCGCGCTTCGATCAGCACCTGGCGCACCGGAATGTCGATCTTCGCGACCAGTGCCTGGACTTCCTCGAGCTTGGAGGGAATGTCGGTCACGAAGAGCTGGTTCGTGCGCGGTCTCGAAGAGCACGCTGCCGCGCTCGGAAAGGATGCGCGAGCGCCCGCCGCCGCTGCCGCCGCCGCCGCCGCCGCCGCGGCCGGTCAGGCCGTTGGCGACGTCCTGGGCCTTCGTGTAGTTCAGCTGGAACGCCTGCGTGCGCAGCGGCTCGAGCTCGGTGACCTTCTTGCGGGCCTCGAGCTCGGCCTGCTCCTTGGCCGCGAGCTCGTCCTTCGGCGCGATCCAGATCACGTTGCCGCTCTTGCGCATGCCCAGGCCCTTCGCCTGCAGGATGATGTCCAGCGCCTGGTCCCAGGGCACGTCCTTCAGGCGCAGCGTCAGGCTGCCGGTGACCGTGTCGCTGGTCACCACGTTGAAGTTGGTGAAGTCGGCGATGACCTGCAGCAGCGCGCGCACGTCGATGTTCTGGAAGTTCAGCGACAGCTTCTCGCCCTGGTAGCCGGGGCCTTGCGTCAGCTTGTTGGGGTCGACCTTGACCGGTCGCACCTCGAGCACGAACTGGTTGTCGCTCTGGTAGGCGCTGTGCTCCCAGTTGCCGGTGGGCTCGACGACCATGCGCACGCGATCGCCGCTCTGGACCGTGGACACCGTCTGCACCGGCGTGCCGAAGTCGGACACGTCGAGACGCCTGCGCAGGCTTTCGGGCAGGCTCGAGCGCAGGAAGTCGACCACGAGGTTCTTGCCCTGCTGCCGGATGTCGACGCCGACCTGGCTGTTCGCGAGGTTGACGACGACGCGGCCGGTGCCATCGGAACCGCGACGGAAATCGACGTCACGCAGCGGAAGCTGGTCACGGTTCGCGTTCGGGGCGAAGACCGGCTGCTCCGGTGCTGCGCCGGCCACGGCGGACGGCGCGGCGCTGTCCATGATGATGAGCAGCGCCTTGCCGTCAAGCTGTGCGCGATAGTTGCTCGATTGGCGCAGGTTGAGCACCACGCGGGTACGTTCGCCGGCCTGCGCGACGTTCACCGTGCGCAGGTTGCCCTGGTTGATCTCGATGCTGGAGCGGCCCAGCGCACTGCCGACGCCGGGCAGGTCGATGGCGACGCGCGGCGGCGACTGGATCGCGAAGCCGGCCGGCACCGCTGTCAGCGGCTCCGACAACTCGATGCGCACGACCTCGCTTCCGGCCTGCTGCGAAGAGCTGATCGACTGGATCAGGTTCTGCGCCAGCGCCAGCGGACTGCCCACTGCCAGCACGAGCACGAGGGCCGCGGCCCGCCATTTCGTCATGATGCGGTTCTCCTGGGAATTCTTCATCGCGCCCTCTCCTGCAAGCTCCAGCGACGTCGTGCGCTCGATCCATTCGCCGGCGGCGTCCTGGACGATCTCGCGCAGCGCGATATCGGTCTCGCCGATCTTGGTGATCTTTCCGAAGTTCTGGCCGAGGTAGTCGCCGACCTTCACCTGGTACAGCAGCTTGTCCACCTTGAGCAGCGCATACCGCCGGCCCGTGCGCTCGACGCTGCCGACCATAGCCATGGCGTCCAGCGGGTACGCCTCGAGCGGCTCCTTGCGGCGATTCAGCTCCGCCGACAGCGCCGAGTTGGGCTGCTTGGACTTCCTGGCGCAGCGCGACGGCCAGCTTCTGGTTGCTGAACGGATCCACGCTCTGCAGCATCGCGTACGGCTCCGGATCGAACTTCTTCGGCGGCGCCAGCGGCTGAACGTTCGGCTTGACCTCGCGGGCCTGCTGCTTCATCCAGTCGGACAGTTCCTCGTGCTCGGTGCCGCATCCGGCAGCCGCGAGCGCGACGATCAATGCCGGGAGAACGGCTCTCATTTCTTGGCCCCCTTCGCCGGCAGGCTTGGCCTTGCTCTTCTGTTGCGCGGCGACTTCGGTGGAATCGAGGTAGCGGTAGGTTCTCGCGGTGGCGTCCATCGCCAGCATGCCCGCGCCATCGCGCGGTGACGTGAGCGCCATGTTGTGCAAGGTGACGATGCGAGACAGGTTGGCGATGTCGGCGGCGAAGGCGCCGATGTCGTGATAGCGCCCGCTGACCCGGATGGTGATCGGCAGCTCGGCGTAGTAATCGCGCACCGCGACCTGGCCCGGCCGGAACAGCTCGAACTGCAAGCCGCGGCCGAGGCCGGCCTGGTTGATGTCGGACAGCAGCGCGTCCATCTCGGCCTTGCCCGGCAGCTGCTTCTCGAGCTGGGTCACGTATTCCTCGACCTGCAGCTTCTGCTTGCGCAGCTCCGGGAAGGTTCACGGCTTGCGCGAGCTTGTTGCGGTAATCGGTCTTGAGGGCCGGCTCGCGGTTGCGCTCCTTCTCGAGCTCGGTGATGGCGTCGGAGATGAAGAAGTACCACAGCAGGCCGACGACGGCGGCCGCGACGAGCGGTGAACGCCGCGAGCTTCGGCAGGATCGGCCATTGACCGGGCTGGCTGGTGTCGAGGCCGCGGAACTGCGCGGCCGCCTGTTCGAAGGACGCGGCGACGTCCACGCGCGGGGATTGGGTCTTGGTTGCCATCAGGTCCTCACGGCTTGGGCGTGCCGGCCGCCGGCGCGCTCGCGGGCATCGACGCGGCAGTGGCCGCGGTTGCAGCCTGCGGACGCTTGAGCGTCACTCGCATGGAGAAGTCGAAGACGCGACGCTGCGCGGCGTTCGTCGACTTGATCTCGACCAGCTCGGGCTTCTCCAGCCATGGGGAGTTGTAGAGCGTGTTGCGCAGCAGCTCCGACACGCGCTCGTTGGTCTGCGCGATGCCGGTGAGGGCCACGACCTGGCCGTTCTGGCGCACCGACGTGAGGTACACGCCTTCAGGCGTCTGCTTCACCAGTTCGTTGAGCAGGTAGACCGGGATGTTGCGGTCGGTCTGCAGATCTTCGACCGCCTTCTGGCGGGCCTTCAAAGCTTCGATCTCCGCGCGCAGGTTCGCGATGTCCTTGATCTGCGCCTCCAGGCGCGTGATCTCGGTGGAGAGGAACGTGTTGCGCGCCTGCTGCTCGGAGGTGAAGTGCTGGACGATCGAGTACCAGATGCCGGCGACGGCGAGACCGACGACGGCGGCGACGCCGACGCCGGCGAAGAAAGCCGCCTTGCGGCGCTTGCGCCGCTCTTCGCGGTGAGGGAAGGAGGTTGATCAGTATCACTGCATGAACCTCCGCATCGCCAGCCCGCAGGCCGTGAGATACGACGGGGCCTCCCGCCGCACCTTGCTTTCACGCACCGCGCCGCCGAGCTTCATCGCCTCGAACGGGTTGACCACCTGCGACGCGAAGCCGGTGAGTTCGGTGACGCGCTCCTTCAGGTCGGGCAGCGCGGCGGTGCCGCCGGCCAGCATCACGTAGTGCACCTTGTGGTGCGGGGTGCTGGTGAAGAAATACTGGAGCGCACGGCCGATCTCCTGGGAGAGGCTGTCGACGAAGGGCGCGAGGATGGCCGACTCGTAGTCCTCGGGCAGGTCGCCCGCGAGCTTCTTCTGCTCGGCCTCCTCGAACGAGAAGCCGTACTGGCGCGAGATGAGCTGCGTGAGCTGCGAGCCGCCGAAGGCCTGGTCGCGGTCGTAGAGCATCTCGTCGTCGCGCAGCACCTTGAGGCTGGTGGTGTCGGCGCCGATCTCGAACAGCGCCACCAGGGCGTCCTTCCCCTCGTTGGGCAGCGCCGCGATGATGCGGCTCATGGCCAGGCGCGATGCGTGCGACTCGATGTCGAGCACCGCAGGCTTGAGGCCCGCGGCCTCGGCCAGCCCCTGGCGGTCCTGCACGCGATCCTTGCGCGATGCCGCGATCAGGACCTCGACGTCGCCGGCCGAGGTGGTGCTCGGGCCGATGACGCAGAAGTCGAGGCTCACCTCGTCGAGCGAGAAGGGGATGTACTGGTTGGCCTCGGTTTCGACCTGCAACTCCAGCTCCTCTTCGCGAAGGCCGGCGGGCAGCATGATCTTCTTGGTGATCACTGCCGACTGCGGCATGGCCATGACGACTTGCTTCGTGCGCGTGCCGCTCTTGTTGACGACGCGCTTCACCGCATCGGCGACCTCGTCGAACTTCTCGATCTGGCCGTCGGTGATCCAGCCTTTTTCGAACGGTTCGGAGGCAAATCGCTCGAGCACGAACTCGCCGCCCGGGGTCTGGCCCAATTCGACCAGCTTGACACTCGAAGAACTGATATCCAGACCGATCATCGCGGGATGTTTCCGGCCCAGCAGCACGTCAAGAAAGCTCACGGGGAATCTCCCAACGCGGGGGCGCTATGCGCAGCCCGAGCTTGTTAATAAGTTACTTGAATGCTAGCAGTAAAGCCCTTGTGGAAGAAAGAAAAAGGGTGCGCAAAAAGACCGTTCTCGTTGTGAAAGGCACACGTCGGAAAGCGGGCTTCAATCACTGCGGCAGCAGTGTGCCTCCGGTTGAACCCGAGGTTGCCCGGCAACGTGCCAAACAGTTCACGAGATGCACGAATCCACGCGGTGCCGGTTTCTATAATCTGGTTCTCGGCGGGATCACCCGCGGGAATCGATCCGTTGTCCGAATCTCCTCAAACCAGCAAACGGCCGTCGTGGGCTCGCCTGATGGCCCGCGGCATCGGGTGGGCGTTCACAGGCGTGCTGGCAGGCGTGATGTCACTGCTGCTCGTCGCCGCGATCGCGCTCTCGGTCGCCTATCCGAACCTGCCTGACATCGACAGCCTGCTGGATTACCGGCCCAAGCTGCCGATGCGGGTGTATTCGTCGGACGGCGTGCTGCTCGGCGAGTACGGCGAGGAGCGTCGCAACTTCGTCGGCATCCGGCAAATCCCGAAAGTCATGCAGGACGCCGTCCTGTCCATCGAGGACGCGCGCTTCTACCAGCACGGCGGCGTCGATTACCTCGGCGTGATCCGCGCGGGCCTGGCGCAGTTCAACGAGGCCAAGAGCCAGGGCGCGTCCACCATCACGATGCAGGTCGCCCGAAACTTCTACCTGTCGAGCGAGAAGACGTTCACGCGCAAGATCTACGAGATCCTGCTGGCCCTGAAGATCGAGAGCCTGCTCACGAAGGAGCAGATCCTCGAGGTCTACATGAACCAGATCTACCTGGGGCAGCGTGCGTATGGGTTCGCCGCCGCCAGCGAGGCCTACTTCGGCAAGCCGCTGCAGGACATCACGGTGGCCGAGGCGGCCATGCTGGCCGGGCTGCCGAAGGCGCCATCGGCCTACAACCCCGTCGCCAATCCGAAGCGTGCCACGGTGCGCCAGCAATACATCATCGAGCGCATGCGCGACAACGGCTTCATCACGCCCGAGCAGTTCGAGGCGGCGCGACGCGAGAAGCTGCGCTACCGGCCGCCCTCCGACACCGTCGTGCATGCCGAGTTCGTCGCCGAGACGGCGCGCCAGCTGGTCTTCAACCAGTACGGCGAAGAGTCGTACGCGCGCGGCCTGAACGTGCACCTCACGGTGCGCGCGGAAGACCAGCAGGTCGCGTACCGGGCGCTGCGCCAAGGGCTGCTCGACTACGAGCGCCGGCAGGTGTACCGGGGCCCGGAAGACTACGTCGACCTGCCGAGCGACCCGGCCGCCATCGACGCGCGCGTCGCCGAGGCGCTGGCCGACCATCCCGACAACGACGAACTGCGCGCGGCCGTCGTGCTCGAGGCCGCGCCGAAGAAAGTCGTCGCGATGCTGCAATCGGGCGAGTCGATCACCGTCACGGGCAAGGGCCTGTTTCCGGTCACCTCCGGCCTCTCGCCGAAGGCCGAGCCGAAGAAGCAGATCCGGCGCGGCGCCGTGGTGCGCGGGGTGCAGAACGCCAAGGGCGACTGGATGCTCACGCAGCTGCCGGAAGTCGAAGGCGCGCTGGTGTCGCTCGATCCGGTCACTGGCGCGATCCATTCTCTCGTCGGCGGATTCGACTATCGCAAGAGCAAGTTCAACCACGCCACGCAGGCGTGGCGGCAACCGGGATCGAGCTTCAAGCCCTTCATCTATTCGGCCGCGCTGGAGAAGGGTTTCACGCCCACCACGGTGGTGAACGACGCGCCGCTGTTCTTCGGCGCCGAAGTGACCGGCAGCCAGCCGTGGGAGCCGAAGAACTACGACGGCACGTACGAGGGCCCGATGTCGCTGCGACGTGCGCTCGCGAAGTCGAAGAACATGGTGTCGATCCGCGTGCTGCAGGCGATCGGCCCCGACTACGCGCAGCAATGGGTGTCCCGATTCGGCTTCGAGCCGGACAAGCACCCGGCCTACCTCACCATGGCGCTCGGCGCCGGGTCGGTCACGCCGCTGCAGATGGCCGGGGCCTACAGCGTGTTCGCCAACGGCGGCTACCGCGTCGAGCCGGTTCTCATCACCAAGCTCACGGACACCAAGGGCCGCGTCCTGCACGAGGTGAAGCCGACCCCACCGGACGAGTCCAGGCGCATGCTCGATGCGCGCAACGTGTTCGTGATGAGCAGCCTGCTGCAGGAAGTGACGCGCACCGGCACCGCCGCGAAGGCGCAGGCGACGCTGAAGCGACCCGACCTGTATGGCAAGACCGGCACCACCAACGATTCGCTCGACGCGTGGTTCGCCGGGTGGCAGCCGAGCCTGGTCACGGTGGTGTGGATCGGCTACGACCAGCCGCGCAAGCTCGGTGCGCGCGAGACGGGCGGCGGCCTCGCGCTTCCGGTGTGGATCGACTTCATGCAGCACGCTTTGCGCGGCGTGCCGGTGCAGGAGCTGCCAGATCGCCCGAGGGCGTGACGTTCGCCGACGGCGACTGGATGTTCGAGGAGTACGCCAACGGCAACGGCGTGACCAGCGTCGGCCTCGACGAGGTGCCCCAGGCACCGAACGAGGACGAGCGCAAGAGCATCCTCGACCTGTTCAAGCGCTGACTCGCAGCGATCGAACGGTCAGGCGGAAGTACGGCGGCGGGAACTCCAGCGCCTGCCCGGCCTGCTCGCTGGCGCAGCGCGACAGCACGGCGAAGAACTCCTGCCCGTCGCGGTCGATCCAGCGGCCGCCGACTTGCTTGAAGTGGAAGCCGCCCCCGCGCGCCGCCAGCCAAAGCTCGTGCAGCGGCGGCTGCGTGTTGACGATGATCTTGCTGCCGCCCGGGAAGCTCAGCTCCAGCAGGCCACCGGTGCGCTGCGCGTCGATGTCGATCACGTCGGTCTGCAGCAAACGGTCGACCGTGGCCTCGATCGCCGCGATCGCCGCTCGCGACAGTTCTTCGTATTGGCTGTCGCTGAGTGCGGTGGGGTCCATCCTAGAATCGATCTCATGCATCGCAAGACGGGAATGAGAACGAGTGTAGCCCTCGCTGCCGCCGTGGTCGCCGCATTGACCCTGCTCGCGGGCTGCGGGCAGAAGGGGCCGCTGAAGCCGCCCGGGCGCCGCCGCGTCCAGCGCATCGGCGCCGGCCCGATGAACCCGCCCTTGCCCGGCGCCCCCTTCCTCGCGCGTCGAGGCGCGTCGCCTTCACCTGGAGGGCTGCGACCTCGAAGCGCTGGCGCGCCGGCACGGCACTCCGCTCTACGTGTACTCGCGAACCGCGATGCGCGCTGCAGCCGATGCATACCGCCGCGCGCTGTCCGGCCGGCCGCACCTCGTGTGCTACGCCATGAAGGCCAATTCCAGCCTTGCGGTGCTGCAGACCTTCGCGCAGGCGGGCTGCGGCTTCGACATCGTCTCGGGCGGCGAGCTCGAACGCGTGCTCGCCGCCGGCGGAGACCCGTCGAAGGTGGTGTTCTCCGGGCGTCGGCAAGACGCGACCGGAAATGCAGCGAGCGCTGGCGGCGGACGTGCGGTGCTTCAACGTCGAGAGCGAGCCGGAGCTCGAGCTGCTGTCGCAGGTGGCCTCGGCGTCGGGGCGCACGGCGCGCGTGAGCCTGCGCGTGAACCCCGACGTGGACGCCGGCACGCACCCCTACATCTCCACCGGCCTGAAGAGCAACAAGTTCGGCATCGCCCACGAACACGCGCGTGCCGCCTATCGCCGCGCTGCCGCGCTGCCCGGCATCGAGGTGGTGGGCATCGATTGCCACATCGGCTCGCAGATCACGGAGGTTTCGCCCTACCTCGACGCCCTGGATCGCGTGCTCGACCTGATCGAGGTCATCGAGGCGGACGGTGCCCGCATCCGCCACCTCGACGTGGGAGGCGGGCTGGGCATCACGTACACGGACGAGCAGCCGCCAGCCCCCGAGGAGTTCACCGCGCGGCTGCTCGAGCGCATCGACGCCCGCGGCCATGGCGCGCGCGAGATCGTGCTGGAGCCGGGCCGCTCGATGGTCGGCAACGCCGGCGTGCTGCTGACCGAGGTGCTCTACCTCAAGCCGGGCGCGACGAAGAACTTCTGCATCGTCGACGCGGCCATGAACGACCTCGTGCGCCCGGCGATGTACGAGGCGTGGATGGGCATCGTGCCGTGCACCGAGCGCGAGACGCCCCCGCGGACGTGGGACATCGTCGGGCCGGTGTGCGAGTCCGGCGACTGGCTCGGGCGCGACCGCGTGCTCGGCGTCGAGCCGGGCGACATCCTGGCGGTGCTGTCCGCCGGTGCCTACGGCATGGCAATGGCGAGCAACTACAACAGCCGTCCGCGGGCAGCGGAGGTCATGGTCGACGGAGATCGCGAGGTGCTCATCCGAGACCGCGAAGAGGCTCGCTCGCTCTACGCGGGCGAGCGGCTCATCCCGGACTGATTCGTCCTTCCTCGACCGCGTGGCACGCGACGAGGATGCCCTGGAAGTCGAGCAGGGCCGGCCGCTCGGCGCTGCACCGCGCATTGGCGTGCGGGCAGCGCGGGTGGAACGTGCAGCCGCTGGGCGGGTTCAGCGGGTTGGGCACCTCTCCCTGCACCGGCGTGCGACGCCGCCCGGTCTTGCGGACGTCGGGGATGGCGTCGAGCAGCATGCGCGTGTAGGGATGGCGCGGCCGCGCGAAAAGCTCCGCCTTGTCGGCCAGCTCGACCAGCCGCCCGAGGTACATCACGCCCACCTGGTCGGACACGTGCCGCACCACTGCCAGGTTGTGCGAGATGAAGAGGTATGTGAGGCCGCGGTCGCGCTGCAGCTCCTTCATGATGTTGAGCACCTGCGCTTGCACCGAGACGTCGAGCGCCGACGTGGGCTCGTCGCACACGAGGAACTCGGGGCGCGTCGCGAGTGCCCGGGCGATGGAGATGCGCTGACGCTGGCCGCCGGAGAACTGGTGCGGAAACTTCTCCATGTCGGCCGGCGCGAGCCCCACCGAACGCAGCAGCTCGCCCACCGACTCCCGCATCTGCGCCTCGGTCTGCGCCAGCGCGTGCTCGCGCAGCGGCTCGGCGACGATGTCGAGCACCTTCCATCGCGGGTTCAGGCTGGCATACGGATCCTGGAAGATCATCTGCATGCGCCGCCGCAGCGCGCGCGTCTCGACCTCGCTCATCGGCGCGCGCGTATCGCGCCCGTCGAAGTGCACGTCGCCTCGCGTCGGCGCGTACAGGCCCGACCAGCAGCCGCGCCACCGTGCTCTTGCCGCAACCGGATTCGCCGACGAGCGCCATCGTCTTGCCGCGCTGGATCGCGAAGCTGACGCCATCGACGGCATGGACGAACTGGCGGGGCTTGCGCTCGATCACGCGGTTCAGCCAAGGGGCCGACACGTCGAAGACCTTGGCCAGGTCGTTCACCTTCACGAGGCTCGTCATGCCGCCGCCTTCGCTTCCAGCGCGTGCAGCCAGCACGCGGCGCGCGACACGCCGGCGTCGAGCAGGTCCGGGCGCTCGACGCGGCAGCGGTCGAACGCGTGGGGGCAGCGGGGATTGAACGCGCACCCGGCGGGAATCGCGTTGAGCCGCGGCATCGATCCGTCGATCTGCAGCAGCCGCGGCCGGTCCTGGTCCATCGACGGGATCGAACCCATCAGGCCGACGGTGTAGGGATGCTGGGGCGCATTGATGACGGCATCGACCGGGCCGATCTCGACGATGCGGCCGGCATACATCACCGCGACGCGGTCGCAGGTCTCGGCAATCACCCCCATGTCGTGCGTGACCAGCATCACCGCCGCCCCATGCTCGCGGCACACGCGATGCAGCAGCGTGATGATCTGCGCCTGGATCGACACGTCCAGCGCCGTCGTCGGCTCGTCGGCGACGATGAGCTTGGGCTGCGCCGCCAGCGCGAGCGCGATGACCACCCGCTGCCGCATGCCGCCGGAGAACTGGTGCGGGTACTGGTCGATCCGCGCTTCGGCAGCCGGGATCCCGGTCTCCTGCAGCAGCGCGATGGCGCGTTCGCGCGCTTGCGCCTGGGTGACCGGCAGGTGCGTGGCGATGGTCTCGATCAGCTGCCGGCCGATGGTGTACAGGGGGTTCAGCGACGTGAGGGGATCCTGGAAGATGGCACCGATCTTCCTGCCGCGGATGGCCCGCATCCGCTCGTAGGGCAGGTTGTCGATGCGCGCCCCCTCCAGGCGCACCTCCCCGGCCGCGATGCGGCCCGGCGGCTCGAGCAGGCCGATGATCGCCGCGCCGGTCAGCGACTTGCCGGCGCCGGATTCGCCCACGACGCCGAGGATCTCGCCCGGCGCGATGTCGAAGGACACGTCGTCCAGCGCCAGCAGGTTGCCCCGCCGGGTCGGGAACTCGACGCGCAAGTTCTTGACTTGAAGCAGCGGTTCGGTCATTGGGCGCCGAGCATCAGGGCGTGCGGGAACAACCGGGCACCGGAAGTTCGTAGTCCACGCGCACGGTGAAGTCGGGCGCAAGCTCCGTCTCCTTCACCGCCACGATGTAGTAGAGGATGCACGGCTTGACCTCCAGCGGCACGGTCTTGCTCAGGCCGATGGCTTGGGCGGACGTGGGCAACGCGCGAACGGTCACCTGGCGCAGACCGGGGTCGACCAGCGCCGGCTCGACGCTCGGGTAGACGCCGTCCACCGCGACCACCTTGAGCGGGTAGGTGTCGTGCGGGGCGCGGAAGTACCGCTCTCCGGTGATCTGGGAATACGGCGTGGAGCAGCCGGCCAAGCCGGCGGCAGAAAGCGCGAGGACCAGGCAGATGCGACGCATGGTGCAACCTCCATCGGTCAGGGTGACGGAAAGGGTTCGATCCGTGGCGGCGGACATCGTTCAGCGCAGGCGCGGGTTGAGAGCGTCGCGCAGCCAGTCGCCCAGCAGGTTGACGGAGAGCGCGATCATCATCAGCACGACCCCGGGGAAGATGGTGATCCACCATTCGCCAGAGAAGAGGAAGTCGTTGCCGATGCGGATCAGCGTGCCGAGCGACGGCTCCGTCGGCGGCACGCCAACACCCAGGAATGACAGCGTAGCCTCGGTGATGATCGCCGTGGCGACGTGGATGGTCGCGAGCACCAGAACCGGCCCGAGCACGTTCGGCAGCACATGGCGCGCCATGATGCGCAGCCGCGACACGCCGATCACGCGTGCCGCCTGCACGTATTCCTTGTTGCGCTCCACCAGCGTGGAGCCGCGCACCGTGCGCGCGTACTGCACCCACCCGGGCAGCGCGATGGCGAGGATCAGCACGGCGAAGGCCAGCGTCTCGTGAGCGTTCGGGAACATCGCGCGGCCGACGCCGTTGATCAGGAGCGCGATCAGGATCGAGGGGAACGACAGCATCACGTCGCAGATGCGCATGATCACGGCGTCGGTCTTGCCGCCGACGAAGCCGGCGAGCAGCCCGAGGCCCACGCCGACCACCATCGACAGCACGCACCGACGCCAGGCCCACCAGCAGCGAGATGCGCGCGCCATACATCAGCGCGGAGAGGATGTCGCGGCCCTGGTCGTCCGTGCCGAGGGGGTACTTGGCCACCCCCTCCACCTCCCACGCGGGCGGCAGGCGCGCGTCCGACAGCTCCAGCGTCGCGAGATCGAACGGGTTGTGCGGCGCGACGAGCTCGGCAAAGAGCGCACAGAAAATGCAGACGAACGCGACCGCCGCCGCGCCGATGGCCACCGGCGACGTCCGGAAGCTGTACCAGACGTCGCCGTCGAAGAACCGGGCCAGGGCGGCCGCCATCGCTACCTCGCCGCCGCGCCGTTGCCGGCCTTGCGGATCCACTTGAAGAACATGAAGTTGTCGGCAAGCTGCACGATCTCCACGTCCTTCTTCACGGCCCAGGCCAGCGCCTGCTGGTGCAGCGGGATGTGGCCGACGTCTGCCGCGTGCACTTCGAACGCTTCGCGGATCATCGCGTCGCGACGGGCCTGGTCGGTCTCGGTCTGCACCTTCAGCGTCAGCTCGTCGACCTTCGCGTTGCTGTAGGCGCCGAGGTTGAACTGCCCCTGCCCTTTGTCGGTGGGCGTCGCCATGAGGGCGGTGAGCGGGTTGTGGGAGTCGTAGGTGCCGGGTGACCAGCCGAGCAGGTAGAAGCTCGTGTTGCGGCTCAGGATCTTCTGGAAGTAGGTGGCCTTGGTCTCGGCCACCAGATTGACCTTCACGCCGATGCGCGCCAGGTTGGCGGCCACCGCCTGGCAGATCGCCGAATCGTTCACGTAGCGGTCGTTCGGGCAGTTCATGCCGACCTCGAAGCCGTTCGGGTAGCCGGCGTCGGCCAGCAGCTTCTTGGCGGCATCCGGATCGTACGGCAGGCGCTTGTTGAGCTCGGGCACGAAGCCCTTGATGCCGGGCGCCACCATCAACGCGGTCGGCGTGGCGGCGCCGCGCATCACGCGCGTCTTGATCGAGTCGATGTCGATGGCCTGGTAGAAGGCGCGGCGCACGCGCACGTCCTTGAACGGGTTCTTGCCCTTCACGCTCGAGAACAACAGCTCGTCGCGCTTCTGGTCCATGCCGAGGAAGATCGTGCGCAGCTCCGGACCCTGCAGCACCTTCAGGTTCGCGTTCGACCGCAGGCGCTCGACGTCCTGCAGCGGCACCGGCTCCATCACGTCGATCTCGCCGGACAGCAGCGCCGCCACGCGCGTTGCGTCGTTGCCGATCGGCGTGAAGATCACTTCGTCGATGTTGCCGTCGTTCTTCTCCCAATGATTCAGGTTGCGCACGATCACCGTGCGGGTGGAAGGCTGGCGCTCGCGCAGGCGGTACGGGCCCGTCCCGTTGGCCTTGAACGAGGCGGCGTTCTCGATGCCCTTGCGCCGGTCGACCGGCGTCGTGGCCTTGTTCTCTTCGCACCACTTCTTGCTCATCACGTAGAGGGTGCTCAACGTGTCGGGCAGGATCGGGAACGGCGAGTGGGTCTCGATGTCAACCGCATGGCTGCCGGCCTTGCGCACTTCCTTGATCGGCGACGTATAGCTCTTCATGTCCGAGCCGTCGGCCGCCGCCCGCTGGAACGAGAAGACCACGTCGTCGGCCGTGAAGGGCGTGCCGTCGTGGAATTGCACGTTGCGCCGCAGCTCGAAGCGCCACACCGCGGGCGCCGTCTGCTTCCAGCTGGTCGCCAGCCCCGGCACCAGCCCGAGCTTCTTGTCGCGGTTGACCAGCGGCTCGTAGATGCTCCCGGTGAACGACAGCTGCAGGGTCTCGTTCAGCGAGTGCGGGTCCATCGAGTTCACGTCGCCCTGGTTGGCCACGCGCAGCATGGCGCCCGAAGCGCTGCCCAGCGCGAGTGACAGGGCGGCGGCGAGAACGGTAGTCTGGAGCTTCATGGCAGCATCCTCCTCAGGAGGGGGTCAGGGGCATGGCGCGCTCGACGAGCGAGGCGAACAGGGCCGCGCCGAGCGGCAGCACGGCGTCGTTGAAGTCGTAGCGGCTGTTGTGCAGGAAGCAGCCGCCCTCGTTGCCCTGCCCCAGGCGCAGGTAGGCGCCCGGGCGGGTCTGCAGCATGAAGGAGAAATCTTCCGAGCCCATGCTCGGCGGCAGGTCGCGCACCACCTTCTCCGGCCCCACGAGCGCGGCCGCGGTGTCCGCGGCAAACTTCGCCTCGGACGCCGTGTTCACGGTGGCCGGATAGTGGCGGCGGTAGGTCAGCGACGCTGTGGCGCCGAAGGCCATGGCGATGGAGTCGACGAGCCGGGCCAGGCGCTCCTCCAGCATGTCCTGCACGTCGCGGCGGAAGCTGCGCACAGTGCCCGAAAGGCGCACCTCGCGCGGAATCACGCTGCTGGCTCCCAGGTCGCCGGCTCGCATCGCGCACAGGCTCACGACGGCGCTGTCCAGCGGGTTCACGTTGCGCGACACGATGCTTTGCGCGGCGGTGATGATGTGCCCGGCCACCAGCACCGGGTCGACCGCCAGGTGCGGGTGCGCCCCGTGCCCGCCGCGGCCCTGGATGCAGATCTCGACGAAATCCGCCGCCGCCATCATCGGCCCGTTGTTCACCCCGATCACGCCGGCCGGCAGGTGCGGCCAGTTGTGCATCGCGTAGACCGAGTCCACGGGAAAGCGGTCGAACAGCCCATCGTCGATCATCGCCCGCGCGCCCGCCAAGCCCTCCTCGCCCGGGCTGGAAGATCAGCACGGCGTTGCCTTCGAAGCGCCGGCTCTCGGCGAGGTAGCGCGCCGCACCGAGCAGCATGGTGGTGTGGCCGTCGTGGCCGCAGCCGTGCATCAGCCCGCGCGTCGTGGAGCGCCAGGCGAACTCGTTCTCCTCGGTCATCGGCAACGCATCCATGTCGGCGCGCAGGCCGATGGACCGGCCGGATGACGAGGCGCGGCCGCGGATCAGCGCGACCACGCCCGTCTTGCCGATGTTCTCGTGCACCTCGTCGGCGCCGGCCACGCGCAGCGCCTCGGCGACGCGCGCGGCCGTGCGCCGCTCCTCGAAGCCGAGCTCGGGATGGGCGTGCAGGTCGCGCCGGAACGCGGTGAGCTCGCCCTGCCATTCGACGAGGCGGCGATAGACGCCGGCTTGCGGCTGGTGAGGCGTGGTCGGAGGCATCGGAACAGCCTCGCGCTCAGTGAGCGGCGCCGCTGCGCTCGATGCGCAGCCGCGGGTCGACGGCGAAGTACAGCAGGTCCACGGCGAGGTTGATGACGACGAAGATCAGCGCGATCAGGCACAGGTAGGCCGCCATCACCGGGATGTCGGCGAACTGCACGGCCTGGATGAACAGGAACCCCATGCCCGGCCACTGGAACACCGACTCGGTGACGATCGCGAAGGCGATGATGTTCCCGAGCTGCAGCCCCATGATCGTGATCACGGGCACCAGCGTGTTCTTCAGCGCATGGCCGAAGTAGACGACGCGGTCGGGCAGCCCGCGCGCCCGCGCGAACTTCACGTAGTCGGTGCGCAGCACCTCGAGCATCTCCGAGCGCACCAGGCGCAGCACGAGCGCCATCGGGAACAGCGCCAGCGTGATCGCCGGCAGCACGAGGTGGCGCCAGCCGTCGGCGGTGAGCAGCCCGGTGGTCCAGGCACCGAAGGCCACCGTCTCGCCGCGCCCGAAGCTCGGCAGCCAGTTGAACGTGACGGCGAACATCAGGATCAGCAGGATGCCGATCAGGAAGTTCGGCAGCGACACGCCGAGCAGCGAGCCGGTCATCGCCGCCTGCGACCAGAAGCTGCCTCGGTTGAGCGCGGTGTACACGCCCAGCGGGATGCCGGCCGCGATGCCGAGCAGTGCCGCCATGATGGCCAGCTCCAGCGTCGCGGGCAGCCGCTCGACGATGAGAGACGAGACCTTGCGGCCCTGGCGCAGGCTCAGGCCGAACTCGCCCTGCACCGCGTTGCTGCACGAAGTGCGCGAACTGGACCGGGAAGGGCTTGTCGAGGCCGAGGTCCGCGCGAAGCTGCGCGCGCTGCTCGGGCGTAGCGTCCTGCCCGAGCAGGTTCGTCACCGGATCGCCCACGTACTGGAACAGCATGAAGGCGATGAACGCCACCGTCAGCATGACGATGACGGCCTGGACGAGCCGGCGCAGGATGAAGGCGAGCATGCCGCTTGAACCGAAGGCCTTCGCTAGTCGACCTTCACCGACCGCATGTCGATGCGGTTGTCGGCCCGGTGGTACATCTCGATGTTCTTCTTCATCGCCCAGGGGATCACCTGGTTGTGCAGCGGAATGTGCGAGACGTCTTCATGGCTGAGCAGCAGCGCCTGCTCGATCAGCGCGTTGCGCGTCGCCGGATCGATCTCCTTCTTGATGCGCTCGACCATCGCATCGATCTGCGGGTTGCTGTAGCGCCCCACGTTGTAGTTGCCGTCGCCTTGCGCGCCGAGCGAGCGCACGAGCGACTGCAGCGAATACAGCGCGTCGAAGGTCGGCACGCCCCAGCCGAGCATGTAGATGCTCGCCTCGAACCGCTGGATCATCGGGAAGTAGGTCACCAGCGGCAGCGTGCGCAGCCGCGCCTTCACGCCCACGCGCGCCCACATCGCCGTCACCGCCTGGCAGATCTCCTCGTCGTTGATGTAGCGGTTGTTCGGACAGGCGAAGTCCACCTCGAAGCCGTTCGGATATCCGGCCTCGGCGAGCAGCTTCTTCGATGCGTTCACGTCGTACGGCCAGCGCTGGTCGGCCTTCTTCGACCAGCCGTTGACCTGCGGCGCGATGAGCGTGCCGGTGGGCTGCGCGAGGCCGCGCATCGTCGTCTTGGCGATGGCGTTGACGTCGATCGCCTGGTAGAGCGCGCGGCGCACGCGCACGTCCTTCAGCGGATTCTTGCCCTTCACGCTGGAGCCGGGCAGCTCGTCGCGGAACTGGTCCATGCCGAGGAAGATCGTCCGGTTCTCGGCGCCGTCGAGCACCTTCAGGGCGGGCGCCGACCGCAGGCGCGGCAGGTCGGCCGGCGACGGGTCGAGCACCATGTCCACCTCGCCCGACAGCAGCGCGGCGATGCGCGTGGCCTCGGCCTTGATCGGCGTGTAGACGATCTCGGTCACGTTGCCGCTCTTCATGTTCGCGGCCTTGCCCCACCAGTTCGGGTTCTCCACCAGCACCAGGCGCGCGTCCTGCTCCCAGCTCTTGAGCATGAACGGCCCCGTGCCGTTCGCGTTGCGGTGGGCGAAGTTCTCTTCCTTGGTCTTGATGTCCTTGGGCGTCAGCGAGTTGTTCTTCTCGGCCCAGCCGCGATCGAGCATGCGCAGCTCGGTGAGCTGGCGAAGCAGCACGGGGTTCGGGCCCTTGGTGAAGATGTCGATCGTGTTCGCGTCCACCTTCACGATGCGGTCGATACCCTGGGTATACACGCTGTAGTTGGACGACTTGTCCATCGCGCGCTCGAGCGAGAAGACCGCGTCGTCGGCATCGAAGGCGGCACCGTCGTGAAACTTCACGCCCTGCCGCAGGTTGATGCGCACCTGTGTCGGGCTGACCTGCTTGAAGCCCGTGGCCAGCATCGGCTCCAGGTCGAACTTGCGGTTGTAGTAGAAGAGCGACTCGTAGACCGCCGCGTGCACGCCGTTGCCGAGAGCGTTGTTCTGGGAATGGACATCCCAGGTCGGGATGTCGCTCGCGCTGGCCCAGCGGAAGGTCTTGCCAACGGCGGGACCGGCGGCCAGGCAGGCCGTGGCGGCTGCCAGCACGACGCCGGCACGCAGGACGGAGGATCGCACCATGTCGGAGTCTCCCTGTTCGAGGAGAGCGCATCATCCGCAAATCGCGTGCCGGCCGCAAAGGGGAAATTCCCGAGGGGAGCGGCAATAAAAAAACCGCCCCGAGGGGCGGTTCTGACGACTGATCGGAGCCTGCTCGCGCAGGCTGTCCGATCAGAAGTTGTGCTTGATACCGAAGTCGTAGCCTTCCTTGCTGCCGTCACCGCCGAACGACTCGAGCAACTCGACGACGCGGCCGTCGTCATAGATGAAGTCGGCGTAGATCGTGGTGCGCTTGCTCAGGCTGTAGTGGTAGCCGAGCGCCAGCACCTTGTTCACCTTGCCGAGGAAGCTGTCTTCCAGCTCGCCGTAGGAAGCGCGGAATTCGCCGGCGCCCAGGGGGGCGGTGGCGGTCACCATAAATGACTCACGGTCGGTGTTGAATATCCCCTGACCCGTGCCGTAGAAGGCGCCGAGCTTGAAGAGGCCGAAGTTCCAGGCAAAGTTCGCGGTCAGCCACTCGGCTTCCGACAGGGCCTCATTGCCGTTGCGCTCGTAGGCGAGGCCGGCGGTGATCGGGCCGGCAGCGTAGCTCAGGGCCATGCTGTACGGATTGTTCGGCAGGTTCACGGCCCCAGCGCCTGGGAAGTCGGTCGCCTCGGCGATCTGGGCGCCGAAACGTGAAGCCGCCCAGCGTGATCTTGTAGGTGATGGAGCTGTCGTTGCGGACGTTGGCCACACCAGTGGCGACGCGCGGGTCGGCGACGCCGCCCGGGATCGCGATACCGACGCCACCGCCCGTGATGGAGGCGTTGCCGCCGCTGCCGCCGAGGGTACCGGTCACCACGGTGTCCCAGCCCCACGGGTCAGCCACGAGTTGCGACTGCAGGAACGCGGGCGTGTACTCGCGACCGAGGGTGATCTGGCCGAACCCGCCTTGCAGGCCGACGATCGAACGGCCGGTCCAGAAGCGGCCGGCCGGACCGTTCGCGGCCCCGGGGACGCTGTCTGCGCCCCGGTGTCGGCGTTAAAGCGGTGCTCGATGTTGAACAGCGCTTGCAGGCCCCCACCGAGGTCTTCTACACCACGCACACCGAAGCGGCTGCCGGAGCCGTTGGCCAGCGAGTTCTGTTCGACGCCGGCGCCCTTGCCGGCCGACAAGTCGACGCGGCCGTACAGGGTGACCGAGGACTGCGCCGAGGCAACGCCCGCAAACGCGCCCAGCACGGCCAGAGCGAGCAAGGATTTTTTCATTGCAACTATCTCCTAGGTTGAACAAGAGGTCCCGATCGGGGAAGTCACCCGGCAACATCACCCGGTGCAGGGCTGATCAGGCCAACCTCCTCAGCGGAAGTTGCTGCTATTGCACCAGACGGCCTTGCCCACTGCCAAGCATCGCGACCGAAAATCGCAGGCGCCTGTTGTCTGGCAACAACGAGGCCGGCTGGGCTATCCTCCCCGCATGATCCCGTCGCTCGACGACCTGATCGGCACCGCAGACGCCGCGCTGCGCACGCTCAGCGGCGCCGTGCATGCCGCGCGGCCGGCCCCGGAGGCCCGGGCCGAGGTGCTGGACGACCGGGAGCGGCGCCGCTCCGGGGCGTTGATGCGGGTGAACCACGTCGGCGAGGTGTGCGCCCAGGCTCTGTACCAGGCGCAGGCACTGACGAGCCGCTCGCCCGAGTTGCGCGCGCAGATGGGTCGAGCCGCCCGCGAAGAGACCGACCATCTCGCATGGACACTGCGGCGGCTCGGAGAGTTGGGCGACCGGCCGAGCTGGCTCAACCCCTTGTGGTACGCAGGGGCCTTCGGCATCGGCCTGGTCGCCGGGCAACTGGGCGACCGGATCAGCCTGGGCTTCGTCGTCGAGACCGAGCGGCAGGTGGAGCAGCACCTGGACGGCCACCTGGACCGGCTCCCGGCCGCCGACCACGCGTCTCGCGCCATCGTGCAGCAGATGAAGGAAGACGAAGGCGCGCCACGCCGACGCGGCCCTGGCCGCCGGGGGCGCCTCCCTGCCCGCGCCGGTGCGCTGGCTCATGCGCGCCGCGGCCAAGGTGATGACCACGACGGCGTATCGCGTCTGACCACTGCCAGCGGGGCGGCGGTTCAAGCCTCGACGACCTCGTGGCTCGTCGTGATCTCGGCGGTGCGAGCCAGCATGATCGTGGCGGAGCAGTACTTCTCGTGCGAGAGCTCGATCGCGCGCGCGACCGCCGCAGCCGGCAGCGCCCGGCCGGCAACGACGAAGTGCAGATGGATCCTGGTGAAGACCTTCGGATCGGCCGGAGCACGCTCGGACGTGACCTTCACCTGGCAGCCCGTCACGTCGTGACGGCCCCGCTTCAGGATGAGCACGACGTCGTAGGCGCTGCACGCGCCGGTGCCGGCCAGCACGGTTTCCATCGGGCGTGGCGCCAGGTTGCGCCCGCCGCCTTCCGGTGCGCCGTCGATGTTGATGAGGTGCCCGCTGCCGGTCTCGGCCTGGAACACCATGCCGCTCGCGGCCACCCAGTTGATCGTGCACTCCATTCGCGCATCCCGCACCCGGAGGGTGCACTTGTCTAGACAAGATGTCCGGGCGCGAGGCGCCCGTGCGCATTGTGCACGCTCGTGCTCGAACTGGCCGCCGTAAACGGCCCTTCGCTTATTGCAGTGCAGCATCGCGCGCGCTAGACTGCCACTCATGGTTCGCTGCTGCAGCGAACCGACCGTTGTCTCCTCCACCTCCTCCATTGGTGGATTCGGCCCGGGTCGCAAGACCCGGGCCTTTTCTTTGGGCGCGGGGTGCGAAGGCGGTCAGAAGGGCCAGGCCGTATCATCCGGCGCCCTGGTGGGAGGAGCGCATTCCATGGCCCGAGCAAAGCGGCCCGACTATCTTCGGAAGATCCTGACCGCGCGCGTCTACGACGTCGCGATCGAATCGCCGCTCGAGTTGGCGCGCAACCTCTCGAAGCGCCTTGGCAACCACGTGCTGCTCAAGCGCGAGGACGCCCAGCCGGTGTTCAGCTTCAAGTTGCGCGGCGCCTACAACAAGATGGCCCAGCTGCCGCCCGAGCAGCTCGCGAAGGGCGTGATCTGCGCTTCGGCCGGAAACCATGCGCAAGGCGTGGCACTGGCTGCGCGGCGCCTGGGATGCAAGGCGGTGGTCGTCATGCCGGTGACGACGCCCCGGGTGAAGGTGGACGCCGTGGCGGCGCTCGGCGGCGAAGTGGTTCTGGGCGGCGAGAGCTATTCCGACGCCTATCTCCAGGCTCTGGAGCTGGAGAAGGCGCGCGGCCTGACCTTCGTGCATCCGTTCGACGACCCGGACGTCATCGCCGGGCAGGGCACGATCGGCATGGAGATCCTGCGCCAGCACCAGGGGCCGATCGACGCGGTGTTCGTGGCCATCGGCGGCGGCGGCCTGATCTCCGGCGTCGGCGCCTACATCAAGGCCGTGCGCCCGGAGATCCGCGTGATCGGCGTGCAGACGATCGACTCCGACGCCATGGCCCGGTCGGTGCGAGCCGGCAAGCGCGTGCCGCTGATGGAGGTGGGGCTGTTCTGCGACGGCACGGCGGTGAAGCAGGTCGGCACCGAAACCCTGCGCATCGCGCGCGAGGTGGTCGACGACTTCATCATCGTGGACACCGATGCCGTGTGCGCGGCGATCAAGGATGTCTACGAGGACACGCGGCGCATCCTCGAGCCGTCCGGCGCCATGGGCGTGGCGGCCATCAAGCAGCACGTGCAGGCCAGCAAGGTGAAGGGGCGGACGTTCGTGGCCATCACGTGCGGCGCCAACATGAACTTCGACCGCTTGCGGTTCGTGGCCGAGCGGGCCGAATTCGGCGAACAGCGCGAAGCGCTTTTCGCCGTGACGATTCCCGAGGAGCGGGGCTCGTTCAAGCGCTTCTGCGAGCTGATCGGCCCGCGCAGCGTGACCGAGTTCAATTACCGCATCTCGCATCCGACGATCGCCCACGTCTTCGTGGGCATCACGATCCACAGCAGGGAGGAGGCCGACCGCATCGCCCGCAGCTTCGAGCGGCATCGGTTCCCGACCGTGGACCTCACCGACGACGAGTTGGCCAAGGAACACGTGCGACACATGGTCGGCGGCCGCTCGGAGCTGGCCGACGACGAGCGCCTGTACCGCTTCACGTTCCCCGAGCGGCCCGGTGCGCTGATGCGCTTCCTGGCGGCCATGCACCCCGACTGGAACATCAGCCTGTTCCACTACCGCAACCAGGGCGCCGACTACGGCCGCATCCTCGTGGGCATCCAGGTGCCCAAGGGCGACAAAGCGGCGTTCCGCGACTTCCTGGACACGCTGGCCTATCCCTGCATCGACGAGACCGACAACCCGGTCTACCGCCTGTTTCTGAGATAGCCGTTCGCCTTCCGGATTGCGGGCAACGCGTGCGCTGCTCCACAATGAGCGCCGCCATGAGCCCCTTGAACCGCTCGCTGATCTCGCCCACGTCCAACCCGCTTCTCGAGCGAGCGCTGCGCGAGAAGCTGCAGAAGCGCAGCGAGACAACGGGCAGCCTGGGCGAGCTGGAGCCGCTCGCGCTGCGGCTCGGCCTGATGCAGAACACGCTGAAGCCTCGCCTGCGCGATCCACAGGTGGTCGTGTTCGCCAGCGACCACGGGTTGGCGGTGGACGGCATCGTGTCGGTGCACGGCCGGACGACCGCCGAGCAGGTGTGGCAGCTCCTGACCGCGCAGCTGCCGGTGGGCGTGTTCGCGCGCATCCAGGGCATGGACCTCACGGTGGTGGATGCGGGCGTGGCCGAACGGCTGCCGCCGCACGACCGGCTGCTGATGCGCAAGATCGCGCATGGCACGCGCAATGCGCGCGTGAGCGTGGCGATGTCGGTGGACCAGGCGCATGCGGCCATCCGCGCCGGCATGGAGATCGGCGACACGCTGCGCGGCAACACGATCGCGTGCGCGGGCATCGGCGTCGGCTCGCACGAAAGCGCGGCGCTCGTGCTGTCGCGCCTCACGGACTCCCCGGTGCGCGACCTGCTCATGTCGAGCCCGCAGATGAACGCGGACGAGCTGGCGCACCTGATGGTGGTCGCGCAAGGCGCGCAAGGCCGGCATCGGGAGGTGACCGACCCGATCGAAGTGCTGGCGGCGTTCGGCGGCTTCGAGATCGCGATGATGGTCGGCCTCATCCTGATGGCGGCGAGCAAGCGCCATCTGGTGATGATCGACGGCATCGCGGCCTGCGCCGCGCTGATGGTGGCCGTGCGAATTGCCGCCCCGGTGACCGACTACTGCGTGTTCTGCCGCAGCCAGGGGCACGAGGGCCTCAACGCCGCGCTCCATCTGTTCCGGGCCAGCGCGCTGCTGGAGCTCGGCATGCAGAGCACCGACGGCACCGGCGCTACCCTCGCGTGGCCTCTCGTGAAGAGCGCCGCGGCGCTGCTCACCGAAGTGGCCGAAGGCGAGGACCCGGGCCCGTCGCGGCCGTCGTTCACGCAGAGCCTCTCGGGCGTCACGTCGCCCGGGTTCCTCGGCGCGAAGTAGCCGGTCCGGCGCGGGTCAGCGCGGCGGGCCCTGCGGGTCGGGCGGCTCCTGGCCGGCGAGCGGCTCCTGCTGGGGCGGCTCCTGGGGCGGGCCCTCGGGGGCCGCCGGTTGGCGCGTCTGGCCTCGGCCGGGCTGCGGCGCGCCGGGAGACGGACGAACAGGAGGGGCGCCCGTCTGGCCCGTGGAGCCCATGGGAAGCGTGCCGGTCGCGGCTTCGGGCAGCGGCGGCAATTCCAATTGCACTTCGGCCGGCGCTCCGCGCGGGCCGAGGCTTACCGTGCGCCCCTGCACTGCCTGCACGACGAGCCGGTCGTCGATCGGGGCGCCGATGCGGTAGGCACGCGCCGGCTTGTCGTCGACGGCGATGAGGGCCACGGCGACGCGCGGCGGCGAGCCCGGCCGCGGAGCCACGACACCGACGAGCTGGAAGCGGCTCGGCGCCGGTGCAACGGGAGCGGGGCCGGCCACCGGGTCCGCGCCGAAGACGCGGGCCAGGTCGCCGCGCGCGGCGCCGGCGTCGGGAGCGGCCACGGTGTGTGGCGGCGCGGGCGGCGCGCTGACCAGCAGGCGCAACGCCCAGAATACGGCTGTTGCCGCCACAGCGGCCCACACGACGAAGGCGAGCAATCGTGCCGTCATGCGGCGATTATGATTGATCGCTTCCGTTTTCCCCGGGCTTATCACTCACATGCTGACCCTTTCCACCCGGCGCCGCGGGCGCGGCTTCACGCTGATCGAGCTGATGGTCGTGCTGGTGATCATCGGCGTGCTGGCCGCGCTGATCGTTCCCAACGTGCTCGACCGTGCCGACGACGCGCGCGTGACGGCCGCCCGCACCGACGTGAACAACCTCGTGCAGGCGCTCAAGCTCTACCGGCTCGACAACCAACGCTACCCGACCGGCGAACAGGGCCTGGAAGCGCTGGTGCGCAAGCCCACGGCAGGCACCGTCCCCCCGAACTGGCGCCCCTATCTCGACAAGCTGCCGAACGATCCGTGGGGTCGCCCCTACCAATACGTGAACCCCGGCGTCCGGGGCGAAGTCGACGTGTTCAGCTTTGGCGCCGACGGCCAGCCCGGCGGAGAGGCCAGGGACGCCGATGTCGGTTCGTGGCAATGAAACCAGGCGGTCCGGCCAGCGTGGCTTCACGCTGATCGAGCTCATGGTCGTCGTGGCGATCGTTGCGATCGCCGCCGGCCTGATCAGCCTTTCGCTGCGAGACTCCAACGCCACCCGGCTCGACCACGAGGCGGCTCGCCTGTCGGCACTGCTGGAAGCGGCCCGCGCCGAAGCCCGCGCATCGGGGCTGCCCGTGCGCTGGCAGCTCGCCCGCCCCGACGACCCCGACGGCGTGCGCTTCCGCTTCATCGGCCTGCCCTCCGAGCGTCCCTGGCCGACGCGGTGGCTCGACGACGACGTGCGCGCGGAGATTCCCGGCGCTTCGGCCGTGCGGCTCGGGCCCGAGCCGATGATCGGCGCACAGCGCATCGTGCTGGGCCTGGGCGAACGTCAAGTCGTGCTCGCGACCGACGGCCTGGGGCCTTTCGAGCCTGTTGGCGAGGCGGCGCCGTGAGGGTGACCGGGTGTCGGGCGGAGCGCGGCTTCACGCTGATCGAAGTGCTCGTCGCCGTGGCCATCGTCGCTGTCGCGTTGGGCGCCGGCCTGAAGGCGGCCGGGGCGCTGACGAACAATGCCCAGCGGCTGGGCGACGTGAGCGCAGCGCAATGGTGCGCCGACAACCAACTCACGGGGCTGAAGCTCGCGAAGCAGTTCCCGAGCGTGGGAGATACCGAATTCGCCTGCGAGCAGCTCGGCCGCACGTATCGCGGCCGGCTCGTCGTGCGGCCGACGCCGAACCCGAACTTCCGCCGCGTCGACGCGCGAATGGCTGACGATGCCGGAGTGCCCCTGCTGACGCTTTCCACGGTGCTGCCGATCCGATGAATCCCACTCGGCGTCCCATGGCGGAACGAGGCTTCACGCTCGTGGAGGTGCTCGTCGCGCTCGTCGTGATGGCAGTGCTCGCATCGATGGCGTGGCAAGGCATCGACGGCATCGCACGATCGCGCAGCATCGCCGACGAGCGGCTCGAGCAGACGCTGCGCCTGAACGCCGTGCTGGCGCAATGGCAGCAGGACCTGCAGTCGCTGCACGACGGCACCGCCGTGCCGACGCTGCGATTCGACGGCGCGAACGTGCAGATGGTGCGCGATGCCGAGGGCGGGGTGCAATTGGTGGTGTGGTCGCTGCGGTCCGGCCAGTGGACACGCTGGGCCGGGCCGCCGGTGGTGCGCGCGAGCGACCTGCAGGAACAGTGGCTGCGCAGCCAGCAGCTGCTGGGCAATGAGACGGGCACGGTGCGCACCGGCAGTGGCGCGAGCGCCTGGCGCATCTTCTTCTATCGAGGGAACGCCTGGACCAACGCGCAGTCGAGCGGCGATGACGCGCCCGCGATGGAGGGTGCGCCCGCCACCCGGCAGCGCGGCGCGAGGCGCTGCCGAACGGCGTGCGGCTCGTGCTCACCCTGCCCCAGGGCGTGCTGGTTCGAGACGTGATGCTGGGACCGCAAACGTGAAGCGTGCCCGGCTTCAACCTGCCGGCCAGCGCGGCGCCGCGCTGCTGCTGGCCATGGTGATCCTCACGCTCGTGACGACGCTTGCCGCCGGCATGGTGTGGCACCAGTGGCGAGCCACGGAGGTCGAGGGGGCCGAGCGGGCGCGGCTGCAAGCGGCCTGGATCCTGAGCGGGGCGCTGGACTGGGCGCGTCTGATCCTGAGCGAGGACGCGCGCACGGGCGGGCCGGACCATCTGGGCGAGCCCTGGGCCGTGCCGCTTGCGGAGGCCCGGCTCTCGACCTTCCTGGCGGCGGACCGCAACAGCACGGTGGACGACGACGGCATCGAGGCGTTCCTGTCCGGCAGCATCGAGGACGCCCAGGCCCGGTACAACCTGCGCCAGATCTTGCTTGAAAACGAACTCGTGCCGGAGCAGGTGGTGGTGCTCCAGCGCCTGTGCGAGCGCGCCGGACTGCCGACCGACCTCGCCGTGCGGCTGGCCGGGGCGCTGCGCGACGCCTGGTCGACCACGTCCGGCGACGCCAAGCCGGTGGCACCACGCAACATCGACCAGCTCGCCTGGCTCGGCATCGAGCCGGAGGCGATCGAGCGGTTGCGGCCGTGGGTCACGCTGCTGCCGGCCCGTACGACCGTGAACATCAACACGGCGCCCGCCGAGGTGCTCGCCGCGGTGATCGAAGGCATCGACCTCGGCACGGCTCAGCGGCTGGTGGAGTCGCGCCAGCGTGCGCCGTTCAAGTCTCTCGCCGAAGTGACGCCGATGCTGCCTGCGAACCAGCAGCAGCTGGATGAACGCTACGTGGACGTCAAGACGAGCTACTTCGTCGTTCGCGGCCGGCTGCGGCTCGGCGAGCGGGCGCTGGAAGAGCAGTCGCTCGTCCGCCGCATCAACAGGAACGTCGTCGCCCTCCAGCGCGAGCGGGTGAGCCAGTACCTCGGCTCACGTTGATCCAGAACCACAAGGAGTGCTCCCAAGTGCTTGATTTCACTCGTTTCCGAATTGCCGCTGCGGCCCAAAGCCGTTAGCCTTGCGCGATCCATGTCGGTCCTTGTCCTCCTCATCCCTCCCCGGCCCCGCCTCGGATCGGCCGCTGCCGACGAACGACCGGGCGAGTACAACTACGTGCTGAGTCCGGACGGCCTGTCGGTGGGCAAGCAGGGGCGCGCCGCCACGGCGCTGCTGCCGAAGGCCGACAGCGTCGTCGCCGTGCTGGCCGACAGCGACGTGAGCTGGCATCGGCTCACGCTGCCGAAGGCGCCCGCTGCACGCCTGCGCGCGGCCCTGGTCGGCGTGCTGGAGGAGGCGCTGCTCGACGAGCCGGAGCTGCTCCATTTCGCGCTCGCGCCGGGAGCCGTGCCCGGGCAGGCGGCGTGGGTCGCCGTGGTCAACAAGGGCTGGCTCGCCAACCACATCGTCGCGCTCGAGAAGGCCCACGTGTCGGTGGACCGCGTGGTGCCGTCGTCGTGGCCCGACGAGATGCCGCTCGGGCACTTCCACGAGGGCGACGGCGCGCCCGGCAGCGCCTCGATGCGGCTCGCCTGGTCCGACGCCAACGGCGTGATGACGCTCGGCGTGCAGGGAACGCTCGCGCGCACGCTGCTGCCGCAATGGCAGGAGCGTGCCGCGCGCTGGAGCGCGACGCCGGCGGTGGCCGCGCCGGCCGAGCGCTGGCTCGGTGCGCCCGTGATGGTGCTGGGCCCGGAGCAGCGTGCCCTGCAGGCATCGCGCTCGCTATGGAACCTGCGCCAATTCGATCTCACGGCGCAGCACCGCGGCGCGCTCGCGATGCGCGATGTGCAGCGCCGCTTCCTGAGCCCCGGCTGGCGGCCCATCCGTATCGGGTTGGCCGCGCTGGTGCTGCTGCAGGTGATCGGCCTGAATTTGTGGGCTTGGCACCAGCGCAACGCCATGGCCGAGCGGCGCGCCCAGATGATTTCGCTGCTCACCACCACGTACCCGCAGGAGCGCACCGTGCTCGACCCGCCGGCGCAGATGCAGCGCGCGACCGACACGCTGCGCGCAGCAGCGGGACGCCCCGGCGAGACCGACCTCGAAACCCTGCTGGGGGCCGCCGCCGCAGCCTGGCCGGACGACCGGCCGCCGGTCGACAACCTGCGCTACGCCGACGGACGGCTGACCCTCTCGTCCGCCGGCTGGACGCCCGAGCAGATCGAAGGCTTTCGCAACAAGCTGCGACCGGCGGGCTGGTCGGTGGAGGTCAACGACGGCCGGCTCGTGATGGGCCGCGCCCAAGGATCTTCGTCTTGAACGCCACCCGCACCGCCCCCGCTGCGGCCGCCTGGAAGGCGCCGCTCGTCGCCCGTTGGCGCGCCTTGAGTGAGCGCGATCGGCGCGCCGCGGTCATCGCCGGGGCGGCGATCGCCCTGCTGCTCGTCTGGTGGATCGGCGTTCAGCCGGCCCTGCGCACGGTGCGCGCGGCGCCGGCGCAGATCGATCGCCTCGACGCCCAGCTCCAGGCCATGCAGCGCCAGGCCACCGAAGCTGCCGAGCTGCGCGGCACGGCGCCCCTCACGGCCGCGCAGTCCACCGCGGCACTGCAGGCCGCCACTGCGCGGCTCGGCGCGCGCGGCAGGCTGGTGGTGGCCGGCGAGCGGGCCACCCTCACGGTGAACGGCGCCACCGGCGCGCAACTGCGCGACTGGCTTTCCGAGGCGCGCAGCGGGGCGCGGGCGCGGCCGCTGCAGGCGCAGTTCATGCGTTCGCCCCAGGGCTACAGCGGCACCTTGATCGTGGCTGTCGGGGGCACGCCATGACGAGGCCGCGATGAAGCGCGGCGCGGGCTGGATGGTCAAGACGCCGCGCGGCGGGCGCGCGAGCGCCTTCGCGCCGTCGACGCTGGCGGAGCTGGCGTGGCAGCGCACGCGCGATGCCGTGTCGCACTGGTCGTTCTGGGGCGTGGGTATCGGTGCGCTGGTCGCCATCGTCGTGTTCGCCCCGGCCGCCTGGCTGGCGCGCGGCGTCGCGTCCGCCACGGACGGTCGGCTCCTCCTGACCGACCCGCGCGGCACGGTGTGGTCGGGCAGCGCCCAGCCGGTGCTGACCGGCGGCCCGGGCAGCCGGGAGGCCGCGGCGCTGCCGGGCCGCCTGGCCTGGACACTCGGCTGGCGCGGCGCCGGCATGGAGTTGCGGGCGAGGCAGCCGTGCTGCCTGAACGGCGAGACGGTGGTGCACCTGAGACCCGGCTTCAACCGCATGGCCGCCACGCTCGAGCCCTCCGAAGGCGGCTGGACCGGCCACTGGCCGGCGGCATGGCTCGCGGCGCTGGGCACGCCCTGGAACACCCTGCAGCTCGGCGGCGTGCTGCGCCTGAGCACGCCCGGCCTGACGCTCGAATCCGTGCAGGGCCGCTGGCGCATGACCGGGCTGGCGGAGCTGGATGTCGTCGACGCGTCGTCGCGGTTGTCCACCTTGCCCGAGCTGGGAAGCTACCGGCTCACGATCCAAGGCAGCGGCGACCGATCCACGCTGTCGCTCGGCACGCTGGAAGGGCCGCTGGAATTGAGCGGCGAAGGGCAGTGGGCGCCGACGGGCGTGCGCTTTCGGGGCGAAGCGAAGGCTGCGGAGGGCAGCCAGGCGGCACTCGACAATCTCCTGAACATCATCGGCCGCCGCCAGGGCGAGCGGTCCGTCATATCGATCGGATGACCATGAAAAAGCCGAACGTCCCCCGAACCGCCCGGCGTTGGGCCTGCACCGGCCTGGCACTCGCGGTGCTCGCCGCGCATCCGCTGCACGCCCAGCAGGCGCCGCGGCGCACCCAGGAGATGGTGACGCTGAACTTCGTGAACGCGGACATCGAGGCCGTGACGCGCGCGATCGGCGCGATGCTGGAGCGCCCGCTGCTCGTGGATCCGCGCGTCAAGGGCCAGATCACCGTGTACAGCGAGCAGGCGCTGACGGTGCCCGAGGCGTATCGCAACTATCTCGCGGCCCTGCGCGGCCTGGGCTTCACGGTGGTGGACAACGCCGGCATGCTGAAGGTGGTGCCCGAGGCGGACGCGAAGCTGCAGGCCGGCACCGTGTCGGTGGGGCCGGTGCAGCGGCAGGGTGACCAGGTGATCACGCAGATCTTCCGCCTCAACCACGAGAACCCGAACAACCTGGTGGCGGTGCTGCGCCCGCTGATCAGCCCGAACAACACGATCAACGCCAACCCGAGCAGCAACTCGCTCGTCATCACCGACTACGCCGACAACCTGCAGCGGATCGCGAAGATCGTGGCTGCGCTCGACCAGCCCGGCGCCACGGACATCGACGTCGTGCCGCTGCGGCACGCGGTGGCCGCCGACATCGCCCCGTTCGTGCAGCGACTCGGTGAAGGCGGCGGCCCGGGCGTCGCGGCGCCGCCCGGCTCGCCCGCGGCGGCGGCGGCCGCGGCCGGGTCCGCCAACGTCATGGTGGACCCGCGCAGCAATTCGCTGATCGTGCGCGCGGCCAATCCGGCGCGCCTGGCCTACATGCGCTCGGTCATCGAGAAGCTCGACCAGCCCACGCAGCAAGGCGGGCCGAGCGGCAACATCTGGGTCGTGTACCTGAAGAACGCAGATGCGACCAAGCTCGCGACCGTGCTGCGGGCGGCCTTCGCCGGCAGCACGGGCACGGGCGGCGGCGGCACCGACGTCGACGCCACGCCACGCCGCAGCGCACGAGCGCCCAGCAGGGCAACGTGACCTCGCTCGGCAGCACCGGCGCGGGCGGCACCTCCACGGTTGCGGCGACGCCGGTGGCCGCTTCGCCGGAGCCGTCGACCGGCGGGTTCATCCAGGCCGATCCCTCCACCAACTCGCTCATCATCACGGCGCCGGAGCCGCTGTATCGCCAGATCCGGGCCACCATCGAACAACTCGACGCCCGCAGGGCCCAGGTCTTCGTCGAGTCGATGATCGTGAAGATGGACGCCAACAAGGCGGCCGAGTTCGGGTTCCAGTGGCAGAACCTCTGGGGCAAGAGGGGAGACTCCACGATCCCCGGCGCCGGCACGAACTTCCGCTCCGGCACCGACAACATCCTCGACCTTTCCATCGCGGCGGCGGGAGGTCGGGCCGGCGCCGCAGCGCTGCTGTCCAGCGGCGGCATCGCCAGCGGCCTGAACATCGGCGTGCTCAAGCAGATCGGCGACTTCTACACCCTGGGCGCGCTGGCCCACTTCCTCGAGACGAACGGCGGCGCGAACGTGCTGTCCACGCCGAACCTGGTGGCGCTGGACAACGAGGAAGCGAAGATCGTCATCGGCCAGAACGTGCCGTTCGTGACGGGCAGCTTCACCAACACCGGCACGGCCGGCGGCTCGGTGAACCCGTTCCAGACCATCGACCGGCAGGACGTCGGCCTCACGCTGCGCATCAAGAGCCAGATCGGCGAAGGCGGAACGATCCGCATGACGATCTACCAGGAGAACTCGTCGGTGACCGCGATCTCCCCGACGACCGGCCCCACCACCGACAAGAGCAGCATCGAGACTTCCGTGGTGGTCGACGACGGCCAGATGATGGTGCTCGGCGGGCTGCTGAAGGACGAGTACACCGACTCCGAGGACCGAGTGCCCGGCCTCGGGAGCATCCCGGTGGTGGGCAACCTCTTTCGCAGCGAGAGCCGCACGCGCATCAAGAGCAACCTGATGGTGTTCCTGCGCCCGGTGGTCATCCGCGACCAGCCGCGCGCCGACGCGCTGACGATCGATCGCTACGACGCGATCCGCGCGCTGCAGCAGAGCTCGCAGCCCAAGCCGAGCTTCCTCTTGCCGGTGAACGAGGCGCCGGTGCTGCCGCCGATGAGGGCGCCGGATGCCCCGCTGCCGGTGACGGTGCCGCCGCCGCTCGGCGAGACGGCGCCGATCGACAAGAGGAATTAGCCACGGTCGACCAGGAGCATTTCATGGGCGCACGACATCCCCTTCCCTACGGCTTCGCGAAGGCCAACACGCTGCTGCTCGAGGACGACGGCACGCAGCTCACGCTCTACAGCGGCGAGACCACGCCCTCCACCGCGCTCTCCGAGGTGCTGCGCGTGTACGACGTCGCGGCCTTCGAGCGCGAGGCGAGCGCCACCCTGACTCAGCGCATCGCCTCGGTCTATGCCGGCGGCGAATCGAGCGCCGCCGCCGTGATCGGCGAAGTGGAGAGCGCGGCCGACCTGTCTCGCATGATGCAGGACCTGCCGGCAGTGGAAGACCTGCTCGAGGCGGCCAACGACGCGCCCATCATCCGCATGCTGAACGCGCTGCTCACGCAGGCGGCCAAGGATGGCGCGAGCGACATCCACATCGAGCCGTACGAGCGTTCGAGCTCGGTGCGGTTCCGCATCGACGGCACGCTGCGCGAGGTGGTGCAGCCCAACCGCGCGCTGCACGCGGCGCTGATCTCGCGGCTGAAGATCATGGCCGAGCTCGACATCGCCGAGAAGCGGCTGCCGCAGGACGGCCGCATCTCATTGCGCATCGGCGCCCGCGCCATCGACGTGCGCGTGTCCACGCTGCCGTCGGCGCACGGCGAGCGCGCCGTGCTGCGCCTGCTGGACAAGAGCGAATCGAAGTTCACGCTCGAGGGCCTCGGCATGAGCGGCGACGTGCTCTCCACGTTCGACCGCCTCGTGCACCAGCCGCACGGCATCGTGCTCGTGACCGGGCCCACGGGCTCGGGCAAGACGACGACGCTGTACGCCTCGCTGCAGCGCATCGACACCAGCACGACCAACGTGCTGACCGTGGAAGACCCGATCGAGTACGAGCTGCCGGGCATCGGCCAGACGCAGGTGAACGCGAGGATCGACCTTACCTTCGCGAAGTCGCTGCGCGCCATCCTGCGCCAGGATCCGGACGTGATCATGATCGGCGAGATCCGCGACTTCGAGACCGCCCAGATCGCCATCCAGGCGTCGCTCACCGGCCACCTGGTGCTGGCCACCGTGCACACCAACGATGCACCGTCGAGCGTCACGCGCCTGATCGACATGGGCGTGGAGCCGTACCTGCTCAGCTCGTCGCTGCTGGGCGTGCTGGCGCAGCGCCTGGTGCGCAAGCTGTGCCCCGTGTGCAAGAAGGCCGATGCCCGCGGCCGCTTCCACCCGGTGGGCTGCGCCGCCTGCATGAACAGCGGCTACAAGGGCCGCACCGGCGTGTACGAGCTGATGGTGGCCGACGACAAGGTGCGCTCGCTCATCCACAGCCGCGCAGCCGAGAGCCAGCTCTTCGTGGCCGCGGAGGCGGCGGGCCTGCGCTCGATGCGCGAGGACGGCGAGCGCCTGGTCGAGCAAGGGGTCACGTCGCCCGAGGAAGTGATGCGGGTGACGCGCGAGTGACCCTGCGCTGAGCCGAGCCGCCTTAACCATGCCCGCCTACCGTTTCGAAGCCCTCGACGCCTCCGGCAAGTCCACCACCGGGCTGCTCGATGCCGACAACGCCAAGGCCGCGCGCTCGCAGCTGCGCGCGCAGTCGCTCGTTCCGCTGAACGTCACGCCGGTGGCCGCTGCCGGCGGCGCGATGGGCGTCCGGCGCTTCACGCGGCGCGTGTTCGGCAGCACCGCGCTCGCCGTCTGGACGCGCCAGCTCGCCGGGCTCGTGGGCTCCGGCCTGCCGCTGGAGCGCGCGCTCACCGCGCTCGCCGACGAAGCGGAGGATCCGCGCCAGCGCGAGCTCGTGGCCCATCTGCGCTCGGAGGTGAACGCCGGATCGCCGTTCGCGCGCGCGCTGGCCGGCGCGCCGCGCGAATTCGACGACGTCTACCGCGCCGTGGTGGCGGCCGGCGAGCAGAGCGGCGCGCTGGGCGCCGTGCTCGAGCGCCTGGCCGACGACCTCGAGGAGCGCCAGGCGCTGCGCGCCAAGCTGATCGGCGCCACGCTGTACCCGGCCATCGTGTCGCTGATCGCCATCGTGATCGTGGTCTTCCTCGTGACCTACGTCGTGCCGCAGGTGGCGTCGGTGTTCTCCAGCAGCAAGCGGGCGCTGCCGATGCTCACCACGGCCATGCTCGGCATCAGCGCCTTCGTCCGCTCGTGGGGCTGGCTGATCGTGCTCCTGCTGGCCGCAGGGGCCGGCGCGCTTGTGATGGCCCTGCGCGGCGAGGCGTTCCGCGAGCGCTTCGACGCCGCCTGGCTCACGCTGCCGCTGGTCGGCCGGCTCGCGCGCGGCTACAACGCGGCCCGCTTCTCCGGCACGCTGGCCATGCTGGCCGGCGCCGGCGTGCCCATCCTGAAGGCGCTTCAGGCGGCCGCCGAGACGCTGAACAACCGGGCGATGCGCGTCGACGCGATGGATGCCCTCGTGCAGGTGCGCGAAGGCGCCCCGCTCGCCTCCGCGCTGGCCGGCAAGAAGCGCTTCCCGGGGCTGCTCTCGATGTTCGCGCGCCTGGGCGAGCAGACCGGCCAGCTGCCGCAGATGCTCGCGCGCGCCGCGAACCAGCTCGGCAGCGAGGTGCAGCGCCGCGCGCTGGCGGTCGCCACCATCCTGGAGCCGCTGCTGATCGTCGCGATGGGCGTGGTGGTGATGCTCATCGTGCTGGCGGTGCTGCTGCCGATCATCCAGCTCAATACCTGGGTGAAGTAGGCCCACCCCCGGAGCGCCTTCGGCGCTCCCCCCTCCAGGGGGCGCCACTGGCGGACCGGCGGAGCCGGATCCGCGGTGGCCGCTTGAGGAGCGGCCGGCTGCGCGGCCTTGCATTTCACGAACCGGTGCGTTTCGAGCGTTTCAACGGGCACGCAGCTTGCGTATATTGCGAGCAGTGACACCCCGGAGGTTGTATGGCGTCGACCAACACCGAGTTGATGACCGTGCCGGCGAGCGGCCTGCCGATCGCGCGCATGCGCAGCGTCTACCGCGTGGGCGACGTCGAGCGCCGCCTCGGCAAGCTGGCGCCCAAGGAGCACGAGCAGCTGCGGGCCACCTACGAGCGCATGATCGAGAAGGGGCCCGAGCGCTTCCAGGTCAAGCCGTCCGGCGTGCCGGCGATGGACCACCTCTACGACGAGCTGCCCAACTTCCACGACGTGCTGGACGACGTGAGGCGCCAGCTCGCGCTGTGCGAGGACAGCCGCGACGCCCTGGAGATCGCGCCCATGCTGCTGCTCGGGCCGCCCGGCGTGGGCAAGACGCATTTCGCGCGCGAGGTGGCGCAGCTGCTGGGCACGGGCCTCGGCTTCATCTCGATGAGCTCGCTCACGGCGGGCTGGGTGCTGTCCGGCGCGTCGAGCCAGTGGAAGGGCGCGCGCCCGGGCAAGGTGTTCGAGACGCTGGTGGACGGCCAGTACGCCAATCCGGTGATGGTGGTGGACGAGATCGACAAGGCGCGCGGCGAGCATGCCTACGACCCGATGGGCGCGCTGTACAGCCTGCTGGAGGTGGACACCGCCGGCAGCTTCACGGACGAGTTCGCCGAAGTGGCCATCGACGCCAGCCAGGTCATCTGGGTGGCCACCGCCAACGACGAGCGCGCCATCCCCGAGCCGATCCTGAACCGCATGAGCGTCTACGCGGTGCAGATGCCCGACCGCGACGCCGCGCGCGCGATCGCCCTCAGGCTGTACCAGTCGATCCGCCGCGCGCACGACTGGGGCAGCCGCTTCGACCCCGAGCCGACCGAGGCCGTGCTCGACGCCATGAGCGAGCTGGCGCCGCGCGAGATGCGGCGCACGTGGATGACGGCCTTCGGCAACGCCAAGCTCGACCGCCGGTTCGTGGTCGAGGTGCGCGACCTGCCCGAAGCGCCCGGCCGCAAGGCGCCCATCGGCTTCGTGCAGTAGGCCGCTTCTCCGCGAGCGGCGGCCTGCTCCTCACAGGGAGCGGGTCCTATCATCGGCGCCATGCCAGCTTCCCTCGACGGTCGCCTCGTCGTCGCCATCTCCTCGCGCGCGCTCTTCGACTTCGAGGAGGAGAACCGCCTGTTCGAGGCGAGCGACGATCGCGCCTACATGCAGCTCCAGCTGGAGCGGCTGGACCGGCCGGCGCGGCCCGGCGTGGCGTTCTCGCTCGTGCACAAGCTGCTGGCCTTCAACGCGCTGGCGCCGCTCACCGAAGTGGTCATCCTCTCGCGCAACGACCCGGTGTCGGGCATGCGCGTGTTCCGCTCGGCGCAGCACTACGGCCTGAGCATCGAGCGCGGCGTGTTCACGCGCGGGCAGAACCCGTGGCGCTACCTGAAGCCGCTGAACGCCCATCTCTTCCTCTCGGCGAACGAGCCCGACGTGCGCTCCGCGCTCGACGCCGGCGTGCCGGCCGCGCGCGTCTATCCGCACTCCGCGCGCGCGTCGGACGCTCACCCGAACGAGGTGAGGATCGCGTTCGACGGCGATGCGGTGCTGTTCTCCGACGAGGCCGAGCGCGTGTTCCGCCACGGCGGGCTCGACGCTTTCCAGGCCCACGAGCGCGACCTGTGCGCCACGCCGCTCGCGCCCGGGCCGTTCAAGCCGCTGCTCGAAGCGCTGCAGCGGTTGCAGCGCGCCAGCACCGAGGACGGCATGCGCGTGCGCACCGCCCTGGTCACCGCGCGCAGCGCGCCGGCCCACGAGCGCGCCATCCGCACGCTGATGGACTGGCACATCGACGTCGACGAGGCGATGTTCCTGGGCGGCCTGCCCAAGGGGGCGTTCCTGCGTGAGTTCGAGCCCGACTTCTTCTTCGACGACCAGACCGGCCACTGCGAGAACGCGGTGGAGCACGTGCCGGCGGGGCACGTGGCGTCGGGTGTCACGAACGCCATCGCCTGACTGGCGCCCCGGCCGCGAAGCGCTCTCCGGGCCCCATGGGGCAGGCCGCTCCGCGGCCGGGGGCGACGGCGTTAGCGCTCGGTGCTCGATCCGGGTCCCCCGGTCGAGTACCGCAGCCCCTCGGGGGCGGCCGCCAGGCGGCCGGGGTCGTCAGTTCCTCTCCATTCGCGCAGGCGCTGGAGGTCCAGCACGCGCACGCCGCCGTACTCGACGCGGATCACGCCGGCGGCCTGGATCGCCTGCAGCGCCTCGTTCACGCGCTGCCTCGACAGCCCGACGAGGTAGCCCAGCTCCTGCTGCGTGATGCGCAGCAGCTCGCCGACGCCGGGAAACAGCACCGGGTTGAACAGCGAGGCGAGGCTGCGCGCGACGCGGAAGTCGGGGTCGTTCATCCGGTCGATCTCGCGCGCGGCGATGAACTGCCCGAGCCGCTCGTTGAGCTGGTGCAGGATGAAGCGGTTGAATTGCAGGCTGCGCTCGAGCAGCGCATGGAAGCTCTCCACCGGCAGGCCGGCCACGGTGCTGCGGCGCAGGGCCTCGATGTTGTAGCGGTACGGCTCGCGCTTGAGCAGCGTGCCCTCGCCGAACCATCCGCCCGGCGGCAGGCCGGCGTAGGTGATCGTCGCGCGCGCGGCGCTGTCGTTGCTCATCTTCAGCAGGCCGTCGACGAGGCCGAACCAGTACGTGGCCGGCCGGCCGACGCGGCAGATGACGTCGCCGGGCTCGGCGCGGCGCCACGACGATGGCGGCCTCGGCATAGCGGCGGTGCTCGTCTTCGCAGCAGCGCGCAGCCAGGGAATGCCGGCCAGCTCGCGCGCACCGGCGCCTCGTGCGCGTTCGCGCAACGGTCGGGTCTTGAGCATGGCCGCTTACGGGAAAGTCCCAAGCAGTACAGACCCTAGATTGTCGTCAGGCCGACAACCTGGCGTCAAACTTCCGAACAGAATTCCGGCTCGGAACCAACCCCGCCCTGGGATGACAGGAGACGAGCCGGTGACCACCTTTCCCCGCCTGCTGCTCGAGCACGCCGCGAAGCGCCCCGAGGCGCCCGCGTTGCGGGAGAAGGAATACGGCATCTGGCAGTCGCTCGGCGTGGGCGCCGCTGGCGACGATGGTGCGCCACCTCGCCTGCGGACTTGCGGCGGCCGGGCTCGGTCGCGGGCAGCACATCGCGGTGATCGGCGCCAACCGCCCGCGCCTGTACGCCATCGATGCTCGCCGCCCAGTCGCTGGGCGCGATCCCCGTGCCGCTGTACCAGGACGCGGCGGCCGCCGAGTTCGCCTTCCCGATCAACAACGCCGAGGTCGCCTTCGCGATCGTCGAGGACCAGGAGCAGGTCGACAAGCTGCTCGAGGTGCGCGAGCAGTGCCCCCAGTTGGCGGCCATCTGGTACGACGATCCGCGCGGCCTGCGCAACTACAACGAGCCGGGCCTGGCATCGCTCGACGCGCTGCTCGCAGCGGGCCAGGCCCACGACGCCGCGAACCCGACGCTGTTCGACGACTCAGTCGCCGCCGGCCGCCCCGAGGACGTCGCCGCACTGTTCTTCACCTCCGGCACGACGGGCCAGCCCAAGGGCGTGGTGCACACGCACGCGCACGCTGACCGACCGGGCGCAGGCCGGGGCGTCGTTCGACCGGCTCACGCACGACGAGGAAGTGCTGGCCTACCTGCCGCCGGCGTGGATCGGGCAGAACATCTTCAGCTACGCGCAGTGGCTGGTGTGCGGCTACGTCGTGAACTGCCCGGAGTCGAGCGCGACGGTGACGATCGACATGAAGGAGATCGGGCCCACCTACTACTTCGCGCCGCCGCGCGTCTTCGAGGGGCTGCTCACGAGCGTGACGATCCGCATGGAGGACGCGAGCGCGCCCAAGCGGTGGCTGTTCCAGCGCTTCATGGACGTGGCGCGGCGCGTCGGGCCGGCACGCATGGACGGCAAGGCCGGTGGGCCTCGCGGACCGCCTGCTGTACGGGCTCGGCAACCTGCTCGTCTACGCGCCGCTGCGCAACTCGCTCGGGCTCTCGCGCGTGCGCGTGGCCTACACCGCGGGCGAGGCGATCGGGCCGGACCTGTTCACCTTCTACCGCTCCATCGGCATCAACCTGAAGCAGCTCTACGGCTCCACCGAGACGGCCGTGTTCGTCTGCCTGCAGCCGGACAACGAGGTGCGCGCCGACACGGTGGGCGTGCCGATCGACGGCGTGGAGATCAAGCTGGCCGACAGCGGCGAGATCCTCGTGCGCTCGGCCGGGCCTGCTCAAGGGCTACTACAAGAACCCGGCCGCCACCGCCGAAGTGCTCGACGCCGACGGCTGGTACCACACGGGCGACGCCGGCTTCATCGACGCGCGGCGGCCACCTGAAGATCATCGACCGCGCCAAGGACGTCGGCCGCATGGCCGACGGCGCGATGTTCGCGCCCAAGTACATCGAGAACAAGCTCAAGTTCTTCCCGTACATCAAGGAAGCGGTGGCCTTCGGCGACCGGCGCGACCGCGTGTGCGTGTTCGTCAACATCGACTTCAGCGCGGTGGGCAACTGGGCCGAGAAGCGCAACCTGCCGTACGCCGGCTACACCGACCTCGCGCAGAAGCCCGAGGTCTACCAGCTCATCCGCGAGTGCGTGGAGAAGGTGAACGCCGACCTCGCCGCCGACGAGCGGCTGGCCGGCAGCCAGGTGAGCCGCTTCCTGCTGCTGCACAAGGAGCTCGACGCCGACGACGGCGAGCTCACGCGCACCAACAAGGTCCGCCGCGGGCACATCGGCGAGAAGTACCGGGTGCTGGTCGACGCGCTGTACGGCGGGCTGGACCGACCAGTACATCGAGACGCAGGTGAAGTTCGAGGACGGCCGCAGCGGCATGGTGGCGGCCGACCTGAAGATCGCGGACGCGAAGACCTTCAGCCATGCCCGGAGGGCCGCTTGATGGAAGGCAGCGTCACCCTGAAAGCGCTGCGCCGGCGCGGGCCTGCCGCACCGCAAGGTCGGAGACGTCATCCTCGACGTGCAGAACATCTCGCTCCGGTTCGGCGGCGTGAAGGCGCTCACCGACATCAGCTTCGACGTGCGCGAGCACGAGGTGCGCGCCATCATCGGCCCGAACGGCGCCGGCAAGAGCTCGATGCTGAACTGCATCAACGGCGTCTACCAGCCGCAGCAGGGCGCCATCACGTTCCGCGGCAAGACCTTCAAGCACATGAACTCGCGCCAGGTGGCCGAGATGGGCGTGGCGCGCACGTTCCAGAGCCTGGCGCTGTTCAAGGGCATGAGCGTGCTCGACAACATCATGACCGGCCGCAACCTGCGCATGAAGCGCAACCTGCTGTGGCAGGCGCTGCGCATCGGGCCGGCCGAGCGCGAGGAGAACGAGCACCGCGCGGTGGTGGAGCGCATCATCGATTTCCTCGAGATCCAGGCCTGGCGCAAGACGCCGGTGGGCCGCCTGCCGTACGGCCTGCAGAAGCGCGTCGACCTCGGCCGCGCGCTGGCGATGGAGCCGCAGGTGCTGCTGCTGGACGAGCCGATGGCCGGCATGAACGTCGAGGAGAAGCAGGACATGTGCCGCTTCATCCTCGACGTCAACGACGAGTTCGGCACCACCATCGTGCTGATCGAGCACGACATGGGGGTGGTGATGGACATCAGCGACCGCGTCGTCGTGCTCGACTACGGCAAGAAGATCGGCGACGGCACGCCCGGCGAGGTGCGCGCCAATCCCGACGTCATCAAGGCCTACCTCGGCACCACCCACTGAACCGGCAGACCATGGGCTTCTTCCTCGAAACCCTGATCGGCGGCCTGATGACGGGCATGCTGTATTCGCTGATCGCGCTCGGCTTCGTGCTGATCTACAAGGCCAGCGGCGTCTTCAACTTCGCGCAGGGCGCGATGGTGCTGTTCGCCGCGCTGGCGATGGCGCGCTTCTCCGAGTGGCTGCCGCCGCGCCTGGGCGTCGAGAGCAAGGTGCTGGCCAACGTCATCGCGTTCGTGCTCGCCTTCGTGGTGATGATCGCGGTGGCCTGGCTGATCGAGCGGCTGGCGCTGAGCAAGCTCGTGAACCAGGAAGGCATCACGCTGCTGATGGCCACGCTGGGCATCAGCTACTTCCTCGACGGCTTCGGCCAGACGGTGTTCGGCAGCGACATCTACAAGATCGACGTCGGCCTGCCGAAGGACCCGATCTTCATGATGGAGAGCACGTTCCAGGGCGGCGTGCTCGTCAACAAGGAGGACCTGTACGCCGCGCTGATCGCCGCCGCGCTGGTCGCGCTGCTGACGCTGTTCTTCCAGAAGACCGGCACCGGCCGCGCGCTGCGTGCGGTGGCCGACGACCACCAGGCGGCGCAGTCGATCGGCATCCCGCTGAACCGCATCTGGGTCATCGTGTGGAGCGTGGCCGGCTTCGTGGCGCTGGTGGCCGGCATCATCTGGGGCAGCAAGCTGGGGGTGCAGTTCTCCCTGTCGCTCGTGGCGCTGAAGGCGCTGCCGGTGGTCATCCTCGGCGGGCTCACGTCGGTGCCCGGGGCCATCATCGGCGGGCTGATCATCGGCGTGGGCGAGAAGCTGTCCGAGGTCTACATCGGGCCGTTCTTCGGCGGCGGCATCGAGATCTGGTTCGCCTACGTGCTGGCGCTGGTCTTCCTGCTCGTTCGGCCGCAGGGGCTGTTCGGCGAGAAGATCATCGACCGCGTCTGAGCACCGAAGGGAGACACGACGATGCTCTACCGCGAAAACGGCCAGTTCAAGACCAGCTACCGCGCCGACCTGCAGATCTTCCCGATCGCCCAGGACCGCATCGCAATCTTCGCGCTGCTCGCGGTGGCCTTCGTCGTCGTGCCGCTGGTGGCGGACCAGTACTACCTGCGCGCCATCCTCATTCCTTTCCTCATCCTTTCGCTGGCCGCGCTCGGGCTGAACGTGCTGGTGGGCTACTGCGGGCAGATCTCCCTGGGCACAGGCGCCTTCATGGCAGTGGGCGCCTATGCGGCCTACAACTTCTTCATCCGCGTGGACGGCATGCCGATGCTGGCGGCCGTGCTGCTTGGCGGCCTGTGCGCCACCGCGGTGGGCGTCGTGTTCGGCATCCCGAGCCTGCGCATCAAGGGGCTTTACCTCGCGGTGGCGACGCTGGCCGCCCAGTTCTTCGTCGACTGGGCCTTCCTGCGCATCACGTGGTTCACCAACGACGCGCCGTCGGGCTCGGTGGGCGTGAGCAATCTCTCGGTCTTCGGCCTGCCGATCGAGTCGCCGGTGCAGAAGTACCTGTTCACGCTCACGGTCGTGGTGGTGTTCGCGCTCCTCGTCAAGAACCTCGTGCGCGGCGCCATCGGACGCGAGTGGATGGCGATCCGGGACATGGACGTGGCCGCCGCGGTGATCGGCATCCGGCCGGTGTACGCCAAGCTGACCGCATTCGCCGTCAGCTCGTTCGTCGTCGGCGTCGCCGGTGCGCTGTGGGGCTTCATCTACCTCGGCTCATGGGAGCCGGCGGCGTTCTCCATCGACCGCTCGTTCCAGCTGCTGTTCATGATCATCATCGGCGGCCTGGGCTCGATCATGGGCAGCTTCTTCGGCGCGGCCTTCATCGTGCTGCTGCCGATCTTCCTCGACCAGGCGCTGCCTGCCCTGGGCACTGCGGTCGGCCTGCGCCTGGACACGGCCTTCGTGTCGCACGTCACCATCATGATCTTCGGCGCACTGATCGTGTTCTTCCTCATCGTCGAGCCGCACGGCATCGCCCGCCTTTGGTCGACCGGCAAGGAAAAGCTGCGACTGTGGCCCTTCCCCCATTGAGGTTCCGACCACGACGCCCCCCGCACGGAAAGTGCACATCGACCCCAGGAGACAAGCAGATGAAATTCAAGTCACTCGCAATCGCAGCGGCGATTGCCGTCGGCGGCGCGGCGCTCACCAGCGGCCCGGCCTTCGCTCAGGCCAAGGAACAGTACATCCCCGTGCTGTCCTACCGGACCGGCGCCTACGCGCCCAACGGCACGCCCTGGGCGAACGGCTATGTCGACTACCTGAAGTTCGTCAATGCCAAAGGTGGCATCAACGGCGTCAAGATCGTCTGGGAGGAATGCGACACGCAGTACGACACCGCCAAGGGCGTCGAGTGCTACGAGCGGTTGAAAGGCAAGTACGGCGGGGCATCGCTCGTGCAGACGCTGTCCACCGGCATCACGTTCGCCGTGACGGAGAAGGCGCCGCAGGACAAGATCCCCATCATCACCGCGGGCTACGGCCGCAGCGACTCGCAGGATGGCACCGTTTTCCCGTGGAATTTCCCGCTGGCCGGCCACTACTGGGTGGCCGCCGACGTGCTCGTCCAGCACATCGCCAAGAAGGAGGGCGGCTGGGACAAGCTCAAAGGCAAGAAGATCTCGCTCGTCTACCACGACAGCCCCTACGGCAAGGAACCGATTCCGATGCTGCAGGAGCGAGCCAAGATGCATGGGTTCGAAGTGCAGCTGCTGCCTGTGACGCACCCGGGCGTCGAGCAGAAGGCGACTTGGCTGCAGATCCGCCAGAACCGGCCGGACTACGTGTTCCTCTGGGGCTGGGGCGTGATGAACTCGGTCGCCCTCAAGGAAGCCGTGGCCACCGGCTATCCGCGCGACAAGATGTACGGCGTTTGGTGGGCCGCGGCCGAGCCGGACGTCAAGGACGTCGGCGAGGGTGCCAAGGGGTACAACGGCCTGGCCATGCAGCACGGCGCACATCCGAACGCGAAGATCACGAAGGACATCCTCGAGGTCGTGCATGGCAAGGGCCAGGGCACCGGCCCCAAGGAAGAGGTCGGATCGGTGCTCTACATGCGCGGGGCGATGAGCGCGATGCTCGGCATCGAAGGCATCAAGCGGGCGCAGGAGCGGTACGGCAAGGGCAAGGTGATGACGGGCGAGCAGGTACGCTGGGGCCTGGAGAACCTGGCGCTCGACCAGAAGAAGCTCGAGGCCTTGGGCTTCACCGAAGTGATGCGGCCGGTGTCCACCAGTTGCGTCGATCACATGGGCCCGGCCTATGCGCGCATCCACACCTGGGACGGCAGCAAGTGGGGCTTCACGTCCGACTGGTACCAGGCTGACGAATCGATCCTGAAGCCGATGGTCAAGTCGTCGGCCGCGAAATACGCGGCCGAGAAGAAGATCACGCCACGCTCACCGGCGGACTGTCAAGCGTAGGTCGCTGAACAGGGCCCCCCGCGGGCCCTCTTGAAGCGCCGCGTGCGGCGCTTCAAAGAGTCGAAGGCCACCCCATGAGCAATGTTCTTCTCAACGTCAACGGCATCGAGGTCATCTACAACCACGTGATCCTCGTGCTCAAGGGCGTGTCGCTGCAGGTGCCCGAGGGCCGTGTCGTCGCACTGCTCGGCGGCAACGGCGCCGGCAAGACGACCACCCTGCGCGCCGTGAGCAACCTGCTCGCCGGCGAGCGCGGCGAGGTCACCAAGGGCAGCATCGAGCTGCGCGGCGAGCGCATCGAGAAGCTCACCACGGCGGACATGGTCGATCGCGGCGTGGTGCAGGTGATGGAGGGCCGGCACTGCTTCGCCCACCTCACGATCGAGGAGAACCTGCTCACCGGCGCCTACACCCGGCGCGACGGCAAGGCCGAGGTGGCCCGCACGCTGGACAAGGTCTACGCGTACTTCCCGCGCCTGAAGACGCGCCGCGGCTCGCAGGCCGCCTACACCTCCGGCGGCGAGCAGCAGATGTGCGCCATCGGCCGCGCGCTGATGGCCAACCCGAAGATGGTGCTGCTCGACGAACCGTCGATGGGCCTGGCGCCGCAGATCGTCGAGGAGGTGTTCGAGATCGTGAAGGACCTCAACACCAAGGAAGGCGTCACCTTCCTGCTCGCCGAGCAGAACACCAACATGGCGCTGCGCTATGCCGACTACGGCTACATCCTCGAGAACGGCCGCATCGTGATGGACGGCGAGGCGAAGGCCCTGCGCGAGAACGAGGACGTGAAGGAGTTCTACCTCGGCATGGGCGGCGGCGACCGCAAGAGCTTCCGCGATGTGAAGAGCTACAAGCGCCGCAAGCGCTGGCTGGCTTGAAGGGAGTTCGTCATGAGCGAAGAGAGCTTGTTCGCGCCGCCGCCGTTCGACCCGGCGCAGGCGCTGGTGCAACTGAAGAAGCAGCTGCGCGACCTGAAGCTCGCGGAGCGCGGCGACGGTTTCGAGCTCAAGGGACAGTCCATCGTCGAGCTCACGCTCGACGGCGCCGCGATCCAGGCGCGGCTCGTCAAGCGGCCGGCACGGACGCCGGAATGGACGGCGCACCAGCTTCGCAACGCAGCCGACGTGCGGCGCTTCGTCGACACCGTGCGGCAGCAGCTCGCGCGCTGGGGCGGCGACGAGTGACCCGACGACGACCGTGACCGATCACTACGACGCGCTCGAGACCCGCGCGCCGGCGCAGCGCGAGGCCGCGCTGGTTCGCGGCGCTGCCGGCGCAGCTGGCGCACGCCAAGGGGGCCACCGCCGCCTACGCCGCGCTGCTGCGCGACGTCGATCCGCGAGACGTGACCGACCGCGCCGCGCTCGCGCGCCTGCCCGTGGTGCGCAAGGCGGAGCTGCTCGAACGCCAGAAGGCCGGCCGCGGCACCGACCCCTTCGGCGGCTTCGCGGCCATCGGCTGGGGGCAGCGCCGCGGGGCCCGCCGCGTCTTCCAGTCGCCCGGCCCGATCTACGAACCCGAAGGCGGCGATGCGCACTACGCGCGGGCGGCGCGCGCCTTCCATGCCGCCGGTTTCCGCGCCGGCGACCTGGTGCACAACAGCTTCAGCTACCACCTCACGCCCGCCGGCTCGATGATGGAAACCGCGGCGCTCGCCCTCGGCTGCACCGTCTTCCCGGGCGGCGTGGGCAACACCGAGCTGCAGCTGCAGGCCATGGCCGACCTGCGCCCCGACGGCTATGCCGGCACCCCCAGCTTCCTGAAGATCGTTTTCGACAAGGCCGCCGAGTCGGGCGTGTCGCTGGCTTCGCGTGCGCAAGGCGCTCGGTCAGCGGCGAGGCGTTCCCGCCCAGCCTGCGCGACTGGCTGCGCCGAGCGGGGCGTCCAGGGCTTCCAGTGTTATGCCACCGCCGACGCTCGGGCTGATCGCCTACGAGACCGCGGCGCGCGAGGGCCTGGTGCTCGACGAAGGCGTCATCGTGGAGATCGTGCGTCCCGGCACCGGCGACCCGGTGCCCGAGGGCGAGGTCGGCGAGGTGGTCGTCACCACCCTGAACCCCGACTACCCGCTGATCCGCTTCGGCACCGGCGACCTGTCGGCCGTGCTGCCCGGCCCCTGCCCCACGGGCCGCACCAACACGCGCATCCGCGGCTGGCTCGGCCGCGCCGACCAGACCGCCAAGGTGCGCGGCATGTTCGTGCATCCTGGCCAGGTCGCCGACATCGCCCGGCGCCATGCCGAGGTGTCGAAGGCTCGCCTCGTCGTCAGCGGCGAGATGGCGAGCGACCGCATGACGCTGCACGTGGAGGTGCCGGGCCCGCCCCGACGGGCTGGCCGAACGCATCGCCGGCACGATTCGCGACGTGACGAAGCTGCGCGGCGAGGTGGAGCTGTGCGCGCCGGGCAGTCTCCCCAACGACGGCAAGGTGATCGAGGACGCCCGCAGGCTCGATCTGATGCCGCGCCGACAGGGGCTGCCGCTCTACGTAGTTCCGGCATGCCCCGTGCACGCACGCGCCGCGTAGCATGGCGTCCACCGACTCGCAAGGAGACTCTTGAATGAAGAACACCCTGCTTGGCCGCCCTGGCGCTTGGCCACGCTACCGCGGCCCTCGCCGAGTATCCCGAGAAGCCGATCACCATCGTCGTGCCGTTCGCGGCCGGCGGCCCGACCGACAAGGTCGCGCGCGACCTGGCCGAGGCGATGCGCAAGCCGTTGAACGCCACGCTCGTCATCGAGAACGTCGGCGGCGCCGGCGGCACGCTCGGCGCGACCAAGGTGGCCAAGGCCGCGCCGGACGGCTACACGCTGCTGCTGCACCACATCGGCATGGCCACGTCGCCGGCGCTCTACCGCAACCTGCCCTACAAGACGCTCGAAGACTTCGAGTACCTCGGCATGATCAACGAAGTGCCGATGACGCTGATCGGCAAGTCCACCCTGCCGGCCAACAACTTCGCCGAGCTGCTGAAGTGGCTGGAGGCCAACAAGGGCAAGGTCAACCTCGCCAACGCCGGCCTGGGCGCCGCCTCGCACCTGTGCGGCCTGCTGTTCCAGCAGAGCGTGAAGATCGACATGACCACCGTGCCGTACAAGGGCACCGGCGCCGGCCATGAACGACCTGCTCGGCGGCCAGGTCGACATCATGTGCGACCAGACCACCAACACCACCACCCAGATCGAGGCGGGCAAGGTCAAGGCCTACGCCGTCACGACGCCCAAGCGCCTGACGACGCCGGCGCTGGCCAAGCTGCCGACGCTGGATGAATCGGGCCTGAAGGGCTTCAACGTGTCGATCTGGCACGCGCTGTACGCGCCCAAGGGCACGCCCAAGGCGGTGCTGGACAAGGTCAACGCCGCGCTGAAGACCGCGCTGAAGGATCCCGACTTCATCAAGCGCGAGGAGGCGCTGGGCGCGGTGGTCGTCACCGACGGCCGTCTCGACGGCGCCGAGCACAAGAAGTTCGTCGAAGCGGAGATCAACAAGTGGGGTCCGGCGATCAAGGCTGCCGGGCAGTACGCCGACTCCAGTCGATGTCCGCAGCGGAATCGTCACCGGCCCGTCGTTGACCAGTTCCACCTGCATGTTCGGCGCCGAACACGCCGCCCGCCACGCGCGGGTGGCGCTCCCGCGCCAGGCTCGAGCACCGTGTCGTAGAGCGCCTGGCCGAGCGCCGGCGGCGCCGCGCCGGTGAAGCTCGGCCGGTTGCCGCCCGAAGTGTCCGCCGCCAGCGTGAACTGGCTGACGATCAGCAGCGCCGCCGCCCACGTCCTGCACGCTCCGGTTCATCTTGCCGGCCTCGTCCGCGAAGATGCGCAGCTTGAGCATCTTGTCCACGAGCCGCGCGGCGTGAGCCGGCGTGTCCGCCGGCTCGGCGCACACCAGCACCAGCAGCCCGCGCTCGATCTCGCCCACGCAGGCGCCGTCCACCGTCACGCGGGCGTGGCTCACGCGCTGGATCAAGGCGATCATGAAGCGGCTCCCACGCTCGCTCCCATCACAGCGGATCCTCCTCGTCGCCGAAGTGCGCCTCCACGTCCATCGGCAACAGCTGGATCGACGCGCGCAGCCCGGGCACCGCGCTCATCAGGGCCTGCTCCACCGAACCGCGCAGCGACGCCGCGCGCCCGAGCGTCCAGCTCGACGGCATGTGCATGTGCAGGTCCACGAAGCGGCGCTGGCCCGCCCGCCGCGTCACCACGTGGTCGAAGCGGATCGCCGGGTGGGCGAATTCCGCGAGCGTGCGCTCGATCTGCGCGCGCACGTCCGCCTCGACGGCATGGTCCATCAGACCTTGCGACGCACGCCACACCAGCCGCCCGCCCTCCCGCACGATGTTCGCCGCCACCGCGATCGCCACCACCGGGTCGAGCCACGTCCATCCGGTGACGAGCACCGCGCCGAGGCCGACCACCACGCCGGCGGTGGTCCAGACATCGGTGAAGAGGTGCCTCGCATCGGCCTCCAGGGCCACCGACCGCGCTTCCCGCGCCTTGCGAAGCATGGCCCACGCCAACATGCCGTTGAGCACCGAGGCGAACACCGACAGGCCGAGGCCCAGACCGAGCGCCTCGATCGGCTGCGGCGCGACGAGCCGGCGGACTGCCGCGGCGATGATCGCCAGCGCCGCGAGCAGGATGAGCAATCCCTCGAAACCACTCGAAAAGTATTCGGCCTTATGGTGACCGTAGGGATGCTCGGCATCCGCCGGCTGCGCCGCCACGGCCACCATCATCAGGGCGAACAGCGCGCCGGCCAGGTTGACCAGTGCCTCCAGCGCATCCGACAGCAGGCCGACCGAGCCCGTGAGCCACCAGGCCCCCGTCTTCAGCGCCATCGTGCCGAGCGCGACCGCGACCGAAAGCCGGAGGAAGGAGCGAACCTGCATCGAGGTCCGGCTCGGCCGCCGGGCTCAGCTCAGCGTGACCCGTGCGAACTTGCGCTTGCCGACCTGCACGACATAGCCGCCCGGCGGCAAGCTTCAGGCCGCGATCCGTCACGGCCTCGCCGTCGACGCGCACGCCGCCCTGGTCGACCAGCCGCAGCGCCTCGCTGGTGGAGGGCGCGAGCCCGGCCTGCTTGAGCAGGGCGCCGATGCCCAGCGGAGCGCCCGCCAGCGCCACCTCCGGAATGACGTCCGGGCACGCCGCCGCGGGCGCGCAGCTCGAAATCGGCCTCGGCCGCATCGGCCGCCGCCGCGCCGTGGAAGCGGGCGGTGATCTCGCGCGCCAGCAGCACCTTCGCCTCCTTCGGGTTGCGCCCGCCGGCCACCTCGGCGCGCAGCCGGTCGATCTCGTCCTCCGGCCGGAAGCTCAGCAGGGTGAAGTACTTCCACATCAGCGTGTCGCTGATGGACAGCAGCTTGGCGAACATGGTGTTCGCGGGCTCCGTGATGCCGATGTAGTTGCCCTTGCTCTTGGACATCTTCTCGACGCCATCCAGCCCTTCGAGCAGCGGCATCGTCAGGATGCACTGCGGCTCCTGCGCCGTACTCGACCTGCAGCGCGCGACCGACGAGCAGGTTGAACTTCTGGTCGGTGCCGCCGAGCTCGAGGTCGCTCTTCAGCGCCACCGAGTCGTAGCCCTGCATCAGCGGGTAGAGCAGCTCGTGCACGCTGATCGGCGTGCCGGCCTTGTAGCGCTCGGGTGAAGTCGTCGCGCTCCAGCATGCGCGCGACCGTGTACTTGGCGGCCAGCTCGATCATGCCGCGCGCGCCCAGCGGATCGCTCCACTCGGAGTTGTAGCGGATCTCGGTCTTCTCCGGGTCCAGCACCAGGCTGGCCTGCCGGTAGTAGGTCTGGGCGTTGGCCTCGATCTGCTCGCGCGTGAGCGGCGGCCGCGTGGCGTTGCGGCCCGACGGGTCGCCGATCATCGAGGTGAAGTCGCCGATCAGGAAGATCACCGTGTGGCCCAGATCCTGCAGCTGCCGCATCTTGTTGAGCACGACGGTGTGGCCGACATGGATGTCGGGCGCGGTCGGGTCCAGGCCGAGCTTGATGCGCAACGGGACGCCGGTTGCGTCCGATCGTGCGAGCTTGGCGAGCCAGTCGGCTTCCGGCAACAGTTCGTCACATCCGCGCTTGCTCACGGCCAACGCATGGCGTACACGGTCGGTCACCGGGTGACGCGGTTGGGCAGGCTGTATGACGGTTTCAGGCATGGAGCAATGTCGAGGGGATTGCGCAGGAGCAGCGCGGCGGGCGGCAGTTATACTGCGCCGCGGCAACGCGGGCGGCGATTCTAGCTGCGCCCACCGCAGCGGCTCGGCCTGCAGTTGCGCATCCAGCGCCACCCGAAAGGCCGGCATGGCATTAACCACGGCAGTATTCATTCGCGGGGCTTTCCCCGCCAGCTTCAATTGACGTTCACGGTGCACATCCAGCGCAGATTGCGGCGCGTCCATGACCTTGCCACACCGGCACTCCCGCGGCTTGGCCACCACGGCCGCCGTCATTCTGGCCGGCTTCGGCGCCACTGCCTTCGGCATCGCACCGCTGGCTCCCGACGCGGCCGACCTGCCGCAGCGCATCCTTGTCGAGCCGGTCGTTCCCGCCGGCATCGAGGCGCAGCTCGACGCGCTGGCCGCCCACAGCCTCGAACTCAGCCGCAGCGACCTGACCCGCATCAGCGACACGGCCGACAGCCTGCTGACGCGCCTCGGCGTGAGCGACATCGCCGCCGCAGCCTTCCTGCGCAGCGACCCGACCGCGCGTCGCCTGCTCGAAGGCCGCACCGGCAAGCTGGTCCAGGCTCGGGCAGCGAGACGATGGCCGCCTGCTGGAGCTCGATCGCCCGCTACCCGGCCGAACGCAGCGAGGACTTCGGCACCCACTTCACGCGCCTGACGCGTCGAGCGCGCCGGCGAGCGGTTCTCCGCTCGGCTCGAGACCGGCCGAGCTGTCGTCGCAGGCCCGGCTGGCCAGCGGCACGCATCCAGACGTCGCTGTTGGCCGCTGCCGACGAAGCGCGCCTGCCCGATACCATCACCGTGCAGCTGGCGGAGATCTTCTCCACCGACATCGACTTCCACCGCGAGCTCCGGCGCGGCGACACCTTCAGCGTCGTCTACGAAGCCCTCACCGCCGACGGCGAGCCGATCACCTGGAACCAGGGCAGCGGGCGCGTGCTGGCGGCCGAGTTCGTCGCCAGCGGCCGCACGCACCAGGCGCTGTGGTTCCGCGACGCCGTCGGGCCGCGGCGGCTACTTCGCCTTCGACGGCCAGAGCAAGCGCCGCACGTTCCTCGCGAGCCCGATGGAGTTCTCGCGCGTCAGCTCCGGCTTCGCGATGCGCTTCCACCCCATCCTGCAGACCTGGCGCCGCCACCTCGGCGTCGACTACGCCGCACCCACCGGCACGCCCGTGCGCAGCGTCGGCGACGGCGTGATCGAGTTCGCCGGCAGGCAGAACGGCTACGGCAACGTGGTGAAGATCCGCCACGCCAACGAGCGCAGCACGCTCTACGCCCACCTCAGCCGCATCGACGTGCGGCTGGGCCAGCGCGTCGAGCAGGGGCAGCGCGTCGGCGCCGTCGGCGCCACCGGCTGGGCCACCGGCCCGCACCTGCACTTCGAAGTCCAGGTGCGCGGCCAGAACCAGGATCCGCTCAAGGTGGCCAAGGCTTCGGAAGCCGTGACGATCGATCCGGCCGCCAAGCCCGCACTCGCCGCGCTCGCGCGCAGCGCGAAGCTGCAGCTCGACGCGGCGCGCACCATGGGCGGCGGCGACTCCCTCGGGGAATGACTTGACGCTGTATGTCGGGCTGATGTCCGGCACTTCGATGGACGGCCTCGACGCCGTACTGGTCGAGTTCGAAGGCGCCGGCAGCCGTCTCCTCGCGTCAGCCCACGTGCGCGTTCAACGGCGCCCTTCGTGACGAACTGCTCGCGCTGAACACCGCCGGGCACGACGAGCTGCACCGCGCCGCCGTGGCCGCCCGGGCGCTGGCCGAAGCCCAGGCCACCGCCGTGCACGAGACGCTCGCCCGCGCGCGGGCCGACGCCGCCGACGTGCGCGCCATCGGCAGCCACGGCCAGACGGTGCGGCACCGCCCCGATGCGCGGCTACACCGTGCAGATCAACCAGGGCGCGCTGCTCGCCGAACGCTGCGGCATCGACGTCGTGTGCGACTTTCGTTCGCGCGACGTCGCCGCCGGCGGCCAGGGCGCGCCGCTCGTGCCGGCATTCCATGCCGAGCGCGTTCGGCGTGGCGGGCGAGGCCCGGGCGGTGCTGAACCTCGGCGGCATCGCCAACCTGACGCTGCTGGGCGCGGACGGCAGCGTGAAGGGCTTCGACACCGGCCCGGCCAACGCGCTGCTCGACCACTGGTGCGCCCGGCATCGCGGCCGACCGTTCGACGAAGAAGGCCGCGTGGGCAGCGTCCGGCACCGTCGATCGATCCCTTGCTCGCCACGATGCTGGCGGACCCCTATTTCGACCGCCCGCCCCCGAAGAGCACCGGCCGGGACCTGTTCAACGCGGCTTGGCTGGAGCGGCACCTCGCCGCCTTCCCGGCCGCCGACCCGACCGACGTTCAAGCCACGCTCGCGGAGCTCTCCGTCCGCACGGTGCGCCGATGGCGTTGCGTCGGGAGTTGCCGGGGGTGCGGCGGCTGCTGGTGTGCGGCGGCGGCGCGCTCAATGGCCACCTGATGGACCGCCTCGCGCGGCCTGCTGCCGGGTGTCGGCGTGGAAAGCACGGCCGTGCACGGAATCGACCCGACGCTGGTGGAGGCCACGGCCTTCGCCTGGCTCGCCCGCGCGTTCGTCGAGCGCCAGCCGGGCAACCGGACCGACGTGACCGGCGCCGCCGGCCCGCGCATCCTCGGCGCGCTCTACCCGAAATGACAAAGGCCGCCCGAAGGCGGCCTTGTGTCGGGGCGGGCGGAAATCAGACCGAGAAGCTCGACCCGCAGCCGCAGGTGGTGGTGGCGTTGGGGTTCTTGATGACGAACTGCGCGCCCTGCAGGTCTTCCTTGTAGTCGATCTCGGCGCCCATCAGGTACTGCAGGCTCATCGGGTCGATCAGCAGCGTGACGCCGTTCTTGGTCATCTGCGTGTCGTCGTCGTTGACCAGCTCGTCGAAGGTGAAGCCGTACTGGAAGCCGGAGCAGCCGCCACCCTGCACGAAGACGCGCAGCTTGAGCTCGGGATTGCCTTCTTCGTCGACCAGCTGCTTGACCTTGTCGGCGGCGCTGTCGGTGAACACCAGCGGCACGGGCATGTCGCCGGACGGATTCAGAACTTGCTCGGCCACTGCACTCATCGAATGAACTCCTTGGGTTCGGGCGCCGCCCTCAGGCGTCGTTGGACGCTGCCAGTATCAATGCGGGCTTCTCTTCGGCATTCAAGGGCCGCAACCCACCCTCGATTGTCGCACCCTGGTGCATTTCCAGGGACGCGTAGCGGACATCGCCCACGATCCGCGCCTTGGGCTGCAGTTCGAGCAGCTGATCGCACTCCACCGGGCCGACCACGGTGCCGTTGATGATCACATGGCTGGCCTTGACCTTGCCTGGATCCGGGCTTTCTCGCTGATGACCACGATGCTGTCGTCGTTGTCGGCCACGACATCGCCGCGCACCTCTCCGTCGATGCGCAGCCCCTCGCTGAAGCGCAGTTCGCCGTGCAGCACGGTGCCCTCGCCGATCAAGCTGCGGATCGGTGCCTGCTTCTTCCGGTTGAACATGGGAACCCCCAACGTAGCGTTCAGAGCTTGACGGTCTGCGATGCCCGCACGCCGCCGTTGTTGTCGCTCACTCTCACCTCGACAGTTTCCACCACGGCCCGGGCCGGGTGGTCGAGCGGTGCCCTCGATGCGAGCGTATTGCTTCACGGTCAGCGGCTGCGCCTGCGGCGGCGCCCAGGTCCATGGGCGTCCATCGAGGGTGCCGGTGAGCGTCAGTCGCATAGCGCCCCCGGAACTCGGCCGGCCCCTTGCCGCTTTGCATCACCAGCAGCTGGTAGCGCATCTGCCCGGGCGCCTGCGGCTCGAACTGCACGCCGCGCAGGGCCAGGCCGTCGCCCTGTGCCGGCAGCAGTCGCTCGAAGAAGCCAAGGTCGGCGCGCAGCGTCATCATGTCCGCCTCGGCCTGGCGCAGCTGCTGCGCCAGGTGCTTCTGCGCCGCCTGCTCGGTCTTGAGCAGGCTCTCGGCGGTGTTGGCAATCGCCTGCGCGCGGTCGCGCTCGTCGCGCACGCGCTGGATCTCGTCGCGCAGCAGCGCTCACTTCGCGGCGCGCGTCGCCGTCCAGGCCGGCGATGTCGCGGCCGAACTCGAACGCCCACAAGGCGATGGCGGCCGAGAAGCCGAACACCAGCGCGATGACGGCCCAACGCAGCGGCCACGGCATGTGGCTGCGCACGATCATGCGCGGGGCGCTGATCGACAGGCGGCGGCGAAGGAGTTTCCAGCGCATCGAGGAACATCCAGAAACGAATCGAGGCCGCTCGAAGGCGGCCTCGGGATCTCTGCACGTTGCGTGCCGGAAGCGGGGGTCAGCGCTTGCTGAACTGCTTGCGGCGGCGGGCGCCGTGCAAACCGACCTTCTTGCGCTCGACCTCGCGGGCGTCGCGGGTGACGAAGCCGGCTTGGCTGAGCTGGGGCTTCAGGGCCGCGTCGTAGTCGATCAGCGCGCGCGTGATGCCGTGGCGCACCGCGCCGGCCTGGCCGGACTCGCCGCCGCCGTGCACGTTCACCTTCACGTCGAAGGCGGCGTCGTTGTTCGTGAGCATCAGCGGCTGCTTGACGATCATGATCGACGTCTGGCGGCCGAAGTACTCGTCGACCGGCTTGCCGTTGACCAGGATCTGGCCGTTGCCCTTCTTGATGAACACGCGGGCCACCGAGGATTTGCGGCGGCCGGTGCCGTAGTTCCAGTTTCCGATCATCACCGCTCCTTAGAGGTCCAGCACCTTGGGTTGCTGGGCGGTGTGCGGGTGGGAACCACCGGCATACACCTTCAGCTTCTTCACCATCGCGTAGCCCAGCGGGCCCTTGGGGAGCATGCCCTTGACGGCCTTCTCCAGGGCGCGGCCGGGATGCTTGGCCTGCATGTCCTTGAACTTGGTGGCGTAGATGCCGCCCGGGTAGCCCGAGTGGCGGTAGTACACCTTGTCCGTGGCCTTGTTGCCCGTGACGCGGATCTTGTCGGCGTTGACGATGATGATGAAGTCACCGGTATCGACGTGAGGCGTGTAGATGGCCTTGTGCTTGCCGCGCAGTCGGCGTGCCACTTCGCTGGCAACACGTCCGAGCACCTTGTCGGTGGCGTCAATCACAAACCACTCGTGCTTCACTTCGGCCGGCTTGGCGCTGAAGGTCTTCATGAGGGTCTTTCGGTAGGAAGCGGCTGTGTTCGCCGCGCGCCTGGAAGCTCTCGGTGCCGCTTATGGAGGCGGCCTCTCGAACGAAGCGCGACTCGACAATCGAATTCCCCGCCGCAAACGGGAAAGCCGACGAGTATAGCCGATGTGGCGGCCATGGCCGACCGCTGGAGCCAGGGGTCGAGGCCCGAGCGGTCTCTGGACTAGCATTCGGGTAACTACCTATCCGGCGACCGCATGACACCGACAGATCTCTCCCCGCGACCCGCCATCGACGCCCCGCAGCGCTTTCGCTGGGTGCCGATCCGCTCGCTGGCCGAGCGCCATCGCGCCCCGCATCGAAACCCACCTGCTGCAACTGGACGAGCGAGACCGATACCTGCGCTTCGGCTATGCGGCCGGCGACGAGCAGATTCGCCGCTACGCGGCCCAGATCGACTTTGCCCGCGACGAGGTGTTCGGCATCTTCAACCGCCGCCTCGAGCTGATCGCGATGTCGCATCTGGCGTACATGCGCGAGCGAACTCGAGCGGCGGCCCGCCGAGTTCGGCGTCTCGGTGCTCGCCCGGGCCCGCGGGCGCGGCTACGGCGCGCGGCTCTTCGACCATGCGGTGCTCCATGCGCGCAACCGCGGCGTCGACACGCTGATCATCCACGCCCTCAGCGAGAACACGGCGATGCTGCGCATCGCGCGCAACGCCGGGGCCCTGGTCGAGCGCGAAGGGTCGGAATCGCAGGCCGTGCTGAAGCTTCCGCCCGAGGACTTCGTGTCGCGCGTGGGCGAGCTGGTCGAGGATCGTGCCGCGGAGCTGGACTACCAGCTCAAGGTGCACGCCCGGCGCATGGACGCCGTGCTCGAAGCGATCTCCGAGGTGAAGGAACGGCTGCGGGACAGCGGCAGCGTCGCGTCGGAGTGACAGCCCAGGGCCCTCGGTCCGGGAATCTGCGTCCGGAACCGCGGCTGCGGGGGTCGGTGCCACAGGCCGGCGGGTTAACATCCTGGTTGCAACCAGATGTCTCCGGCGCATGATGCGCCGGCGCAACCAAGGCGCTGCCCATGACCGACATGCTTCCATGGATCATCGCGCTCTCTAGCGCCGCTGTCCTGATGGTCATCCTGGCGCTGCTGATGCTGAGCCGGCGCAAGCCGAAGCAGAAGCCGCTGCCGACGGACTGGGCCCTCACGGCACGTCCGGTGTTCAGCACCGACGAGCGACGCGTGTACCGCCAGCTCCGAGAGGCCCTGCCGCATCACATCGTGCTGTCGAAGCTGCCGCTGGTGCGCTTCAGCCAGCCGACCGACCCGCAGGACGTGCGCTACTGGTACGAGCTGCTCGGCTCGATCCACGTGACATTCGCGATCTGCAGCGCCAACGGCCGCGTGCTGGCAGCGATCGACCTGGACACCGACCGCGGCAACTCGCGACGCGTGCTGCAGATCAAGCAATCGGTGCTCGGCGCCTGCCGCGTGCGCTACCTGCGCTGCCCGGTGGACCACCTGCCCTCGATCCCCGAGCTGCAGCTGCTCGTGCCGCAGAGCGCGGCCTCGTCGCGCGGGCCGCAGCCGGCACCGATGGCCCAGCCGTCCCGGTCGTCGGGCTCGTCGCGCCGCAACAAGCAGCGCCCGGCGCTGTGGCAGGACTCGGGCTTCTTCCAGGATTCGTTCTTCTCGCCCGACAACCGGATGGAGCCAGCGTGCCGAGCCAGTTCGGCAGCCTGTCGGATCCGCCGTCGGGCCGGCCGCCATTGCGCGAATGACTGCCGCCGGATGGCGACGACATCGCCGGCGCGGTGGCGGACGCGCCGCGCTACGGGATGCCGACGCGGCACTGAGGAGGGGCGGTTCAGCCGCCTTCAAGCTGGCGCTCGGGCCTGCTCCTTCGCGCTCGAATCGCGGGCTGCGGCTCGCGAAAGTGGCCGTCGTGCAACAGCAAGACGCGCCCGGCCCGGGCAACGGTCTCGGGGCGATGCGCGACGACGATGCGCGTCAGGTTCATGCACGCCGTGGCCTGCACGATGGCCCGCTCGTTGGCCACGTCGAGGTCGCTCGTTGCCTCGTCGAGCACGAGGACGCGCGGCCGCTTGTAGAGCGCGCGCGCGAGCAGCAGGCGCTGCCGCTGGCCGCCTGACAAACCCGCGCCGAGATCGCCGATGAGCGTGTGATAGCCCATGGGCATGCGAGCGATCTCGTCGTGCAGGTTCGCCAGCCGGGCGCAAGCCTCGATGAACGCCGGATCGGGCTGCGCCTCGAAGAACCCGATGTTGTCCGTGATCGACCCGGTGAGCAGCACGTCGTCCTGCATCACGGCACCGAGTTGGCGGCGCACGTTTGCGACTCCCAACCGCCGCACGGGCACGCCGCCGTAGAAGATCTCACCCTCCGTCGGGGTGAGCAGGCCAAGGAGGATCTTCAGCAACGTTGTCTTGCCCGATCCGGAGGGGCCGGTGATGGCCACGTGCTCGCCGGCCTCGACGCGTAGGGTGGCGTGCCTAAACACCCACGGATCGCCGTCACCGTAGCGGAAGCCCACCTCGCGCAGTTCGATGCAGGCCTGAAGATGGCCCAGGTCATGCTCCGGGAGCTGGACGTCGGTCTCCGGTGGGTGCAGCACGATGTCGGCCAGCCGCTCGGCATGCAGGCGGAGCATCCGCAGTTCCACAACGCGGTCGATCAGGGCGGGCACGCGCGTCGTGAACTGGCTCTTGTAGCCGATGAACGCGAACAGCATCCCGACGGTGAAGGGCGCCGCTGCGCCTGCGTGCCCGCCGAGCACCAGCTTGGCGCCGAGCCAGAGCACGGTCAGGTTCTCGATCCCGAAGATCAGGCTGTTGCCCGCCGCGAAGCCGATGTTCATCTGCGCCGTGCGCGTGTCCCGGTTCTGGACATCGACCACGAGGTTGTGCCAGCGCGCGCTGCGTGCGTACTCGCCGCCGAACAGTTTCAGCGGCGCCATGGCGCGCAGCGTTTCGAGGAAGTGCGTGCTCTCCCTGGCGGACAACACGAGCCGCTCGGCCGACGCCTCTCGCAGCGGTCGGTACCCGGCCCAGCGCAGCATCCCGTAGGCCGCAACGGCCGCGGCAACGACCGCGCACAAGCTGGGCGCGTACACCAGCATCATCGTGAACGCCGCCAACGCCATCAAGCCGTCCAGCACCGCCTCGATCACCGCGGTGGTCATGGCGCGTTGGATGGCCCCCATCGAGCCGAAGCGCGAGACGATGTCGCCGAGATGGCGCTTCTCGAAATAGTCGACGGGCAGGCGCAGCAGGTGCGCGAAAAGGTTGCCGGACCACTGCAGATGCAGCGTCTGCCCCAGCACCATGATCATCCAGCTGCGCGCCAGCCCGATCGCCACCTGAGCCACCAGCAGCAGGCCGAAGCCGAGCACCAGTACGTTGAGCAGGTCGTGATCGGCCGAGGTGAGCACGTTGTCGACCACCATTTGATTCAGCAGCGGCGCGGCGATCACGAACAGCTCCAGCACCAGCGCAATGGCGAGGATTTGCGCCAGCGACCGCTTCAGCCCCGTGACCTTGCCGGCGAGCTGGCGCAGGCCGATGCGCGCGCGCCGGTCTTCCTTCCGGAAACCCGGCGTCGGGGTCAGCTCGAGTGCCACGCCGGTGAAGTGACGCGAGACCTCGGCCCGTCGAAGCCTCCGCTCGCCGACCGCCGGATCCAGGATGACGACGTGGCGCCGCATGACGCGCTTCAGCACCACGAAGTGGTTCAAACCCCAATGCAGGATGCAGGGCGTGCCGAGGCGGTGAAGCTCATCAAGGTCGAGACGCACCGCGCGCGCAGCAAAGCCCAGGGTGCCGGCTTGGGCGATCAGCTGGGCGAGCGTCACGCCCTTGAGCGAGACGGGAAACCGCCGGCGCAGGTCGTGGAGGTCGACGTGCAGGCCGTGCGCCGAGGAAATCATTGCCAGGCAGGCCAGCGAGCATTCGGTAGATTGGGATTGCAGGATTGTCCGCATGGGGATCGGCGTGCCGAGCGGTCGCGATCACCCTCGCACGCGCCAGTTCGATGTTTAAGTGGTCAGATGACCCAATCACGCCTGCGGGAGCAGGCGCGCAATTCACAAGCACCTTGGGATCAAGGTCGTCCGCCTTTACCACACGTACCGACGCCTTGATCCCGATGTCAGGTGCTGGCCAACGGGAACAACCTAGTCGGACGCCAATTCGTAAGCGGGAAACCGGCCACCGCCACCCCGCCGCCGCCTGTCAGCGAATCGAGGCCGCTGGCAATCCATGACTGAATTGGAGTGTTTGCGTTGAGCCACTGCCCCGCTTGCATGCGCTCTGCTGTGGCGGCTACGCTGGCAAAGCTTGCAGCGCCAATCGCGGCAAAAGCAACAACGGCACTGCCTGTCGCACCTGCGGCGGTGGCATAGCCAATCCCAACACCGCCCCAATCGCGCTGGCGACAGCTATTGCGTCCGTGAGATCGCTGGCCCCGCCACTTGCTTCAGTTCTCTCTCCGTGAATTCCCTCATGACTTCTCTCCCTTCTTGCTACGTGTAAGAAGATTCCTAAATATGTGCACGTTATTTTTGGTTGGTTCTTTAGTCAAAGCATTGAGAGCCTTCTATTTAAGAAAACGAACAGTCCTATTGCGCCTATGGAGAGACCGGATGACACGCCAAACACCACAAGAGCTTCCTTACTGACGCCGTCTTCGAAGCACTTCAGCCAGATAGCCAACGCACCAACGGTCAGAATGAAGAAGAACTTAATTGCCATACTGCGTCACCACTCGCCATGCAGTGAACCAGTTCTCTCATTGCTGTTGCTTCCTTTTCTTGCGACTCAGGGTTTGCATGAATATCTCGAGGTTCTTGCTCGATGGCTCCACTGTCACTTGGTTGAAGAGCTTGCGGTTCGTGTAGATGAAGATGCCTAGGCCAGCACGATCATCGTCATCGCGATGACGAATACGACAATGGGTTCCTTCTCGAACTCATGCTCTTTAAAGAATGCCATGAAGAAGAGGCTGACGCAGCCCCTGCCACGAAGATGAATAGCCGCATTGCCATGCTTCTTCTCCGCTGATCATCAAGATCGAAGCTCGGCGTGTCTGCCAAGCAACGTCGAATTTGTTGCGTACTAAAACGCCGTTACAGCGTGCGCGACATAAGAGTGGTGTCAGTCCATCGCCAAATTCCTCTCTACAAAGAGCGTGAACGTCTCATCTGTGCCAACTACTCGCCAACACCGAGGCGGCTAGAACCGGCTCCAACAGCCACTCCCAGATTGCGCGGCGGTCCTGCAGGACGTCTGCTTGCAGCGTCATGCCGGGTTTCAGCGTGACCGGTGCCCCATAGGCGTCGACCGACTGGCGGGACAAGGTCACGGTGAGGCGATATAGCGGCTCGGTGGCTTGCAGGCCGGGCGGGAGGTCCTGCAGTCCAATTGGAGAGCGGCTGATTGCGGAGATCTCGCCTTCTGCCATGCCGAACTTCTGGTGCGGATAGGCGTCGTATCGAACCCAGACTCGCTGCCCGCTGGCGATGAATCCGGCCGTTCGGCTTGCGGCATACAAGTGCGCCTCCAAGCGCTGGAGAGCGGTTGGCATCGTGGGCCGCGAGCGTGGCCAGCGACTGGCCCGGCACGACGGTCTGGCCCAGGTGGACGGTCAACGCGCTGATGACCCCGGCTTTCGGCGCCGTGAAGACGACGCGGCGCCGGGAGTCGTTCTCGCGGGACTCCTGGTCGAGCATGGCAAGGGCACGCTCGAGGCGCGCTTGTTCAGCTTGCACCTGGGCCGCGTTGTTGGCTCGTTCGCGCGGGTGGCCTCGATGTCGCGCGCCATGGCGGCGGCAATGCGCTGAACATCTCGCTCCCGCGCGGTGGCATCGAGCCACTCCTGCTCCTTGCCTTGCGTCTGCAGAGGGGACACGAAGCCGTCGCGCGCCAATTGGCTGAAGCGGTCGAGGGTGCGCGCGGTGAGCTCGACGCGGCGCTGCGCGCCTGATGCATCGGCGTGGGCTCGCCGCTGGTCCGCTTCGAGACTGCGCAACCGGTCGCTGATGACAGCGTCGCGCTGGCGGGCCTGCTGCTCGACCAGGCGCATTTCGGTTTCGAGCGTCGCGCGACGTGCGGCGATCGCCTGCGCGACGAACGCGCGCGTGCGGAGATCGCCGGCGTCGCGGTCGAGATCCAGCACGAACAGTGTCTGTCCCTGGGCGACGCCTCGCCTTCGGCGACGTGACGCTCGGCGAGCACACCGCCTTGCGGCGTGGTGATGGTCAGCGACCCGAGTGCAGGAAGCAGAAGGCCTTTCAAGGTCGCCTTGCGCGTGACTTGGCCCCAGGCCGCGAAGGACACGAGCGCGACACCGATCAGCACCGTGGCGGCGGTGACGATGGCGAAGCTGGGTGGCCGGCCCACGCGAAGCGCGCCCGGGGAGTACCCATCCGGCCGCGCAGCACTTCCTGCCTGAACAACTGCATCGGTTGCTCTTTGGCTGTTGCGAACAGTCCGGAGATTGCAAGCACTCACTGGCTCTGACAACCCCTAAATTCGGCCTCCTTGTAAGAGGCGGTAGCTGCGTAGGTCAGCGGCGCGGCGTGGGTCTCGTCCACAGCCACTGGCACGCCGCGACCAGAGCGGCAAAGGCCAGGAACACGAAGAGGGTCGGGCACGACGCGATCGTCGGCGCCGAAGTCCGGGAGCTTCCAGTGGTCCAAGGTACTGATGGCAGCGCATGACCACAAACACTCCGCGATGACACGCAGTCCATAGCCGATGAGCTGAAGTGCAGCCGCAACGAGAAGCGATGCAAAAAGCCATTGTGCGGTGGACTTTGTGGCGACGCGGTGCGCACCCTCCCTGAACAACTGCATCGGTTGCTCTGCTCCCTTCTGTCTGTCGGCGCGCGAGTTTCTGAGCACTCACCGCCGCTGCCAACCCCTATGCGTCAGGCTCGTTGCAAGGGCAGGTTGCGAGATCAGGCTGTTGCCGGGGCGAGCGCCGATGTTCACCAACAGATGACAAGCTCGTTGTAAGGGCGCGTTGCCCGCTTAGGATGCGGGATGCCTCAAACGCCCGACAGCTATGCCGACCTGACCCCGGACTTCGTGCTCGACGCGCTGGACGAGTGTCGGCCTGCGCGGCGATGGGCGTCTGATGCAGCTCAATTCTTACGAGAACCGCGTGTTCCAGATCTACCTGGAGGACGGTCGCGTCGTCGTGGCGAAGTTCTATCGGCCGGGGCGTTGGAGCGATGCGCAAATCCTGGAGGAGCATGCGTTCGCGCTCGAGCTTGCGGCGGCCGAAGTGCCAATGGTGCCGCCACTGGACCTGGGCGGGCGCACGCTCGTGGCGATCGAGCACGCAGGGGTGCGGCATCGGTTCGCGGTAAGTGAGCGGCATGCGGGGCGCTCGCCGGAGCTGGATGATCCCGAGGTGCTGCGCTGGCTCGGCCGGTTCATCGGGCGGCTCCATGCGGTGGGAGCGCAGCGGCCGTTCGCGCACCGGCGGCGGCTCGACGTGGCGACCTTCGGCGAGGCGCCGCGCGCGCTGCTGCTCGAGCACGACGTGATTCCGCGACGCGCAGCGGCCGGGCTGGCAGGCGATGTGCGACGCGGCGCTCGACGCCGTTCGTTCGGCGTTCGACACGGCGGGGGCGGTGCGCGGGCTGCGGCTGCACGGAGACTGCCATCCCGGCAACCTGCTGTGGCGGCCTGAGGAAGGTCCGCACTTCGTCGACCTGGACGACGCGTGCACGGGGCCTGCGGTGCAGGATCTGTGGATGCTGATGTCGGGCGATCGGGAGTCGATGGCCGGGCAGATGCGCTGGCTGCTCGACGGCTACGGCGCATTCATGCCGTTCGACGCGCGCGAGCTTTCGTTGATCGAGCCGCTGCGCACGTTGCGCATGATTCACCACAGCGCGTGGATCGCGGAGCGGTGGGCGGATCCGGCGTTTCCGGCGGCGTTCCCGTGGTTCGGGAGCGGGGCTTACTGGTCGCAGCAGACGACTCAGTTGCGGGAGCAGTTGGAGGCGATTGCGGAAGGGGCGATCGAGGTGTGATTCGACGGCCTTGGTGGGCGTGGGCCGCGCCCTCACCCCGGCCCTCTCCCGCGGAGCGGGAGAGGGAGGGGAGAAGGGGGTCAGGTGAGGAGGCGGGTGACGCGCTGCACGTGCTCGGCGGGGTTCTCGAGGTGGCCGCCTTCGGCGAGCCAGGCCTGGTCGAACAGCAGGTGCGCGAGGTCGTCGAAGCGCTCGGTGTCGGCGTCGAGGCGACGGACCAGGGGATGGGCGGCGTTGACCTCGAGGATGGGCTGCGCGCGCGGGGCTTCCTGGCCGGCCTGCTTGAGCATCCCGAGCAGGTGCGCGCTCATGTCGCCCTCGTCGACGACGATGCATGACGGCGAGTCGACCAGGCGCGTGGTGACGCGCACGTCCTTGGCGCGGTCCTTCAGAGCGGTCTTGAGGCGCTCCAGCGTGGGCTTGAAGGCCTCCGCGGCGGCCTCGGCCTGCTTCTTCTCGTCGTCGTCCTGCAGCTTGCCGAGATCGACGGCGCCCTTGGCGACGCTCTGCAGCGAGTGGCCGTCGAACTCGTACAAGTGCGAGAGCATCCACTCGTCGACGCGGTCGGCCAGCAGCAGCACTTCGATGCCCTTCTTGCGGAAGATCTCGAGCTGCGGGCTGGACTTGGCGGCGACGAGGCTGTCGGCGGTGATGTAGTAGATGGCCTCCTGGCCCTCCTTCATGCGGCCGACGTAATCGGCGAGCGAGACGCCCTCGTCGGCGTGCGTGGAGGCGAAGCGCAGCAGCTTGGCCAGGCGCTCCTGGTTGGCGTGGTCCTCGCCGACACCTTCCTTCAGCACGGCGCCGAACTCGCGCCAGAAGGTGGCGTACTTGTCCTTCTGGTTCTCGGCCAGGTCTTCGAGCATGGAAAGCACGCGCTTGGTGGAGCCCTCGCGGATGGCCTTGACGTCGCGGCTTTCCTGCAGGAGCTCGCGGGAGACGTTCAGCGGCAGGTCGGAGGAATCGATCACGCCTTTCACGAAGCGCAGGTACACCGGCATGAGCGCCTCGGCGTCGTCCATGATGAAGACGCGCTTGACGTAGAGCTTCACGCCGCCGCGCTTGTCGCGGTTGAAGAGGTCGAACGGCGCCTTGGCGGGGATGAAGAGCAGCTGCGTGTACTCGGTGCGGCCTTCGACGCGGTTGTGGGTGTAGGCGAGCGGCGGCTCGGTGTCGTAGCTGATCTGCTTGTAGAACTCCTGGTACTGCGCATCGGTGATGTCGCTCTTGGCGCGCGTCCAGAGTGCGGCGGCCTTGTTGACCGTCTCCCACTCGTCCTTCAGCACGTTCTCCGACTTCTCGGCATCCCACTGCTCCTTGCGCATGAGGATGGGCAGCGAGATGTGGTCGGAGTAGCGCGAGACGATGGACTTGAGCTTCCAGGTCTTGAGGAAGTCGTCTTCGCCCTCGCGCAGGTGCAGCGTGACCGACGGTGCCGCGCTCGGAGCGCGTGAGGGTCTCGACCTCGAACTCGCCGGTGCCGGCGCTGGCCCAGCGCACGCCCTCCTCGGCCGGCACGCCGGCGCGGCGCGACTCCACGGTGACGCGATCGGCGACGATGAAGGCCGAGTAGAAGCCGACGCCGAACTGGCCGATGAGCTGGGCGTCCTTGCGCTGCTCGCCCTCCAGGCGGGCGACGAACTCGCGCGTTCCGCTCTTGGCGATGGTGCCCAGGTGCTCCACCGCCTCGGCGAGGCTCATGCCGATGCCGTTGTCGGCAATGGTGAGGGTGCGGGCCTCGGGGTCGAACGAGATGCGCACCTGGAGGTCCGGCGCGTCCTCCCACAACGCGGGCTTGTCGAGCGCCTCGAAGCGCAGCTTGTCGCAGGCGTCGGAGGCGTTGGAGACCAGCTCGCGGAGGAAGATCTCCTTGTTGGAATAGAGCGAGTGGGTGACGAGGTGCAGGATCTGCTGGACCTCGGCCTGGAACGAGAGGGTTTGCTTTTCCATGATGTGAGGGGTCGGTGCAAAGACGGCGCGGCCCGGAGATGCGGGGCGCGCTCGTGGATTTTCAAGGGGGCGGCGCCGCTGCGAGGTCGATAGCCTCGCCTTCGACGACGACGCGCTGCAGCGCCAGGTCGCGATCGAGCAGGACGACATCGGCCCATGCGCCGGGCTCGAGCCGGCCGCGGTCGATGAGGCCGAGGTGGTCGGCCGCGTAGGTGGACGTGCGGCGCGAGGCGTCGTCCAGCGCCAGGCCGAGGCCGACGAGGTTGCGCAGCGCCTGGTCCATCGTGAGCGTGCTGCCGGCCAGCGTGCCGTCGGCCAGGCGCACGCCGCCGAGGCACTTGGTGACGGTGTGGCGGCCGAGCTGGTAGGCGCCGTCGGGCATGCCGGCGGCGGCGGTGGAATCGGTGACGCAGTAGAGGCACGGGATGGCGCGCAGCGCGGCGCGGATCGCGCCGGGGTGGACGTGCAGCAGGTCGGGGATGATCTCGGCGTAGCGGGCGTGCGCGAGCGCGGCGCCGGCCATGCCGGGCTCGCGGTGGTGCAGGCCGCTCATCGCATTGAAGAGGTGGGTGAAGCCGCTCGCGCCGTTTTCGAGCGCGGCCACGCCGTCTTCGTAGCTGCCCGCCGAGTGGCCGATCTGGATCCGGAAGCCGGCGGCGCGCAGCGCGACGATGGTCTCGAGGTGGCCGGGCACCTCGGGGGCGATCGTGATGAGCCGGATCGGCGCGAGCGCGTGCAGCGAGCGGATCTCGTCGATGGACGCGGTCTTGACGAAATCGGGCTGTGCGCCGAGCCGGGACGCGCTCAGGTACGGGCCTTCGAGATGCACGCCGAGCACGCGCGCCGCGCCGCTCGCGCGGTGGCGGCACGCGGGCGCCACCGCCTTCAGCGCGGCCTGGATCTCGGGCAGCGGCGCCGTCATGGTGGTGGCCAGCAGCGCGGTGGTGCCGTGGCGTGCGTGGAGCCGGGCGATGCGCTCGACGGCGTCGCCGGCCTGCATGGTGTCGGCACCGGCGCCGCCGTGCACGTGGGTGTCGATGAAGCCGGGCAGCACGATCGGATGTTTGCCGTCGCGCACCACCGCTACCGGCACCGCCTCGCCATGGATGCGGACGACGCGGCCGGCGGCGTGCTCGAGCACGCCGCGCACGAAGCCCTGTGGCGTGAGGATGTGGCCCTGGATGCTGTCCGTCATGTTGCACCTGCTTTGGTGGATGGTAGGTGCAGCAAGCGCCACGGGTGTCCGGTGTGCGCCTGTACCAACAGCGCCGCGCCCGTCATGACGGCCAGCGCCCACGGCGCCCACACGACATCACTGCGAGCGGCCAGCGCCAGCGGCAACGCGAGCACGGCAGTTGCCGCCTCGGTCCGCGCGCATCGAGGCGATGCTCGTGCGCGAGCTGGTAGAAGCCGAGCCGCAGGTCCATCGCATCCTCCATCCCCATTCGAATGGGGCGGATGGTAGCGGCCCGGCGAGGGTGGTCAGCCGACCTGCACCTGGATGCGGCGCGGCTGCGCGTGCTCCTGCTTGGGGATGCGCAGGGTCAGCACGCCGTCCTTCAGGTTGGCCTCGATGCGGCTGGGATCGAGCTCGCGGCTGAGCGTGAAGACGCGGCGATAGCGCGGCACGCGCACTTCGGCATAGACCGGCTCCAGCCGATCGGGCGTGCCGGGCATGACCTGGCCTTCGATCAGCAGCGCATCGCCGTCGACCTTCAGCTCCAGCTGGTCCTTCGGCACGCCGGGCAGGTCGGCCAGCAGCGTGATGCCGGTGTCGTCCTCGAACACGTCGACGCGCGGCAGCATGGCACGCGTGTCGGCCTGGCGCTGGTCGTCGCGCTGCTGCGGCTCGGTGCGGCTCGTCGTCTGGACTTGGGTGTCGTTGCTCATGGTGTGCTCCTCAATCGTCTTGCGCTCATTGCACGGAGATGCGGCGCGGCTGCGCGGACTCTCGTCGGGCGATGCTCACGTGCAGCACGCCGTCGCGGTAGGTGGCGTTGACACGCGCGGGGTCGATGTCGTCGGGCAGGCTGACCGCGCGGCGGAAGCTGCCGCTCGGGCGCTCGTGGCCGTAGACGCTCGCCTTCTCGTCGGCGGACTGGCGCGTGTCGCGCTCGCCGGCGAGCGTGAGCACGCCGCGGTCGATGGAGACATCCACCTTGCCGGGGTCGATGCCGGGCGCGAAGGCATAGATCTCCACGCTGCCGGGCGTGGTGCCGACGTTGATGGGCGGGAAGGTGCCGGGCGCGACAGCGCGGATACCCGACGGCTGGCCGCGGCCGAACCATTCGTCGAAGTCCCGCTGCAGCCGCTCGAGCTCGCTGAACAGGCTGCCGGGATGGCTCAGCATCGATTCGAACATGGTGTATCTCCTTTCTGCACGAGGTTGCGACGTGCGTCTGGGCCGGTCGTGCCGGCGCAGCGCCATCGGTGCAGGAGATAGGGACCGGTGCGGGCCTTTCAAGAGGCCTGGCGCGCGGCTTCAGAACATGCCGGCCTTGTCCGCCGTTTCGACGAGGATGCGCGCGAGCGACGTCATCTGCTCGCCGACATTGCGCGAGGCCGGCGAAGAGGCCTTGCCGCTCCAGAGCATGCGGCCGGTGTTGGCCGACGTGATGCGGGTGTCCGCCGCGTAGGCGTTGCTGACCTGGCCGCCGCCCACGGGCATCGACACGCCGACGCCGACGCCGCCGCTCACGTTGCCGCTGCCGCCGCCGTAGCCGAAGCCGCCGAGCCCGATCGAGACGCCGCCGCCCGGGCTCACCTGGCGATCGGCCAGCGTCACGGTGGAAGACACGATGGCCGAGGCGTTGTTTGCACGCGCGAGTGCGACGTAGCGCTCCACCGGCACGGGCTGGCCACGCGGCACATCGGTAATCACGGGCGCACTGATGGCCGTGGCGCCGCGCGCCGTGACCTCCGCGGCGAACTGGTCGAGGCAGATCTGCTGGATGGTGATGTCGTAGGCTTCGCAGGCGACGAGCACGCGCTGGCCGCGCATGGCCGGCGAGGGCGACTGCGCGTCGATCCACTGGGCGTCGAGCTGGGTCGTGGCGCAGCCGGCGAGCACGGCGGCGGAAAGCGCCGCCGCCAGGGACAACGAGGTTCGATTCATGCGTCGAGTCTGCAGCAAGAGCCGTTCCTCACTCGCTGGCCTGCGCCTGGAGTACGCGACCGTTGCGCGGGTCGATTTCGCAGCGGTAGTCGAAAGGCAGCGCGTTCATGCCCGGCGCGGGCTGCACGGCGCCCTTGCCCTGCAGGCCGACGCGGGCGTTGTCGGCGGGCTGGAGCCGGCGCGACTCGGAGCCGAAGACGATGCGGCCGACGCGGGGATGGCGATCCTTCAGCACGGCGGCAACGGCCGATTCGCAGGCCTCGGGAGAGACGTGCGTGAGGTCGGGCTGCCAGGGGGCAGCGGCCGCCGCGGCGCTGCGTTCGTCTTCGCGAAACACGACGCCCGAGGTGGCGCCGGTGGCGGCGTTGTAGGAGCAGCTGTAGGCGAAGCCGACGCTGTTGCCGCCACGCCGGTAGCGGCCCTCGCCGCGCACGCCGATCTCTTCGTCGACCGTGGGCGAGAGAGCGCGCGCGCCGGCCGTGAACTGCACGCCGGCGACTTCCTTGCCGCGCATGCGCTTGATCGTGTCGGCGACCTCGGATTCGCAGCGCCCGGCGGCCTGCGACGCGTCGGCCGCGGCGGCGTGGATGGCGCCTGCGGTGCAGAGCGCGAAGGTGGCAACGAGCAGGCGCGGAACGGGGTTCATGGCGTACCTCCTCGCCGCATGATGTTGCAAGCGGGATCGCGACGCAATCGGCATCCCCTGCGAATGAGGGCACCCGATTTGCTGGTCCGTGCGGTATTGCATCGACCAGGAGAGCGAGATGCCGGGAAAGAAGTACGGAGTCGACATGCCGAGCACGCTGGAGCGGTCGCCCGACAAGGCCCAGCGCACCTATGCGAAGACGCTGCGCAGCGCGGAGGAGTCATACGGCAGCGGAGAGCGGGCCGGCCGGGCGGCCTATGCGTCGCTGAAGCACAGCTTCGAGAAGGTCGGAGACCGCTGGGTCGCGAAGAAGGAGAAAGGGCCGTCGGACCCGCAGGCGGCGAAGCGCGGCGCGGCGGCCCGCGCCGGCAAGGCGCAGAGCTTCGGCGGGGTCGACGAGCGGGGGCATTCGAAGCGGGAGCTCTACGAGCGGGCGGCGCAGCTCGCGGTGAGGGGGCGGTCGACGATGACCAAGCAGGAGCTGGCGGCGGCGATTGCGAAGAAGCAGCGTTGACTCTTTGGCGGCGCCACGTCCTCACCCCGGCCCTCTCCCGCTCGCGGGAGAGGGGGACGATGCGGTGGCGCGTTGCAGGAGGAGCTCGCGTTCGCGGTCGTTGTGCGTGAGCTCGGCGGCGCGCTCGAACTCGGCGCGTGCCTCGGCGTGGCGGCCCAGCTTGGCGAGGAAGTCGCCGCGCACGCTCGGGAGCAAGTGGTAGCTGGCGAGCGATGGCTCGCCGCGCAGCGCGTCTGCGATCTCCAGGCCGGCGGCCGGGCCGAAGGCCATGGCCACCGCGACGGCACGATTGAGCTCGACGACGGGCGACGGCGCCACCTGCGCCAGCGCGTCGTAGAGCGCCGCGATGCGTTCCCAGTCGGTGGCGGCGGCGGTGGGGGCGCGCGCATGGCACGCGGCGATGCCGGCCTGCAGCGCGTAGGCGCCGAGGGCGCCGCCGAGCGCCTCGGCGCGCTCGAGCGCCACGAGCCCGCGGCGGATCAGCAGGCGGTCCCAGCGCGTGCGGTCCTGGTCGAGCAGCAGCACGGGGCGGCCTTCGGCATCGACGCGGGCGGCCGCGCGCGAGGCCTGCAGCTCCATCAGCGCCGCGAGGCCGTGCACCTCGGGCTCGTCCGGCGCGAGCTGGGCCAGGATGCGGCCGAGGCGCAGCGCGTCGGCGACGAGCGCCGGGCGCATCCAGTCGCCGCCCGACGTGGCGGTATAGCCCTCGTTGAAGACGAGGTAGACCACCTCCAGCACCGAGCCCAGGCGGGCGGCGAGAGCGTCGCCCGCCGGCAGCTCGAACGGCACGCGCGCGGCCGACAGCGCGCGCTTCGCGCGCACGATGCGCTGCGCGATGGTGGGCTCGGGCACGAGGAAGGCGCGCGCGATCTCGCCCGTGGTGAGGCCGCCGAGCAGCTTGAGCGTGAGTGCGACGCGTGCCTCGGTGGACAGCACCGGGTGGCAGGCGGTGAAGATGAGGCGCAGCAGGTCGTCGCCGATCGTGTCCTGGCGGGCCGCGTCGAGGGCGTCGACGAAGTCCGGCACGATCAGCGCCTCCTGCGCCTCGAGGTCATGGCCAAGCTGCTCGTGCTTGCTCGCCTGCAGCTTGTCGCGTCGCAGGCGGTCGAGCGCGCGGTGCTTGGCGGTGGCCATGAGCCAGGCGCCGGGGTTGTCGGGCACGCCGTCGCGCGGCCAGTGCTCCAGCGCGGCCACGAGCGCATCCTGCGCCAGCTCCTCCGCGGTGCCGATGTCGCGCACCAGGCGCGCCACGCCGGCGATGATTCGCGCCGACTCGATGCGCCAGACTGCGTCGATCGCCTGGTGGGTGTGGGTCGGCGGCGCCATTCAGGGATGGGGCGGCGCGGCCTTCGGGTCCATCCAGAAGACCTCCCAGGTGTGGCCGTCCGGATCCTCGAAAGCGCGCTCGACCATGAAGCCGTGGTCCTTCGCGTCGCGCGCCGGCTTGCCGCCGGCGGCGACCGCCTTCTCGAACATCGTGTCGACCTCGGCGCGGCTGTCGCAGCTGAGCGCGACGAGCACCTCGATGCTCGTGCGCGCATCGAGGATCTGCTTGCTCGTGAAGGTGCGAAAAAACGGCTCGGCGAGCAGCATCGCGTAGATGCCGTCCGCGATCACGAGACAGGCGGCGTTCGCGTTGCTGAACTGGGCGTTGAACGAGAAGCCGAGGGCGGTGAAGAAGGCCTTCGAGCGCTCGAGGTCCTTGACTGGCAGGTTGACGTAGATCTGGCGGGGTTGCATGGCTGGTACTCCGAAGTGCGGCGTCGGTTGGCGATCAGCGGTTGCCGACCGCCATGTCTCGGAATCGCCCGATCGACTCGCTGTCATCGAATTCGTCGAGCTCGAACATCTGGCGCACCTCGATCTCGCAGGGGGCTCCGAGGAACGGCGCGGGGAAGCGTCGCGTCCATTCGAGCGCCTCGTCTCGCGAGCGCACCTGGATGATGGTGTAGCCGGCGATGAGCTCCTTGGTCTCGGCGAACGGGCCGTCGACCACCGTGCGCTTGTCGCCGTCATAGCGCACGCGCCAGCCCTTGGCGCTGGGGTGAAGGCCGTTGGCGTCGAGCAGGACGCCGGCCTTCACCAGCTGCTCGTGGTAGTCGGCCATCGCCTTGAAGATGGTCTCGTCGGGCATGCCGCCCGCTTCGGACTGCGCGGTGGCCCTGACCAGGATCATGAATCGCATGTCGATGCTCCTTCGTGTCGGCCGACGCGAATGGCCTGCCTCCACTTCCACGACGAAGCTGGCATGCGCTTTCGACGGGAGACGGCTCGGTGGAAACCCGCAGCTAGGTTTCGTAGCAGGGGGCGACCACCCTCACCTCCACGCTCGCCCACTCGGCGGCCGGGCACTCGCGCGCGATCTCGAGCGCCTGCGCCCTGGTGTCGCAGGCAAGCAGGTAGAAGCCGCCGACCAACTCCTTCGCCTCGGCGAAGGGCCCGTCGAGCAGCGCCGCGCGGCCGCCGCGCACCTGCACGCGCGTGGCGTCGTTGTCCGACTTCAGCGACTCGGCCGCGATGAGGAGGCCGCGCTGGCGAAGCTGGTCGCCGAAGCGCAGCATGCGGTCGTAGACGGCGCGGCCCTCGGCGTCCGTGCGCTCCAGGCGCTGGCCGCGAGGTTCCATGATGAGCAGCATGTAGGCCATGGCGCAGATTCTGCCCCCGTCCACGCGCGCTGGAACCGACGGCTCCCTCTCCCACTTGCGGGAGAGGGCGAACGCTGCTTGTGCTGCGACGAGGCGCTGCCTAAATTTGAAGCATCGCCAACCCACAGGAGACCCGCGATGAACGTCAAGCATCTTGCTTCTGCCGGGCTCGCTGTCATTGGCATGTCCGCCGCCTTCGCCCAGCAGGGCCCGGAGCCGGCGAGTGCAACCGCGGCCCGCGCCGCCAACAGCGAGCTCACGCGCGCCGAGGTGCTGGCAGACCTGCAGATGTGGAAGCGCGCCGGACTGCCGATCGGCGGCCGCGGCCAGGCGGGCGTGGACGTCCACGCGCCCGACTACCAGGCGGCGTACGCGCGCTATCTGGCGTTGCGTGCGCAGCGCTAGTACCTGTCACAGCACGCGGAAGTTCTTGAACTGCCAGGGATCGTCGCGGTCGAGATCCTCGGCGAAAACGCGCTCGCGATCGGCGAGCGGCGTCCAGTCGCCGTGCACGCCGACCACTTCGCCGAGGTAGGGCCGGACCATGCGAAGCATCTCGTCGTGCGGCAGGTCGTCCGGCTCCAGGATGCCGCGCTCCGGGTTGCGCATGGCCCATGCCATGCCGGCCATGATCGGCGCCGTCACCTGCAGCGACGTGGCGCTGTTGAAAGGCACGAGCGCTCGCGCCTCGTCGATGGAAAGACGCGAGCCGTACCAGTAGGTGCCGTGGTCGCCCATGAGCAGCACGCCGAGCTCGTCGCGCCCGGCCACGATGTCGTCGCGCACCACGCGCTTGCGCTCCTGCACGCGCCACTGGCGGCCGGCGAGCTCGTGCAGCGACAGCACGGCGTCGTCGCACGGGTGATACGCGTAGTGCACGGTGGGGCGGTACTGCGGCTCGAGCCGGGTCGCCCAGCGTGAGGTGGTCGGCGATCGAGATCGACTCGGCGTGCGTGATGAGGAAGCCGTGCATCGGCCCGGCGAGCGGCGTCCACGTGCGAACGCGGGTGCTTGCGCCGGGCCGCTTCAGGTAGATGGCGGCGCGGCAGCCCCGCTCGTGCGCGCCGGCGTCGGGCGGGAAGTGGCGCTCGTGGGTGCCCCAGCCGAGCTCGGACGGTTGCATGCTTTCGGCGACGAACCCGTCGACAGACCACGTGTTGACGAACTCGTTGGGCTGCTTGCGCCGCTCCGCCACCTGGTCGTCGCGCTCGGCGACGTGGATCACGCGCACGCCGATCCGCTGCGCCAGCCGCGCCCAGCCTTCGCGTGTCTGCGGCGCCTCGGTGCCCTCGCCGGCCAATTCCAGCAGCGCCTGCTTGACGAACCACGACACGAGGCCCGGGTTCGCGCCCAGCGTGATGCAGGCCGTGGGCTGCGGCTCGGCGGGGCGGCGCAACGACAGCGCTCCCTCGCGCAGCGCGTAGTTCGTGCGTTCAGCGGGCGGCCGCGAGCGGTCCGCATAGCTGCCGGGCCATGGCTCGGTGCAGGCGTCGACGTAGAGCGCTCTGCGCTTCTGGCACAGGGCCATGAGCGCCTTGCTGCTCACATCGACGGACAGGTTGAGGAGAAAGTCGCCGGGCCCGAGCCGGGGCTCGAGCACTTGGCGGTAGTTGTCCCGATCGAGCTTCGCGGCCGTGCGCCGAATTCCCCGCTCATGCAGGCCCTGGGTGCTGCCCTCGGACGGCGTGAGCACTTCGATCTGGCGCGGCTGCACATCGATGTGGCGCAGCAGCAGCGGCAGGACACCCTGCCCCACGCTGCCGAAACCAAGGATGACGATGCGGCCGTCGAACGCCGCTTCCCTGCGTTCCGCGGTCATGCCCTTCAGAAGCAAGCGAGGTGCCTGTTTTCCGGGCATCGCGGGGCTGTGCTTGCCTCGTTCATCGAGCACCACTGTATATTTCGACAGCCATGCCGAAGTACACCGTCGCGGTGCGCACACTCTGCGAGTTCGCCGCGAAACGCGGCGACCTGGACCTGCGCTTCACGCCCGCACCCAGCTCGCGCGAAGGCATCGCCGGGCACGCGGTGGTGGCCGCGCCGCCGCGGCGCAGCCTACCGCGCCGAAGTCGCCGCTCGAAGGCGAGCACGAGCGAGCTCCTGGTGCGCGGCCGCGCCGACGGCTACGACCCGGAACGGCGCCAGCTCGAGGAGATCAAGACCCATCGCGGGCGAGCTCGACGCGCCAGCCGGCGAACCACGGGCGCTGCACTGGGCGCAGGCCCGGGTCTACGGCTGGCTGCTGTGCCGCGCGCAGGCGCTGTCCGACATCGAGCTGGCGCTCGTGTACTTCGACGTCGACACGCAGCGACGAAACGGTGTTCGTCGAGCGCTGGCCGGCGGCGGCGCTGCAGGCGCTACTTCGAGCAGTGCTGCGATGCGTTCCTCGGCGTGGGCGCGGCAGGAGCTTGCGCATCGCTCGGCGCGCGACGCCGCGCTCGCGTCGATGGCGTTTCCGCACAGCCACTTCCGCGCCGGCCAGCGGCGACTGGCCGAGGCGGTGTTCCGCGCCGCGCGCGCGCGGGCGCTGCCTGATGGCGCAGGCGCCCACCGGCATCGGCAAGACGATCGGCACGCTGTTCCCGATGCTGAAGGCCGCGCGCGAGCAGGGCCTGGACAAGCGTCTTCTTCCTCACCGCCAAGACCTCCGGCCGTGCGCTCGCGCTGGAGGCGATGCGGGCGCTGCGCGGCCGTGCGCAAGCGTGGCCCGCTGCGCGTGCTCGAGCTCGTGGCGCGCGACAAGGCCTGCGAGCATCCCGACAAGGCCTGCCACGGCGATTCCTGCCCGCTCGCGCGCGGCTTCTACGACCGGCTGCCGGCAGCCCGCGAAGCGGCGCTCGCGCTGCCGGCCTGGGACACGCGCCGCGGTGCGCGCCCTCGCCCTGACGCACGGCATCTGCCCCTACTACCTGACCCAGGAACTGGCGCGCTGGAGCCGACGTGGTGGTGGGCGACTACAACTACTTCTTCGACGGCAGCGCGTTGCTGCACGGCCTGGCCGCGGCGCACGACTGGCGCGTGGGCGTGCTGGTCGACGAGGCGCACAACCTGGTGGCGCGGGCGCGCGCGATGTACAGCGCGTCGATCGACGGCGCGGCCGCACGAGCGCTCAAGCGCGCCGCCCCGCCGCCGCTGAAGCGCGCGCTTGGCCGCGTGACGCGGCAGTGGAACGCGCTGCTGCGCGAGATCTCCGATACGCAGTACCACGTGCTCGATGCACCACCGCAGCCGCTGCTGGAGGCGCTGCAGAATGCGGCCGCTTTGATTGGCGAGCACTTCGCCGATCAGCCCGCGCAGCCGGACCCGCCGCTGCAGGCGTTCTGGTTCGATGCGCTGCATCTGCTTCGCCTGGCGGAGTCGTTCGGGGCGCACTCGCTGTTCGACCTCACGCGCTCGCCGCGCGGCGCGGTGCTGTGCCTCCGCAACGTGCTCCCTGCGCCGCACCTGAAGCCGCGCTTCGCCGCGGCGCGCAGCGTCGCGCTCTTCTCGGCCACGCTGCAGCCCGAGCGCTTCCATCGCGAGCTGCTCGGGCTGCCCGCCGACACGGCATGGATCGACGTCGATTCGCCGTTCGATGGCGGGCAGCTGCAGGTGCGCATCGACGGCCGGATCTCGACGCGATGGCGGCATCGCTCGGCGTCGCTCGATCGGCTGGTGGAGCGCATCGCGGCGCAGTACCGCGAGCGGCCCGGCAACTACCTCGCGTTCTTCAGCAGCTTCGAGTACCTGGAGAACGCGGCCGCCCTTTTCGTGCAGGCCCATGCCGACGTGCCCGCATGGCGGCAGTCGCGCGGCATGAGCGAGCCCGACGCAGGCGGCGTTTCTCGAGCGCTTCGCGCCCGGCGGGCGGGGCATCGGCTTCGCGGTGCTGGGCGGCTCGTTCGCCGAGGGCGTCGACCTGCCGGGCGACCGGCTCGTCGGCGCGTTCATCGCCACGCTCGGCATGCCGGCCGCCAACGCTGTGAACGAGGAGATGCGCCGTCGGCTCGATGCGCTCTGCGGCGACGGCTTCAACTACGCCTACCTCTTCCCCGGCCTGCAGAAGGTGGTGCAGGCTGCCGGACGCGTGATCCGCACGACCTCCGACCGCGGCGTGCTGCACCTGATGGACGACCGCTTCCTGGACCGCCGCGTGCGCGACCTGCTGCCGCGCTGGTGGAGCATCGCCCCTTGAGCGCCGCTCAAGGGGTTTCGCCCACCGTGTCGGCCGCGTAGGCGCCGCGCCGGCCCAGGGGCTTCGGCTCGTCGACGGTCGTGTCCTGCCGGGTCTGCCGCTCCATCTCCGCGTTGATTTCGGCGCCGATGAGCACCATGTAGGCCGAGATCAGCAGCCACATGAGCAGGATCACGACCGCGCCCATCGAGCCGTAGGTCTTGTTGTAGTTGCCGAAGTTCTCGACATACCAGGAAAAGAGTACCGAGCCGGCGAGCCACAGCACGGTCACGACGATGCCGCCCACGCTTACCCACGCCCACTTGGGATGGTCGCGGCTGGGTCCGTAGCGGTACATCACCATGAGGCCGAACCAGAACACCGCCGCCACGATCGGCCACCGCACCCAGTACACGATGCCCTCGAGGACGTGGCCGAGGCCGAGCAGGTCGAGCACTGCCGGCAGCAGCACGACGGACGCCACCGCCACGAGGCCGATCAGCACCACGGCGAGCGTGAGCGCGAGCGATAGCGCCATGCGCTTGAAGAAGCCGCGCTTCTCGGTCTCCTTGTAGGCCACGTTCAGCGCCTCCATCATCGTGCGCACGCCGGCCGACGCGCTCCACAACGCGAGGATCACGCCGCCGGCCACGCCGAGGCCGAGCGCCTTGGTGTCGGCGCTCGCCAGCTCGGTGAGCTGCGTCATGATGAGGTCGACCGCCTCGCCGGGCATGAATCCGCGCATTGCGTCGATCTGGTCCATCACCTGGCGCGGATCGAACAGCAGGCCGTAGATCGAGATCAGCGCCCCGAGGGCAGGCAGCGAGGCGAGCAAGCCGTAGAAGGCGACGCCTGCCGAGATGATCGACAGGCGGTCCTGCGCGATCTCGTTCTTGACGCGCAGCGCGATGTCGCGCCACCCCCGCTTCGGGATGTCGGTGGGGCGCTGCGCGTCGCGGCCGCGCGCACTTCCCGCTGTGGCCGCTGTCGCCCCGCCCATCGTCAGCGGCCGCCGAGAGGGTTGGCTTCCGACCCCGGGCGCCGGTCGTCGGACGGCGTCAGGTCGCGTCCCACCGCGGGCGTTTCATCCACAGCCGCGTCGATGTCGGACCGCGTGTTGGCGCCATCGGCCGCATAGCCGGCAGGCGACACGACGCCGGGTCCGGACTCCTGCGGCCCGGGGCCGGTGTCGGACGACATGACCGACTGGCTGGACGATTGCGTGGACGTCTTCGCCTGCGTGGGCGACAACAACGTCTCATCGGAGGCGGAAGACGTCGACCGGAACGTGTCGACGGCCGTGTCCGCCGCCGCGGACGCGGCCTGCGCCGCGCGCTCCAGGGGCTCGCGTGCGGCGTCTTCCAGGTCGTGCGCGAGGCGGTCGCGCGCCGGGCCCATGAGGCGGTCTTCCTGGCGCGTGCGCGGCGTCACCGCGCCGAGCACGGCTCCGATGGCCAGCCCGATCGCGCCGAGCGCAAGCGGCTGCTCATGCAGGAGATGGTCGTAGCCGCTGCGCACACGCTCGGCCTGCTGGCGCGCCGTGTCGGCGGCGTACGACATGCGCTCGCGTGTCGTGCCGGCCACCATCGACGCGCGCTCGCGCAGGGAGCCCGCCACCTGGCGTGCCGTGCCGGCGGCCCGGGCGGCGCTTTCGCGCACGGTGCCGGCCACGTTTGCCGCGCTTTCGCGCGCGGAGCCGGCCACGCCGGCCGCGCGCTCGCGTGCCGAACCGGCGGCGCCGGACACGCGCTCGCCGGCCGTGTGCGCCTTGTCTTCCAGGCGCCGCTTCGCGTCGGCCATGCGCTCGATGATCGACGGCGACGAATCCTCGAGGGAGGGCCCCCAGTCGGTCTCGAAGTCGCCTTCCGGCGCCGACCGGCTGCGGCGATCCGACAGCATCAGCCACGCGAGGCCGACGCCCACCAGCACGAGCGGGATGGGCTCGCGCTTGACGGACTCGCCGAGGTTGCGCACGTACTCGCGCGCGCCGCTGCCGCGCAGATAGTTCAGCCCCTGGTCGACGATCTGGCCGGGGGTGAGGCGGCGCTCGATGTCGCTCAGCGTCTGGTCGAGCTCGCTGCGCGTGCGCTGGATCTCGGCCTCGATCTCTTCGGGCCGCCGCTGTCCGTTGTGGCCGTTGTGCTTCATCGTCATCATTGCAGGTGCTCCTTGGCTTGCAAGTGCTCCTTGGCGACATCGCGGTCGCGCCGGAGCGAATCGATGCTGCGCGTGGGCTTGAGGTTTTCCGCCTGCAGCTTCTTCTTGCCGCTGGACAGCGCGACGGCGCCGATGATCGTGACCACCGCGCCCACGATCAGCGGCGCGAGCCAGGGCGCCTGCTCCGGCGGCAGCATCATCTCGAGCGCGCCCACGGCCGCGAACAGCAGCACGATGAAGCCGGCGAACAGCACTGCGCCGCCGGTGGCCACGGCACCGACGCCGCGGCCGGCCTGCGCCACCTTGTCCGAGATGTCGGCCTTCGCGAGCTCCACCTCGTCGTGCACGAGCGTGGTGGTCTCGCGCCACAGGTCGGAGAACAGTCCGGCCAGCGGCCGGCGGCCGTTCGCGCGCTCGTCCTGCTGGCGAAGGTCGTTCGCGGTCATGTCCATGTCTGCTGCTCCTCGTCACGGCGCTCGCCCGACTTCACGAATCGAACGGCCAGGAAGCCCGCGGCGAGCGCGAGCCCGAAGAAGGCCACCGGCTGCTGGCGCGCGAACGACTCCACGTCGCGCAGCATCGTGCCCACGTCCTTGTTGCGCAGGGCGCCCGACAGGCGCTCGAGCCCGTCGGCGGCGCTGGCGCCGAGGCGCCCGAGGCCATCGCCGTCGTCGCGCCGCTGCGCCGCCTCGCGCAACGCGCCCGCCACGTCGCCAATGCCTTGCGCGGCAGCGTCCTTCTGCTCGTTGAGCTTCGAGCGCGTCGTCTCCTTCGCGTCGTCCCACACGGCGTGGGCTCGTTCCTTGGCCACCTGCGCGGCCTCGTTCACCACACCCGTCGTCCCTGGGCCGGCGCCCGCGGAAGGGCCCGATCCCGCACCGACTGTGCTTTGCATGCCTGGCTCCTTTTCAAGATTTCGTGACGCGTGGAGCGCGGCAAGGGGCGTTCCCACCGCATCCGCGCGGCCCGCAGGCACGAAGGTGATCGCCCGCCGACGCCGGGCGGCATGGGACACTGCGCCCCTTCCGACCGACGCATGAAAGACTCCTTCGACCACGCCCGGCGCGAGTTTCTCGACGGCACCGGCCACCTTCAGGCAGGGCGCCTCGAAGCCGCGGAACGCTGCTTCGAGACCTCGCTTGCCCTGCTGCCGGGGCGCGTGTCCACGCTCGTGAACCTGGCTGCCACCCGCCTGCGCCTCGGGCGCCCCGAAGCCGCGCTGCCGCTGCTCGACCAGGCCCAGGCGACCGCGCCCGACGATGCCGATGCCGCCTACCAGCGCGCCCAGGCGATCGCCGCGCTGGGCCGCCCGGCCGATGCCCTCGCCGCGCTCGAGCGCCTGCTCCAGGCGGACCCTCGCCACGCTGGAGCGTGGCTGCGCCACGGGCAGGCGCTGCAGGCGCTGGAGCGGCACGCCGAGGCGCTCGGCTCCTACGACCGCGCGCTCGCGGCCGACCCGACCCTCGTTCCCGCGTGGACCAACCGCGGCAACCTGCTGCGCGAGGCCGGGCGCAGCGCCGAGGCCGCGGCGTCGTTCCGCGAGGCCCTGGCCCACGGCGGCGATGCGCAGCTTCTCGGCTACTACCTGGCGTCCACCGGCGAGCACACCGCGCCAGCGCGCGCGCCGCTGCGCTACGTGGAGCGGCTCTTCGACGACTACGCGGCAACCTTCGACAGCCATCTGGCAGCCCTCGGCTACCGGGCGCACGAGCGCCTCGTCGACACGGCACGCATGCTCGGCTCCGTGCGCGTCGCATCGGCGCTCGACCTGGGCTGCGGCACGGGTCAGTGCGGCGCGCTGCTGCGCCCGATGGCAGCGCGCCTCGAAGGCGTCGACCTCTCCAGCGCGATGCTCGATCGCGCCCGCGCGCTCGGCATCTACGACACGCTGGACCACGCCGACCTCGTCGAGCACCTGCAGCGCACGCAACGCCGGCACGACCTCGTGATGGCGGCCGACGTCTTCATCTACATCGGCGCCCTCGACGACGTGTTCGCCGCCGTCGCTCGCGTGTTGCTGCCGGGCGGCCGGTTCGCCTTCTGCGTCGAGTCCACCAACGATGCGGCGGGCTTCGCCCTGCAGACCAGCCTGCGCTACGCGCACGCGGCGCCGTACCTGCGCGCGCAGGCCGCGAAGGCCGGCTTCGAGGTCGAGCGCCTGGATGCTGCGCCGGTGCGCGAAGACCAGCAGCGCCCGATCGAGGGCCTGTACGCGTACCTGCGCAGGCCGTGAGCGCCCAGGCACCCGCGGCGCGCCGCGACTTCGCCCTGGCCTATGCCCTGCTCTTCATCGCGCCCGCGATGTGGAGCGTCAACTACCTCGTCGCGCGCTGGGCCCCCGGGCACATCGCGCCGCACGCGCTGGCACTCGGCCGCTGGTGCGTCGCAGCGCTGCTGCTGGCCGCTGTATGCCGGCGGGAGCTGCTCGACAAGCGCGCCCTGATCAGGCGCGAATGGAAGCAGTGCGTGGTGCTCGGCGCGCTCGGCATGTGGGTCTGCGGCGCTTTCGTCTACATCGGCGCGCGTAGCACGAGCGCGGTGAACATCGGGCTGCTCTATGCCGCGTCGCCCGTGCTGATCGCGCTCTTCTCGGCGCTGTGGCTGCACGAGCGGCTCGGCGCGCGGCAGGTCGCGGGCGTCGCCCTGGCGCTCGCGGGAGTCGTGCACATCGTGGTGCAGGGCCGCTGGGATGCGCTGGCGCGCTTGAGCATCAACCCGGGCGACCTCTGGGTGGCCGTGGCCGTGCTGTGCTGGACGGCCTATTCGCTGCTGCTGCGCGCCTGGCCGTCGGCGTTCGGCCCGGTGGCCCGGCTCACGCTGGTCTCGTTGGGCGGCATCGTCGTGCTGGTGCCGTTCACCGTGTGGGAAGCCGTGGCATGGTTGCCGTCCACCCTTTCGTGGCGCAGCGTCGGCCTCGTGCTCACCGCCGCGCTGATTCCCGGCGCCGGCGCCTACGCGGCCTACTCGTTCATGCAGCGCACGCTGGGCGCGGCCCGCGTGGGCGTCGTGCTCTACCTCGGCCCGCTGTACAGCGCGCTCGTCGGCTGGGCCGTGCTCGGCGAGCGCATCGAGCCGTTCCACGCGCTCGGCGCGCTGCTGATCCTGCCGGGCATCTGGCTGTCCACGCGACGCTGACGCGCCGCCTTCACGGCTTCGTCGCCTGCACGTACGCCGCGAGCCGCGACGCCTGCTCCCCGATGACGCGGTCCACCGGGGCCGCCCACTCCTGCAGGCCCGCGTCGGCCGGGCCGGCGACGCGGTAGGTCCAGGCCAGGGCCGTACGGCCCTCGGCCACGGGCGACACTTCGATCGTCAGCACGCCATTCACCGGCAGCATCTGCAGCGGCCCGAGGCCGCCGAGCAGGCGCACCGACTTGCCGCGGCCCACGGACACGACCCGCAGATGCTCTGCCGATCCGCCGTCCCAGCGCTCACAGAAGCACCCGCCCGCCTCCATGTCGAGGCGCAGGTTGGCCGCGCTGCCCGAATACGTGTGCGAGCCGTTCCACCAGCGGCCGATCTCGCCGATGGCGCCGAACACGCGCTCCGCCGGCGCCTGCATCTCCGCCCGGTGCACGATCGTGAACCCGGCGGGCGACTGGGCCGTCACCTCCGCCCGGGCCGCGGGCCAAGCGAGCGCGGCCAGCGCGAGCAGCGCCTGGATCGCGAGGGCGTTCATCTCAACACCTTGGCGACGCGGTTCGGCCGCAGCCTCGCCGTCGGGGGCAGGCCGTCGCTGCCGAGCAGCGGGCGCAGGTACTTGCGAAACGCGTCGGTCACGTCGGTGCCGCTGTCGGCGATGAGCTCGTCTTCCATCGTGCGGGTCTTGCCGGCCACGGTGTCGAGCGGCACGAGCGCGTACTCCACCGCGTAGTCGCCCACGCGCCGGATCGCCACCGAGCCGTCCGAGTCGCCGCGCAGCGCGAACTGCACCGCCCGCTCGGCCACCTCGCGCGCCTCGCGCTGGTCGACGTCCGACACGCAGCCGAGGAACGAGCGCTGCAGGTAGCCGAAGGTGTCGCCGCGCACGCGCTTGATCTTCAGGTTGTCCTTCACCTGGTCGCACAGCAGGTCTGCCAGCGCGCCGGTGCCCGACAGCTGCACGTTGCCGTGCGCGTCGCGCTCCACGGTCTTGGCGAGCTGGCTCACGATGGGCGTGCCCGACGCGTCGTGGATGCCCTCGGACACCGCCACGATGCAGCGCCCGAGCCGGTCGTGCACCGCCTTCACCTCGGCCAGGAAGCGCTCGGTCGAGAACGCGCGCTCGGGCACGTAGATCAGGTGCGGCCCATCGTCGGGGAAGGTGCGCCCGAGCGCCGCCGCCGCCGTGAGGAAACCCGCGTGGCGCCCCATCACCACGCCCACGTAGACCCCCGGCAAGGCCGCGTTGTCGAGGTTCGCGCCGGCAAACGCCTGGGCCACGAACCGCGCCGCCGAGGCGAACCCCGGCGTGTGGTCGTTGCCGACGAGGTCGTTGTCGATCGTCTTGGGGATGTGCACGCAGCGCAGCGGGTAGCCGGCCTTGCGCGCTTCCTCGCTCACGATGCGCACGGTGTCCGAGGAATCGTTGCCGCCGATGTAGAAAAAGTGCCCGATGCGATGCGCCTCCAGCACCTTGAAGATCTCCTTGCAGTAAGCCAGGTCGGGCTTGTCGCGCGTGGAGCCGAGCGCCGAGGCCGGCGTGGCCGCCACCCGCTCGAGGTTGTCGCTCGTCTCCTGGCCGAGGTCGAGGAAGTCTTCGTTCACGATGCCGCGCACGCCGTGGCGCGCACCGTAGACCGTGCCGCCGCCGTCGATGCGGCGCGCTTCCTGCACCACGCCCACGAGCGACTGGTTGATCACCGCGGTCGGTCCGCCGCCCTGGGCGACGAGGATCTTCGCCATGCCTTGCTCCTTGTCCGTGAAGCATGGGATTGTGCGCGTCCCGCGGTGGCGGCGGGATGGCAAAGAAGCGCGAGCACCTACTTCGCCGCGCCTCGCATGCAAGCGCGAACACGGCTATTTCCCGGGTGAATGTGCAAACTGCACAGGCACGGTGGTTGCCTGACGAGGTGCGGAGGTCCCATCGTGAAACCAAACGACTATTACCCCGGCGAGCGCCAATTGTCCTTCGGCAGGTTCGAGCTCGATTCCTTGATCAGAGCCTGCCTCGGCCTGCGCACGCGCGTGCTCGGTTCCGCCGCCTGCAGTGCCAGGGTGTACGCGCGGGACACCCACGCGGACTTCCAGGACACGATGCCCGCGGCGCGCTCTCGCATCGCGGACCCGCTGTCCTGACAGGCGACGCCGCGAGCGCCTGCTTCGGCGCTTCGCCGCTGATCGTCGGCCCATCGGCTCTGCTCCGAGGCCATCCGGGCAAAAAAGGGGCGCCCGAAGGCGCCCCAGCTTCTCTCTCAGGGAAGACTTCAGCCGCGCACCGTGCAGCTCACGGTGTGGTGCGCCAGCGCGGCGGCGGCGGGATACGGGGTGGCCAGCGCGTCCACGGCGGCGAGCATCGAGAACGTGACCGTCAGCGCGAACACGAGCGCGGCGGCACGGGCAGGCAGGGGGTTCAGCGTGGCGTTCATCATGGGCTCCTTCAGGGGTTCGGCGGTTCGTTGGAGCTGACTGTAGGAAGGCGGCCGGGGCGGCCGAAAGCGGGTTCCGACGACCGGCCTTCCGCGCGCGACGAAGTGCGGCACAGCCCGACGAATGGCGCACACTGGCGGCCATGCAGACGCGACGACTCCACCTCCAGGAGCTCCTGCTGGCCGCCGCCTTGCCCGCCGGCGCCGCCCGCGCGGCGAGCGAAACCGACTCCGCGCTCGCGATCCGCACCGCGCTGGAGCGCGGCGCCGTCGCCGCGGTCGGCCTGCTCGGGCGCACCGACGGCTTCCTCGGCAACCCGAAGGTGCGCATTCCCCTGCCCGGCTACCTGGAAGACGCCGCCGGCATCCTGCGCACGCTGGGCCAGCAGCGCCGGGTCGACGAACTGGTCACCGCGATGAACCGGGCCGCCGAGGCCGCCGTGCCGGAGGCGCGGCAGCTGCTCGTGAGCACCGTGAAGGCGCTGAGCGTGGAAGACGCCGTGCGCATCGTCAGCGGCGGCGACGACGCGGCCACGAAGTTCTTCGCCGGCAAGACGCGCGAGCCGCTCACGCAGCGCTTCATGCCGATCGTCGCCCAGGCGACCGAGAAGGTGAAGCTCGCCGCCAAGTACGACGCCGTGGCCGGCCGCGCGGCGCAGTTCGGCCTCGTGAAGACCGAGGATGCCGACGTGAAGCGCTACGTCACCGGCCGCGCGCTCGACGGCCTGTACCTCGTGATCGGCGAGGAGGAGCGCAAGATCCGGCAGGATCCGGTCGGCACCGGCAGCGCCATCCTCAAGAAGGTCTTCGGCAGCCTGCGCTGAATGCGAAACGTTCAGCCAGCCTCGAGCGCAGCCACCCGCTGCATGTACGCCTGGAAGGCCGGGTCTTCGCCGCGCAGCAGGTCGGGCAAGGCATTGCGGAAGTCGGCGCGCCGGCACCACTCGCGCATGTAGTCGTCCCAGGAGTTCCAGCGGCGCTGCTCGTCCACCGCCATGTCTTCCTTGTAGGCCACGAGGTAGGCGCGCTCGAAGAGCGAGACCAGCATGTCGAAGATCAGCAGCCGGCGCTCCACCTGCTCGGGCGTCGGGCTGGCCAGCGCCGAAGCCGAGCGCAGTTGCAGATCCGCATTCGCCAGCACCACCTTGAGGAACTCGTTGTAGGCGTCGGACAGGTGCTGGTACTGCTCCTCCTCCTCGTTCGCGCGCTCCTTGCGCTGCTCGTGAAGGAACACGACCACCGCGAACGGCAGCGCCACGATGGTCACGACGAAGCTGCCCAGCTCCAGCAGCTCCTTCAGCTCCATGCTCACTCGACCGTCACGCTCTTGGCGAGGTTGCGCGGCTTGTCCACGTCCGTGCCGCGCGCGCAGGCGGTGTGATAGGCCAGCAGCTGCAGCGGCACCACGTGCAGGATCGGCGACAGCGGGCCGTAGTGCTCCGGCATGCGGATCACGCGCACGCCCGGCTGGCTCTCGATGCGCGTGTCCGCATCGGCGAACACGTACAGCTCGCCGCCGCGCGCACGCACTTCCTGCAGGTTGCTCTTCAGCTTCTCGAGCAGCTGGTCGTTCGGCGCCACGGTCACCACCGGCATCGCCGAGGTCACCAGCGCGAGCGGCCCGTGCTTGAGCTCGCCCGCCGGGTACGCCTCGGCGTGGATGTAGCTGATCTCCTTGAGCTTGAGCGCGCCCTCCAGCGCAATCGGGTAGTGCAGGCCGCGCCCGAGGAAGAGCGCGTGCTCCTTGCGCGCGAACTCCTCGCTCCACGCGATCACCTGCGGCTCGAGCGCCAGCACGCCCTGCACCGCCACCGGCAGGTGGCGCAGCGCCTTGAGGTGCTGCGCCTCCTGCTCGTCGGTGAGCCGGCCGCGCGCCTGCGCCAGCGCCAGCGTGAGCAGGAACAGCCCGACGAGCTGCGTCGTGAACGCCTTCGTCGACGCGACGCCGATCTCGACGCCGGCGCGCGTGATGTACGCCTGCGCGCACTCGCGCACCATCGCGCTCGTCGCCACGTTGCACACCGTGAGCGTGTGCGCCATGCCGAGGCTGCGCGCGTGCTTGAGCGCGGCCAGCGTGTCTGCCGTCTCGCCGCTCTGGGTGATGGTGACGACCAGCGTGCGCGGGTTCGGCACGCTGTCGCGATAGCGGTATTCGCTCGCGATCTCCACGTTGGTCGGGATGGCGGCGATCGACTCGAGCCAGTACTTCGCCGTGAGCCCGGCGTAGTAGCTGGTGCCGCAGGCCAGCACCAGCACCTGGTCGACCTGCTTGAAGACGCGGTGCGCGCCGTCGCCGAAGAGCTCCGGCGAGATGCCGGCCACGGCGTCGAGCGTGTCGGCGATCGCCCTCGGCTGCTCGAAGATCTCCTTCTGCATGTAGTGCCGGTACGGCCCGAGCTCGGCCGCCGCGGTCATCGCCTGCACCACGCGCACCGGGCGCTGCACCGTGCGGTGCCGCCCGTCCTCGCCGCGCGCGCTGATCCACGTCTTGCCGAGCTGCACGTCGACCACGTCGCCCTCTTCCAGGTAGACGATGCGGTCGGTCACGCCGGCCAGCGCCATCGCGTCGGACGCGAGGAAGTTCTCGCCCTCGCCCACGCCCAGCACCAGCGGCGAGCCCTGGCGCGCCCCCACCACGCGCTGCGGCTCGTCGCGGCAGAACACGGCGATGGCGTAGGCGCCGCGCAGCCGCTCGGTGGCACGCTGCACGGCCTCGAACAGATCGCCGTCGTAGAGGTGGTTCACGAGGTGCGCGATCACCTCGGTGTCGGTCTGGCTCGTGAAGCGAAAGCCCTTCGCCTTCGAGCTCGGCGCGCAGCTCGTCATGGTTCTCGATGATGCCGTTGTGGACCAGCGCGACGCGGTCGCCCGAGAAGTGTGGGATGCGCGTTGTGCACCGCCGGCGCGCCGTGCGTGGCCCAACGGGTGTGCGCGATCCCGGTCCCGGCGCCGATCTCTTCCTGCCTCGACCTGCGCTTCGAGCTCGGCCACCCGCGCGGTGCTGCGGGCGCGGCGCAACGCGCCGTTCTGGTGGACGGCCACGCCGCACGAGTCGTAGCCGCGGTACTCCAGCCGCTTCAGGCCCTCGATGAGGACAGGGACGATGTTGCGCGCACTGACCGCGCCGACGATGCCGCACATAGGCACTCTCCGTTCTGATGACGAGGAATGCTAGAGCGACGGGAGAGTTGAATGGTTGCAATAGTCGAGTCAGTGACGAAATTTTCTTCGTCTTTCATGCGCCGTGCGACGTATGATTTCATCATGACGCCTATCGTGCAAGAATTTGACGCTCTGGATCGGCGCCTGCTCGATCTCCTGCAAGCCGACGCCTCCCGATCCAACCAGGAGCTCGCCGAGGCAGCGTCCGTCTCCCCCGCCACCTCGCTGCGCCGCGTGCGCCGCCTGGTCGAAGGCGGCGTGATCGAGCGCCGGGTGGCCTTGCTGTCCGCGAACCTCGGCCTCACGGCCATCGTGGAAGTCACGCTCGACCGCCAAGGCGCCGAGCACGTCCAGGCATTCGAGGCGCGCGCGGTCGCAGAAGAGGCTGTCCAGCAGTGCTACCGCGTGTCGCCGGGGCCCGATCTGGTGCTCGTCGTGTGGGTGGCCGACATGCCGGCCTATCACGCCCTGGTGCAGCGGCTCTTCACGCAGGACGCCAACGTGCGCAACGTGAAGGCCTTCTTCAGCACCCACCGGGCGAAGTTCGAGCCGCGGATCCGGATGGTGCCGGCGGAGTGAGCCTCTTCAGGAGCGTTGGGGTTTCATTCACGCCGCGTACCTCATCTCGATAGCGGATCGGGCCTCGCCCTCCCATTGCAGCGTATCGACGAGTCGGGCCAGAACGCGCGTCCATGAGCGCCATTCGCAACCAGCCATCGTCATGCTCTTTCATGAAATGCACTCCCTTGGCCGCCTGTTGAAGCGGCGGTCAGCACACTCCATCAGCCACGCCCCGCTGCGGGAACTCCCAACAATCGGGGGCGGGCCGACGTTGGTTCTCCACCGCCGCGAAGCGCGACGAGGCCCGGCATGAAGGGCCCCACCAAGGGCCTTGCGCGGATCCGGCTCCGCCGGTCCGCAGCAAGAGCCCCCTCGGGGGAAGCGACGGGAGGAGCGTGGGGGTCGTTTCGCCTCAGAGCAGGCCGAGGAGCGCCGCTTTCACCACGGCGGCGGTCTTGTTCGCCGAGCCGAGCTTGCGGATCGCGTTTCCCAGGTGGAACACCACGGTGTGCTCGGACACGTTGAGGATGGCGCCGATGTCGCCCGCGGTCTTGCCGTCGGCGGTCCAGCGCAGCACTTCCACCTCGCGCGGCGTGAGCGCACTGCTGGGACGCCCGGCCAGTTGCGGCACAAGGCGGCGCGAAAACGCGAGATGCGCCACCTGCACCAGCCAGCCGAATGCCGGACGCACTGCGCCGAGTTCCGGCGCCTTCAGCGGATCGTGGCCGCGGGCCAGGGTGAGCATGCCCGCAACGCCATGCCAATCCGCGCTCGACTGCGCCAGCCCCACCGACAGCCCATGCTCGCGGGCCTCGGCCCACAACTGCGGCGTGCCGGAGAAGACCGCATCGTTCCAGGTCAGCGGCGCGCGCGACTTCTGGCAGTGCTGCACGGTCGGGTCCGTGAGAAGGTAGCCGGCTTCCTGGTAGCGCCGCTGCCAGCCCTCGGGATAGTTGTTCAGCATGAACAGCTGGGGCCGGGTCAACGGCCAGGGCACGCGAATGCCGTACGCGCATCGGTCGAAGCCGAGGTCGCGCGCGACGCGCGCGATGCGGTCGAACAATGCCTGGTCGTCAGGCGCGTCGTCGTCGAGCGCGCACAGAAGCTCCGCCTGCCATTCCTTCACTTTTCGTCTTCTCCCCGAGCCTGTCGCTGCGTGACGGCTCTGCGGCCCTGACGAAGCGGGTCGGAGTATCAGACGATTGCCATGCCCCCGCCAAGGGCGCCTTACAGGCCGGCACACATGGGCGCCGTCAGGCTTTGACGATCGCCAGACCCTTCAGGTACTCCCCTTCCGGGAAGTTGATCGTCGTCGGGTGGTCGCACGCGGCCTCGAGCCGCGCGACGATGGCGCCGTCCACCTCCGCGTCCATGCCCGCGCCGGCCACGATCTTGTGGAACAGGTCCGCGCCGATGCCGCCGGAGCACGAGAAGGTGAGCAGCAGCCCGCCCGGCGACAGCAGCTTCAGCGCCAGCCGGTTGATGTCCTTGTAGGCGCGCGCCGCTCGCTCGGCGTGGGCGCCCGTGGGTGCGAACTTGGGCGGGTCGAGCACGATGGCGTCGAAACGCTCGCCGCGCTTCAGCGCATCGCGCAGGAACTGGTTCACGTCGGCATCGGCGAAGGCGGCGCGGGCGTCGTCGTGGCCGTTGAGCGCGACATGGGCTTTCGCCCGCTCCAGCGCGGGCGCCGACGAGTCGACGCTCGTGACGTGGCGCGCGCCGCCGGCCAGCGCCGCCACCGTGAAGCCGCCCGTGTAGCTGTAGCAGTTCAGCACGCGCTCGCAGCCGAGGCGGCGCACCAGTTCCGCAAAGCGCAGGCGGTTGTCGCGCTGGTCGAGGTAGAAGCCGGTCTTGTGGCCCTCGGCGACGTCGAGCGTCAGCTTCCAGCCATGCTCGACGATGCCGACCTCCGTGCTGCCCTCGCCGCGCAGCCAGCCGCGCACGGGCTCGAGGCCTTCGAGCCCGCGCACGCCGGAATCGGAGCGCTCGTAGAGGCGCGACGAACCCGTGGCGGCGAGCAGCAGGTCGGCGATCTCCGCCTTCCAGCGCTCGGTGCCCGCGGCCAGGAACTGCGCGCTGAGCGTGTCCGCGTAGCGATCGACGATGAGCCCCGGCAACCCGTCGGCCTCGCCGTGCACCAGCCGCACGCCGTCGCTGTCGATCGGCAGCCGCCGCCGCAGCGCGACCGCCCGCGCGATGCGCCGCTCGAAGAACGCGGCGTCGATGCGCTCGGCCTCGTCGAAGCTCCAGGCACGCACGCGGATCGACGAACTCGGGCTGTAGGCGCCCCAGGCCAGGAACCGGCCGTCGTGCGCCTCCACGCGCACCGTCTCGCCGGGGTCGGCCCGTCCCTTCGCGACGCTGCCCTCGAACACCCACGGGTGCCGCCGCAGCAGCGAGCGCTCCTTCCCCTCGCGCAGCCGTATCGACTTCATGCGGATCGCCCGCTTCGGGGGGGTCATTTCTTCCTCGCCCGAGGGTGCGCGGCGTCGTACACCTTCGCCAGGTGCTGCAGGTCGAGCCGCGTGTAGACCTGCGTGCTGGAGATGCTGGCGTGGCCGAGCAGCTCCTGCACCGCCCGCAGGTCGCCGCTGGACTGCAGCAGGTGCGATGCGTAGCTGTGCCGCAGCATGTGCGGGTGCACGCTGGTGGGCAGGCCCGCCTGCAGCGCCAGCGCCCTTCAGACGCGAGCGCACCTGGCTCGCCGTGAGCCGCGTGCCGCGCCGGCTGACGAACAGCGCGGCCTCGCCGCTGCGCGCCAGCGGACCGCGCTGCAGCAGCCACGCATCGAGCGCCGCCAGCGCCGCGCGGCCGATGGGCACGCTGCGCCGCTTGCTGCCCTTGCCGAGCACGTGCGCGGTGGCATCGGCACGGTCCACCCAGCCGGCGGCGGCGCCGCTGGCGCCGATGTCCAACCCGGTGAGTTCGCCGACGCGCAAGCCGCAGCCGTACAGCAGCTCGACGATGCAATGGTCGCGCGCGGCCAGCGCCGGGTCGCCGGCCACCTCGTGGTCGGCCAGCGCCACGGCGTGGTCCACGGACAGCGCCTTGGGCAGCGGCTTTGCCGGGCGCGGCGCCCGCACGCCGTCGACCGGATTGAACGCAATCCCGCCCTGCCGGCCCCACCAGCGGTACAGGCCGCGCCAGGCCGCCAATGCGAGCGCGATGCTGCGCGACGACGAGCCCCTGCGCATGCAGCTGCGCGGCCCAGCGCCGCACGTGGTGCGTCTGCGCTTCACGCAACGGCACGCCGGGCTTCCTGCGCCTGCGCCTGCAGCCGCCGCAGCGCCTCGCCGTACAGCGCCAGCGTGCGCGCCGCGAGGCGCCGCTCGACGGCCAGGTGCCGCAGGTAGGCCTGCAGCGCCTCGGCGTCCGTCCGTCGACGCGTGCTCACTCCAGTCAGCCGCGACAGGCCCGCGCCGGCGATCTCGCCGATGCGCAGCAGGAACTCGGTGCCCATGTCGGCGCTGTAGCGCGTGGGGTCGGGCGACCCCAGCACCAGCATGCCGAACGCGGTGTCGCCGTGGCGCAGCGGCACCAGGGCGAGCGACATCACGCTGGCCGGATCGTCGAGCCACGACGCCGCCTCGAACCCGGAGTTGACGCCGCAGTAGGGCAGCGTGAGGCTGGCCGCGAAGCTCTTCGCGTCGTCGCTCACGCCGGCCGCCCAGGACTCGCCGGCGGCGGCCGCAGCGGTGCCCCAGAGGCGGATCGCCGCCTGCGGAATCAGGAACTCGTGCTGCAGCTGGCTCACCATCACGCCCGGCAGCGCGGCCGGCTCGCGCGTGAGCAGGATGCGCGCGCGTCCAGCGGTGCAGGCGGTCGGCGATCGCGACGTTCTCCTGGCCGTTGCGGATCATCTCGACGATCTTCAGCTCCAGCCCGTGGATGCGTTCGCGCAGCATCTCCATCTGCCGCTCCTGCAGCGAGACGGCGCGCTGGCCGTGCGGGCTGGTGATGCGCACGGTCGCCAGCAGCTCGGCATGCCGCTCGAAGAAGCCGGGCGTGTTGGCGAGGTAGTCGGCGATGTCGGCTTCGGTGATGCCGGAGATGGTCACAGTTCGATCTCTCCTTCGAAGACGGTTTCCGCAGGGCCGGTCATGCAGCACGCTGCCGTGGCCGGGCCAGTCGATGGTGAGCGTGCCGCCGCGGGCCTGCACGTCCACCTGGGCGTCGAGCCAGCCCAGCCGGATGCCGGCCACCACGGCCGCGCAGGCGCCGGTGCCGCAGGCGAGCGTCTCGCCGGCGCCGCGCTCGTACACGCGCAGCCGGATGCGGCTGCGCGACACCACCTGCATGAAGCCGGCGTTGACCTTGTGCGGAAAGCGCGAGTGCTGCTCGACCCGCGGGCCGATGCTCTCAACGTGCGCGATGTCGACGTCGTCGACGCGCTGCACCGCGTGCGGGTTGCCCATCGAGAGCACCGCCACGTCGCCCACGTCCAGCGGCCACAGCTCGAAGCCGCCGACGCGCCGGGGCACCAGGCCGGCGGGGTCGAACGGCACGCGCGCCGGCTCGAAGACCGGCGGCCCCATGTCGACCGTCACGCGGCCGTCGGGCTGCAGGCGCAGCTCGAGCAGCGAGTTCATCGTCTCGACCTTCACCGTGGTCTTGTCCGTCAGGCCGCGGTCGTGCACGTAGCGCACGAAGCAGCGCGCGCCGTTGCCGCACTGCTCGACCTCGTCGCCGCTGCTGTTGAAGATGCGGTAGCGGAAGTCCACGCCCGGCGTGGCGGTGCGCTCGACCACCAGGATCTGGTCGGCGCCGACGCCGAAGCGGCGATCGCCCAGCCGCCGCGCCTGCGTCGGCCGTGAGCTCGAGCGGCTCGCGCGTGCCGTCGAGCACGACGAAATCGTTGCCCGCGCCCTGCATCTTGGTGAAGTGCAGCTTCATGCGTCGGATTATCGCCGTCGGTCGCGCCGCAGGCCTTCAATAGAGCGGAGGGCTCGCCCGGGGGCCGCGTCTTGAAGCGCTTGTGCACCCACAGGTACTGCGCCGGGCGGTGCCGGATCTCGCTTTCGATCCACTGGTTCATGCGCAGCGTGTCGGCTAGCGCGTCGTCGGTCGGGAAGTCCGTCCCACGGCGGCAGGAAGCGCACCCGGTAGCCCTGTCCGCCGGGCAGCATCTCGGCGACCACCGGCTGCACCGCCATGCCCAGCGAGCTGCGCCATGCGCGACGGCGCCAGCAGCGTGGCCGCCGGCACGCCGAAGAACGGCACGAAGGCGGCGTCCCTCGGGCCGAAGTCCATGTCGGGCAGGTTGAAGAAGCCGAGGCCGCGCTGGCGGATGGCGCGGATCAGCGGCTTCGCGCCTTCGCTTGCGCGAGAAGATCTCGGCCTGGCCGAAGCGCTCGCGGCCGCGCCGGAACGCGGCGTCGAACACCGGGTCGCTCTGCTTCTGGTAGATCGAGGCGCCACGGCGCGTCTGGAACAGCTGCAGCGCCACCGCCGGCGACGTCGAGCGCCACGAAGTGCGGCACCAGCCACATCACCGGGCCTGTCGCTGCGCTCGGCGAAGCCCACGTCGCCCTCGACGTGGATCAGGCGCTTCAGCCGCTCCGGCGGCGCATACCAGAGCAGCCCGCGCTCGAGCAGGCTGCGGCCGAGCCAGCCGAAGTGCTCGCGCACGAGCGCCCGGCGGCGCTCGACCGGCAGGTGCGGGAAGCACAGCTCGACGTTGCGCAGCGCGACGCGCCGGCGCGATCGCGGCCAGCGTGTGCAGCAGGCGCCCGAGCGCGCGGCCGAGCGCCGCCTGCACCTGACAGCGGCAAGCTGCTGCAGCAGCCGCAGCAGCGCGACGCAGCAGCGCGCGAGCCGGCGTTCATGCGGACGGACGCCTTCGCGCCGGCCGCGCGGCTGCTTGTAGCGGTGATAGCCCCACAGGTACTGCTGCGGGCATTGCACGGATCAGGCGCTCCATCTCGCGGTTGATCGCTTCGGCGGCCGCCTGCTCGCCCTCGCGGCAGCGGCCCGCGACGGCGCCTGCACGCGCACGACGTAGCCCGGCGCCGCGCGGCAGGCGCTCGCCCCAGATCAGGAGCCACGCGCGCCGGTCTGCTGCGACCAGGCGGGCGGCCAGCGTCATGGTGTAGGCCGGCGGCCGAAGAACGGCGCCCACACGCCCATGCCGTGCGGCGGCACCTGGTCGGGCAGCAGGCCGACGGTCTCGCCGTGGCGCAGCGCGCGGATCATCTGGCGCACGCCGGCCAGCGTGGCCGGCGCGGTGGCCAGGCCGGGCCGCGCACGCGCCGTCTCCTCCAGCTCGCGCAGCCAGGCCTTGCGCGCCGGCCGGTACAGCACGGTGACCGGATGACCTGCGCCGAAGCGCTCGGCATAGGCCTGCGCGGTGACCTCGAAGCAGCCCAGGTGCGGCGTCAGGAACACGAGGCCGCGGCCCTGCGCCAGCGCGGCATCCACGAGCTCCTCGCCCTCCCAGCGCGCCCAGCGCGAGATCGGGCGCGCTTGGGCCGACAGCCACAGCCACGGCAGCTCGGCCACCATGCGGCCGGCCTCCGCGATGGCGGCGCGCTGCGCCGCCGCGGCGACCCCGGCCTGCGCGCGCGTTGTCGCGCAAGCGGCGGCGGTAGCGACGGCGACACGAGCCATAGCCAGCCAGCCGAGCGCGACGCCCAGCGCATGCAGCGAGCGCAGCGACCGCCGCGACAGCCAGCGAACCAGCGTGGGGATCATCCGCGGCGCGTCGCACGCGGCGCTTCGCGCCGCCCGTGCAGTGTTTCGCGACCGACGGGCGCGCGTGCGGTGGACAGGTTCATATAATGGCGTGTCGCCGAGTTAATGAACTACTTGCGGGGCGACTTCAAAAAATTCTGCTAAAGCGTTCGCCGCAGCTCCGAAGTTCAACAGGCCGGCAACGCCGGCGTGCAACTTGACAGGAGTTTATAAGTGGCGAACGACTTTCTCTTCACCTCCGAATCCGTCTCCGAAGGCCACCCCGACAAGGTGGCCGACCAGATCTCCGACGCCATCCTCGACGCGATCTTCGCGCAGGACCCGCGCTAGCCGCGTCGCCGCCGAGACGCTGTGCAACACCGGCCTGGTGGTGCTGGCCGGCGAGATCACCACCAACGCGCACGTCGACTACATCCAGGTCGCGCGCGACACCATCAAGCGCATCGGCTACGACAACACCGAGTACGGCATCGACTACAAGGGCTGCGCGGTGATGGTCTGCTACGACAAGCAGAGCAACGACATCGCGCAGGGCGTCGACCATGCCAGCGACGACCACCTGAACACCGGCGCCGGCGACCAGGGCCTGATGTTCGGCTACGCCTGCGACGAAACGCCCGAGCTGATGCCGGCGCCGATCTACTACGCGCACCGGCTGGTCGAGCGCCAGGCCCAGCTGCGCAAGGACGGCCGCCTGCCCTTCCTGCGCCCGGACGCCAAGAGCCAGGTGACGATGCGCTACGTCGACGGCAAGCCGCACAGCATCGACACCGTCGTGCTGTCGACCCAGCACAGCCCCGAGAAGAGCGACGGCGACGAAGATGAAGCCCTCGTTCATCGAGGCGGTGATCGAGGAGATCATCAAGCCGGTGCTGCCGAAGGAGTGGCTGAAGGACACCCGGTACCTGATCAACCCGACCGGCCGCTTCGTCATCGGCGGCCCGCAGGGCGACTGCGGCCTGACCGGCCGCAAGATCATCGTCGACACCTACGGCGGCGCCTGCCCGCACGGCGGCGGCGCGTTCTCCGGCAAGGACCCGACGCAAGGTCGACCGCTCGGCCGCCTACGCCGCGCGCTACGTGGCCAAGAACATCGTCGCCGCCGGCCTGGCGCGCCAGTGCCAGATCCAGGTCGCCTACGCGATCGGCGTGGCGCGGCCGATGAACGTCACGGTCTACACCGAAGGCACCGGCATGATCCCCGACGACAAGATCGCCGCGCTGGTGAACGAGTACTTCGACCTGCGTCCGAAGGGCATCATCCAGATGCTCGACCTGCTGCGCCCGATCTACGAGAAGACCGCCGCCTACGGCCACTTCGGCCGCGAGGAGCCGGAGTTCACGTGGGAGCGGACCGACAAGGCGGCAGTTCTGAAAGAACTGGCGGGGCGCGTATGAGCCCCGCCGCGGCGCAGCGGCGAGCAGCCTTGCGGTCGAAACACAAGGCGGCCAGGCTGAAGGAGCTTGCCGCGCGGGTCTGAAGACCGGTTCCGCCGTGCGGGCTCCCACGCTCGACGACCTGCGCCGGTACGCGGTCGCCCGCACCCTCTTCGCGCCCACGACGCTCGGGCGCGCCATCGACCGCCTGGGCTTCGTCCAGGCCGACCCCATCCGCGCACCGGCGCGCGCGCAGGACCTCACGCTGCGCCACCGCGTGCGCGACTACCGCGCCGGCGACCTCGAGCGGCGCTATCCGAAGCTCGGCATCGATGAGGACTTCTTCGTCAACTACGGCTTCCTGCCGCGCGACACCCACCGCCTGATGCACCCGCGCACGCCGCGTGCTGGCGTGGACCCGGGCGCGGTGGCGCCAGGCCGAGGCAGTGCTGGAGTTCGTGCGCGACCGCGGCGTCGTCCATCCGCGCGAGGTCGACCTCCAGTTCTCGCACGGCAAGACGACGAACTGGTTCGGCGGCTCGAGCAACGCCAGCACGCAGCTGCTGGACGCCATGCACTACCGCGGCCTGCTGCGCGTGGCGCGGCGCGAAGGCGGCATCCGCGCTGTACGGCGCGCGCGAGCCGCACGATGCGGCGCCCGACCCGCGCCGCCGCGATGGACGCGCTCGTCGACGTCATCGTGACGCAAGTACGCGCCGCTGCCGCTGCGCTCGCTGGCCGAGCTGGTGTATGCGCTGCGCGGAGGCGCGCCGCAGTGGTCGGACGACCGCCGCGCCGCGCTCGCGCGGGCCGCGGCGCGGCTGCCGCATGCGCAGGTCGACGGCCTGACGTGGTACTGGCCGGCCGGCGAGGACCCTGCATCGCGGCGCCACGAGCCGGACGACGCCGTGCGCCTGCTGGCCCCGTTCGACCCGCTGGTGTGGGACCGCCGGCGCTTCGAGATCTTCTGGGGCTGGGCCTACCGCTTCGAGGCCTACACGCCCGCGCCGCAGCGCGTGCGCGGCTACTACGCGCTGCCGCTGCTGTGGGGCCGCAGCGTGACGGCTGGGGCAACCTCTCGGTGCGCGACGGCGCACTCGACGGCGGCCTTCGGCCACGTCGCGGGCCGGCCGCCGCGCAGCGCCGCGTTTCGCCGCGCACTCGAGGACGAGCTCGACCGACTGGGTGGTTTCCTGGGCCTGCGGGTGGACTCATAGCGTCCACCGCCGCGAAGGCGACGCCGCCGAAAGGCCCCACAAGGCCTTGCGCGGATCCTCGAGCTTTCATGGAGCCGAAGCGGCACCCGCCGCCGCATGAACCGCTGCCACCAGCGGCCACCGCGGATCCGGCTCTGCCGGTCCGCTGGTGGCGCCCGGGGGAGGCGCCGAAGGCGCTTCGGGTGGGCCAGTCGATCGGCCGCTGCGCGCCGCGACCAACGCCCCGAGGGCCAGGAACCCGGCCGACCACGCGAAGCCGCGGGCCAGCCCTCCGGGGCCGTCCGCTAGCCAGCCGACCAGGCTCGGCCCGACGATCTGGCCGAGGGCGAAGACGATCGTGAAGGCCGCGATGCCGGACGCCCACGCGGCGGCCGGCAGGTTGTGCCGCACCAGCGCCGTGGTGGACGCGACCACTGACAGGAACACCGCGCCGAACAGCGTGCCGGACACGACCGCTGCGGCGGCGTTCGGCACCAGCACCGGCAGCACGGTCGCGAACGCGAGCAGGCCGTTGAGCAGCGCCAGGGCGCGGCCGCCGCGCTGGCGCTGCAGCAGCCCCGCCCACAGCCACGACGACGCCATCACGCCGAGGCCCAGCAGCACGTAGAACGCGACGATCTGCGCGTCGCCGAGGCGCTGCTCGCGCAGCAGCGTGACGACGAAGGTCATGTAGCCGATGTAGCCGAGCCCGAACAGGAAATAGCCGGCCAGCGCATGGCGAAGCGGCGTCCAGCGGAAGCGCGCCCGCTCGCCGCCTTGCGCCGGCGCCCCGGCCAGCGTGAGCGTCTCGCGCGCCATCGCGGCGGTGCAGGCCAGCGCGGCCGCGGCGAGTGCCCACCATGCCAGCGGCCAGCCGCGCGACGCCAGCGGCGGCACGAGCAGCGCCGACGCGACGATGCCGAGCCCCGTGCCGCCGTAGTACAGGCCGAGCACGAGGCCCGGCCGGGCTGCCCGCTGCGCGAGCCGCGCCGCCAGCAGCCCGCCGCCGACGAAGGTGGCGGCGCTCGCCACGCCGGTGAGCGCGCGCAGCAGGTACAGCGCCGCATCGGCGCGCACGGCGCCATGCGCCGCGAGCAGCAGCGCGGTCGCTGACGCCCCCGGCGAGCATCAGCGCCCGCGCATCGTGGCGGGCGAGCCAGCGTGGCGCGAGCAGCGCGCCGGCAAGGTAGCCGGCCGCGTTCGCGGTGTTCATCGCGCCTGCCGTGAGGTAGCTCCAGCCGAGATCGGCGCGCATCGGCGGCAGCAGCAGCGCATACGAGAAGCGCGCGAGGCCGAGCGACACCGCCGCGCCCAGCGCCAGCGCCAGCGCCATGCGCAGGCCCGACGCGTCGCCGTTCATCGACGGGAGTCGACGAGGCGCCGGGCGACCTCGGCGAAGCCGGCGCCGCGCTCGCCCTCGGTGAGGTAGGTCGGCCAGGTGTGCAGCTCGGCGGCGAACCGGCGCAGGTTCGCCACGCCGACGCCGAGCGGAAAGAAGCCGAACATCAGCTGGTCGTTGGTGGAGTCGCCGACATAGATCCAGCGCTCGCGCTCGTCGTCGAGCACGCGCCCGAACAGCCGCTGCACCATCCAGCGCGCGGCGCTCAGCTTGTCGTGGCTGCCGTACCAGCCGTTGATGTGGATCGAGCTGACGGTGGCATGCATGCCCTCCTCGCGCATCACCGCGACGACGCGCTCGATCGCCGCCGGCGGCAGGTGCTCGAACTCGCTGTGGTCCACCGCGATGTCGGTGACCCGGCCGGGGCTGTCGCGCGCGAGCACGGCGCCCGGCACCTCGCGCACGATGCGCGCCGCCGCCGCCCGCAGCCGCAGCGCGTTCGACCGCGCGCGTGGACTCGTCCTGGACGTACTCGACGCTGCCGTCCGGCAGCAGCGCCATCGCGCCGTTCTCGGCGACGATCGCGGCTACCGGCCATTCGCGCGCGAACGGCGCGCTCCAGCCCATCGAGCGGCCGGTGATCGAGATCACCGGCACGCGGGCCTCGCGCAAGGCGCTGCAGCGCAGCCAGCGCGGCGGGCTCGATGGCGCCGTCGCGGGTGAGCGTGTCGTCGATGTCGGTCAGGATGCCGTGCGCCGCGGCCAGGGCGTCGGGCGGCGCCTCGGCGAAAGGCCGGGGCAGGTCGGAGCGCATCGGGCGAGTCTCCCACGACCCGACGCGCCATGTGGTGGCGCGAAGGCGGCCAAGCCGGCGGCCGAGGGCGGCCCGCTACAATTCGGGCCTTGCTTCGAGGAGCGTTGCGACGCGGGCCCCGCACAAGGCGGCCCCGCCAGGCTCGAGGCGGTCGTCCCTGGCGGCCTGTTCCAACCGCGCTCGCAAACTTCTTCTGCAAGGAAAGGAGGGCGCGACATGAGCGCCGTACTCAAGCCCACCACCGACCACGCCGTCGCCGACCTGTCCCTGGCAGATTGGGGCCGCAAGGAAATCCGCATCGCGGAAACCGAAATGCCCGGCCTCATGGCCATTCGCGACGAGTTCGCGGCACGCCAGCCGCTGAAGGGCGCGCGCATCGCCGGCTCCCTGCACATGACCATCCAGACCGCGGTGCTCGTCGAGACGCTGCAGGCGCTCGGCGCCACCGTGCGCTGGGCCTCGTGCAACATCTTCTCCACGCAGGACCACGCCGCCGCCGCGCTGGCCACGGCCGGCACGCCGGTGTTCGCCTACAAGGGCGAGTCGCTGCGCGACTACTGGGACTACACCCACCGCATCTTCGAGTTCAACGCCAAGGGCAGCGACGCCGAAGGCCCGAACATGATCCTCGACGACGGCGGCGACGCCACGCTGCTGATGCACCTCGGCAAGCGTGCCGAGAAGGATCTCGGCGTGCTGGCCAACCCGGGCAGCGAGGAGGAGCGCGAGCTCTACGCCGCGATCCGCGCCAAGCTCGCCGAAGACGCCACCTGGTACTCGCGCAAGGCGGCCGCCATCATCGGCGTCACCGAGGAGACCACGACCGGCGTGCACCGCCTGAAGGAAATGTCGGTCAAGGGCACGCTGCTGTTCCGCGCCATCAACGTGAACGACAGCGTCACCAAGAGCAAGTTCGACAACCTCTACGGCTGCCGCGAGAGCCTGGTCGACGGCATCAAGCGCGCGACCGACGTGATGATCGCCGGCAAGGTGGCGCTGGTGTGCGGCTACGGCGACGTGGGCAAGGGCTCGGCGCAGGCGCTGCGCGCCCTGAGCGCGCAGGTGTGGGTGACCGAGATCGACCCGATCAACGCGCTGCAGGCCGCGATGGAGGGCTTCCGCGTCGTCACGATGGACTACGCCGCCGACAAGGCCGACATCTTCGTCACCGCCACCGGCAACAAGGGCGTGATCACGCACGACCACATGGCCCGCATGAAGAACCAGGCCATCGTCTGCAACATCGGCCACTTCGACAACGAGATCGACATCGCGTCGATCGAGCAGTACGAGTGGGACGAGATCAAGCCGCAGGTCGACCACGTGATCTTTCCCGACGGCAAGCGCATCATCCTGCTCGCCAAGGGCCGGCTCGTGAACCTGGGCTGCGGCACCGGCCATCCGAGCTACGTGATGTCCAGCTCGTTCGCGAACCAGACCCTCGCGCAGATCGAGCTCTTCACGCACAGCGACTACTACGAGGTCGGCAAGGTCTACGTGCTGCCGAAGCATCTCGACGAAAAGGTGGCGCGGCTGCAGCTAAGCAAGTTCGGCGCGCAGCTCACCGAGCTCACCGAAGCGCAGGCGGACTACATCGGCGTGCCGAAGCAGGGGCCGTACAAGCCGGACACATACCGCTATTGACCGGCTTCAGCACGCGGCTCCAGAATGGAACCGCGGTTCCATTCTGGAGCTTACTTTCTCATCGCGTCTGTAAGTTCCTGTCATGAGCGTCACGTTCTCCATCAAAGGCGTGCCCGACGAAGTCGCGGCGCGCTTGCGCGAGCGCGCCGATCGCCACCACCGTTCGTTGCAAGGCGAACTGCTGGCCATCATCGAGGCCGCGGCCGCCGGCGCTGCACCGGCGAACCCAGGCAGCGGCGCGAACGCGATCGTGGGCATCGACCGCCGCGGCCATCCGATCGTCCGCAAGGGCATGCGGCGCATCGAGGAAGTCGCTGCCGAACTGGTCGCCCGCACGCCGATGCCGCGCGCCGGGGCGCCGCGTTCGGTCGACATCGTGCGACAGGCCAGGGACAGCCGGTGACGCGTCGCCCGGGTGCCGCGCCGGTCAAGGGCCGGCGCTGATCGTGGCCGAGCCGCCGGCCGTGTTCGCGTCCTGACGCCGCTGGTCGTGGATGCGAGCGTGATCAACGCCCTGCTCTTCGACGAGCCCGAGCGCGAGGAGGCCCGGGCCTGGATGCAGGGCAAGCAGCTCTATGCGCCGCAATTGCTCGACTACGAAGTGGCCAACGTGGCCTTGCACAAGGTTCGCCGCGGCCTGTCGCCGCAGGCCGCAGGAACCGCGTTGCGCATCTACGAGAGCACCGACATCCGCCTGCTCGACGCCGACGGCGGCGAGCTGCTGCCGCTGGCCGAGCGTTATCGCCTGACGGCGTACGACGCCGCCTACCTCTGGGTCGCGGCCGAGCTGAAGGCACCGCTCGCCACTTTCGACCGGCGCCTGGGCGAGGCCGCTGCAACAACACTCCAGCAGCGACGCTGGAATGAACCGTGCCGACCAGCTCATCGTCGCGCGCGGCCTGGCGCCCAGCCGCTCGGCCGCGCAGCGGCTGATCGAGCACGGCGCCGTGCGGTGGCGCGCGGGCGAAGCGCTGGGCCGTGCCGCGCAAGGCCGGCGAGGAGTTGCCGGACGCCTGCGAGCTCGACATCACCGACGATGCCGAGCTTCGCTGGGCCTCGCGCGGCGGCCTGAAGCTCGACGGCGCGCTGGCTCATGCCGGCCTCGACGTGCGCGACCGCGCTCTGCCTGGACATCGGCCAGAGCACCGGCGGCTTCACCGACGTGCTGCTGGCGCGCGGAGCGCGGCACGTCGTTGGCGTCGACGTCGGCCATGGCCAGCTCGTGGCGCGCCTGCGTCGCGACCCTCGCGTCACGGCGCTGGAAGGCGTGAACGCGCGCGCCATCGAGGCAGCCGCCCTGCCGTTCGACCGCTACGCCCTCGTCGTCGGCGATCTCTCCTTCATCTCCTTCACGCTCGTGCTGCCGGCACTTGCGCCGCTGGTCGCCGGCGACCTTGCTCTGGCTCGTGAAGCCGCAGTTCGAGTTGTCGCCGGAGCAGATCGGCAAGGGCGGCCTCGTGCGCGATGCCGCGGCCGCTTCGCAGGTCGAGGGCCGGCCTGCGCGAGGCGTGCGCAGCGCAAGACATCGCGGTGCAAGACTGGTTTCCTAGCCCGATCGCCGGCGGCGACGGCAACCGAGAGTTCTTCCTGTGGGGACAATCCCGATGACGCCACCGCTCCCGCTCAGCCTGGAGTTCTTCCCGCCCAAGACGCCCGAAGGCGTGCTGAAGATGGCGGCCGCGCGCGCGGAGCTGTATGCGCTCGAGCCGCAGTTCTGCTCCGTCACCTACGGCGCCGGCGGCTCCACGCAGGACGGCACGATGCAGGCCGTGCAGGCCATCCTCTCCGAAGGCATCGACGCGGCGCCGCACTTCTCGTGCATCGGCGCCACGAAGCAGTCGATCCGCGACAAGCTGGCGCAATTCGAGGCCGCCGGCATCCGGCGCGTCGTCGCGCTGCGCGGCGACCTGCCGAGCGGCTATGGCGGCGGCTCGGCCGGGCTCGGCGAGTTCCGTTACGCAAGCGACCTGGTCGCATTCATGCGCGAGGAGACGGGCGATCGGCTGCACATCGAAGTCGCGGCCTATCCCGAGATGCATCCGCAGGCGCGGTCCCCGCAGGCGGACCTCGATGCCTTCGCGGCCAAGGTGCGGGCCGGCGCCAGCGGCGCGATCACGCAGTTCTTCTTCAATGCGGACGCCTACTTCCGCTTCGTGGAGGAGGTGCGTGGCCGCGGCCTGGACATCCCCATCGTGCCGGGCATCATGCCGATCACCAATTCGTCGGGCCTGCTGCGCTTCGCCGACAACTGCGGCGCCGAGATCCCGCGCTGGATCCGCCTGCGGCTCATGTCGTTCGGCGACGACACCGCGTCGATCCGCGCATTCGGCCTGGATGTCACGTGCGCCCTGTGCGAGCAGCTCGTGCGCGCGGGCGTGCCGGGGCTGCACTTCTACACGCTGAACGGCAGCGGGCCGACGCTCGAGATCTGCCGGCGCTTGGGGCTTGTCAGTTCTCCACCGCCGCGAAAGCGCGACCACGCCCGCATGAAGCTCACGGGGTCGTGCAACTTCGAGTCAGCTGGGCTGCCCACACCACGCCTTCTTCCGTGAGCATGACGTCCAGCGGCACGTCGTGCGGCTCGGCCAGCAGCCACGGCACGTACCCGTTCGCATAGGCCAGGCCGGCCGTCGCCGGACGCGGCTCCAGCGAGGCCAGCGTGCGGTCGTAGAAGCCGCCGCCATAACCCAGCCGCACGCCGCGCGGCCCGAAGCCCACGCAGGGCACGAGCAGCAGCGCCGGCTCGAACGGCTCGGTGTCCTTCGGCTTGGGGATGCCGAAGGCATCGTCCTCCATCGGGCAGCCGGGATGCCAGACGTGGAACCGCAGCTGGCCAGTCTCGCGATTCATCACCGGCAGCCCGATGCGCCGCGACGCATCGGCCTCGCTCCATCGGTACAGCGCCGGCAGGGGATCGAACTCGCCATTGATCGGCCAGTAGGCGCCGATGGTGCGCTCGCGGCGCGCCACCAGCCACACGCGCAGCACCTGCTGAAGCTGCGCCGCGCGCTCGGGGCGGTCGGCCATCGACTGGCGCTCGCGCTTCAACTGCGCGCGCAGCGCCTTCTTGTCGGACACGGGCGAGTTCGGCAGCATGGGCCGCATTCTGCCGAAGGATGTCCGATGAACGATGCCGGTTTCGTCGCCCACTGCCTGGAGCTGCTCGCCACGGCCGGCGCGGCCCGCTCGCGCCGGATGTTCGGAGGCCATGGCCTCTACGTGGACGACCTGTTCGTCGGCATCGTCATCGGCGACCGGCTCTACCTGAAGGCCGACGCTGCCAGCCAGCCCGCTTTCGCGGCCGAAGGCTGCGAGCCGTTCATGTACGACGGCGGCGGCAAGAAGGTGACGCTCGGCTACTGGAGCGCGCCGCCGGAAGCGATGGAGTCGCCGGCGCTCATGCTGCCGTGGGCGCGACGAGCGTTGCAGGCGGCGCTCGCGGCTCGCGCCGCGACGCCGGTCAAGCGCACCAGGAAGGCCGTTGCGTCCACTGCAGCCGCTCCCGCAGCGCCAGAGCCCAGGCGGCGGCGCGGGCCGCACTGAGTCGCCGCGGCGACGCAGCGGGCGATTCGAGCACCGTGAAGCGGGCCCGGGGCCAAGCCTCGAGCACCACCTCGTCGTCGGGTGCCACGCGGGCGGTCTCGCCGGCCGCCAGCCAGACGTCGGGCGCCGGGTCGGCGCCGGCGCTGCTGCTGCTCGTGAGCCACACGCGGCCGGCGGTGACGGCCAGCACGCGAGGCGCGGAGCGCTGCCGAGAGGCGAAGCGCCGCCCCTTCGGGAAGATCCCACTGAACATCCGATTCTTGCGCTTGCGTCATGAGAGAGGTGTCCATGCCATACTCCTTCGTGCTTCCATCTGCACTGTAGTTTGGTCGCCAAAACGCCGTTGGTCCAATGAATTCCGGCCTCTCGATTCATTCCATTCGCTCATGAACAATCCGCGCCGAAGGCCGCTTTCCGTGGGCCCGATCCGTGCCTTCGAGGCGGTCGCGCGGCGCTCCAGCTTCAGTGCCGCGGCGGACGAGCTGCATGTGACGCAGTCGGCCGTCAGCCGCCAGATCCGCAGCCTGGAGGACGAGCTCGGCGCCGCCTTGTTCACCCGCGGCACGCGCCACGTCGAACTCACCACGGCGGGCACGGCGCTGCTGCGCAGCGTGGCGCCCATGCTCGACCGGCTCGACGCCTCGGTGCGCCAGATCCGGCTGGCCCGGGCCCGCCGGCACGTGAGCCTCACCACCTTCGCGTCGTTCGCCTCGCTGTGGCTCATTCCGCGCCTGCAGGCGTTCCAGCGAGCGAACCCGGACATCGACATCCGCATCAGCGCCGGCGACGCCTTGGTCGACCTCGACGACCCGGAGCTGGATCTCGCCTTGCGCTATTGCCGCCCCGAGGACGCCCCCAAAGGCTCGGTGCGCCTCTTCGGCGAGGTGACGACGCCCGTCGTCAGTGCGGGCATCGCCGCGCAGTCGCGCGATGGCCTCGCGCCGCCGCTGCGGCAGGCGGCCGACCTCGCGGCCTACACGCTGCTGGAGGAGGACGACACGCGCGCCAGCACCGAGTTCCTGGCCTGGCGCTACTGGCTGCGCCACCATGGCGCGCCCGGCCTGGAGCCGCAGCGCTGGCTGTACCTGAACTTCACCTACCAGCAGATCCAGGCCGCGCTGGCCGGGCAGGGCGTCGCGCTCGCGCGCTTCGGCCTCGTCGTCCGACGCGGTCGAGCGCGGCGAGCTGGTGGAGCCCTTCGGCCACGCCGGTCGCGATGCCTCGTCGCCGTTCGCCTACTGGCTCGTGCGCGGCAGCGAGGCCGGCGAGCGGCCGGAGCTGGCGTTGTTCACCGAGTGGGTGATCGAGCAGGCGGCGCAATCGCGGCGGGCGATCGGCGAGACGTGATGTGGCTTCCACCGAACTGCGGGCCCGGAACCGTTCACCTTTCGCTATGCCCGTTATCCGCCGTGCGCTAGATTCCCCGGCATGAAGTACCCGCTGAAGCGCTGGAAGGCCGTGGCGCTGAGCTGCCTGCTGCTGGCCGGCGCCGTTCCGGCGCTCGCGCAGGCCGACGACGCCGACATCCTCCAGGCCCGGGAGGCGCATGCGCGGCGCGACACGCAGCGCCTGGCCGCCTTGCGGGCCAGTGCCGCCGGCGCGCAGCACCCGCTGGCCTCGTGGGTCGACTACTGGGAGCTCAACAACCGGCTCGGCGAGGCGACGCAGGACGACCTGAACACGTTCTACGAGCGCTGGCGCGGCAGCTACGTCGAAGACCGGCTGCGCAACGACTGGCTGCTCGAGCTCGGACGCCGGCGCGACTGGACCAACTTTCGCGTCGACCACCCGCGCTTTCGCATGAACGACGACCGCCAGGTCACTGCTATGCGCTGCTCACCGACCACCTCGCCGGCAAGGACGTGCGCGATGCCGCGCGCGCCGAGTGGTACGCCCAGCGAGACAGCGACGACGGCTGCGCGCTGCTCGCCTCCACCCTGCATGCCGAGCGCAAGCTGTCCGACGCCGACGTCTGGCAGAAGCTGCGCCTGTCCATCGAGTACGGCCGGCCGCGCGCCGCAAAGCTGGCGGCCGAAATGCTCGGCAACGCCGTGTCCGGCGCGATGGACGACGTCACCGAACGCCCCGCACGCGCGCTGACGCGAGCACCCGCCACGCTCGACCGCACGCGGGCCCACCTTGCGGCCCTGGCCCTCGGGCGGATGGCGGCCAGCGATCCCGAGGCCGTGGCGTCCCAGCTCGAGGAGCGCTGGCAGCGGCGCCTGCCCACCGACCTTGCAGCGTGGGTCTGGGCGATCACCGCCAAGCAGTCGGCGCAGAAGCTGCTGCCGGCGGCGCACACGCAGTTCCAGCGCGCCCAGCAGCTCGCGCGCAAGGCCGATGCGAAGATCGACTGGACCGACGACATGCACGCCTGGCAGGCGCGCGCCGCGTTGCGCGCGGTCGGCGCGACCGACCGCTGGACCACCGTGCGCTCGGCCATCGCCGCCATGAGCGCCTCCGAGCAGCGCGACCCGGCCTGGGTCTACTGGAAGGCGCGCGCGCTGCTCGGCCTCGCCGCCGAGGCGCCGGAACGCCGCGCCGACGAGCTTCGGCTGCAGGCCCGCGCGGCGCTCGTGTCGATCGCCAACCCGCTCAACTTCTACGGCCAGCTCGCCTCCGAGGACCTGGACCTGCGGCTCGCGCTGCCGCCGTCGACGCGCCCGGTCATGGTGCCGACGGCGTGGGTCGGCACGGCGCCCACGGCGTCCGGGCCTGCGCCCGCGTCCGGACCCGTGGCGGAGCCCGTCGCGGAGCCTGCGGCGGCGGGGCGTCCGCGTCGTACGCCGCCGCCCCGGAAGACGGCGCGTCGAGTCCGCCAGCCGCGGCGTCGGCCCCGGCGGAGACTACGACGGCAAAGGCCGCAGCCTCCGCCCCGCCCGTGGTCGTGCGCTCATCGTTCCGGCCGTGGTGGCCGTGGACACCGTGCGCGCCCACCCCGGCCTGAACCGCGCGATGCGGCTGATCGCCATCGGCCTGCGCAACGAGGGCGTGCGCGAATGGAACTTCTCGCTGCGCGGCATGAACGACCGCGAGCTGATCGCGGCCGCCCAGTTCGCGTGCGAGCGCGAGCTCTGGGACCGCTGCATCAACACGAGCGACCGCACGCGCCAGGAGATCAACATCGCGCAGCGCTACCCGCTGGCCTACCGCGCCGAGCTCGAGGCGAAGGCGAGGGCTGCCGGCCTGGACCCGGCCTACGTGTTCGGGCTCGTGCGCCAGGAGTCGCGATTCGTCATCGACGCGCGGTCGCACGTGGGCGCCTCGGGCCTGATGCAGGTGATGCCGGGCACCGCGCGCTGGGTCGCGCGCAAGATCGGCCTGCGCTTCACGCCGGAGATGATCACCGACCGCGACGTGAACCTGACGCTCGGCACCGCCTACCTCAAGCTCGTGCTCGACGACTTCGGCGGCTCGCAGGCCATGGCGGCTGCGGCCTACAACGCCGGCCCGTCCCGGCCGCGCCGCTGGCGCGAAGGCCCCCTGCTCGAAACGCCGATCTGGGCCGAGAACATCCCGTTCCCGGAGACCCGCAACTACGTCAAGCAGGTACTGGCCAACGCCGCGGTCTACGCCACGCTGCTCGGCGCGCCGGAGGCCCCGACGCTGAAGCCGCGGCTCGGCGCGGGCGTCGGCCCGCGCGAGGCGAATGCCCCGGCGGCCGACGGGTCGATGCCTTGAGGTGACCCCGATGGAACACGTGCTGCTGCTCGGCGGGACCGGATTCCTCGGCCACGCGTTCTGCGCCCAATGGGCCGACCGCACCAACGCCTCCGGCACGCGCATCACCGTGCCGACGCGCCGCGCCGCGCATGGGCGCGACCTGCTCGAACTGCCGCTGCTCGAAGTCGAGGAAGCCGACGTGCATGACGACGCGGCCCTGGCCCGCCTGCTGGACGGCTGCGACGCGGTGGTCAATCTCGTCGCCATCCTGCACGGCAGTGCGCGTGAGTTCGAGCACGTGCACGTGGCGTTGCCGCGCCGCCTCGCGCAGGCCTGCCGCAGTGCCGGCGTGCGCCGCATCGTGCACGTGAGCGCGCTCGGCGTGGGCCCGCAGGCGCCGTCGCATTACCTGCGCACCAAGACGCAGGGCGAGGCGGTGCTGGCGCAATCGGGCCTGGAGGTCACGGTGCTGCGGCCATCGGTCATGTTCGGCGCTGGCGATCGCTTCCTCAACATGTTCGCGCGCCTGGAGGCTGCCCTGCCGGTGGTGCCGCTCGCGGGCGCTGCGTCGCGCTACCAGCCGGTGTGGGTGGATGACGTCGCCCAGGCCCTCCTGCGCTGCCTGGAGCGCCCCGACACGATCGGCCGCGTCTACGAATGCGTCGGCCCGGAGGTGTACACGCTCGAGGAACTCGTCCGCCTGGCCGGCCAGTGGTCTGGCCACGAGCGGCCGGTGGTGGCGCTGCCGGACGCGATCGGCCGGCTGCAGGCTCTCGTGATGGAGGCCCTGCCCGGCACGCTCCTGTCGCGCGACAACCTCGACTCCATGCGCGTGGACAGCGTGGCCAGCGGCACGCTGCCCGGCTTGCCCGACCTCGGCATCGAGCCCACCGCCCTGGGCGCCGTGGCGCCGCCTGTACCTGGCGCCGGGCGCCGCCTCGCCCGAGAACCTCGACGCCCTGCGCCGCAACGCCCGTCGCGCACGCTGAAGTGTCGCGGCCATGCGCCGCGCGCATCGCTGCGATGCGCAAAGCTCACGCGCCCGATGCGGGCGGCCGCTAGCATGCTCGCTTTCATCGAGAGGCCCGGAATGCAGCTCTACATCGGGAACAAGAACTATTCCTCGTGGTCGTTGCGCGCGTGGGTGGCGCTCACCCAGCACGGCATTCCGTTCGAGGAGGTGAAGCTGCGCCTGAGCTTCACGCCGGGCTCGCCGTTCAAGACCCGGCTGGCGCAGATCGCGCCCACCGGCCGCGTGCCGGTGCTGGTGGACGACGGCTTCGCGGTCTGGGACACGCTGGCCATCTTCGAGTACGTGCACGAGCAGTTCCCGCACGCCGGCATCTGGCCGCAGGATCGCCGGGCTCGTGCGCGCGCACGCAGCCTGTGCGCCGAGATGCACGCCGGCTTCTCGGAGCTGCGCAACCATTGCTCGATGAACATCGAGGCCGATCTCGGCGACGTCGGCGCGCGTCTGTGGGCCGAGCACGCCGGGCTGCGGCGCGACGTCGAGCGCATCGAGGCGCTGTGGGCCGAGCAGCTCGCGCGAATCGGGCGGGCCCTACCTGTTCGGCGCACCCAGCGGCGCCGACGCCTACTTCGCGCCGGTCGCATCGCGGCTGCGCACCTACCGGCTGCCGGTGTCGGCCGCCGACGGCGGCCTTCATGCAGCGGCTGTTCGACCTGCCTGCCATGCAGGCGTGGGTCGCCAGCGGCACTCGAGGAACACGACTTCATCCCCGAGGACGAGCCGTACCGCAGCCCGCACGCTACTCCCTCGCTGCCTGCGGGAGAGGGGCGGGGTGAGGGCGCGGCGCTGCGCGTGATGCCGGATCCGATGCGAACGCACCGCCCTCGGCCGAGCCAGCCCCGCAAGCGGGCGAGGGGGCAGGCAGGCCTCTACACTGGCTCGATGAAAGCCTTCGTCGTCGGCGGCGCCGTGCGCGACGCCCTGCTCGGCCGGCCTGTCCACGATCGCGACTGGGTCGTCGTCGGCGCCAGCGCCGAGCAGATGATGCAGCAGGGGTACATGCCGGTCGGGCGCGATTTCCCCGTCTTCCTGCATCCGCAGACGAAAGAAGAGTACGCGCTCGCGCGCACCGAGCGCAAGACCGCGCCGGGCTACCGCGGCTTCGTCGTCCATGCCGATCCGTCCGTCACGCTGGAGGACGACCTGCGGCGCCGCGACCTCACCATCAACGCGATGGCGCAGGCCGCCGACGGCACGCTGGTCGATCCCTACGGCGGCGCGCGCGACCTGGCGAACCAGGTGCTGCGCCACGTGTCGGAGGCGTTCGCCGAGGATCCGGTGCGCATCCTGCGGGTCGCGCGCTTCGCCGCGCGCCTGCCCACATTCGAGGTCGCGCCCGAGACGCTGGCGCTCATGCGCACGATGGTCGACGTCGGGCGAGGTCGACCAGCTCGTGCCGGAGCGCGTCTGGCAGGAGCTCGCGCGCGGCCTGATGGAGGCCGCGCCGCGCCGGATGTTCGAGGTGCTGCGCGCGTGCGGCGCGCTCGCGCGGCTGCTGCCCGAGGTGGACCGCCTGTGGGGCGTGCCGCAGCGCGCTGGAGCATCACCCCGAGGTCGACACCGGCGTGCACCTGATGATGGTGCTCGACATGGCGTCGCGCCTGGCCGCCCCGCTGGAAGTGCGCTACGCCTGCCTCGTGCACGACCTCGGCAAGGGCTCGACACCCGAGCAGCACTGGCCGCGCCACCACGGCCACGAAGGCCGCAGCGCGAAGCTGGCCGAGGCGGTCGGCGAGCGCCTGAAGGTGCCGCAGGCGTGCCGCGAGCTGGCCGACGTGGTGGCGCGCGAGCACGGCAACGTGCACCGCAGCGGCGAGCTCGGCCCCGCCGCGGTGCTGCGGCTGCTCGAGCGGTGCGACGCGCTGCGCCGCCCCGACCGTTTCGCGCTCGTGCTGCTCGCGTGCGAATGCGACATGCGCGGGCGCCTCGGCATGGAGGAGCGCTCCTACCCGCCGCGCGCAGCGCCTGCAGTCGGCGCTGCGAGGTCGCGCAGCAAGTCGATGCCGCGGCGGTGGCGCAGGAGGCGCATGGCGCGCGGGCTCGCCGGCCCGGCGGTCGGCGAAGCCGTTCGCGCGGCACGCGTGCGTGCGCTCGCTGACCATTTCGGCTGAGCGACTCCTCGCCGAGCCGCTGCACATGGGCACGGGTTGTGCCACGATGAGGGCGGCTGACGCATCCAGGAGTGGTGGCCATGAAGCTCGCCGACGGCATCCGCAAGCATGGATTTCGCAAGTGGTACGAGCGCGAGCTGCTGCAAAGCCACGCCCACCTCGTCCTCACGTTCCTCTGCGCCATCGGCCTGTTCGCCGCGATCGAAGGGCTCGGCCGCTTTCCGGCCTGGTCCGACAAGCTCTCCAACCTCGTCGCGCTGGCCTGCAGCACGGTGATCGGCATCTGGGCGCTGCGGCGCTACCTCTACCTGCTGACGCACGCCGAGGCGGTCGCCAACCAGGCCGAGTGCCCGCACTGCCAGACCTACGCGCGCTTCACGCTCGTGCACGACGGATCGCACGCAGGAGGAGGTGGACGTGCAGTGCAAGAAGTGCGAGCACCGCTGGCACATCAGCCTGTGAGCACTGAGCGCCCGCGCGGCGTGGGTCTACAGGCGGTGGCTGCGGTCGCCGTCGCGAAACCCGATCGCGTCGAACGGCTGCGTCGCGAAGCCGATCACCTTGAACAGCTCGCCCATCTCGTGCTCGCCGAGCAGCTTCTGCACCGCCGAGAGCGCGCGCGCGTCGGCCCCGGCCGCCAGCTCCAGCAGCCCGCAGTTCATCAGGAAGCGCGCCTGGCTGGTGTAGCCCAGCACGTGCAGCCCGGCGTCCTGCGCCGGCCAGCGCGATGCCGGTGAAGTCCACATGCGCGGTGATGTCCTTGGCGCCGACGTCGGCCAGCGGATCGGTGTCGGCGCGGTGCGCGCGATGGCACATCAGCGTGCCGCCCGTGCGCTGCGGGTGGTAGTACTCGTGCTCCGGAAAGCCGTAGTCGACGAAGAAGGCCGCGCCGCGCGTCAGCCGCTCGGCCAGCGTGGCGACGAAAGCCTGCGCCTGCGGATGGATCTCGACGGTGGTGCCGGGCGCGAAGGCCGCCTCGACCGGCGGCCGCAGCGGCGTGTCGCGGTCCTCGAACGCGAAGCCGCCGCCGTCAGCGCACGACGCCGCGCTCGTGCCAGCGTTCGCCGTCCCAGTGCAGCAGCGCCACCGGCATGGCGTCGAGCACCTCGTTGCCGACCACCACGCCCTCGCATCGCGTCGGGCAGCGCGTCGACCCAGCGGACACGATCGCCGAACGCGCCGAGCGTCGCCTGCTGGCGCGCGCGCAGCGCGCCGGACAGATCCACGATGGTGTAGCGGCGCACGCGCTTCGCCCAGCGCATCGAGCAGCTGCAGCGCCAGCGCGCCGCAGCCGGCGCCGAACTCCCACACCTCGTCGACTGCCGCAGGCGTCCAGCGCCTGCGCCACCTGGCGCGCCAGCGTGCGGCCGAACAGCGGCGTCATCTCCGGCGCGGTGATGAAGTCGCTGCCCGACGCGGCAACGCGCCGAACTGGCGGTCGCCGCGCGCGTAGTAGCCCAGGCCCGGCGCGTACAGCGCCATCGGCCATGAAGCGCTCGAACGCCATCCAGCCGCCCGCCTCGCTCGATGGCCCGGCCGAGGTGCGCCGGCCAGGGCGGCCGATACACTGTCGGGTTCCCCTCGTCGCATCCGGGCATTGTATGAACCGCCCCGTCGTCCTCGTCACCGGCAGCGCGCGTCGCCTCGGACGCGCGATCGCGCTCGCACCTGGGCGCGCGCGGCTGGGACGTGGCCGTGCACTACCGCCAGCTCCGCGGCCGAGGCGCAAGCCGTCGTCGGCCGAGCTGCAGGCCGCCGGCGCCCGCGCTGCAGCCTTCGCCGCCGACCTTGCCGACGAAGCGGCCTGCCGCGCGCTGCTGCCCGCCGTGGCGGCGCACTTCGGCCGCGTCGATGCGGTGGTGAACAACGCGTCGCTGTTCGAGTACGACGACGCGGCCGAGCTTCGGCCACGCCGCCGATGGAACGCCACTGGCGCGCCAACACCGCCCCGGCCGTGCTGCTGGCGCAGCGCGCTGCACGCGCACCTGCAGGACACGCGGCCGCACCGGCTGCGTGGTCAACCTGCTCGACCAGAAGCTGTGGAACCCGAACCCCGACTATTTCTCGTACACCTTGTCGAAGGCGGCGCTCGACATGGCCACCGTGCTGCTGGCGCAGGCGCTGGCGCCGCGCGTGCGCGTGTGCGGCGTCGCGCCGGGCGTCACGCTCGTCTCGGGGCCGATGAACGACGACGAGTTCGCAGGCCGCACAGGCGCCTGACGCCGCTTGCAGCGCTCGTCGACGCCCGGCGACATCGCCGCGCGCCGTGCGCTTCCTGCTCGAATCCCCCGCCGTCACCGGCACCACGCTGCTGGTCGACGGCGGCCAGCACCTGGCGCGCCAGCCGCGCGACGTGCTCTTCCTCGCCGCGAGGCGAATGACATGCACAGCCTGCTGCAGCCACCCCAGCCTGATGGACTGCCGGCGCGTGTTCCTGCGCAACTACGAGGTCTGGATCAACATCGGCGTGCACGCGTTCGAGAAGCGCGGCGAGCAGCGCGTGCTGATGAACGTCGACCTGTACGTGCCGCTCGCCGTCTCCACGCCGCGTGGACGACGAGCTGCACGAGGTGCTCGACTACGACTTCATCCGCCGCACCATCGCCGAGCGCGCGGCGCGCGGGCCACGTCCACCTGCAGGAGACGCTGTGCGACGACGTGCTCGCGCTGATGCTCGCGCACCCGGACGTGCGCGCCGCGCGCGTCTCCACCGAGAAGCCCGACGTGTACCCCGACTGCGACGCGGTCGGCGTCGAGGTGTTCGGCCATCAAGAAGGAACATGCGAGATGAGCGCCGTCATCGACGACCCACGCCGACGAAGAAGGCGGCCTTCGAGATCCACAAGCTGGGCAAGCGGCTGCACCGGCTGGTCGGCCAGGCGATCGCCGACTTCAACATGATCGAAGACGGGCGACAAGGTCATGGTGTGCCTCTCGGGCGGCAAGGACAGCTACGCGCTGCTCGACATCCTGCTCGGCCTGCAGCAGCGCGCGCCGGTGCGCTTCGAGATCGTCGCGGTCAACCTCGACCAGAAGCAGCCCGGCTTTCCCGAGCACGTGCTGCCGCAGTACCTCGAGCAGCTCGGCGTGCCGTTCCACATCGAGGACGCAGGACACCTACTCCATCGTCAAGCGCCTGATTCCCGAGGGCAAGACGATGTGCAGCCTGTGCTCGCGGCTGCGCCGCGGCATCCTGTACCGCGTGGCCGGCGAGACTCGGCGCGACCAAGATCGCGCTCGGCCACCACCGCGACGACATGCTGCAGACGCTGTTCATGAACATGTTCTTCGGCAGCCGGCTCAAGGGCATGCCGGCCAAGCTGGTGAGCGACGACGGCCGCAACGTCGTCATCCGCCCGCTCGCCTACGTGGCCGAGGCCGATCTCGAGCGCTGGGCCGCGCATCGCGCGGTTCCCGATCATCCCGTGCACGCTGTGCGGCAGCCAGGACAACCTGCAGCGCGTGCAGGTACGGCAGATGCTGCGCGACTGGGACAAGCGCTTCCCCGGGCCGCATCGACAACATGTTCAGCGCGCATGGCGCACGTCGTGCCGTCGCACCTGATGGACCGGAAGCTCTATCCCGTTCCAGACGATCCGCAGCACCGGCGTTGTCAACCCCGAGGGCGACAAGGCGTTCGACGAGGAGGACGACTGCGCGCCGCCGGACGTCGTGCGGCTGCAGCTCGACCGCTGATGGAGACAAGCATGCTCAAGCGCCTCGCCCCCGCGCTGCTGGTCGTCGGCATGCTGGCCGGCTGCGCCAGCCTGAACAGCATCGACACCGACGTCTCCAGCTACGGCACCTGGCCGGCCGGCCGCGCTCCGGGCAGCTTCGCGTTCGAGCGGCTGCCGTCGCAGCAGGCGCAGGCCGAGCGGCAGGGCGCCCTCGAGGCGGCCGCCCGCGACGCGCTCGAGAAGGCCGGCTTCACGTCACGCCGCCGATCCCGCCAGCGCCGACGTCACCGTCCAGCTCGGCGCCCGCATCACCCGCTACGACACCTCGCCCTGGGACGATCCGTTCTGGTGGCGCTGGGACTACGCGGGATGGCGCTACCCCGGCTACTACCCCGGCTGGTACACCCGTACTACGGCTTCGGCGCGCAGCTACTCTGCACCCCGCTACGACCGCGAGGTGGCGGTGCTGATCCGCGACCGGCGCACCGGGGCCCCGCTGTACGAGACGCGCGCGGTGAGCGACGGCTACAGCGCCGGCGACGCCGCGCTGCTGGCCGCGATGTTCGAGGCCGCGCTGAAGGACTTCCCCACGCCGGCCGTGAGCCCGCGGCGCGTGACCATCCCCATGGGCGGCTAAGAGTCTGCGCAGCAGACTCTTAGCCTTCGGCCGAACGTTTCGCTCCCCCCAGCCCCCCTCCGAGAGGGCGGGCTCCAGCATGAGAGACGATTCCGGCCTGCGGCCGGTGCCCCCAGCGGCGCCACAGCGAGCATCGCGCGATCTCGCAGCGCCGGGGCTAGAAGTCTGCCGCGCAGACTGAGAGCGGAGACGAAGACGGCGAGCTCGCGGGCTACGGCGACGCAGACAAAGAAGAGCTAAAAGCCGCGAGATAGGAGAGAGGAGAATCGCTATGATAAGATGCGGTGGAGATTTATACGAGATGGAAAGAAAGAGATATGAAAAAAATTTATAGAAGGTGATGGGATAGAAGATAGAAAAGAGGAAATGAAGAGATAGTTATAAGATGATTAGATAAGCAAGAGATGCGAGTATAGAGTTGATAGTCTAGGTGATGCTGGCGCGGTGAGAATGCTAGACGCTGGAGTGATACGGAGGGTAATGGCTGGAGAAACAAAGAGATAGCGAGGATGGGAGAAGAGGTTCAGAGCAAAGATATAGGAGAGCAGGTCGATCGAGAAGAGAAGAAGAATACGCCGCGCAGCGAATACGACGACGCGAAGACGGGCTCGAAGCGCCAGCCGCGCGCCGATGTACGACAGCGCAGGCGTGAAGATGTTGGACTAGTTCGTTGGACGCGCTGCAAGGTCAGATAGTAATAGGTGAAGGTGGTCTGCGTCGTTGTGAAAGATAGAAGATGAACGATGACGGCGAAAGGTGATAGGTCAGAGTACAAGATGACTTGTTGTTGTAGAGTAAGATATGATGAAGATAGAATTATTTTGTAGTTGTATGGTGTGTTTGTGTGTGGTTGTTGATTGTATTTTAGAGAGATAGTGTTAGGTAGAGGATGGTTTGGTAGGTGGGGTTTGGTAAGAACATCGGCCGCTGCGCGTCGGCGGAGAGCACTCGTGCCAGATGCAGGCTATCGAGTGTGTCGGTCTTGAACCGATAAATGGGGAGTCGGGGTATATGCGACGGTGCGATAATTTAGTAGGTTATATGTTTTGGTTGGCAGAGATCGCTGTAGCTCGTAGCGGGGCGGGTTAGTTTAGTATATGATGTGCACGTTATTGAGGGTTTTTGTAGCTTGGATAGCAACTGGAGTAGATTGTTGATGTCATGAGTAGTATTGAAAAAAAAAGAGAAAAAGCTGCTCGGCGAGCCTCGTCTAGCCCGGTGCCGGCCCGGCGGCCGCCATCTCGCGCAGGTCGCGCTCCCACTCGCGCAATCGCGTGCGCGCGTGCTCGCGCTGCGCGGGCGTCGCCGTGTTGTGGATCTCGGCCGAGACGGCGCAGTTGTGGGCCGTGAGCCGCTCCTGGTAGGCGCGGTAGTCGTCGCGCGGCGACGACTGCAGGCGCTTCACCAGCGCTCGCAGCCGGGCCTGCACCTGGGCCGGCGCCAGCGTGCGTTCGTCGAGCAGCCCGCGCAGCGTGGTCAGGATGTCTTCCTGCCGGTGCATGCGCTCGGCATTCCAACGCTCGGGGTCGAACGGCGACGCGGCCAGCGCCTGCACGAGGCGGTCGCGCTGCGCCTGATGGAGCGGGCCGTACAGCATCTCCACGCGATCACGCGAGCGGCGCAACGCGGCGCGCTGGCGCTGCGCCGGATCCGGCTGAAGATGCTCATCGCGGAACTCCGCGTTCACCTTCGCGAACCGGCGCTCGACGTTGCGCAGCTGGCCTGGCGTGAGCGTGCGAACGAAGGTCGCGATCGGCGGCAGCGCGTGCTCCAGCGCCACGTCGCCTTGCGCGCGCACGTCGTGCCACACGGCGCACACCGCCTGCGGCGTGGTCGGCTCCAGGATGCGCGGCTGCAGGCGTGCGACCAGGTCGGCGTAGCCGGGAAGCTGCGTCGCCCGGTGCCAGCGGAACCACGAGCCGATCGCCTCGCGCACCGCCGGCGCCTGGGCCGCGCTCACGTCGACGTAGTTGTCGAGCCACCAGTACAGCAGTCGCGGGCCCTGCCCGTAGCTCAGCCGCAGCGTGAGCCCGCCGCAGCCGGCGAGCGAGCGCGGCGCCCAGCAGTGCCGCCGCGATAATCCGCCATCGATACAAAGGACACCCGCATGGCATTGAACGTCGTCGTGATGGCCGCCGGCAAGGGCACGCGCATGAAGTCGGAGCGGCCGAAAGTGCTGCATGCGCTGGCCGGGCGCCCGCTGCTGCGGCACGTGCTCGACACCGTCCGCCGGCTGGAGCGGACCATACCATCGTGATCACCGGCCACGGTGCCGATGAGGTGGAAGAAGCAGTCGCCATGCCCGGCGTCGACTTCGTGCGCCAGCAGCCCCAGCGCGGCACCGGCCACGCGGTGCAGCAGGCCGTGCCGTCGCTGCGTCTCGAAGGCACCACGCTCATCCTCAACGGCGACGTGCCGCTCGTCACCGAGGCCACCGCGTGCGCGCTCGTCGCAGGCCTGCCAGGGCAACCGCCTGGCGCTGCTCACCGTGACGCTCGCCGACCCGTCCGGCTACGGCCGCATCGTGCGCGACGGCGACCAGGTGCGCGCGATCGTCGAGCACAAGGACGCCACCCCCGATGCAGCGCGCCATCCCCGAGGTCTACACCGGCATGATGGCCGCGCCCGAGCGCGCTGCTCGCGCGCTGGGTCATGGCGCTGAAGGACGACAACGCGCAGCGCGAGTACTACCTCACCGACATCGTCGCGCTGGCCGTCGCCGAAGGCGTGCCGGTGGTGGCCGTCCCGGCGTCCGGCGAGACCGAAGTGCTGGGCGTGAACAGCCCCGCGCAGCTGGCCGAGCTCGAGCGCCGCCTGCAGCGGGCGCGGGCCGAGACGTTGATGGAGGCCGGCGTTCGCCTGGCCGACCCGGCGCGCTTCGACCTGCGCGGCGAGCTCGCCTGCGGCAGCGACGTGGAGATCGACGTCAACTGCGTCTTCGAGGGCACGGTGCGCCTGGCCGACGGCGTGCGCGTCGGCGCCAACTGCGTCATCCGCGACTGCGACATCGGCCGCGGCGCCGTCATCCATCCGTTCTGCCATCTCGAAGGCGCGACGGTGGGCGAAGGCGCCCTGGTGGGGCCCTTCGCGCGGCTGCGCGCGGGCGCCGAGCTCGGCGCCGAGGTGCATGTCGGCAACTTCGTCGAGGTGAAGAACTCCACCCTCGGCCGCGGCGCCAAGGCCAACCACCTCGCCTACCTCGGCGACGCCACGGTGGGCGCCCGCGTGAACTTCGGCGCCGGCTCGATCACCGCCAACTACGACGGCGCGAACAAGCACCGCACCGTGCTCGGCGCCGACGTGCACGTCGGCTCCAACTGCGTGCTCGTGGCGCCGGTGGCGGTGGGCGACGGCGCCACGATCGGCGGCGGCTCGACGATCTCGAAGGACGCGCCCGCCGGGCAGCTCACGGTGGCACGCGCAAAGCAGGTGTCGATCGCCGGCTGGAAGCGGCCGGCGAAGGCGCCCAAGGCCGAGCGCTAGGCCGATCGCCAGGCCGGGTCTAGCCGGGTGCTGGACCTCGGCCTGCGCCGCATCCTCGGCCGTGGCGATCTGCGCCGCCAGGCACAGGTCGTCCCAGGCGCGCGCCTTGTCGGCCGGATTGCGCAACAGGTAGGCCGGGTGGTAGGTGACCACCAGCGGCACGCCGTGGTAGCGATGCACCCGCCCGCGCAGCCGCCCGACCGGCTCGTCGCTGCGCAGCAGGGCCTGCACGGCGAAGCGGCCCATGGCGAGGATCAGGCGCGGCTGCACGAGCTCGATCTGGCGCACCAGGAACGGCTCGCAGCGGCGCAGCTCCTCCGGCTCCGGGTTGCGGTTGCGCGGCGGCCGGCACTTGAGCGTGTTCGCGATGAACACCTGGCGCTGCGGCGGCGCGTCGTGCCGCGTGAGCCCGAGGGCGGCGAGCATGCGTCGAGCAACTGGCCCGCCGCGCCGACGAAGGGCTCGCCCTGGCGGTCCTCGTGCTCGCCCGGCGCCTCGCCCACGATCATCCAGTGCGCGCGCGGGTGGCCGACGCCGAACACGGTCTGCGTCCGCGTCTCGCAGAGCCCGCACGCCCGGCAAGCCGCCACCGCAGCCCGCAGCTCGCTCCATCCCATCGCGCCGACATCGAGAGCCGCCGCGGCACTGTCCGTCGGTCTGCGCGGCGACAGCCGCGCCTCCCTCCGTCCGGGAGGCGGGCGACGCAGGGGGCGAGTCAGGCAGCGCCTCCGACGGGGCTCCGGCGACGAAGACCCGGAGCCCCATCTCCTCGAGCATGCGCGCTGCCGCTCACTCCACATCGCGCACTTCCAGGCTCATCACCACCGCGTGCTCGCGCTGCCCGTGCGGCGCCGGATAGTAGCCGCGCCGCAGGCCGACCTCGCCGAAGCCGTAGCGCGTGTAGATCGCCCGCGCGCCCGCAGGTTGCGACTCGCGCACTTCGAGCCACAGGGTCCGGTCTCCGCGGGCGCGGCAGTGCTCCACCAGCGCGTCGAGCAGCGCGCGTCCGTGGCCGCGGCCCTGCCACGCCGGTGCGACGGTGAGGTTCAGCAGGTGCATTTCGTCGATGCCGCCCATCGCCACGAAGTAGCCCACCAACGTCGTTCTCGGACAGCAGCGTCTCGGCCAGGTAGCGCGCCGCCAGCGAGTCGATGAAGTTGCCGCGCGTCCAGGGAAACTCGTACGCCGCCTGCTCGATGGCGAGCACCTCGTCGAGCCGGCCCAGCGTCATCGGCACGCGCCGCGGCGTCACTTCCCGCAGGCGCGCGCTCACTGGACAACCCTCCGCGCTGCGCGCTCAGTGAGCGCTCGGCGGCCGCGCGCGCTCGCGGCAACCCTCCGCTCCGCCTCGTGAGCGCCACCTTGTCGCGCAGGTACAGCGGCAGCGCCAGCGCGGCGTCGACGGCGCCGCCCCGTCCCACGCCAGGCGCGCGAGCCAGCGCCAGCAGCGCCGCGCGGCGGCGGCACCTGCGGCACGCGGCGCGCCGCCGCGGCGTGCAGGCGACCGTCGTACGCCGCCAGCGCCGAGCCGGCGACGACGCTCGGCGGCGCGGCCTCCCAGCGGGCCTGCAGCGCGTCGAGCGTGTACAGCGCCGGCTGCGCGTGCACCTGCCACTGCGCGCCGTCCCACGCGTAGCCGGCGGCGTAGACTCTCGCCCATGCGCGCGTCCATCGCCACCCAGACGTCGACGCCGGCGCGCCGCCGAGCTGCTCGCGCGCGTCCTCGGCGACGATCAGCAGGGTGTCGATCGGCAGCACCGGCTTCGACACCGCCGAAGGCCAGGCCCTGCGCCACCGCGCAGGCGGTGCGCAGGCCGGTGAACGCGCCCGGCCCGCGGCCGAAGGCGACGGCGTCCAGGTCTGCCAGCCGCAGCGCCGGCATCGGCCAGCAGGCTGCGATCGGCCGGCACGAGGCGCGCCGATGCGCGGGCGCCGCCGTCCTCGTCGTGCATGCGCGGCGCGCCGTCCGCCACGAGGGCGACGGCGAGGCGTTCGGTGACGTGTCGAAGGCGAGCAGCACAGGCATGCGGCCAGTGTAGGCGCCGCGCGGCGCGCATCGGCCGGCGCGCCTTGCCGTGCCATGATCTCCGCATGATCGGGAGGCCGCATGCAGCGTGCCGGACGGCCAGCGCGTCGCGCTGCACGCTGCGCTGGCGTCGCCTCGCCGCACTGTGCGGCGGCCGCCGCCGGCGGCCGCGCCGCTGCCGCCCGAGGTCGACGCCGCGCTGCGCGCCGCCGGCGTGCCGCCCGAAGCGCTGTCGCGTGGTGGTGCAGGAAGTCGGCGCGTGCGGCGCCGCCGCTGCTGGCCCACCAGCGACACGCCGGTGAACCCGGGCTCGCTCTTCAAGCTCGCCACCACGCAGGCCGCGCTCGAGATCCTCGGGCCCGCGTGGACGTGGACGCACGCCGGTGTGGATCGACGGCACCCTGCGCGGACGGCGTGCTGCGACGGCTACGCTGCGTGATCCAGGGCACGGGCGATCCGTAGCTGGTGCTCGAGCGCACTGTGGCTGCTGCTCAGGCGAGTGCGGCAGCGCGGCGTGCGCGACATCCGCGGCGACATCGTGCTCGACCGCAGCGCTTCGAGCTGCCCGAGCGGCTCGCCCGGCGACTTCGACGGCGAGCCGCTGCGCCCGTACAACGTGCAGCGCCGACGCCCTGCTGCTCAACCACAAGGCCGTGACGCTGCGCTTCAGCCCCGACCCGTCGCGCGGCCTGGCGCGGGTCAGCGCCGAGCCGGCGCTGGCCGGCGTTGCGATCGATGCGCAGGTGCCGCTGTCCGCCGGCGCCTGCGGCGACTGGCGCGCCGGCCTGGGCGCGACGCTGCACGATCCGCAGCAGCGTGCGCTTCGCCGGCACCTATCCGCTGCGCCTGCGGCGAGACTGCGCTGGCCGGTCGCCTACGCCGACCCCGACAGCTACAACGCGCGCCTGCTCGAGGCGCTGTGGCGCGAGCTCGGCGGCGAGCTGCGGCGGCCGCGTGCGCGACGGCGCAGCGCCCGCCGGCATGGCGCCGAGCTTCGAGATCGGACTCGCCGCCGCTCGCCGAAGTCGTGCGCGACATCAACAAGTTCAGCAACAACGTGATGGCGCAGCAGCTGTTCCTCACGCCTCGCGCTGCAATGGCGCGGCAGCGGCACCCGGGAAGGCGCGCGGGCCGTGATGCGGCAGTGGCTGGCCGAGCACCTGGGCGAGCCGCTGGCCGGGGTGGTGGTCGACAACGGCTCCGGGCTGTCGCGGGACACGCGCCTGTCGGCGCGCCAGCTGGCCACGCTGCTGCGGCACGCCTGGGCCGGCCCGACGATGCCCGAGCTGATGGCCTCGCTGCCGATCACCGGCCTCGACGGCACGATGCGGCGTTCGCTCGCGAGCGCCGGCCGGGCGCACCTGAAGACCGGCTCGCTGCGCGACATGGCCGGCATCGCCGGCATCGTGCACGGCGCCGCGCGGCGGCGCTACGTGCTCGTTGCGGTGATCCAGCACCCCAATGCGAACGCCGCGCGCGGCGCGCTCGACGCACTCGTGCAGTGGAGCCTGAACGACGGCGCCGCCGCGCGCTGAAGCCCGGCCGCTCAGAACGGGTTGTTGCGCGCGCGCGAGAGCGCGAGCGAGCCGATGCGGCCATGGAACGACGGGCCGGGCCGCGTGCCGTCGGCCCACAGGCGACAGGACGGCGATGTTCACCCCCTCGTCCTGCGACGTCGCCGGAAGATCCGGAAAGATCGTCGTGTCGGTGGTGCAGGTGGGCAGCGGCGCGCTCTCCAGGCACGAGCCGACGAGCACGTTCTCGTAGCCATAGCTGCTCGGCACTTCGGTCGCGTTCTGGACCTCGCCTTCGCCGAAGACGATGCCGACCCGGCGACCGTCCTGCAGCAGGTTCACGTGGATGGCGCTGTTGAATTCCTTCGACAGCATCGACATCAGGCGCTGGGCGTCGGGGCCCGCTGCACGCGCCATCGGCGACAGCCCCATGTCGAGCGCCGTCACGATGACGACCGGGTGGCCCGAGAGGCCCACGAGGTTGGCCAGCGCGGCCAGCGCCCTGCCGCGGGCGAAGGCCTGGTCCGCGAGTGCGGACTCGGTCTGCGCCGGGTACTGCGCATACAGCTCCAGGATGTCGTTGCTGCCGGCCCACATCAGTGCCAGCTGGACGGAGGCGGGCGACGCGGTCGCGAGGAACGCATCCACCTGCGTCGCGACGTCGGCGACCTTGGCGCCCGGCGTCGCGAAGATGCGTCCCCTGGGCACTTCGTCGGCCTCCAGGCAGGGGTCGGCCTCGAACCGCATGCCGAAATCGCGCGCGACGACCTGGATCCACAGCGGGTAGGTGTCGCAGGAGATCGTGCCGTCTTCCTCCAGCGCATTGACGGTGTACTTGACTCCGCCCGGCCCGAGGACGCTGAGTTCGTCGCCGAACGCCACCACGCCGGTCGGCGCGAACGGCTCCACCGTGTCGCCGCCGCCGCCGCAGCCGCCGGCCAGCACGACGCACAGCGCCGCTGCCGTGCCTCGAAGAATCCCGCTGAATGTCATGCCATCTCCGTTGGAAGGAATCGGGCCGCCGCTCAGGCGGCCGCCGCGCGTTGAAGCCGATCGCGCACGCCGTCCCATTCGGGCGTGTCGGGCGGCTGCTCGACCCAGATCAGCTTGGCGCCGAGCGCGTCGAGCTCGCGCAGCACCGCGAAGAGCTCGAAGGCGGCCGCCGCGGGCGTTGTCCGGCATCGTGCGGTGCGTGATCGTCGGCCGCGGCCGGGCGGACCGTGCGTGAATATACCGCCACCCCTTGAGCGTTGCCGCCCGAGCAGGGCCAGCGCGTCGTGCAGCATCGGCGCTGCCATCAGGCGCACGCGCGCATTCGGCGCGTAGTGGGCGGCCAGCGTGCCGGGCGCCTGCGGGGCGTCGTCGTCACGCGACTGCAACGGCTCGCCGAGGGCGGCCTCGATGTCGCGGCTCGCGCAGCGTTCCCGGCCGCAGCAGGACCGGCCGCCCGCGCGAGCAGTCCACGATGGTCGACTCGATGCCCACGGGGCACGCGCCGCCGTCGAGCACCGCGAGCGACGCGCCGAACTCGGACGCGACATGGCTGGCGGTCGTCGGGCTCACCCGCCCGAAGCGGTTCGCGCTCGGCGCCGCGACGCCCGGCACGCCGAGCGCCGACGCCGCGCGCAGCAACGCCGCGGCCACCGGGTGCGACGGGCAGCGCAGGCCGATCGTGGGCTGGCCGCCCGCCGCCGCGGTGGCGACGCCTGGCGCGCGCGGCACGATCACGGTGAGCGGGCCGGGCCAGAAGCGCGCCATCAGCCGCTCGGCCATCGGGCCGGGCGCGCGCGGCGAACAAGCCGGCCGCAGCCGCATCGCGCACGTGCACGATCAGCGGGTGGTCCGGCGGGCGGCCCTTGGCGGCGAAGATCCCGCGCCACCGCAGCGTCGTCGTCCGCGCGTGCCCCGAGGCCATAGACGGTCTCGGTCGGGAACGCCACCAGTTCGCCGTCGGCGAGCAGGCGCGCGGCCTGCTCGACCGCGCTCGCGGTCGGTGCCGTCGAGCCGCATCGTCTCAGAACGGCTCGATGCCCAGCCGCGCCGCGGCGGCCAGCGCCGCTTCGCGCGCCGCCCCGGCATCGGCCGCGGTGAAGGTCAGGTGGCCCATCTTGCGGCCGCGCCGCGGCTCGGTCTTGCCGTACAGGTGCAGGTGCGCGCCGGGCAGCGCGAGCACCTCGTGCCAGGGCGGCTCCGCCGGGCGCGTGCCGCCGGCGGCAACCACAGGTCGCCCAGCAGGTTGAGCATGACGGCCGGCGAGTGCAGGCGCGGCGCGACCAGCGGCAGGCCGGCCAGCGCGCGCACCTGCAGGTCGAACTGCGACACGTCGCAGGCGTCGATGCTGTAGTGGCCGCAGTTGTGCGGACGCGGCGCCATCTCGTTGACGACCAGCGTGCCGTCGTCGAGCACGAAGAACTCGACGCAAAGCACGCCCACGTAGGCCAGGTCGGACGCGATGCGCAGCGCGCCGTCCACGGCCTCCCGCTGCACCGCCTGCGCCACGCCGGGCGCGGGCACCTGCGTCACCGCGAGGATGCCGTCGCGGTGCAGGTTCTGCTGCACCGGGAAGTGCACCACGTGGCCCTCGGCGCCGCGCGCCACGATGACGGACAGCTCCGCCGCGAGCGGCAGCAGCTGCTCCAGCACGCAGGGCACGCGCTGCATCGAGCGCCAGGCGGCGGCGAGCTCGTCGCGCGTGGTCACGATCGCCTGGCCCTTGCCGTCGTAGCCCAGACGCGCGGTCTTCAGGATGCCGGGCAGCAGCTCGTCGGCCGCCGCCTGCACCTGCTCGTCGTGCTCGATCACCGCGTGCGGCGCGCAGGGCACGCCGCTGCGCACGAAATGCGCCTTCTCGGCCGCCCGGTCCTGGCAATCGACACCGCGGCCGCGCCCGGCGCCACGGGCCGAGCTCGCCCAGCAGCGCCAGCGAGCGCGCCGGCACGTTCTCGAATTCGGTCGTCACGGCGTCGCTCAGGTCGGCGAGTCGGCGCAGGCTCGTGCCGTCCAGGTACTCGGCGTGGACATGATGGTGCGCGACGCGGCCCGCCGGGCTGGCCGGGTCCGGGTCGAGCACCGCCGTTTCGTAGCCCATGGGCTGCGCCGCATGCACGAACATGCGCCCGAGCTGGCCGCCGCCCATGACGCCGAGCGTCGCGCCGGGAAGGATCAGCGCTGGCACCGCTCATGCCAGGTGGCTGGCGTCATGGCTGCGGGCGGCGTCGGTCTGCCGGCCGCGCGGAAGGCCTCCAGCCGTGCGCGCAGCGCCGGGTCTTCGTGGCCAGCATCGCCACCGCGAACAGGGCCGCATTGGCCGCCCCGCCGCTGCCGATGGCGAAGGTGGCCACCGGCACGCCCCTGGGCATCTGGACGATGGTGTGCAGCGAATCCACGCCCTGCAGGTGGCGGCTGGCCACCGGCACGCCCAGCACCGGCACCGTGGTCTTGGCCGCCAGCATGCCGGGCAGGTGGGCCGCGCCGCCGGCGCCGGCGATGATCGCCCTCAGGCCCCGCCCGGCCGCGGCCTCGGCGTAGGCGAACATGTCGTCGGGCATCCGGTGGGCCGAGACCACCTTGGCTTCGTAGGGGATGCCGAACTCGGCGAGAATCTCCACCGCGTGCTGCAAGGTCTCCCAGTCGCTGCTGGATCCCATCACCACGCCGACCACAGGGGCGCTCGTCACGGCCTCGCTCCAGGAATGCGGGAAACCTTGAATTGTAGGTCGCCCCGCTTCAACGACTCGCTCGCCATGATCGACATCACGCTCCAGAACTTCGAGGCCGACCTCATCAACGACTCCATGCAGCAGCCCGTGCTGCTGGACATCTGGGCCCCCTGGTGCGGCCCCTGCCGCACGCTGTCGCCCGTGCTGGAGAAGCTGGAGGTGGCCTATGCCGGCCGCTTCAAGCTGGCCAAGCTCAACAGCGACGACCAGCCCGAGATCGCCGGCCAGCTCAGCCAGGCCTTCGGCGTCCGCTCCATCCCGTTCTGCGTGCTGTTCGACAAGGGCCAGCCGGTGGACGGCTTCGTCGGCGCGCTGCCCGAGGGCCAGGTGCGCGCCTTCCTCGACAAGCACGTGCCGAGCGAGGAAGCGCTGGAGGCCGAGGACCAGGTCGACGAAGCCGAGGCGCTCGCCGCCGACGGCGATGCCGAGGCCGCGCTCGCACGGCTGCAGCAGGCGGTCGCCATCGACCCGTCGAACGACGTGGCGCGCGGCGACTACGTGAAGCTGCTGCTCGAGCAGGGCCGCATCGCGCAAGCGCGCCAGGCCTACGAGCCGATGGCCGGCAAGGCGCTGCTGGACGCGCGCATCGCCGCGCTGGGCCACTGGCTCGCCGCCGCCGAGCAGGCCGCCGCGCGCCCGCAGCGCCGAAGCGCTTGCCGCGGCCATCGGTGCCAACAAGCGCGACTTCGACGCCCGCTTCGAGCTCGCGCAGCTGCACTTCGCCGCCGGCCGCTTCACGCAGGCGATGGACGAGCTGCTGGAGATCGTGATGCGCGACAAGACCTGGCGCGACGAGCTCGCGCGCAAGACCTACGTCGCGATCCTGGAGCTGATGAGCAAGCCGGCGCCGAAGCCGTCCGCCAACGAGGCGAAGAAGGGCGCGCTGGAGGTGACGGGCAAGGCTGCGATGGCCACGGGCGACCCGGTCGTCGACCAGTACCGCCGCAAGCTCAGCATGGCGCTGTTCTGACCGGCGAGGGTCAGCAGTCAGCGGGTCAGGCGCTCCAGCGCCTCGCGGTATTTCGCCGCCGTCGCGGCGATCACGTCCGGCGGCAGCGCCGGGGCCGGCGCCTTCTTGTTCCACGGCTGGCCGTCGATGCGCACCTGCTCGAGCCAGTCGCGCACGAACTGCTTGTCGTAGCTCGGCGGGTTGATGCCCTCGCGCCAGCCCTCCACCGGCCAGAAGCGCGACGAGTCGGGCGTCAGCACCTCGTCCATCAGCGTCAGCGTGCCGTGCTCGTCGAGGCCGAACTCGAACTTGGTGTCCGCGATGATGATGCCCTTGGTGAGCGCGAACGCGGCCGCTGCGCTGTAGAGGCGGATCGACACCTCGCGCACCCGCGCGGCCATGTCGGCGCCGATCGTGTCGGCGATGCGCTCGAAGCTGATGTTCTCGTCGTGCTCGCCCGACGGCGGCCTTCGTCGCCGGCGTGAAGATCGGCTCCGGCAGCCGGCTCGCATTCTTCAGTCCGGCCGGCAGCGCGACGCCGCAGACCGCCTGCGATGCCTGGTACTCCTCCCAGCCGGAGCCGGCGAGGTAGCCGCGCACGACAGCCTCCACCGGCAGCGGCCGCAGCCGCTTCACCAGCATCGAGCGGCCACGCACCTGCGCCACCTCGTCGGGCGCGACCACGCTCTCCGGCGCCTCGCCGGTCAGGTGGTTGGGCACGATGCCCGCCAGCCGGTCGAACCAGAACAGCGCCATGCGCGTCAGGATCTCGCCCTTGCCCGGGATCGGCTCGCCCATGATGACGTCGAACGCCGACAGGCGGTCGCTCGCCACCATCAGCAGGCGGTCCTCGCCCACGGCATAGTTGTCGCGCACCTTGCCGCGGGCGACGCAGCGGCAGCGAGCGCAGCGAAGTGCTGCAGCAGCCCCGTCATCGCGGGAACCCGAGGCGGCGGTGGCAGGTCATCGGACCACTTGGGCCAGCTCGCCGCTCGGCGTAGCGGCGAGCCACGTCCTGCAGCGGCGCCGGCTTGATCTTGCCGGCCTGGCCTTCGCAGCCGAACTGCTGGTAGCGCTGCTTGCAGATGACCTTGGCCGCCTCGCGCGCCGGCTTGAGATAGTCGCGCGGGTCGAACTTGTCCGGGTTCTCGGCGAAGTAGCGCCGGATCGCCGCCGGTCATCGCCAGCCGGATGTCGGTGTCGATGTTGATCTTGCGCACGCCGTGCTTGATGGCTTCCTGGATCTCCTCCACCGGCACGCCGTAGGTTTCCTTCATGTCGCCGCCGTACTTGCGGATTTCGGCGAGCAGGTCCTGCGGCACGCTGGAGCTGCCGTGCATCACCAGGTGCGTGTTCGGGATGCGGCGGTGGATCTCCTTGATGCGGTCGATCGCGAGGATGTCGCCGGTGGGCTTGCGGGTGAACTTGTAGGCGCCGTGGCTGGTGCCGATGGCGATGGCCAGCGCGTCGAGCTGCGTGCTTCTTGACGAAGTCGGCCGCCTGCTCGGGGTCGGTGAGCAGCTGGTCGCGCGTCATCGTGGCCTCGGTGCCGTGGCCGTCTTCCTTGTCGCCGCGCATCGTCTCGAGCGAGCCCAGGCAGCCGAGCTCGCCCTCGACGGTGACGCCGAGCCGGTGCGCCATGTCCACCACCTTCCTCGTCACGTCGACGTTGTAGTCGTAGCTGGCGATCGACTTGCCGTCGGCCTCGAGCGAGCCGTCCATCATCACCGAGCTGAAGCCGAGGTCGATCGCGCCCTTGCAGACGTCCGGGCTCTGGCCGTGGTCCTGGTGCATCACGAGCGGCACGGTGCGGGTAGGCCTCGAGCGCGGCCTGGATCAGGTGCTTGATGAAGGGCTCGCCGGCGTACTTGCGGGCGCCGGCGCTGGCCTGCAGGATCACCGGCGCGCCGACCTCGCTGGCCGCGCTCATCACGGCCTGGACCTGCTCGAGGTTGTTGACGTTGAACGCCGGAATGCCGTAGTTGTTTTCGGCGGCATGGTCCAGCAGCTGGCGCATCGAGACGAGTGGCATGGTGGTCCCTCGGTAGTGTTGACGAGCGACTCAGGCTAGCGGCTTGCAGCAGTCAAGCCGTAACCGGGCCGTAACGGTTCTCGATTTTATCTGTCGGCCCCGGTGTTCAGGCGACCCGGCACACCTTCAGCATGTTCGTGCCGCCGGGGTAGCCCATCGGCTCGCCGCAGGTGATGGCGTAGGTGTCGCCCGGCTTCAGGATGCCGCGCTCCACCAGCATCGCCTCCGCATGCGCGAGCGCCGCGTCGCGATCGTTGAAGCCGGGCATCAGCGGTCGGCCGCACGTTGCGGTACAGCGCCATCTTGCGCTCGCTCGTGAACTGCGAGGTGAGGCCGAAGATCGGCACGTTGATGCGGTAGCGGCTCATCCACAGCGCCGTCGATCCGCTCTCGGTGAGCGCCAGGATCGCCTTGCAGCCGAGGTGGTGCGCGGTGAACAGCGCGCCCATCGCGATGCTCTGGTCGATGCGGCCGAAGGAGCGGTTGACGAAGTCCTGGTCGAGGCGCACTTCCTCGGCACGCTCGGCTTCCAGCGCGATCGCGGCCATCGCCGTCACCGTCTCCACGGGGTACTTGCCCGCCGCGGTTTCGGCGCTGAGCATCACGGCGTCGGTGCCGTCGAGCACCGCGTTGGCCACGTCGCTCACCTCGGCGCGCGTGGGCACCGGGTTCACGATCATGCTTTCCATCATCTGGGTCGCGGTGATGGCCACCTTGTCGAGCTCGCGCGCCATCTTGATCATGCGCTTCTGCAGCGCCGGCACCGCCGCGTTGCCCACCTCCACCGCCAGGTCGCCGCGCGCCACCATGATGCCGTCGCTGGCCCGCAGGATCGCGTCCAGCACGGGAATCGCTTCGCTGCGCTCGATCTTCGCGATCATCGCCGGCTTGTGGCGGTGACGCCTCGCCCGCCACGTTGCGCGAGCTGGCGCGCCATCTCCATGTCGGTCGCGCTCTTGGGAAAGCTCACGGCCAGGAACTCGCACTGGAAGCTCATCGCGGTCTTGATGTCCTCCATGTCCTTGCCGGTCAGCGCCGGGGCCGTGAGGCCGCCGCCCTGCTTGTTGATGCCCTTGTTGTTCGACAGCTCGCCGCCGATGCGCACGATCGTGTGCACCTGCCTCGCCGCGCACCGACTCCACGTCCAGCACGATCAGCCCGTCGTTCAGCAGCAGCGTGTCGCCGGGCTTCACGTCGCGCGGCAGCTCCTTGTAGTCCAGCCCCACGCGCTCGACGTTGCCGGGCTCCTTGCTGGGCCGCATCGAGCACGAAGGGCTTGCCTTCCTCGAGCATCACCTTGCCCTGCTCGAACTTGCCGACGCGGATCTTCGGCCCCTGCAGGTCGGCCATCACGGCCACCGCCTTGCCGACGCGCTCCGCCACCTCGCGCACGAGGCGGGCGCGCTCGATGTGGTCGGCCGCCGTGCCGTGCGAGAAGTTCAGCCGCACCACGTCGACGCCGGCGCGGATCATCCGCTCGAGCACCTCCGGCGACGACGACGCGGGGCCGAGCGTGGCGACGATCTTGGTCTGGCGCAGCATCCGAGAGACTCCTGACGGGAGAAGCGCCGGATTATCCGCGCGTCGCCGCTCAGTCGCCGCTCAGACCGCAGCAGACTCGATGCGCTCCATGGCGCCCGCGTCGGCCACCGACAGCGCGGTCATGTTCACGACCCGCCGCACCGTCGCCGACGGCGTCAGGATGTGCACGGGCCGGGCCGCTCCGAGCAGCACGGGCCCGATCGTGATGCCGTGGCCGCCGGTCATCTTCAGCACGTTGAAGAGGATGTTCGCGGCATCGATGTTCGGCAGCACGAGCAGGTTGGCCTCGCCGCTCAGCGTCGTGCTGCGGCAGGTAGCGGCGGCGGATGTCGTCGGACAGCGCGGCGTCGCCGTGCATCTCGCCATCGCACTCGACGTCCGGCGCCAGCTCGCGGAAGATCCGCGCCGCCTCCCGCATGCGCCGCGCCGCGGGGCGCGTGGACGAGCCGAAGTTCGAGTGCGACAGGAACGCCACCTTCGGCGGCAGCCCGAAGCGCCGCACCTCCTCCACGGCCATCATGGCGATCTCCGCCAGCGCCTGCGCGTCGGGCTCCTCGTTCACGAAGGTGTCGGTGAGGAACAGCGTGCGGTCGCCGAGCATCAGCCCGTTCATCGCCGCAAAGCCGTGCGCACCCTTCCTGAGGCCGATCACGTTGGCGATGTGCTCGAGGTGGTGGTCGAAGCGGCCGACCAGGCCGGTGAGCATCGCGTCGGCATCGCCGCGCCGCAGCATCATCGAGCCGATCAGCGTGTTGGAGCGCCGCATCGCCGCCTTCGCCATCTCGGGCGTCACGCCCTCGCGGCCCATCAGGTGCTGGTAGTCCTCCCAGTAGGCGCGGTAGCGCGGGTCGTCGTCCGGGTTCACGACCTCGAAGTCGTCGCCCAGGCGCATGCGCAGCCCGGCGCGCTCGATGCGCATCTGCATCACGGCCGGCCGGCCGATCAGGATGGGCCGGGCCAGGCCCTCGTCGAGCACCACCTGCACCGCGCGCAGCACGCGCTCCTCCTCGCCTTCCGCATAGGCCACGCGACCCGGCCGCGACTTCGCGGCGGCGAACACCGGGCGCATCACCATGCCGGTCTGGTAGACGAACCGGGTCAGCGACTGCCGGTAGGCGTCCAGGTCGGCGATCGGCCGCGTCGGCGACGCCGCTCTCGGCCGCCGCCTTCGCCACCGCCGGCGCGATGCGCAGGATGAGGCGCGAGTCGAACGGCTTCGGAATGATGTAGTCCGGCCCGAAGCGCAGTTCCTGGCCGATGTAGGCCGAGGCGACCTCGTCGCTGATCTCCGCCTTGGCCAGCGCCGCGATCTCGCGCACGCAGGCGAGCTTCATCTCCTCGGTGATGCGCGTGGCGCCGCAGTCGAGCGCACCGCGGAAGATGTACGGGAAGCACAGCACGTTGTTGACCTGGTTCGGGTAGTCCGAGCGGCCGGTCGCGACGATGCAGTCGGGCCTCGCCTGCAGCGCGAGCTCGGGGCGGATCTCCGGCTCGGGGTTGGCGAGCGCCAGGATGATCGGCCGGTCGGCCATGGTCTGCACCATCGCCGGGGTGAGCACGCCGGCCGTCGAGCAGCCGAGGAACACGTCGGCCCCCTTCATCACGTCGGCGAGCGTGCGCGCCGACGTCTTCTGGCAGTAGCGCTGCTTGCTCTCGTCGAGCCGGCCTTCGCGCGCGTCGGCGCGCTCGTGCTGCACGACGCCGCGCGAGTCGACCACGAAGATGTTCTCGCGCCGCACGCCCAGGCCCACCATGATGTCCAGGCAGGCGATCGCCGCCGCCCCGGCCCCTGAAGAGACCAGCTTGATGCGGTCGATCGGCTTGCCCACCAGCTCGAGCCCGTTGAGCAGCGCCGCGCCGGAGATGATCGCCGTGCCGTGCTGGTCGTCGTGGAAGACCGGGATCTTCATCCGGTCCTTCAGCGCCCGCTCGATGTGGAAGCACTCGGGCGCCTTGATGTCCTCGAGGTTGATGCCGCCGAGCGTCGGCTCGAGCGCGGCGATGATCTCGATCAGCTTGTCCGGGTCCTTCTCCGCCAGCTCGATGTCGAACACGTCGATGCCGGCGAACTTCTTGAACAGGCAGCCCTTGCCTTCCATCACCGGCTTGCCCGCCAGCGGCCCGATGTCGCCGAGGCCGAGCACCGCGGTGCCGTTGGTGACCACGCCGACCAGATTGCCGCGCGCGGTGTACTCCGCCGCGAGGTTCGGATCCTGCCTGGATGGCCAGGCAGGGATAGGCCACGCCGGGCGAATACGCCAGCGACAGGTCGCGCTGGTTGCTCAGGGGCTTGGTCGGCGTGACCGAGATCTTGCCGCGGGTCGGCGCGCGGTGGTACTCGAACGCGGCATCGCGCAAGGCCTCTTCGGACGGGGACAGCGGCTCGCCCATGAGTGTGTCTCCTGTGTCGTGACGCACAGGGTAGCGCGCGAGACGGTCCGGCGCCATCCGCAATCCCCACAGGAAGTGCGGACGCGGCGCGCGGCGGATCGGCTTCTCAGCCGGCGGCGCGCTTCTGCAGGATCTCGAACGCCGGCAGCGTCTTGCCCTCCAGCACCTCCAGGAAGGCCCCGCCGCCGGTGGAGATGTAGCCGATGTCGCGCTCGATGCCGTATTTCGCGATGGCGGCGAGCGTGTCGCCGCCGCCGGCGATGCTGAAGGCCGGGCTGGCGGCGATGGCGCGCGCCACCGTCTCGGTGCCCTTGGCGAAGGCGTCGAACTCGAAGACGCCGACCGGGCCGTTCCAGACGATGGTTCCGGCGGCCTTCAGCTGGTCGGCCAGCATCTGTGCGGTTCGCGGCCCGATGTCCAGGATCAGGTCGTCCTCGGCCACGTCGGCGGCGGCCTTCACCGTGGCCGCGGCGTCCGCCTTGAAGGCCTTCGCCACCACCACGTCGACGGGGATCGGCACCGCGGCGCCGCGCGCCTTCATCGCCTCGATGACCGCCTTGGCCTCGCCGACGAGGTCCGCCTCGGCCAGCGACTTCCCGATCGGCAGCCCGGCGGCGAGCATGAACGTGTTCGCGATGCCGCCGCCGACGACCAGCCCGTCGACCTTGGCCGACAGCGCCTTCAGGATCGTCAGCTTGGTGCTCACCTTGGAGCCGGCGACGATGGCCACCAGCGGCCGCTTCGGCTGCGCCAGCGCCTGCGTGATGGCGTCGATCTCGGCCGCCAGCAGCGGGCCTGCGCAGGCGACCTTGGCGTACTGCGCGATGCCGTAGGTGCTGGCCTCGGCACGATGGGCGGTGCCGAACGCGTCGTGCACGAAGATGTCGCACAGCGCCGCCATCTTGCGCGACAGCGCCTCGTCGTTCTTCTTCTCGCCCTTGTTGACGCGGCAGTTCTCCAGCAGCACCACCTCGCCGGGCTGCACCTCCACGCCGTCCACCCAGTCGCGGCGCAGCGGCACGGCGCGCCCGAGCAGGTCGGCCAGGCGCTGCGCCACCGGGGCGAGCGAGTCCTCCGGCCGCAACTGCCCCTCGGTGGGGCGGCCCAGGTGCGAGGTGACCATCACCGCGGCGCCGGCGTCCAGCGCCATGCGGATGCAGGGCACCGAGGCGCGGATGCGCGTGTCCTCGGTGATCTGGCCGGCGTCGTCGAGCGGCACGTTCAGGTCGGCGCGGATGAACACGCGGCGGCCGGCGGCTTGGCCCTGCGCGACGAGATCGGAGAATCGGAGAACGTTCATGCGGGCGATTCTAGGAGCCGCGCAACGCCGCGAGTCTACCAGCCCAGCGCCCAGCCGCAGCGCGAGCATCACGATGCTGCCGCTGACGATGGTGCCCAGGATGGTGCGCCGCCAGAAGTACCACGCGCTGGCCGCGGCCACCGCGAACAACCGAGCATCGCGCCAGGTCGCGATCAGTTCGCCCTGCGTCATCACGATCTCGGGCACCAGCACCGCCGCAAGCGCTGCGAGCGGCGCATACCGCAAGCCCCTGCGACAGCCAGCGGGGCATCGGCAAGTCGCGTCGCGGAATGAGGAAGAACGCACGCGTGAGCAGCGTGATCGCGCCCAGCCCCACGATGGCAAGCACCGCTTCCCAGGTCGGTCGCCTCACGTCAGGTCTTCCTCCGGCGCGGCGGCGACGCGGCGTCGTGTGGTCGATGACGAGCCCCACCGCCACCGCTGCGGCGATCGCGACGACGATGTTCAGCTTCAGCGGCAGCGCGAAAGTCGCCACGGCGGCACCCCCGGCGACCACGGCGGCGATCCAGGAGGCTCGGTCGGTGAGCAGCGAGTACGTCAGGCCCAGCAGCGCGAGCGTGCCGGCGAAGCCGAGGCCCCAGTGCGTCGGCACGCGGTCGGCCAGCACGATGCCCGCCACCGACGCCACCTGCCACGACGTCCAGTTCGTCGCCACGCCGCCGAGGAAGTACGGCACCTGCTCGGGCGAGGGCCGCGGCTGCGGGAATCGCTTCATGAACGCGACGTAGTTCAGGTCGGCGGAGAAGTAGCCGAGCGACAGCCGATGGCGCAGCGGCAGGTGGCCGAAATAGGGGCGCCACTGCGCGCTGAAGATCACGAAGCGCAGGTTCACGCAGGCCGCCGTGGCCCACACCACCCAGACCGGCGCGCCGGCCGCCACCAGCGGAATCGCCGCCAGCTGGGCGCTTCCGGCGAACACCACGAACGACATCAGCAGCGACAGCGGCACGCCGAGCCCGCTGTTCACCATGGTGACCCCGGTCACCAGCCCCCAGGCCGCGATGCCGAGCGAGATGCCGACCATGTCCCGCGCGCCCTGCGCAAACGCCGGGTCGCGCCACACTGCAGGTCGCGCAGCCGTCGACGATTCACTCATTGCCGCGATTGTCGCGGCGTCGCCTTCTCCCTTATGGGCGGGGCCCCATTGACACTCAGGAGTCCTTCTTCGCCTTCTCGCCGGCGACTTGCGGCGCCGGCTCCCCGGGCGCCGCGCCGGCATGTCAGCGCCCGCCGCCCCGCAGGAATTCCGTCACGGACAGCCGCCGGCCGCCCGGTCGCTGCACCACGAGCAATTCGAGCGCGCCTCGCCCGCACGCCACTCGAAGCTGGCCGGCCTCACTGAAAATGGTCCCGGGAGCAGCATCGACGGCAGGCTGCGACGGCCGCCTTCCACACCTTCACGGACTCGCCGCCGTACTCGAACGTCGCCCCTGGAAAGGGGTCGAAAGCGCGCACGCGGCGTTCGATGGTCTCGGCCGGCTCCGTCCAGTCGATCGGCGCCTCGTCCTTGCCGATCTTGGCCGCGTAGGTGGCGCCTTCGGCCGGCTGCGGCACGGGGCGCAGGCGGCCGCAGGCGGCCGCCTCCAGCGCCTGGACGACGAGGCGCGCACCCAGGCCGGCGAGCCGCTCGTGCAACGTGGCGCTGGTGTCGTCCGGCTCGATCTCCAGACGCTTCGACCATCAGCATCGGTCCGGTGTCCAGGCCCTCGTCCATCTGCATGATGGTGATGCCGGTGCGAGTGTCTCCGGCCTCCAGCGCGCGCTGGATCGGCGCCGCCCCGCGCCAGCGAGGCAGCAGCGAGGCATGGATGTTGATGCACCCGAGACGCGGAAGCTCGAGCACCCACGCCGGCAGGATCAGCCCGTAGGCAGCCACCACCAGGACATCCGGCCGGGCATCGCGAAGCGCCGCTTCAGCCTGTGCCGCATCGTCGGGAGCCCGGCCATCGCGCCGCAGGCTGCGCGGCTGGATGACAGGCATGCCGTGTCGAAGCGCAAACGCCTTCACCGCAGACGCCTGCAGCCTCATGCCGCGGCCGGCAGGGCGGTCAGGCTGGGTAAGCACCAGCGGCACGTCGTGGCCGGCGTGGTGCACGGCCGCGAGCGCGGCGGCCGCGAACTCGGGCGTGCCCGCGAACGCGACCCTCATGCGGCCCGCCGCGTTCGCGGCCGCCTCAGGCCGCCGCCCTCTGGTCTTCGCGCGACTTCTTCAGCATCTTGCTGCGGATGCGATCGCGCTTGAGGGGGCTGAGGTACTCCACGAACACCTTGCCCTGAAGGTGATCCATCTCGTGCTGCACGCACACGGCGGTCAGCCCCTCGGCCTCGAATTCGAAGGGCCGGCCGTCGCGGCCGAGCGCCCGCACGGTAACGCGAGCATGGCGCGGCACCTTGTCATACACCTGGGGCACCGACAGGCAGCCTTCGTCCCCCAGCATCATCTCTTCGCTTGCGGCGAGGATCTCCGGATTGATCAGCACGCGCGGATCGTCATGCGCCTCGGACGTGTCCATGACGATCACCCGTTCGTGCACGTCGACCTGCGTGGCCGCCAGGCCGACCCCTTCGGCCGCGTACATCGTCTCGAGCATGTCGTCCACCAGCTGACGGATGCGTGCGTCGACTTCGGCGACCGGCTTGGCCACCGTGTTCAGGCGCGGATCCGGGTATCGGAGGATTGGGAGCTGTGCCATCGAAACTCGCACGACGATCTGTGGAGACAACACAACGAGAACCTCGTGACGTGTGACACGCAGCACGCGCCAGCCGCCCAGTTTCGTTGCGATATCAAGGGTTTATGGGCAGAATCTGTCAAACAATATGAGCATTTTCCACGATCGCTCAGCCATCATTTGGCCGGTCGACCGATAACCCTTGATTTTGCACCGCAGCTCCCGCGGGCGCACGGAGGAAGACCCCGCCATGAATCGACGTCTGCGCCTTTCGCCTTTCGCCTTCGCATCGGGGGTCGCGCTCGCCGCGACGCTCGGGTCGGCCGCCGCGCAGCCGTCGAAGATGCCGATCACTCCCGAGTGGCGCGCGACGGCGCAGAAAGTCGCACAGGCTGGCGTTCCCCTGGCCGAGCTCGCTCCCGACGCGCCCGATGTCTACACCGTCAAGCGCGGCGACACCCTCTGGGGCATCTCCGGGGTCTTCCTGCGCACGCCGTGGCGCTGGCCCGAGCTCTGGGGCCTGAACCTCGACGAGATCCGCAATCCGCACCTGATCTACCCCGGCCAGACGCTCGTCCTCGAGAAGGTGGACGGCCGCGCGCGCCTGCGGCTGGCGCAGGGCGCCCAGGGCAATACCGTGAAGCTCTCGCCGCGCGTGCGCAGCGAGGCGCTCGACACCGACGCCATCACTTCCATTCCTTTGCACTTGATCACGCCGTTCCTCAACGAGGCATCGTGTTCAACACCGACGAACTCGCGCTGGCACCGCGCGTCGTCGCGGCCCAGGAAGCCCGAGTGCTGATCGGCCGCGGCGACACGGCCTATGTCCGCGGCGATACCGGCAACACACGCAACTTCCGGGTCTTCCGCGAGGCGCGGCCCCTGCTCGACCCCACCACGCGCGAGATCCTCGGATACGAGGCGCGCTACGTCGGAACCGCGGAGCAGACGCGTCAAGGCGAATCGCTTGCCGGCGCCGACGGCAAGGTGGAGATCGTGCCGGCCAGCTTCGTCGTGACGACCGTCCGGGAGGAAGTCGGCATCGGCGACCGCCTGGCGCCGGTGCCCCCCAGCGAGTTCAAGAGCTACGCGCCGCATGCGCCGAGCAGTGCCGTGTCGGGCCAGATCGTCTCGATCTATGGCGATGCAGTCAACGCCGGCCAGAACCAGATCGTCTCGCTGAACCGCGGCAAGGTCGACGGCATGGAGCGTGGCCACGTCCTGGCCCTCTGGCGCGACGGCGACCGCGTAAGAGACACCACCGATCCGAACCGCGCCCAGCTCAAGCTGCCCGACGAGCGCCATGGCGTGCTCTTCGTCTTCAGCGTCTTCGACCGCATCTCCTACGCCCTCATCATGCAGGTGGCCCAGCCGGTCAAGACCGGCGACCGGTTCACCCAGCCCTGACGCCCCGCCTCTTCGCTGCGTGATCGACCGCGAGGAACTTGCCGCCTGGCTGCGGCTGATGCTGACTTCCGGCGTCGGACGCGGCACGTCGCGCCGCCTCCTGGCGGCATTCGGCGGGGCGCCCGAGATATTCACCGCTTCCGCGGCGCGCCGGCGCGAGGTCTCCGGGGAGGTCATCGCCGAGGCGCTGGCCGACGAGCCTCCCGAGCTTGAGCAACATGTCGCCGCCACGCTGGGCTGGCTGTCCAGCGGCCCGGCTCGGCATGTCCTGCCGGTCGGCGACCCGCACTATCCGGCCGCCCTGCTCGAAACCGCCGATCCGCCGCTGCTGCTCTTCGCACACGGGCATCTCGAGCTCCTCGGCCGGCCCGCCGTCGCCCTCGTCGGCAGCCGCAACGCGAGCCCGCAAGGGGTGGACAACGCGCACGCCTTCGCTGCCCACCTGAGCCGCGCAGGCTACACCGTGGTGTCCGGCCTGGCGCTGGGCATCGACGGCGCGGCCCATGAAGGCGCGCTCGACGGCGAGGGCAGCACGATCGCCGTTGTCGGCACCGGGCTGGACCGCATCTACCCGAGCCGGCACCGCGCGCTCGCCCATCGCATCGCCGAGCACGGCCTGCTCCTGAGCGAGTTCACTCCTCGGCACGCCGCCGCTCGGCGAGAACTTTCCGCAGCGCAACCGCATCATCGCGGGCCTGGCTGCCGGGACGCTCGTCGTGGAGGCTGCCGTCCACTCCGGATCCCTCATCACGGCCCGGCTTGCCGCCGAGGCGGGGCGCGAGGTGTTCGCCATCCCGGGGTCGATCCATGCCCCGCAGTCCCGCGGCTGCCACGCGCTGATCAAGCAGGGCGCCAAGCTGGTGGAGAGCGCGGCCGACGTGATCGACGAGCTCCGGCCCGACCAGCGTGCGCAGGCTCGGCCGGAGCGGGCGCGTTCGGCCGCCACCGGCGACACCGTGCTCGATGCGCTGGGCCACGACCCGACGTCCCTGGACGCCCTGATCGCCCGCACGGGTTGGCCAGCGGCGCAGTTGAGCGCCCGGTTGCTGGAGCTCGAACTCGACGCACGGGTCGTCCGGCTGCCCGGCGGCCTGTTCCAGCGAAGAGCAGCCGCCTGAGGCGCCGAGCCGGAATCCCAGCGGCCCCGGCGCGCGTGGGGCCCTCGGGTATAGTGGTCTCATGTTCGACGTCCTCGTCTACCTGTACGAAAACTACTGGCGGCCGGACGCCTGCCCCGACCACGACCAGCTCACGCGCAAGCTTTCGGCGGTCGGCTTCGAACGCGACGAGATCCAGGAAGCCCTCTCGTGGCTGGACGGCCTGGCGAGCGCCGCGGAGTCCTATTCCGGGCAGCAGCAGGCCTCGAGCCTTCGCGTGTACTCGGTGGCCGAGCAGGAATTGCTGGGCGAAGACTCGATCGGATTCGTCAGCTTCCTCGAATCCGCCGGCGTGCTTCCGCCTCCGATGCGCGAGATGGTGATCGATCGCGCCACGGCCATCGGCGCAGCGCCACTGGACCTCGACGACCTGAAGATCATCGTCCTGATGGTGTTCTGGAGCCTCGGCGAAGAGCCCGACGCGCTCATCCTCGACGAACTGTTCGTCGCTCCCGAGGAGCGGCTGATCCACTGAGCGGCCACCGCCGCGCCGTCAGTTCAGCAGCCGCGCGGGGTCGACGTCCAGCTTGGCCAGCGCCGTGCGCGTGGCACGCACCGTGAGTGCTTCGTCCTGGGCCGGCAGCAGCAGGCCTGCCTGCAGGAACGCCGCCAGCCGCTGCTGCTGGAACAGCACGCAGCGCCCGCCGGCCGTCACGAAGAGCGACAGCTGTCGGCGCAACCCCTGCCAGGCCAGTTGCACCGCCTCGTTGCGGTCGCGGTAGTCGAGCATGAACCAGCTGCCCACCTGGAGCTCTCGCGCCCACGCCAGCATGGCCGGCGTCGGCATGGACCCGCCTTCGGCGACCACCTCGAGCTCCGAGCTTTCGTGCCCGGAGAGATCCAGGACGATGGATTCATCGATCTCGACGTCATCGGCCTCCGGCAGCAGTTCCTCGAGCGTCTCCAGGCGCTCCATCAGCTCCTCGAGCCGATCGGTGGGGATCGTCGCGGTCTTGGCCGTGAAGGCGGCCGCCAGCGAGTTGTTCAGAGCCTGGATATGGTCGTCCTGCTTCTCCGGGGACACGCCGGCCGAGGCCATGCCGTCGCGCAGCACCTTCAGCAGCGGCGGCAGGCGCCGGATGACTTCGGCCCGCTCCTCGCGCGACACCTTGGCGCTGGCGGACCAGATCAGGTCGGCGGCAGCCCGCTTCATCGCCTTCGTCGCGTCACCCTGCGGTCCGGCCTTGACGGCCGTCATCGCAAGCACGTCGGCCCAGACGTGGAAGAGGAACTGGCGCACGCCTTCCTGCACGGGGACACTTTCGAGCATCTTGCGCAGCTCGATCGTGTACTGGATGGCCAGCGTCTCGCGCTGCTCGACCTGCTGGGCCAGCGACACGCCCTTGCGGGTGGCTTCGTTCTCGTTCCTGAAGTAGTGCTCGAGGAAGCGCTCGAACTCGGTCAGCACGGTCTGAAACACGCGGCGGCCGGTGTCCGGATAGGCCTCGACGACCTGCACAACGCGCTTGATCTCCTTCTCCAGCGCATCACCGACGGCTCGCGCCGAGGTGTCGAACCCCATGACGCAGGAGCCCATGCGGTCGATCAGCCGACGCGCCGGGTGGTCGATGGTGGCAAAGAAGTCGGGCTCGCCGACCGCCACCCGCAGCACGGGCATCTGCAGCCGGGCGAACCACACCCGCACCGCTGCGGGAATGCGTTCTTCGGTCAGGATGCTCTGGAACAGCAGCGCGACGATCTCGATCGTGGCGCGCTCCACCGGCGACTCGGCGGCCTGCTTCAGCGCCATCTTGCGCTGGTGAAGCTCCTCCAGCAGCGCAGGCGTGGTCGCCGCGGCGCCGCGGGCGTCGGGAGCTTCGAAACGGCGCTGCAAGCCCTGCTGCGCCTGGTCGATCGCACTGCGCAGGCCGGCCGACGCGGTTTGCCGGACGAGTCGTGTCGGCGAAGCCCGGCAGATGGCGGCTCACCAGCCGGTTCAGCCGCCCGATCACCGCCTCGGCATGGTCACCGGTGCGCACGAACGGATTGACGCGCGTCAGCAGCCGTGTCTCCTCGTTCGTCGCGGCGGGGGCGCGCTCGACGCCGGAGAGCTCCGCCCGCTTGGACAGCGCGACCACGCCCGTAGGCAGGCCGGTGTCTTTCGTGCGCCGGATCAGCGGCCGCAGATCGACCTCCGCCAGCACCTTGTGCTCGATGAGCCAGCGGTTGGTCTCGTGATACGCCTCTTCGACGAGCACGGCGAATTCCTCGTGCAGCACCTGCTGCAGCTCGCGCCACGATGCCTGGCTAGGCCGGCCGAGAGCCAGGCGTCGGTGACGCTGCGCGCAAGCACGTGCGCGCGCAGTACATCCTGCGGCTCGAGCTCTTCCCGCTTCTCGAGCATCGCAACGCGCGAGCGCAGGTCGGTGAACTCCCACGATGCGCGGTCCATCATGGCCAGGGCCAGGCGCGAGCTGAAGATCTCGCGCTCGATCGTGTCGTTGTCCACGAGCGTCATCTTGTCGGCTCGAACACCCGGACCGAGATCGCCCCGGCGCGACGCGGAAGCGCCGTAGAGCAGCGCGTGCCGCAACGCGTCGACCACCGCCTGCTGCCATGCCGAGCCGAATTTCTGCAGGTCCATCACGGCATCGCGCCGCCGCTGCACCGCGCCATGGTCAGCAGTCTTCGACTGCAGGGAACGCGCGTGATCGCCGATCGCCTCGAGCAGCGGCTCCAGACCCTTGATCACCTCTTCGGTGTAGAGACGTCGCGCCTGCGACGCGAGGGTCGTGAGATTGGCGCCCGTCGCCATGAGTCTGGAAGCCCCCCATGTGGTTGCAGGCGACTCTACACCACGGCCCCGGCGTTGGGATCGTTGGGATCCGTCTCGCGGCCGATCTTGACGAGGTCTTCACGCTTGATGCCCAGCCACATCGCGATGGCGGCGGCAACGAACACCGAGGAGTAGATCCCGAAGCAGATCCCGATGGTGAGCGCGAGTGCGAAATAGTGCAGCGTCGGCCCACCGAACAGCAGCATCGACAGCACCATCACCTGCGTGCTGCCGTGCGTGATGATCGTGCGGCTGATCGTGCTCGTGATGGCGTGATCGATCACCTCGGTGGACGTGAGCTTGCGGAATCTGCGGAACGCTTCACGGATTCGGTCGAAGATAACGACCGATTCGTTCACGGAGTAGCCGAGCACCGCCAGCACCGCAGCGAGCACCGACAACGAAAATTCCCACTGGAAGTAGGCAAAGAACCCCAGGATGATGATCACGTCGTGCAGGTTGGCCACGATCGCCGCGACGGAGAACTTCCACTCGAACCTGAAGGCCAGGTAGATCATGATGCCGACGATGACGAACGTGAGCGCCATCGCGCCGTCCGTCGCCAGCTCGCGTGCCTACCTGCGGGCCGACGAACTCGCTGCGCGACAGCCGAAGCGGCTCGGCGGCTCCCGCCATGCAGGCCGGCCGGCTGACCTGCTCGCCCTGCGCCGTGGTCTGGTTGCGGGTCTCGACCCTGCCGTTCTCCGCTCGGCAGAGTGCCGCGAACAGGTTGGCCACGACGTCGTTCTGCGACGAGCCCGATCGCACCGGCACGCGGATCAGCACGTCGCGGGACGAGCCGAAGGGCTGCACCTGCACTTCCCCGAGGTTCAGGCTCTCGACCGTCGCCCTCACCTTGCCGATGTCGGCCGATTCCGAATACGCGACTTCGACCACCGTGCCGCCAGTGAACTCGATCGAAAGATGCAGTCCTCTCGTGGACAGGAAGAACACCGCGGCCAGGAAGGTTGCGAGCGAGATGATGTTGAACACCAGCGCATGCCGCATGAACGGGATGTCGCGCCGGATGCGAAAGAACTCCACGAAGATCTCCCTTCAGGCCCGGGCGCCGGGCTGCGCCGGGGCATCGGGCTTCCAGACCTGCCCGATCGACACGCCCTTGAGCCGCTTCTGGCGCCCGTACCACAGGTTCACGAGGCCGCGAGAGAACATCACGGCCGAGAACATCGAGGTCAGGATGCCAATCACGTGCACCACCGCGAAGCCGCGCACCGGCCCCGAGCCGAAGGCCAGCAGCGCAATGCCCGCGATGAGGGTCGTGACGTTGGAGTCGAGGATGGTTGCGAACGCGCGCTCATAGCCGGTATGGATGGCCATCTGGGGCGGCGCGCCGCCGCGCAATTCCTCGCGCACCCGTTCATTGATCAGCACGTTGGCATCGATCGCCATGCCCAGCGTCAGCGCAATGGCCGCCATGCCGGGCAGCGTCAGCGTGGCCTGCAGCATCGACAGCACGGCGACCAGCAGCAGCAGGTTGAACGCGAGCGCCAGCGTCGAAAACACGCCGAACAGCCGGTAGTAGGCGCACATGAACGCGGCGATCGCGAGGAAGCCGTAGATCACGCTGTCGAAGCCCTTGTCGATGTTGTCTCGCCCAAGGCTCGGGCCGATCGTGCGCTCCTCGATGATCTCCATGGGTGCGGCGAGCGAGCCGGCGCGCAGCAGCAGCGCGAGGTCCTGTGCCGCCTCGGTGGTGCCCATGCCGGTGATCTGGAACTGGTTGCCGAATTCGCTCTGGATGCGCGCGACGGTCAGCACCTCGGCCTTGCCCTTCTCGAACAGGATGGCCGCCATGAAATTGCCGACGTTCTCGCGCGTCACGTCGCGCATCTGCCGGCCGCCCTTGGCATCGAGCGTCACGGACACCGCGGGCTGGTTGTTCTGGTCCGGGCGGGGCTGCGCGTCGGTGAGCATCTCCCCGGTCGCGATGGCTTCGCGGTGGACGATGACCGGGGCACCGCGGCCGAAGCCCAGGCGCTCGCGCCCGAACGGCACCGGGCCGCTGCCGTCCAGCGCTGCGCGCGCCTCGGCCGACATGTCGGCAAGGCGGAACTCCAGGTTGGCCGTGCGCCCGATGATGTCCTTGGCCTTGGCCGTGTCCTGGACACCCGGCAACTGCACGACCACCCGATCGGCGCCCTGCTGCTGGATCACCGGCTCCGCCACGCCGAGTTCGTTGACCCGGTTGTGGAGCGTCGTGATGTTCTGCTTGAGCGCGGCGTCCTGCACGGCCCGTGCCGCCTCCGGCTTCAGGGTGCCGATGAGCCGCGGCTCGGCTTCCGAGGTGGGCGTCCAGAGGAATTCGGGCTGGCGGTCGGAAAGCTCGGCGCGCGCGGCTTCGAGCATCGGCGCGTCGCGGAACCGGATCTCGACCCGATCGCCTTCGCGTGAGATTCCGGCATGCCGGATGTTCTTCTCGCGCAGCAGCGTACGCGCATCGCTGGCGACGCCCTCCGCGCGCTTGGTCAGCGCCGTGCGCATGTCGACCTGCATCAGGAAGTGCACCCCTCCGCGCAGGTCGAGACCGAGGTACATCGGCAGCGCCCGCACGCTCGCCAGCCACGCCGGTGACCGGCTGAGCAGGTTCAGCGCGACGATGTAGGCGGGATCTTCCGGGTTCGGGTTGAGGGCCCGCGCGAGTGCGTCCTTGGCCTTCTGCTGCGCATCGAGGTCGCCGAAGCGCGCCTTGACCGAGTTGCCGTCGAGTTGGACGAAGTCGGGCTGCAATCCGCCGTCGCGCAGGATCTGCTCGACGCGGCCGACGAGGCTCGAATCGACCTTCAGCGTCACCTTCGCGCTGGAGACCTGGACGGCGGGCGCCTCGCCGAAGAAATTAGGCGCCGTGTAGAGCAGGCCGACGACCAACGCAATGCCGAGGATCGTGTACTGCCACCAGGAGTAGCGGTTCATCGAAGGCAGTCGGTTACTTCAGCGTGCCCTTGGGCAGCACCTGGACGACCGAGGTGCGCTGGACCTGCAGCTCGACGCCGTTGGCAACCTCGATGGACAGGAACGTCTCGCCGAGCTTGCTGACGCGGCCGAGCACGCCGCCGGCGGTGACGATCTCGTCACCCTTGGCCAGCGCCTCGACCATGGCCTTGTGCTCCTTCTGCCGCTTCATCTGGGGCCGGATCATGATGAAGTACAGCACCACGAACATCAGCACCAGCGGCAGCAGGCTGAGCAAGCTGGACTGGGTATCGCCGGTGGCGGCCGGCGCGGTCTGGGCGAATGCTTGAGAGATGAACACGTCCGCTTCCTCGTAGATACACCCGTAGGCAAGCCGCGCCAGAGAGGGGCGCGGCGAAACGCGGATTCTAGTTCGGGCGAGTGAGGGGGCGCCGGCCGCCACCCTTCACGAGTGACGCCGTCCTGCCGGCGGCTCGCCGCGCGGCACCAGCCGCCTGTCGCGGCGGCGTCCGGCTTCGAAATCATCCACGGGGGCCTCGTCGCCCAGGCGATGGAGAAGATGATCCACCGCATCGAGCGGCGGCAGCCCGGCGAGCACCCGGGTTTGCGACAGCAACCCATGGCATTCCCGCAACAGTGATTCAAGCCGCAGCAACGCGTTGTCGAGCCGCTCTTCGGTGCGCGCAAGGTCGTCGGGAGTCATGGAAAACGCGTAATGGGGATCAAGCGTTGATCGAGCTTAGTCCATCGGTATCCGTTTGACCGAACGGCCGATTGAAAGCATCTGCACGCGAGGCCTTACTTGTGTCGCTGCAGGCCAAGACTTAGGGGGTCTGACCTAGGGGGTGCGTCAGTGGACACACTCCGATACGATGAATTCGCCAGGCCGCTCAAAGCAGTTGAACGACCCGGGTCGCCAGTATGTTGCGGGAGGCATCGGCCTCGTCCGCCAGGGACCAGAGGACGCAGGGATGCCTATTGCGGAAAGCGTGAAGCTCGGAAAAGCCGTATCGATCTTTCATCCCGCGCTGGTCAATCTCTATGGCTGCGCGGTCGGAGACGAGACGAAGATCGGCACGTTCGTCGAGATCCAGAAGAACGCCGTCATCGGGGCGCGCTGCAAGATCTCGTCGCACACCTTCATCTGCGAAGGCGTCGTGATCGAGGACGAGGTGTTCGTCGGCCACGGCGTCATGTTCATCAACGACCGACATCCGCGCGCCACCGCGGCCGATGGAAGCCTGCAGACCGAGAGCGACTGGAAGGTCGTGCCCACGCGAGATCAAGCGCGGCGCTTCGATCGGCACCAACGCGACCGATCGTCTGCGGCGTGACCATCGGCGAAGGCGCCTTGGTCGGCGCCGGCGCGGTGGTGACCCGCGACGTCCCGGACTTCGCCATCGTCGCGGGCGTGCCTGCCCGCCAGATCGGCGACGCACGACGTGCATCTGATGCAAACGTTCATGACACCTCTGGGAGGCAGCAATCGTGATCAAGATCGGTGTGGTCGGATACGGCTACTGGGGACCGAACCTGGTCCGCAACTTCGCCGAGACGCCGGGGCGACGGTGGCCGCAGTCGCGGACCTGGACACCGCCAAGCTCGGCCTTGGTGCAGAAGCGGTACGCCACGCGCACGACGACCGACTTCCGCGAATTGCTGAACGACCCGTCGATCGACGCGATCGCCATCGCCACGCCGGTGAACACGCACTTCGAGCTCGGCATGGCGGCGCTGAAGGCCGGCAAGCACGTCTGGGTGGAAAAGCCGATGACCGAGACGTCGCACGCAGGCGCGCATGCTGATCGACGAGGCGGAGCGCCGCAAGCTGCGTGCTGCTCGTCGACCACACGTTCATCTACACGGGCGCCGTGCGCAAGATGGGCGAGATCCTGCAGGAACGGCGAGCTCGGCAAGCTCTACTACTACGACTCCATCCGCGTCAACCTCGGGCTGTTCCAGCGCGACGTCAGCGTCATCTCCGACCTGGCCGTGCACGACTTCTCGATCCTCGACTACCTGCTCGGACGAGCAGCCGGTCGCGGTCACCGCCGAGCGGCACGAACCACTTCCCCGGCACGCCGGAGAACTTGGCCTACGTGACGCTCTTCTACGACTCCGGGATCATCGCCCACGCCAACGTGAGCTGGCTTGCGCCGGTGAAGGTGCGGCAGATCCTGCTCGGCGGCAGCAAGAAGATGATCACCTACGACGACCTGGAGCCGAGCGAGAAGGTCAAGGTCTACGACAAGGGCGTCAGCTTCACCGACGACCCGGACCAGATCCAGGAGATGCGCGTCGGCTACCGCACCGGCGACATGTGGGCGCCGAAGCTCGCCGTGACCGAGGCGTTGCGCGAGGAGGGCGAGCATTTCGTCGACTGCATCGTCAACAGCAAGGATGCCGCGCACCGACGGCCAGCTCGGCCTGCGGGTCGTCGAGCTCATCGAGGCGGCCAGCGACTCGATGCGCGGCAAGGGCGAGACCGTCGACAGTCAACGTCCGGAGGTAGCGCATGATCCCGTTCGTCGATCTGAAGGCGCAGTACGCGTCCATCAAGACCGAGGTGGATGCCGCGATCCAGGGCGTGCTGGACAGCTGCCAGTTCACGCTCGGGCAGCGAGGTGGCGGCGTTCGAGGACGAGTTCGCCGCGTACTGCGGTGCGGCGCACGGCATCGGCGTGAATACCGGCACCAGCGCGCTGCATCTGGCGCTGCTGGCGGCCGGCATCGGCCCGGGCGACGAAGTGATCACGGTGCCGTTCACGTTCGTGGCCACCGTGTCGGCCATCTGGCTACACCGGCGCGACGCCGGTGTTCGTCGACATCGACCCGCGCACGTTCACCATGGACTCGTCGCAGCTCGAGGCGGCGATCACGCCGCGCACGAAGGCGATCGTGCCGGTGCACCTGTACGGGCAGCCGGCCGACATGGATGCCATCCTCGACGTCGCGCGGCGGCACGGGCTGGTGGTGATCGAGGACGCGTGCCAGGCGCACGGCGCGGAGTACCGAGGGCCGGCGCGTCGGCAGCCTGGGCGACATGGGCTGCTTCAGCTTCTACCCGGGCAAGAACCTCGGCGCCTACGGCGAAGGCGGCATGGTGACGACCTCCAACGCCGAGTACGCCCGCACGATCCGCATGCTGCGCGACTGGGGCGCAGAGAAGAAGTACCACCACGTGCTCAAGGGCTACAACTTCCGCCTCGAAGGCATCCAGGGCGCGGTGCTGCGCGTGAAGCTGCGGCGGCTCGAGGCGTGGACGGAGGCCCGCCGCGCTGCGGCCGTCAACTACGAGCACGCTGTTAGCGGGCACCGGCATCACGACGCCCGAGGCGCCGAGCCACGCCCGCCACGTCTACCACCTCTACGTGATCCGCACAACGCATCGCCAGGCATGGCAGGACGTGTTGCACGCCCAGGGCATCCAGACCGGAATCCACTATCCGACGCCTGTGCACCTGCTGCCGGCCTTCGCCGACCTCGGGTATCGACAGGGACAGTTTCCCCAATCGGAACAGGCGGCCGACGAGGTGCTGTCGCTGCCGATGTTTCCCGAACTGACGCCGGCGCAATGCGAGGAGGTGGCGCAGGCCATCTCGAATCTGGCGCCAATGCGCGGCGAGGAGGAAGCGGTCGTCCGCACCGTCTGAAGGCCAGTTACCTGGGGGCATCATGAAGGTCGTTCTGTTCTGCGGTGGACTGGGCACGCGGCTGCGCGAGCACTCGGACACGATTCCAAAGCCGCTCGTCTGCGTCGGCCACCGCCCCATCATCTGGCACCTGATGCGTTATTACGCGCACTTCGGGCATACGGAGTTCATCCTCGCCCTCGGCTATCGAGGCGATCTCATCCGCGAGTACTTCCTCAATTACAACGAGTGCATGTCGAACGACTTCGTGCTCTCGGAAGGCGGAAAGAAGATCGAGCTGATGTCGCCGCGACCTCGACAACTGGAAGATCACCTTCGTCGACACCGGGCTGCATTCGAACCTCGGCCAGCGCCTGTTGCGCGTGCGTCACCACCTGGAAGGCGAGACAGCGTTTCTCGCCAATTACTCCGACGGGCTGAGCGACATACCGCTGGACCGCCAGATCGCGGAGTTCGAGCGCCGTGACGCGGCGGCAAGCTTCGTCGCCGTGCCATCGCCGCAAAGCTTCCACGTGGTCCACGGCGACGACAACGGGATCGTCACGTCCTTCGGACGAATGCAGAAGGCAAATTTCTGGATCAATGCCGGATTCTTTTGCCTGCGCAAGGAGATATTCGACTTCATCGAGCCGGGTGACGAATTGGTGGAGGAGCCTTTCCAGCGGCTCATCGCCAAGCGCAAACTCGTGGTGTACCGCCACGAGGGTATCTGGCAGGCGATGGACACGTTCAAGGACAAGGTCACCTTCGACCGGATGGCCGGCCGCGACGAGTGCCCGTGGATGGTCTGGAGGACGCCGGGCCGGCACTGACCCACATGTTCAATGCGGGTTCTTGATTCTCGATAAGAGCTCGACGACCGCGCGGCACGTGGCCGCAAGATCGGTGGTGTGCAGGACCCAGCTGGGCACACGGTCCGTCAGGCGGACGACGGAGTCGATGCCGCGCGAAGGATGCGCCAGTGCGTTGAGCGTGACCACATACGCCCTTGCCGCGGCCTCAGCTCGGGTTAGCGCTTGCACACGAGGCGGCGAGAGCGCCCCCAGATCGTGGGCAACAAAGAGCAGGCCCCCTAGCCTGCAAGGCAGCTGCGCCGTCCCGTGCGGCAACACGGCGACCGGAATGTGCAACGTCCGCCCGAGGTCCACGACTCCGTCCGCTGGCAGCGGATAAGCTGCGGGCGGCGGCCGCTTCAAGCACAGTGCCTGGGGATAGGCGTAAACCTCGAGGTCGTCCACCGAGACCGGGCTCAGCTCGTCTGAGAGGTACCGGAACCCGTGATGCAGCAGACCCCACGCCGTCGTGGACTTGCCTTGCCCCGATTCGCCGGCCAGAAGGTACGCCGTGCCACGCCACTCCAGCGCCGCAGCATGCAGGAAAAGCAGTTCGGCGCGCCGACGCTGCACCGCAATGGCCAAGTCCTTCTCCAAGTGGAAAAGCAACTCTGCCGCATCATCGGCATCGATGGCGGCCTGCCCCTCTCGCACCAGTGTCCATGACGGGAAGTGCGATCCTCGGCGCACGAAATACGACAGGTCGGCCGCTTCCTCCAATGATCGAGCCGGGAAAGCGGCAAACTTTGCGTTGATGATTCGGCACAGGGCCTCGTCTTCGCATTCGACGCGAACACGGACGCCGACGGCCGAGAAGTCGATGCAGTGAACGGCGAGCCTTGCCAACTCAACGCTTGGGCGGCTTCGCACCGTTTGGGGGTTTCGGCTTCACCGATCCGGCCTTGGCAAATTCGGGCACGGCCGGCAAGGTCAGGATGACCGGTGCCACGTAAACCGCCTTCTTGACGAACCGGCGCCGTGAATTGTCGGGGGTGGTCATTGCGTACCTCCTTCGCGGCCTTCCGCGGCCGTCAGATCACGCGCGCTCAGCAAGCTGAGCGACTCGAGTTTTTGAAGCGTGGCTCGAACATCGTGGAGCGCTCGCAGTTCGTCGACCTCGAACTCTTGTGCGAATGTCACCGCCATGCTTTCGGGCTCAAGCCCCTGGCGCTCCATACGCCAAACCAGGCTAGCCGTTCGATTCAGCTGGTGCACCAGACTCTTTTCTGTATCGAGGATCACCGTTTCGTCGTCGATTTCTCGGACGACGAGCGGACCTTCGGGGCCGTTTACCGTCATTTGGGCTGACCTCCCGTCATGCACTGGGCATGTAGTGAACACACGATAGCCAATGCGCGGACTCACTGACATCCCGCAGGTTAGGGGAGATCTTGTGGCGGCGGCGGCAGGCACACACTTGACCGGCTGTAACGCATGACATTCGCACTTACCCTAACCGACTTCGGATCCATCCGAGATGCCACGAGAATCGCGCATCGGCGGCAGAACGCTCAGACGTCAGTCTGACAACGCCGGTTGCAAGCTGACAGTGAAACCCACGCGCTGAGGCCGTCACACCGACTTCGTCGGTTCCTTCACTGCAGCCATTGCGACGCCGCTGACTCCTGTCGCCGGCGACTGACCCTCGGAACGAGTTCGCTCGCTTGAGCCCGCGCGGGATGTAAGTGCGAACGCAGGCTTGCGCCGCCGTTCCTGCGCAGCCGCGCGCGCGACCGTTCCTGCTCGACAACCGCCCCGCCGATGACGTCGGTGGGTTGAATCACCGCGCGCCCGATCACAGCCATTCCTACTCCCATGCAGTACTCCAAGATCGCCCGAGCTCCTTTCGCCTCCTCCCGACGTCTCCTCATGGCGGAAGCCATCGCAGCAGCCCTGTTGCTGTCCGCATGCGGCGGTGGTGGTGGTAGTAGTAGCAGTGGTGGTGGCCAGGCCACCCTCGACGACACCACCGCCGAGGCATCGATCGACGAAGCGACGGCCGATGGGGCGGCGCTGGAATCGCCGCCAATGAGCGACGACATCGTCGTCGAGTCCGGCGTGACGGCGCCGGCCTCCGTCGACGAGACGCTGGGCGATGCCGAGCGCGAGCAGGCGGCGACGCTGAACTGCAGCGCGAACTACGCGCGCCCCAAGGTGGCCGCGTTCGACATGACGCGCGACATGACGGCGACGCGCCAATCGCTGCTGGCCAAGTTCGGCTTCGCCATCGTCAACGTGCCGTACAGCGCGTCCGCGAGCGCGACGAATACCTTCACGGCGGGCATCAAGTCGCGCAACCCGAATACGAAGATCGCCCAGTTCATCCCCTTCAACCACATTCGCAACAACGCCCCTTCAGGCGATTACCACTCCGGCCTGGCCCAGGAACTGAACGCCCGCGACTGGTGGCTGCACTACGCCTCCAATTCGATGGTCACGTGGACCTCGGGCGCGACCTACGCGGTCAACATGACATCATGGGCTCCGCCCAATGCAGCCGGGCAGCGTTATCCGCAATTCAAGGCCCAATACGATTACCAGGGCTACTTGTCCGGTACGACGGGCATCGACTACGCCTTCTCGGCGGATACCTGGGCCCGGCCGCGCGTGGATGCCGACTGGCGTCGCAACAAGACCAATCAGCTTCGCACCGACTCGACGATCGCGAGCGCCACGCGCGCGGGGTATGCCGCCTACTGGAGCGCCCTTCGTTCGCGCAAGGCCGGCATCAAGATCATGGCCGGGCTCGACAACAGCAACGATCTGTCCGCCTACGAATTCAAGGGCAAGGCCGACGGCGCCTACCTGGACGGCATGATCGGGAAGAACTGGTCGCTGGAAGCGCTGCAGGGCTGGGCGGGGATGATGAGCCGCTACCGCGCCGTATCGAACAACACGACCGGCGACAGGGCGGTCGTCTTCCATGTGTACGGCACCTCGCCCACGGACTACAAGACGATGCGCTACGGCATCGCGTCCGCGCTGATGGACCGTGGGTACTTCGCGTACATCCCGTCGACCGGCAGCACCGTGCCCACCTGGTATGACGAGTACTCGGCACCGCTCGGTGCGGCGATCGACGCGCCGCCGACCACGGCCGCGTCCAACGGCATCTACATGCGCCGCTTCGAGAACGGGCTGGTGCTCGTGAACCCGCGCAGCGTGTCGGCCTCGATCAACGTCGGCAGCGGCTACAAGCGGTTGTCCGGCACGCAGGAGCCGTCGGTGAACAATGGCCAGACGCAGAGCACCGTGACGCTGCCCGCCCGGTCCGGCCTGATCATGGTGAAAACGACCACGAGCTGCTCCTCGCCCATCCCGGCCGGCAGCGCCGCGCTGAACTGGAACGCGTCGACCGCAACCGTGAAGGGCTATCGCGTCTACTACGGCCGCACCTCCGGCAGCTACGGGCAGCCGCGCGGAAGCGGCGTGTTGGTGACCAATCCCAGCTACACGATCTCGGGACTGACATCCGGATACCGCTACTACTTTGCCGTCACCGCCGTTGGCACCGATGGAAAGGAAAGCTCCTATTCCAACGAGGTGTCCAAGGCGATTCAGTGATGGAGCTTACGGTGCTCACTGGAGGTCGAGCTGCAAGACCCAATCTCGAGCGCCGGCACTGTTGGTACCGGGCGTCGTGAACGTGTGTTCGCCGATGTTCGGATAGGTGCCGATTGTGGTGTAGAGGCCGCTGGTAGGGTCGAACCAGCGGGCTCTCACGAGGCCCCGCATCTTGCTCATGTCGATGGTGAACCTGCCTGAGTGGTCGGGCGAGACGTAGGCGAGCAGCAGATCGCCCTCGGGGGTCGCGGCCGCAGCGACATAGTCGTGGTCGATGATGCCGTTTCCCTCGGTGATGAGCATACCCATTCCGCCCAGACCCTCCGGCACGAGGCGCCACCATGGGAGGGACTGCCACAGGTCGTTCAGACGCTTCAGGTCGAGCGTCCCTGGCGTGTCCAGGTGGCTCTCCCAGCCGTCATTGAAGCGCCAGATGTACCCGTTGCCTGCGACATACCCGCCGATGGTGCTGAGCAATCCCCAATACACGAAGCGGCGCACAGGCGGGACGGCTTGGGAGTTGTAGTTCATCGCCTCCGGGCCTTCTTCTTCGAACGGCTCCTCGAGCAGGAACGCGGGCATCGTGGGGGCGTAGGCGTAAGCCCGTCGCCCATGTGAAGCCGTCTCCCCGGACCAGCTGTAGACGCCGTTGACACTGACCTCGTCGCCGAATTCGACTGGGTCCGTGCCGATCGTGCCGCTGTCCCATTCGGCGGAATAGAGCACGCTGGCCTGGCCGCTCACGCTCTTCATGCCATCGATCAGGGCCTGCTCCACGACGGCTTCTTCCGGTAGGAACCGGGCATAGTCGCCGCCCAGCATCCACATGAGGTTGCGGCGCGTCTTGTATCGCTCGGCGATCCATCGGCCATAAGCATGCATGCGCGGCGCTCCATTGGCCACCATCTCACGCATCCATCCCTGGATGCCACCGTCGTATCCGACGTAGGCTGGGAACAGCAGGACATAGATGCCGCGCGCCTGGCAGGCGTCCAGGAACGCGTCCAGGAACGACCAATAGGCCTCGTTGGGCGTGGAAAAGTCGGGGGCGGTGGTGTCGAGAGAACCGCTCCAGCTCTCGCCGTCGAGCTGCCTGAGGAACGGGGGCGCACCATTGCCCGCGAAGGGCGGGCTGTTGGCCTGCGGATCGTGCAACAACGCATTCATCTCGATCGCGTTGAATCCCTTCGCGATCGTGTCGTCGAGGAATCGGATGTATTCCGGCGCTGACAAGGAGAGCGCATACCACGCGGTGCGCCCCCTGATCGCAAAGGGCTTGCCTGCCGCGTCGACCAGATACCGCATGGTGGGGGATGGGGTCACCGGAAACGTTGCTTGCCCGGCGGGTGCGGGTGCGGGTGCGGGTGCGGGTGCGGGTGCGGGTGCGGGTGCGGGTGCGGGTGCGGGTGCGGGTGCGGGTGCGGGTGCGGGTGCGGGTGCGGGTGCGGGTGCGGGTGCGGGTGCGGGTGCGGGTGCCGGTGCGGGTGCGGGTGCGGGTGCGGGTGCCGGTGCCGGTGCCGGTGCGGGTGCGGGTGGAGGCGCTGGGGCTGGGGCTGGCGACGGTGTGGGGGCGGCTGGTGATGGGGGCGGGGCCACCTCATTGCTGTCGCCGCCGCCGCAGGAGGACAAGACCATCGCGCTAGAGCTCACGACGCTGATGAACGCGCTCGAGAAGCTACGCAAAGCGCTCATGCCTGCCCTCCAAGACGCCGGGTTCCGAAGCCGGGAATCGGCCAGACGAACTTAGCAGTCGGGCCGATTCGCCGCCACTCGACTTCTAGGGATGGGAGTGGCGCAGGTCCAGTCGCAACAGCCAGTCGCCAGTCCTGGCCCGCTCGGGGGGTATGAACGTTCTGGAGCCGTTGTTTGGGAAAGTTCCGATCGGCGTGTAGCTGCCGCTGGTGGGATCGAACCACCGCGCCACCGCAGTGCCGCGCATCCTTGCCATGTCGATCGTGACACCGCCGACATGACCCGGGCCGACGTAAGCGAGCAGGAGATCTCCTTCGGACGTCGCCGCGGCTGCCACGTAGTCGTCCTTGTCGATGCGTCCGCCGCCTGCTTTCACGATTGCGCCCATGCCAGGCGTGCCGGCAGGCTTCAGGCGCCACCATTCGGTGGACATCATGAGGTCGTTCAGGCGCTTCAGGTCGTTGGCGCCGGCCGAGTCCATATGCGCGTCCCAGCCTGGATTGAACCGCCACACGTAGCCGTTGCCGGCCACATACCCACCGATCGCGCCAAGCCAGCCCCAGTAGACGAATCGCCGCACGGGCTGGGTGGCGTGCGGGTTGTAGGCCATCTCGCCCGGGCCTTCTTCGTCATAAGGCTCCTCGAGCAGGAACGCAGGCTGGACTGGCGTGCGGTTGTAGGCCTTCAAGGCCAGTGAAGCGGTTCTTCCGGTCCAACTGTAGACACCGTTGAAGTTGATGTAGCGGCCGAAGTCGACCTGGTCCGTTCCGACCATCTCGCTGGCCCACTCCGCGGAATACAGCGTACTGGCCTGACCCCGTACGCTTCGCAGCCCTTCGATCAAACCCTGCTCCGACGACTTCTGCTCACCGGGGTAGAAGCCGTCATCGCCCCCCAGCATCCAGACTAGGTTGCGGCGGGTCTTGTACCGCTCTGCAATCCAGGCGCCGTAGGCCTGCATCTTCGCCCGACCATTGGCGACGATTTCCCGCATCCATCCCTCCTGGTTGCCTTCGTAGCCCACGTACGCGGGGAACAACAGCACTGCCATGCCACGCGATTCGCATGCGTCGAGCAACGCGTCGAGGTATGACCAATAGGTTTCGTTGGGCGCGGCAAAGTCCGGCGATTCCGAGTCGATCGCGGCATACCGCAGAGCGCCGTCCCATGGGCGGCCATCGAGACGCCGCCTGAATGGCAACGATCCGTTGCCGGCAAACGGCGGGCTGTGGGCCTGTGGATCGTGCATCAGCGCATTGACTTCGATGGCGTTGAATCCTTTGGCTCGGGTGTCGTCCAGGAACTTGGCCTGGTCGGCCGCCGGTCTGGACAGCAAGTACCAGGCCGTGCGGCCACGCACGCCGAAAGGCGCACCCGACGCATCGACCAGATAGCGATGGTTCGGCGATGCGGACAGCGGAAACGCGACCTGAGCGACGGATGGGCTCGAAGCGGGTGGCGGTGGGGCCTGGACCCGCGGGGCCGCCGCCGAATCGCCCGAGTCGCCGTCGGCGCATCCGCCCAGCAGCAGGCAAGCCGTCAAAGCCATGGCGCCTGGAAGCGTGGCGGGCCCGCAGTGATGGCGATAGGGGCGCATCCCGAACGACTTGAAGAAGAACCTCGGTCAAACTACTGTCGCCAGAATAGGCCCGCGTACGGAAAACGGCGGCCCTGACATTAGGGAGTGCCGCCCGATCCCCTCTCGGATACCATGGTTTGAGCGTCCCGCCGTTGGGGCATGGATGCCTTATCGCGAGGGAGACGGTAGATGTACTCGGATGACGATCCCCCGCACCGGATCCGTCCCTGAGAGCACACCATGCTCCCGCTTCACCTGATCCCAGACCGTGACCGTCCGCTGGACGTTCTGTGCATCGGTGCCCACAGCGATGACATCGAAATCGGATGCGGGGGTACGCTGCTGGGGCTGCTCGATCGCGGCTATCGGCTTCGCCTGACATGGGCAGTTCTGAGCGCGCCGGGCGCCCGGGCCGACGAGGCGAGAGCCAGCGCGGAGAGTCTGCTGCGCAACAAGGCCGAGTTGCAGGTGCACGTCGGCGCGTTTTCCTGTTCCTACTTTCCTTCAGAGTACGCGGCGCTGAAGGACCACCTCGGCAACCTTCGCGATCGCACCAATCCGGACGTGATCTTCACGCACGCGCTGCACGATCGTCACCAGGACCACCGCCTGGTTGCCGAGCTGACCTGGCAGGCGTGGCGTGATCACCTGGTGCTTGAATACGAAGTTCCGAAGTACGAAGGGGACCTCGGCCACCCGAACGTCTTCGTGCCGGTATCACGCCGGATCGCCGAGACGAAGATCGATCACTTGATGACCCACTTCGGCAGCCAGCGGACGAAGGACTGGTTCACGAGCGAGACATTTCAAGCATTGATGCGCTTGCGGGGTATCGAGTGCCGGGCGCCGGAAGGCTACGCCGAGGCGTTCATGGCCCGCAAGGTCATGCTGTAGCGGAAAAGGCGCCCGATGCATGAGCCGAATTGTCCGCGTTCGCACCAGGCAGCGCTGTGCCACCGGCCCGGGCAATGACGGAGCGCGCTTTCGACGACGGTCACGCGCACGCGGAACTGGCGCACAAGACAGCGCGCGGCGCGCTGGCATCGATCCTCGGCCAGGGCGGCAACTTCGTGCTTCGCATAGCGTCGATGACCGTGATGGCCCGGCTCATCACGCCCGAGCACTTCGGTCTTTTCGGGATGGTGGCGGCCGTGGTCGGGCTGCTCAGCCTGATCCGCGACGCCGGGCTGTCGGTAGCGACGGTTCAGCAGGACGTCGTGAGCCACGAACTGCTGTCGTCGATGTTCTGGATCAACGTGCTCGTCGGCGTCGTGCTGGCCGGCGTGACGGCCCTGGGGGCGCCGGCCGTCGCTGCCTTCTTCGGCGACCCTCGCCTGGTCGGGATCACGCTGGCGATGGCGGCGAGCTTCGTTTCCTATGGGGCCGCCGCCCAGCATCGGGCGCTGCTTCAGCGGCGGATGCAGTTTGTCGCGCTGACCGTCACCGACGTCCTCTCGCTGATGGCGAGCATCGCCGTGGGCATCGCCATGGCATGGGCCGGGCTCGGCTACTGGGCGCTGGTCGGCATGGCGGTCAGCCAGCCGCTGGTCAATGCGGTCGCCTTGTGGGTGGCAGCCGGCTGGACGCCCGGCCGCTACCGGCGCGCCGCCGGCATCGGCCACATGCTGCATTACGGCGGCGTCGTCTCGTTGAACAGCATCGTCGTCTACGTCGCCTACAACGCAGACAAGCTGCTGGTCGGCCGCTTTCTCGGCGCCGAGGCGCTCGGCATCTACGGGCGTGCCTACCAGCTCATCAGCATTCCGACCGACAACCTGCATTCGACGTTGAACTGGGTGATGTTCCCGGCACTCGCCCGCGTTCAGAACGACCCGCACAGGTTGCGCAACTTCTTCTTGAAGAGCTTCGGGATCTTCCTGGCGATCGTCACGCCGATCACGGTGTGCTGCGGGCTGTTTGCAGAGGAGATCGTGCGGATCCTGCTCGGGCCGCAATGGAGCAGCACGCCGCCCATCTTCCGACTGCTTGCGCCGACCATACTCGCGCTGGCCGTGATGAATCCGATGGGCCAGCTGATGCAGGCGACGGGCCATGCGATTCGCAGCCTGAAGCTGGCCTTCTTGATCGCCCCGGTGACGATCGCTGGTGTGGCTCTGGGCCTGCCGTACGGCCCGGAAGGCGTGGCGGCCGGCTTTTCCACTGCAATGGGGCTCCTGGTCGCGCCGCTCGTCTACTGGGCGCGCAAGGGAACGCTGATCACGGTGGGCGACATCGCACGCACAACCGCGGCACCCTGCCTGGCGACCCTGGTGGGTGCGGCGGCCAGCTGGGGTGCCGTGCAGGCGATCGGCAGCGCCGATGTCGTCATCCGGCTGGCCGTCGGCTGCACGGCCCTGTTCGTCATCCACTTCGTCGTGCTCGCCTATGGTCTCGGTCAGAAGGCGGTGTTCAAGGAACTGTTCGGCAAGCTCGTTGTGCCGAAGCCCCGGCCGGCGACGCTGAACCCATTGCACAACCCACCGCGAGGGACGGGATCGAATGACTGAGGACTTCCATCAAAGGGCTGCCGCGGTGGTGCGCCGCGACCTCGATGCGATCTGCGAGGATGCCGCCGACGAGCTGCACGCGATGGCGGGCAAGCGGCTGCTGATCGCCGGCGGCGCGGGGTTCCTGGGCATTACCTCGTGCAGGCGGCGCTGCACTGGAACCGCAGCGCCCCGGCGACGCGCCCATCGACGTGACGGTCTGCGACAACTTCATCCGCGGCATCGCCGGCGTGGCTCACGGCGCTGGCCGGCGACCCGCGACTCGCGCTCGTCGCGCACGACATCACCCAGCCGCTGCCGGACGGCATCGGCCCGCAGACTACATCGTCCACGCGGCGTCGATCGCCTCGCCGATCTACTACCGCAAGCACCCGATCGAGACGATGGACGCCAACGTCAACGGCCTGCGCCGCACTGCTCGATCTATGCCGAGCGGCAGCAGGCGGGCGGCCGGCCGGTGCGGGGCTTCCTGTTCTTCTCGAGCAGCGAGATCTACGGCGACCCGACGCCGGAAAACATCCCGACGCCCGAGAACTACCGCGGGCTACGTGTCGTGCACCGGGCCGCGCGCCTGCTACGACGAGTCCAAGCGCTACGGCGAGACGCTGTGCGTGAACTTCGCCGCCAGCAGGGCTGCCGGTGAAGGTGGCGCGCCCGTTCAACAACTACGGCCCCGGACTGAAGATCACCGACGGCCGCGTGATCCCCGACTTCGCGCGCGACGTGCTCGCCGGCCGCGACATCGTGATGCTGTCCGACGGGGCGCCGCGGCGCACGTTCTGCTACGTCGCCGACGCGGTCGTCGGCTACTACAAGGTGCTCGTGGAGGGCCGCCCCGGCGAGGGCTACAACATCGGCATCGAGACGCCGGAGATCTCGATGGCCGAGCTCGCCGACAAGGTCGCGGCGCTCGGCGCGCGAGCTGTTCGGCTACACGGGCCGGGTCGTCGACAGCAGAGCGCCGACGCGGACTACCTCGTCGACAACCCCAACCGCCGCTGCCCGGTGATCGACAAGGCGCGCGAGCGAGCTCGGCTTCGAGCCGAAGGTCGGGCTCGACGAGGGCCTGCGCCGCTCGCTGATCTGGTACGCGGCAATCGCGAGGCGGCGGAGGCCTGATGAAGATCTCCATCATCGGCACCGGCTACGTCGGCCTCGTCACCGGCGTCTGCCTCGCGGAACAAGGGCATGAGGTCGACTGCGTCGACATCGAACGAGGAACGTGTCGACGCAATCAACGCGGCGCTGCCGCCCATCCACGAGGCGGGCCTCGAAGACCTGTTGCGCAAGCACGTCGGCCGGCACGCCTGGCGGCGACCTCGGACCTGCAGGCCGGCGGTCATCGGCATCCGACATCACGTTCATCGCCGTGGGAACGCCGTTCGACGGCCGAGAGATCGACCTAAGGCGGTGCTCGGCGCAGCGCGCGCAGATCGGCGAGGCACTGCGGGACAAGCGCTCGGCTACCACGTCGTCGTGGTCAAGAGCACGGTGGTGCCGGGCACGACGGACGCGCGAGCGTGCGGCCGATGCTCGAACAGGCCTCCGGCAAGCGCGCCGGCGCGGAGTTCGGCGTCGGCATGAACCCGGAATTCCTGTCCGAAGGCGAGGCCGTCAACGACTTCCTGCACCCCGACCGCATCGTGCTCGGCGGCATCGACGAGCGCACGCAGGACGTGCTGGCCGAGGTCTACGCGGCGTTCGACGCCGACGTGCCTCGCGTGCACACCAATCGCGCACCGCGGAGATGATCAAGTACGCGTCGAACGCGCTGCTGGCGACGATGATCTCGTTCTCGCAACGAGCTGGCCAACCTCGGCGCCGGCGATCGGCGACATCGACGCGTCGAGGTGATGCGCGGCGTGCACGCTGAGCCAGTACTTCCGCGGCCGCGACGGCCGACGGCCTGCCGCCGATCACGGCGTTCCTGAGGGCGGGCTGCGGCTTCGGGGGCAGCTGCCTGCCGAAGGACGTCAGCGCGCTGGTGGCGCAAGGCCGCGCGCTCGGGCAGCCGATGCCGCTGCTGGGGGCCGTGCTGCAGACTAACGAGGCGCAGCCGGAGGTCGTCGTCCAGCTGCTGAAGAAGCACTGGCCCGCGCTCGACGGGCTGCGGATCGCGGTGCTCGGACTGGCCTTCAAGCCGGGCACCAACGACGTGCGCGAGAGCCCCGCCTTTTCGATCATGCGCGGGCTGCTGCGCGAAGGCGCCACGCTGAAGGCGCACGACCCGGTGGCCAATGCCGACGCTTCGGCGGTGTTCGCCGAGCCGGGCCTGCGCTACTGCGACTCGCTCGACGAGACCATTGCCGACGTTGACGCCGCCGTGGTCGTGACGCCGTGGCCGCAGTTTCGTGATCTGCCCGCCCGCGTCGCCGGCCGTCCCCTGCTCGTGGTCGATGCGCGGCGCGCCTTTGCCCGCGACGACTTCGCGCGCTACGAGGGCATCGGCCTGTAGGTGCGTCGATGGAATTCCACCCAACCGATCTCATGGGTTGCTTCGTCGTCCGGCCGAAGAAGATCGCCGACGACCGCGGCCACTTCGCGCGCGCGTTCTGCGCGGACGAGTTCGCCGGGCAGGGATTGAATCCGCGCATGCTCCAGCTCAACGCAGCAGCGACCCATCGCGCCGGCACGGTGCGGGGCATGCACTACCAGAAGGCGCCGCACGAAGAGGCCAAGTTCGTGCGCTGCACGCGCGGCGCCATCTACGACGTCGTCGTGGACCTGCGCCCGGCCTCGCCGACGCGCGGAAAGTGGTTCGGCATCGAGCTGACGGCGGAGGACGGGGCGATGGTCTACGTGCCGGAGGGCTGTGCCCACGGCTATCAGACGCTGGCGGACGGCGCGGAGATGTACTACCTGACCTCGGCCTCCTATGCGCCCGACGCGGCGAGCGGGGTGCGCTTCGACGATCCGGCGCTCGCCATTGCGTGGCCGCTGGCGGTGACCGTCGTCTCCGAGGCGGACCGCCGTTGGCCGGACTACGCATGAAGCGCATCCTGCTGACCGGCGGCGGCGGCTTCATCGGCCGCCACTGCCTGCAGCCGCTCCTCGACCGCGGCTACGAGGTCCACGCGACCACCCGCCAGCCGTCGCCGGCGGCGAAGCCCGCCGGCGTGACGTGGCACCGGGCCGATCTGCTTCAGCCCGGTGCTGTCGAGCCGCTGCTGGCCGAGATCCGGCCGACGCACCTGCTGCACCTCGCCTGGTACGTGGTTCCCGGCAAGCTCATCACGGCACCCGAGAACTTCGCCTGGGTGGGCGCGAGCCTGGACCTCGTGCAGCGGTTCTCGCACCATGGCGGCGTTCGCATGGTCATCGCCGGCTCGGGCTACGAATACGACTGGAGCCACGGCTACTGCCGGGAAGCCCACACGCCGGCGGCACCCGACACCGTGTACGGCGCCTGCAAGCAGGCGCTGCAGCTGCTCGCGCTGTCGCATGCGCAGCAGGCCGGCCTCAGTGCCGCCTGGGGCCGGGTGTTCTTCCTGTACGGCCCGGGCGAGCACCGACAGCGGCTGGTGTCGTCGGTAATCATCTCGCTGCTTGCGGGCGAGCCGGCGAAGTGCTCGCACGGCCGCCAAGTGCGCGACTACCTGCACGTGCAAGACGTCGCCGACGGCCTGGTCGCGATGCTGGACAGCGGCGTCAGCGGCGTCGTGAACGTGTCGTCCGGCGGGGCGACGACGCTGCGCGATATCGTGCTCACGATCGGGCGGCAAGTGGGGCGCCCCGAGCTTATCCAGCTTGGCGCCATCCCGGCGCGCGCGAACGACGCGCCGCTGGTCGTCGGCGAGAACAGGCGACTCGTCGAAGAAGTCGGGTGGACACAGCGCCACGATCTCGAGTCGGGATTGCAGCAGACGATCGGCTGGTGGCGATCGCAGATGGACAAGCGCGATGGCTGAAATTTGTGTGCTCGGCACCGGCATGGCCGGCTACGGTGCGGCGTACCACCTGCAGCAGGCGGGGGCGCGGTGCGTGCTGTTCGACAAGAAGCCGCACTACGGCGGCCACACGGCGTCCTTCACCTATCCGGGCGGCATCACCTTCGACGAGGGCCCCCACGTCTCGTTCACGCGGCACGAGCGCCTGCAGACGCTGTTCGCCGAAAGCATCGACAATCAGTACGAGACCCTGCACACGAAGGTCAACAACTATTGGAAGGGCCACTGGGTCAAGCATCCGGCACAGGTGAAACTGCACGGGCTCCCGACCGACCTCGTAGTCGACGTCATCAAGGACTTCGTGGCAGCGCGGCAGAGGGATCCCGGTCCGATCGTCAACTACGAGCAATGGCTGCGGGCCAGCTTCGGCGACACCTTCGCCGAGAACTTCCCGATGAAGTACACGGTGAAGTACCACACCACCGAGGCGAAGAACATGAGCCTCGACTGGATCGGCCCGCGACTGTACCAGTGCAGCCTGGAGGAGATCCTGCGCGGCGCTCTGCAGCCGTCGAGCCCCGACGTCCACTACATCAGCCACTTCCGATATCCGTCGAACGGCGGCTTCGTGTCGTACCTGAAGCGCTTCATGGAGGGCAGCGAGCTGCGCCTGGACCATTCGCTGGCGGCCGTCGATCCCAGGACGCGAGAGCTCACTTTCGAAAACGGCGAGCGCGCGAGCTTCAAGGGGCTGGTGTCGTCCTTGCCCTTGCCGGAGCTCGTGCCACGCATCCAGGGCGCGCCGCGCGACGTGCTCGATGCGGCCGCCCGGCTCGCCTGTTCGGAGCTCGTCATCGTCAACCTGGTGGTCGACCGCCCCGACCTCCTCGACGCCCACTGGACCTACATCTATGACGAGGACGTCTTCTTCACGCGCCTCAGCACGCCTCACCTGCAATCGCCGAACAACGTGCCGCCGGGCTGCGGCAGCCTGCAGGCGGAGTGTTACTACTCGCGCAAGTACCGCCCCCTCGACTGCGCGCCGGCGGACTGCATCGAGCCGACGATCCGTGACCTGATCCGCATCGGCGTGCTGCGCGAGGACGACAAGATCCTCTTCCGCAATGCCATGCACCTCGACTACGCGAACGTGATCTTCGACCTCGAGCGCGCCGACGCGCTGAAGATCGTGCATGGCTACCTGGACGACATCGGCATCGCCTACTGCGGGCGCTACGGCGACTGGGCCTACATCTGGACAGACGAGTCGTTCATCAGCGGGGAGAACGCCGCGGAGAAGGTGCTTCGGTCGCTGTAGCGAGCGTCCCCCTAACATGAACCGTTCGGTCGCAGTTCTGCTTCTTGACGCTGCCGTGACAACCGCTTACGTTAGGAGAGGCGGGTAGCGGCGGCCATCCCACCTGGAGCCATCGTCAGTCGGGCCGCGTCGAAGAAGAAGGGGTCCGGTGGCATCGATGGAACGACGGCAGCGGCGCCACGGATCGCTTGTGGTCCGCGCCGTTGCGGCGCTTTTCGCGGCGACGCTGCTGTCGTGCGGCGGCGGCGACGACGGGGTGGATAACGCAGCGCCGCCGCAACCTGCCGCGGAGCGGGAGAAGGCGTCCGCCGCCACGCCGCCGCCGAGCTTCTTCCCCGACGTTCCGATCCCCGCCGATGCCGATGCGCGCGGCATGTGGTCGCCGGTCTACAACTGGCCCGGCATCGCGGTGCATGCGGTCGTGCTGCCCGACGGCCGGCTGCTCACCTTCGGCAGCACGGGCTCGGGCTACCAGACCGGGATCGCGTCCTACGACATCTGGGATCCCGCGGTGGCGCCTGACGCGGGACACATGACGCTGCCCAACGGCACCGGAGTCGACATCTTCTGCAGCTCGACAGTGCTGCTGCCGCCCGAGTCGCCGGGCGGCGTCGCAACCGCCTTCATCGCCGGCGGCGACCTCTGGACCGGCACGGCGACGCTCAACCAGGGCAACCAGAACAGCGCGGTGTTCGACGTGGCCAGCCGATCGCTGACCCGCAAGTCCGACATGCTGCGTACGCGCTGGTACTCCACCTCCGTGACGCTGCCGAACGGGGAGACCTACATCCAGGGCGGCAACGGCGGGCACGACCGTCCGGAAGTCCGCAGCCTCACCGGTGCGTTCCGCCTGCTGTCGTCCGCCGACACCTCAGCGCTTCATCCGCTGTACCCCCGCAACTTCGTCGCGCCCGACGGGCGCGTGTTCGGCTTCGACTCCGACGGCCGGATGTACTACGTCGATCCGAGCGGGAACGGCCGCATCGACCGCGTCGGCCAGTTCTCGGCCCAGTACGCGCGCGACAGCGGCAGCGCGGCGCTGTTCCGGCCGGGACGCATCCTGCAGCTCGGGGGCAATTCGAGCGGCGCGATCGTCATCGACATCGCGGGTGGCGGCACCCCGGGCGTGACGCCGACGCAGTCGCTGTCGTCGCAGCGCCAGTGGGTCAGCGCGACCATCCTCGCCGACGGCAAGGTGCTGGCCACGGGCGGCAGCCAAGTCGACAACGAGCTCGTCGGCGTCAACACCCGCGCCGAAGTCTGGAACCCGACCACCGGCCAGTGGATGCAGGGCCCGCTGGGGGTGAGGCCGCACCTGTACCACTCGAACGCGATCCTGCTGCCGGACGCCAGCGTCCTGACCACCGGAGGCGGCGCCCTCAACCCGGACGTGCAGTCGTTCAACCAGCTCAATGCGGAGATCTACTACCCGCCTTACTTCTTCGCGTCGGGCGGCCAGCGGGCGTCGCGGCCGATCATCGCGTCGGCGCCCGACTGGGTGGAGATCGGCTCGGTCCTGCCGGTCAGCGTGGAGAACGCATCGAGCGTCAGCCGCGTGACGCTGGTGAAGACCGGCAGCGCGACGCACAGCTTCAACATGGACCAGCGCTTCCTGGAGCTGACCTTCAACGCCAACGGCACGAACCTGTCGGTGCAGGCGCCGACCCGCGCGGCCGACGCGACGCCGGGCTACTACATGCTCTTCGTCTTCAACGAGTCCGGGGTGCCCTCGATCGCGAAGATCGTGCGCCTAGGCATCTCCTCCGTCCCCAACCCGGCCATAGTGCCCACGCTGACGAACCCCGGCGCGCAGACGTCCGAAGCGGGCGCCTCCGTCAGCCTGGCCGTCAGCGCCAGCGACCCCAACGGCGACGCGCTGTCGTACACCGCCGCAGGCCTCCCTCCGGGGTTGTCCATCGGTGCCACGAGCGGCGTGATCAGCGGCTCGCCGAGCGCGCCGGGCCAATACAACGCGGTGGTCACGGTCAGCGACGGGATCAACATTGCAAGCGCCAACTTCGTGTGGAACGTCGACGCGGTCAACGGCGTCGTCATCGATCCGCTGCCGCCGGTGTCCTCGGCCGAGGCCGGCAGCGCCGCGACGTTCACGGCCACCACCACCGGCGGCACCGACGTGCGCTATCGCTGGAACTTCGGCGACGGCACCGGCGACACGCCCTGGTCGACGTCGGCCACGATCGAGCACACCTTCGCGAACCCGGGCACCTACAGCATCACCTTCAGTGCGACCGACAGCAGCGGTATCGTGCGCTCGCGCACCTTCCTGCAGACGGTGTACCTGCCGCTGACAGCCAACAAGCCCGCCACGTCGGGCAACATCCTCGTGCAGACCCCGGCCGGCGGCAATCCGCGCATCTGGGTCGTCAACCAGGACAACGACAGCGTGACGGCCTTCGATGCCGTCACGTTCGCCAAGCTGGCGGAGATCGGCGTCGGCAGCGAGCCGCGTGCCCTGGCGCTGGCGCCGAACGGGCTGATCTGGGTGACCAACAAGCGCAGCGACTCGATCAGCATCGTCGACCCCGCGACGAATTCCCTGGCCGGCACGATCGCGCTGCCTCGCGCCTCGCGCCCGTTCGGCATCGCGATGTCGCCGGCCTGGGGGTGGCCTTCGTCGTGCTGGAGGCCACCGGCCAGGTGATGAAGTTCGACGCCCAGACGCGTGCCGCGCTGGGCAGCGCCTCCGTAGGCCCCAATCCGCGCCACGTGTCCATCCGCGCCGACGGCGCGAGCCTCTACGTGTCGCGGTTCATCACGCCGTCGCTGCCTGGCGAGGGCACCACGACGATCACGACCGTCGGCGAGCACGGGCGGGGAAGTGGTGGTGGTGGATGCCGCGACGATGGGCATCGTCGCGCACCATCGTGCTCCAGCACAGCGACAGGGCCGACATCGAGAACCAGGGGCGCGGCGTGCCGAACTACCTGGGCGCCGCGGCGATCTCGCCCGACGGCACGCCAGGCCTGGGTGCCGCGCAAGCAGGACAACGTCAAGCGCGGGGGCGCTGCGCGACGGCACCGCCCTGAACTTCCAGAACACGGTGCGCGCGATCAGCTCGCGCATCGTCCTCGGCACGCCAGCAGGAGGACCTGCGCGACGCGCATCGACCACGACAACGCCGAGCGTCGCGAGCGCCGCGGTCTACGACCCCCGCGGCGTGTACCTGTTCGTCGCGCTGGAGACGAGCCGCGAGGTCGCGGTGGTCGACGCGCACGGCGGCTTCGAGGTGATGCGCTTCGCCGTCGGCCGCGCGCCGCAGGGGCTGGCGCTGTCCGCCGACGGGCAGCACGCTGTACGTCAACAACTTCATGGACCGCAGCGTCGGCGTGTACGACCTGCGGCCGCTGCTCGACGGCGGCGAGCTGCAGCGTGCCGGCGGTGGCCTCGCTGATCGCGGTCGGCACGGAGAGGCTCGGCGCCACGGTGCTGCTCGGCAAGCAGCACTTCTACGACGCGCGCGACACGCGCCTGGCGCTGGACCGCTACATGAGCTGCGCGAGCTGCCACAACGACGGCGGCAGCGACGGCCGCACCTGGGACCTCACCGGCCTCGGCGAGGGCCTGCGCAACACCGTCGCGCTGCGCGGCCGCGCCGGCGCGGCCAGGGCTTCGCTGCACTGGAGCGGCAACTTCGACGAGGTCCAGGACTTCGAAGGCGCAGATCCGCGACGCTCGCCGGTGGCACCGGCCTGATGAGCAACGCGCAGTTCAACGCCGGCACGCGCAGCCAGCCGCTCGGCGACCCGAAGGCCGGCGTCAGCGGCGACCTCGATGCCCTGGCCGCCTACGTCGGCTCGCTCGAGCAGCGTTCGAGCCACAGCCCCCACCGCAACGCCGCCGGCGCGCTGACCGCGACGGGCGCCGCCGGGCGCGACGGTGTTCGCGGCGCAGGCTGCGCGGCCTGCCACGGCGGCACGGCGTTCACCGAAGCGCGACGCAGACGGGCTGCAGAACATCGGCACGCTCAAGCCGTCGAGCGGCAGCCGCTCGGTGCGGCGCTGACCGGCATCGACATCCCGACGCTGCGCGACGTCTGGGCAGACCGCGCCCGTACCTGCACGACGGCTCTGCACCGACGCTGGAGGCGGCCGTCCAGGCGCACAGCGGGGTGACGATCGGCACCAGCGACCTGGCATCGCTGGCGCAGTACCTGCGCGAGATTGGGTCCGAAGAGCCCACCGCGCCGGGGATCCAGACCAACGGTCTCGTCACGGCCCTGGCGTTCAACGAAGGCTCGGGGCCGAGCTCGCTGGACCTGTCCGGCAACGGCCACGCGGGCACGCTCCTCAACGGCACGGCGTGGGCCGCCGGCAACTTCGGCGGCGGCGTGAGCCTGGACGGCGTGAACGACGTCGTGAGCGTCGCCAACCCCGCGACGCTGGACTTCGGCACGTCGAACTTCACCGCGATGATGTGGATCAAGCGCAACGCGCTCGGCGGCAGCGTGCAACGGCACCTGCTGAGCAAGTGCGCAAGCGCGGCCTGGGAGAGCGGCTGCAAGGAGCTGTACTTCTTTGGCGACGTGCTCCGATACGGCTCGCATGCCAGCGGCGACACCGGCTCGGTCACGATCGCCGATCGCAACTGGCACCACATCGCACTCGTCTTCACGCGCGCGACCAACGCGATGCAGATCTACGTCGACGGGACGTTGCGCACCTCGGCGACAAAGAACCTCGAAGCGGACGGACCGGCGCACGTGGTGCAGATCGGCAACCAGCAGAACAACAACCCGTTCAGCGGCCTGATCGACGAGGTGAAGATCTACAGCCGCGCGCTCACGGCGGCGCAGGTGGTCACGGAGATGAACACGCCGCTGGCGGCGCCGACCGACACCGCCGCCCCGGTGCTCGGCAGCGCGCAGCCCTCGGGCACCCTGCCCGCCGGCACGACGCAGGCCACGCTCAGCCTGACGAGCAACGAGAACGCGACCTGCCGCCATGCGACCGCGGCCGGCACCGCCTACGCCTCGATGCCGAACGCCTTCACCACCACCGGCGGCACCAGCCACTCGACCGTCGTCTCCGGGCTGGCCAACGGCCAGAGCTACACGCGCTACGTGCGCTGCCAGGACACCGCAGGCAACGCCAACACCTCGGACCTCGTCATCAGCTTCTCGGTGGCCGCGCCCGACGCCGTCGCCCCCACGGTGGGCATCACGTCGCCGGCGGCCGGGGCGACGGTCTCCGGCACGATCAACGTGTCGGCGAGCGCGAGCGACAACGTCGGCGTGGTGGGCGTGCAGTTCCTGCTCGACGGCGTCAACCTCGGCGCCGAGGACGACGGCGGCGCCGTACACGGTGGGCTGGAGCACGCACCGCGGCGACAACGGGCGCACACGCTGAGCGCGAGGGCGCGCGACGCGGCGGGCAACCAGACGACGTCCGCGGCGGTGAGCGTGACGGTGCTCGAACGCCGACACCGTGGCGCCCACCGTGAGCGTGACGGCGCCCGGCCGCCGGCGCCACCGTGTCCGGCACGGTGAGCGTGAGCGCGAACGCGGCCGACAACGTCGGCGTGGCCGGCGTGCAGTTCCTGCTCGACGGCGCCAACCTCGGCGCCGAGGTCACGACGCCGCCCTACACGGTGAGCTGGAACACGGCGTCCGCGACGAACGGGGCGCATACGATCACCGCGCGGGCGCGCGATGCCGCGGGGAACCAGACCACGTCCGGTGCCGTGGCCGTGACGGTGTCGAACGCCGACACGGCCGCGCCAACGGTCACCGTCAGCGCCCCGTCCGCTGGCGGCCAACGTCTCAGGCACCGTTGCCATCAGCGCGAACGCGGCAGACAACGTCGGCGTGGCGGGCGTGCAGTTCCTCCTCGACGGGGCGAACCTGGGGACCGAACTGACCACGCCCCCCTACACGTTCAACTGGAACACGGCCTCGACGGGAGACGGCGCGCACTCGATCAACGCACGCGCGCGGGACGCGGCTGGCAACCAGACCGTTTCGGCGGCCGTCGGCGTCACGGTGTCGAACGCAGCCGGCACGGCCCCGGCAGCCGCGGCGTTCGGCTTCAACGAGGGCGTCGGGACGACCTCGGCCGACCTGTCCGGCAACGGCCACACCGCCACGCTCGTCAACGGTCCGGTCTGGACCGCCGGCTGGTCGGGTACCGGCATCAGCTTCGATGGCGTCAACGACTTCGTCACGGTGTCCAACCCCTCGACGCTCAACTTCGGCAGCGCGGACTTCACCATCATGATGTGGATCAAGCGCAATGCGCTGGGTGGCGGAAACGGCAAGCAGCGGCACCTGCTCAGCAAATGCCTGGCGACCGGCACCCGGTGGGAGCTCGGCTGCAAGGAGCTCTATTTCGCCGGCAACGTGCTTCGGTTCGGTTCCTACGCGACCAGCGATGTCAACTCGGTGACCATCGCGGACACGAACTGGCACCACGTCGCCGTGGTGTTCACGCGCGCGACGAACACGCTGCGGTTCTACGTCGACGGGACGCTGCGCACCACGGCCACGAGAAACCTGGAAGCCGACGGCACCTCACACGCCGTCGTGATCGGCAACATGCAGGTCAGCCATGCCTTCAGCGGCCTGATCGACGAGGTGCGGCTCCATGCCCAGGCGCTGACGGCGGCACAGGTGGTCAGCGGCATGAACGCCGGGGCGCCGTGAACCTGGCTCTCAGGGGGCGGGGAGCCGCGTCGCGATCCAGAACGTCCAGGCCCCTTGCGCGATCAGGAGCGCGCACACCGCGAAGGAAAACATGACCGCATCACGGCGCAGCCGCTGCGCGCGCTCCGGCGACACAGCGAACGACACCTTCCCCAGCACGGGACGATTCGTCATGCGACGCAGGGACTTCAGGTTCGGCACGGTCGGCCGCAGATACTCGATCGCGACCGCCACGCCCACGCCGACGACCAGCGAGCCGAACATCGCAAGCAGCGCGAGGTGGAACTGCGACGGAAAGATCGGCTTCAGCGACACCTTGGGTGGCTCGACCATGCGGAATTCCGCCAGCTGCGAGGATTCGTCGAGCTTCGATCCAAGCGTTGCAGCCTCCCGGCGCGCAACCATCTGCTCGTAGGTCTTGCGCACGATGTCGTAGTCGCGGTTGAGCTGAGCCAGTTCCGCCTCGGCCTGCGGCGCGCGGTTCGCCACTGACCGCGCCTGCTCGAGGGCCGCCTGCTTCATCGCGAGCTGTCCGCGCAAAGCCGCGGCGGCGGCCTCGGCTTCGGCCAGCGACACCCGGAGGCGCTGGTAGATCGGGCTCGTGGCAGCCGTCCTGACGCGGCCCTGCGTGGCCACCCGATCCGCCTCTGCACGCCTGCGCTGCGCGGCGTCGGCCTCCAGTTCCTTGATGATTCGTCTTGCGCTGATCACGTCGGGGTGCTGATCGGTGAACCGGTGCAGCAACTCGTCGAGCTGCTTGCGCTGGGCGTTCAGGCGCGTTTCGACCTCCGCCACTGCAGGCGACGGAGGCGCAGCCTCGGAGGGCAGCAACGGCTCTTCGTTCGCCAGCTCACGCTGGAACGACTCGCGCCGGCGCTCGGCGGAGTTCAGCTCGACGCGCAACCGCCCTACCTCTTCAGAAAGCAAGGACACCCGCGCGAAGTAATCCTGGTTGGAAACGCCAGTGACGCCGAAGTTGCGGACCTTGAAGTCCTTCAGGCGGTTCTCGGCCTCGGTCAGCTTCACTTCGTAGGTCTGGATCTGCTGCTCGATGAACCGGCCCGCCTCCTGCGAGTCCTGCTTCTTCGATCCCGCCCCCGTCTTGACGAACAGGTTGACGGTGGCCTCCACCACCCGCAGCGCGCGCTCGCGATCGACGCCCCGGTACTGGATTTCAAACAGATTCTCGGAACCGGCGAAGATGACCTTGATGTCCTTCATCAGGCGGTCCACGGCCTTGTCGGCCCGGCCGTCGTCCGCCGCCTCGAGACCGAGCCCCGAGGTCTCCAGCAGCCGTTCCACGTTCGGTCTCGAGATCAGCGTGCGGGCGAGCATGCGGACCTGCTGGTCCACGTCGGCCTGGAACGCCAGGCCCGACATCAGCGGCTTCAACACCGTCTGCGTGTCGACGTACACGCGTGCGGCCGCCTCGTAGCGGTTGGGGACGAAAGGGATCGCCGCAGCCGACAGCACGGCGAGAAGCGTCGCGATGCCCGCCACCATCCAGCGCCGCGTCCACACGCTTCGGCCCGCCAGCCGCAGTGTGTCGACAACGGTTTCCACGAGCCCGTCGGTCCGCAATGGGTCGCCTTGCATCCAGATCCTCCGCCGATTCAGGCACGGCCCCGCCAAGACGCGGGATTCCATGCGTGGAGAGCTCAGTTTGCGCCCGCGTGCCCGATGCCGCCTCCCTAACTCATGGGAGAAGTGCCTTTCACTTGTTGCGCACTGTCACCCGCACAGGCATCCTCCCTGTGGTTGAGGCATCCCAAGTCCAAGTTCCGGACGGCACTCACCAGACGAGGGAGACAACCGATGGGATCAGAAAACTTGACGCCTGTTGCTACTCTCATCGGCTATCCCGCGTCGAAGCCCGCAGCCGAACACCGCAGCCCCCGCCTGCAAGCGCGTAGAGGGGCCGCGGTCCGTGACCGTGCCGGCTCGGCGCGCGGCCGCGCGGCCGTCGGGCCACAGCCAACGTTCGAGCCATTGCCGGCGCCCGACTTCATGGTTCATCTGCAGCGCGAGAAGCGGCGCGCGGAGCGCGCCGAGCGGCCGCTGTCCCTCGTGGTGTACCGCCTTGAAGCATTCAACGGCAGTGGCACGGCGGACGCATTCAAGATCCTGGATGTGTTGCGCGAGGACATTCGCGAGACCGACATCGTGGGCGTCATGGACGAAAACATGGTCGCGGTCCTGTGCCCTGACACGGATCAGGAGGGCATGAAGGCGTTCACGCGCAAGATTGCGGACGCCTGCGGGCTTCCCCTGGCCACCAGTTGCGCGACGTACCCCGACCAGCTGTTCGAGACCTTGGGGCAGCATGTCGCGGCGGAGCCCGACCTTCAAACGTACATGCTCTCCGAGCCGACACGCCAACACGGCTACGTCCTCAAGCGGGCGATCGACGTCGCGGGTGCCCTGGTGGCGCTTTGCCTGTTCGCGCCGATCATGCTGCTCGTGGCCATCGCGGTTGCCACCACGTCGCGCGGGCCGGTCATCTTCACGCAGACGCGCCTCGGCCGAGGCGGCCGGCCCTTCGCCTTCCACAAGTTCCGCTCGATGGTCACGCACATGGACGACGCGATTCACCGGGAATATGTGGCGAGCCTCATCAAGGGAGAGGCGAGGGGTGCACCGCAAGAGGGCGAGCCGGCCCTGTACAAGCTGGCGGCCGATCCGCGGGTGACGCGCGTCGGCAGGTTCATCCGCAAGACCAGCCTCGACGAGCTGCCGCAGCTCTTCAACGTACTGAAGGGCGACATGAGCCTCGTGGGCCCGCGGCCGCCCATTCCCTACGAAGCAGCCAACTACAAGCCCTGGCACCTGCGGCGGATGCTTTCCGCCAAGCCGGGCCTCACCGGGTTGTGGCAGGTGGAAGGCCGCAGCCGGGTAACGTTCAACGAGATGGTGCGGATGGACCTTCGCTACATCCGCGAGTGCTCGTTCGTGCTGGATGTGAAGATTCTTCTCAAGACGGTGACGGTGGTGCTGCGCGGAGAAGGCGCAAGCTAGTGCGGCTGGCGCCGGCGGTCTTCCTCGACAAGGACGGCACCGTCGTGGAGGACGTGCCGTACAACGTCGATCCCGCCAGACTGCGCTTCACGCGCGGCGCTATCGACGGCCTGCGGCACATGGCGGAGTACGGGTTCCCCCTCGTCATGGTCAGCAACCAGTCGGGCATCGCACGCGGCTACTTCGACGCGGCGGCGCTGATGCGGCTGCAGACCCACCTGGAAAGCATGCTGCTCGCCAGCGGGGTGCGCCTGGCGGGCTTCTACTTCTGCCCGCACGGGCCGCAGCAGCATTGCGCTTGCCGCAAGCCCGCCCCCGGGCTGCTCCACGAGGCGGCGGCCGCGCTCGGCATCGATCTGACCCGCTCGTGGATGATCGGCGACCGGGGCAGCGACGTCGAGGCCGGCCGGCGCGCAGGGTGCCGCACGGTCCAGCTTGGGGCCGGCGGCCCAGGCGGGGAAGACACGCTCGCATCGATCGAGCCCGACTTCCGATGCGCCGACCTGCTCGAAGCGGCGCGCCACGTCATCGAGACCGCCGCATGACGAGGCAGCGCGGGTTCACCCGCGCCGCAGGACGCGCTTCTCCCACTGTCGCCGCACGCTGTATCGCCCAGGCACGGGGGGCGGCAGCGGCAGATTCCAGCGCCGCCCGGCGACGAGGTACCAGTCCAGCATGAAGCGCATCAGCCGCAGCTGCAGGGGCCCGAGCAGTCTTTGGCGGCCTGCCAGGTCGCGCATGACCGTGGTCGGCGCGGGCGCGACGCCGAAACGCGGAACATAGGCCAGCATCGCCAGCAGCGACGCCGCGGCCAAGGTGTTGTCGAGCGCCCGCATCAGCTCATTCCAGTCGATCGTGCTGCGCGTGAGCAGGTACACGCCGTCGAACAGCGACGCCAGGAAACTTGGTTGCGGCTTGCTGGAAGACGATGTCGTCCACCCATGTGCAGGCGGCATACGCCAGTTGCAGCTCAGGCGGCAAGCCGCCGCACCGCATGTCCCCGGTAGCGAGCCGGGATGGCCGCGTCGGCAACCCTTCGTGCATCGAACAAGCGGCCGGCCGAGAGCGGCGACGACGGCGGAAACAGGCCGGTGTGGAGCTCGATGACGGTGCCGTGCACAGGGTGCCTCAGCGGCGGCGCGTGATGGAGATCGCCGGGAAACGCATCGAACGCCTCGCCGTACCCTCGCCCCGTCAGCGCCTGCTGCAGCGCGCCGCATCCCTCGCCCGTCACGAGGAGGTCGATGTCGTTCATCGGCCGGCAGTGCGGCGCCGGATAGAACTGGTCGCCGGTGGAGGCGCCTTTCAGCAGCACCAGATCGATGCCCAGCGCGTGAGCGGTCTCGATGACCTCCACCACCGTGTCGGCCTGCTGGGCGTGCCTCACCCGGGCGGTGAGTTCCGCGCCGTGCAGCGCCGCGGTCCAGGCGTCGGTGGCTTGCGCAGGAGCTTCGCGCAGGGCGCGGTGCAGGAGCGGCCCCAGCCCGCCGGCCAGGGCCCACTGCAGTTGCCGCTCATGGTCGGGGCGGCCGCCCCACTCGCCCGCCGGAAGCGGGACGCCGGTGGCCGCATGCGCGAGCAGATGACCGATCAGTGGCCCTCGCGCGCGAGCGCCGGCGCTGTACATGAGCCGATGGTAAGTGCTCGTCGCAAGCATTCGCTCTCGCCCCACCCTCCCGGATTACCCTCCCCGCCTCGAGTCCCCCTACAGAAAGGGATAGCCGGCACCTGCATTGCCATGGAGACTTGCAAACGGCTGACGGGAGGGCTCCCTGGATGACTTCGCTCTTTCTCACGAATCTGAACGAGCACGTGGCGCTGTGCTCGCGGCTCCATTTGCTCGACGGGCCCGTGACCGCTGCGGCGAAGCTCATCGCCGACGCCCTCACGGGCGGCGGCAAGCTGATGCTGTGCGGGAACGGCGGCTCCGCCGCGGACAGCCAGCACATCGCGGCGGAGTTCACGGGGCGCTTCATCGAAGACCGCCGGCCGCTCGCGGCCATGTCACTCACGACGGACACGTCGGCACTCACCTGCATCTCCAACGACTACTCGTTCGCCGACGTGTTCGTGCGGCAGGTGCGCGGTCTGGGCCGCGCCGGCGATTGCCTGATCGGCATCTCGACCTCGGGCAACTCCGAGAACGTCGTGCGCGCGGTGGATGCATGCCGCGCGATGGGCATCCGCAGCATCGGCCTGCTCGGGCGCGACGGCGGGCGGCTGGCCGCGTTGTGCGACCTGTCCATCGTCGTCCCGAGCGCCGTCACGGCCCGCATCCAGGAGGCCCACATTCTGATCGGCCACACTTTGTGCGGCCTCGTGGAGCAGCAGCTGGCGCCCGCCGGCGCCTCGGCGGAGGCGCCATGAAGATCGTGGAGCGCGAACGCTTCGCGCGCGGCAAGGTGCTGGTGGTGGGCGACGCCATGCTGGACCGCTACTGGTTCGGCGACGTGGAGCGCATCTCCCCCGAGGCGCCGGTGCCCGTCGTGCGCGTGCAGCGCGAGGAAGAGCGCCTGGGCGGTGCGGCCAACGTTGCGCTCAACATCCAGGCGCTCGGCACGCAGGCGACGCTGCTCACCGTCATTGGAGACGACGAGCCGGGGCATCGGCTGGCGGCACTGCTCGACCGGCATCACGTGCCCACCAAGCTCGGGCGCGACCCGCACCACTACACCATCGTCAAGCTGCGCGTGATAGGCCGCTCGCAGCAGCTGGTGCGCGTGGACTTCGAAAGCCAGCCCGACCACGAGGTGCTCGCCCACCTGCTCGAAGATTACGAGGCAGCGCTGCCGGCCCACGATGCCGTGCTGTTCTCCGACTACGGCAAGGGCGGCCTGACGCACATCGAGCGCATGATCGCCGCCGCGCGCGCAGCCGGCAAGCCGGTGCTGGTCGACCCGAAGGGTGACGACTACGAGCGGTATGCGGGTGCCAACGTCATCACGCCGAACCGGGCCGAACTGGCGCAGGTGATCGGGCGCTGGAAAGACGACGCGGCGCTGCGCGAGCGGACGCAGGCGCTGCGCCATCGCCTCGATGTCCAGGCGCTGCTGCTGACGCGGTCCGAGGAGGGCATGTCGCTGTTCGACGCGCAGGGGCAGTTCGACGTAGCCACCGAAGCTCGGCAGGTGTTCGACGTCACCGGCGCCGGCGACACGGTGATTGCGACCATGGCCGCGTGCGTGGCTGCCGGCGTGCCGCTGCGCGACGCCGTGCCGGTCGCCAACCGGGCAGCGGGCATCGTGGTCGGCCGCTTCGGCACGGCCCACGCCACCTACGAGGAATTGTTCGGATGAAGGCGGTCGTCACCGGCGCCGCCGGGTTCATCGGCGCCAACCTCGTCGCGGCGCTGAACCGCCGCGGCATCGACGACATCGTGGCGGTGGACGACCTCACGCATGGCGCCAAGTACCGCAATCTCGTCGGCCAGACGATCGCCGACTATGTCGACAGCGCGGAGTTCTACGACCGCTTCGCTCGCAAGGAGTTCGGCAAGGTGGACGTCGTGCTGCACCAGGGCGCCTGCTCCGACACGATGGTCACCGACGGCCGGTACATGCTTCAGACGAACTACCGTTGCTCCAGGACGCTTCTCGACGCCTGCGCCGACCAGGGCTGCCGGCTGCTGTACGCATCTTCGGGCGCCATCTACGGCAGCAGCTCCGCGTTCCGCGAGGAGCCGGCGTGCGAAGCGCCGCTCAACGTATACGGGTACTCGAAGCTGCTGTTCGATCAGGTCGTTCGCCGCCACCTCGCGGCGCGGCCGCCCGGGCAGGTGGTCGGGCTGCGCTACTTCAACGTCTACGGACCGCGCGAGCAGCACAAGGGACGCATGGCTTCGGTGGCTTTCCACCACAGCGAGCAGTACCGCAGGGACGGGCGGGTCAGGCTCTTTGGCGAGTACGGTGGCTATGCGGCCGGCGAGCAGGAGCGCGACTTCGTGTTCGTGGATGACGTCGTGCAGGTGAACCTGTGGTTCCTCGACAACCCTGGAGTGAGCGGAATCTTCAACGTGGGCACCGGCCGTGCGCAGCCGTTCAACGACGTGGCGCACGCCACCGTGAACGCGTTTCGCGCGCTGGGCGGACTGAAGACGCTGATGCTGCAGGAACAGGTGGACCAGGGGCTGATCGAGTACCTTCCATTCCCCGACGAGCTGCGGGGCAAGTACCAGTGCCACACGCAGGCCGACGTCTCCAGCCTGCGGCGGGCGGGCTGCGACCTGCGCTTCGTGGATGTCGCCACCGGCGTGCGCCACTACGTGGAGTGGCTGGCCGCCCAGCCCGCGGGATGAGCACGCAGGCCAAGATCATCTCCGTCGACGAGGCCGAGCGGATCAGCCGCGGCCCTGCGCGGCTGGTCTTCACCAACGGCGTGTTCGACATCCTGCACCGCGGCCATGTCACCTACCTGGAGGCGGCCCGCGAACTGGGCGACGCGCTTCTCGTGGCCGTGAACTCGGACGCCTCCGCGAAGAGCCTCGGCAAGGGACCGGAGCGGCCGCTGAACGCCGACCGCGATCGGGCCCGCGTTGTCGCGGCGCTGCAGTGCACCTCGTACGTCATCCTCTTCGACGAGCGCACGCCGTGCGACGTGCTGCAACGCCTGAAGCCGGCCGTCTACGTGAAAGGCGGCGACTACGACATCGAGTCGCTGGAGGAAACGAAGCTGGTGCGCGGCTGGGGCGGCCGTGCCCTGGCCATCCCGCTGGTGGAGGGCTACTCGACCACGGCACTCGTGCAGCGCATCTCCACCCTCGGCAGGCCATGAGCTGGAAACCATGAAGACACTGATCCTCAAGCTGAATGCCACCGGAGACGTGCTGCGCACGACGCCGCTGCTGCGTTGCATTGCCGGCCACGTGACGTGGATCACGGCCGCTCGCAACGTCCCTCTCCTGGAAGGCCTGCAGGACCGCCTGACTTGCCTGCCATGGGAAGACCGCGCGCTCGCACTCGACTGCACGTACGACCTGCTCGTGAACCTCGAGGACGAACTCGAGGTTGGCCAGTTCGCTGCCGAGGTGGACGCCAGGCGCCGCTTCGGTGCCTACCTCGACAGCGCGGGCGGCGTGCGTTACACGCCCGAGTCCCGCGGCTGGTTCGACCTTTCCCTGATCAGCACGCACGGCCGCGAAGCCGCCGATCGCCTGAAGCTGCTGAACCGGCGTACCTACCAGGACCTCATCTTCGAAGGGCTGGGCCACACTTTCGAGAACCAGCGCTACATGCTGCCGGCGACGGTGCATCGGGGGCTGTCCGGCGACGTGGCGATCGCGCCGCTGTCCGGGCCCGTCTGGCCGATGAAAAGCTGGGGCCATTACGCTGAACTGCAGCGCCGGCTGGAGGCTAGCGGCCTGACCGTGAACGTGCTGCCGACGCGCCATTCGCTGCTGGAGCACATCACCGACGTGCGCGGTCACCGGTGCCTTGTCAGTGGCGACAGCCTGCCCATGCACATCGCGCTCGGCGCGGGCGTTCGCTGCGTGACCATCTTCAACTGCACCAGTCCCTGGGAAATCCACGACTATGGGCTGCAGACCAAGATCGTCTCGCCGCTGCTCGCCGAGTTCTTCTACCAGCGCGGGCTGGACCCTCGCGCGACGCGTGCGGTGGCATTGGACGACGTGCACGAGGCCGTCATGAATGCGCTCGCGGTCAACGCGACGACCGTCTCCTGAACAGACTTCCGCGTCCCCCTACAAGAGGGGATATCGCCGCGACCGATGAATGCACACACTCGGAACGCGGTGTCACCACGGTGCGATCCATCGCGAGGAGCTCGGATGAAAAGCGACTTGATGACGCGCGTCATGGTCACCGGCGGCGCCGGCTTCATCGGCTCGCATCTCTGCGAGCGGCTGCTGAGCCAGGGGTGCGACGTGCTGTGCATCGACAACTTCTACACCGGCACGAAGCGGAACATTGCGGGATTGATCGCCAACCCGTACTTCGAAGTCATGCGGCACGACATCACGTTCCCCCTCTACGTGGAGGTGGATCAGATCTACAACCTCGCCTGTCCGGCATCCCCCATCCATTACCAGTACGACCCGGTGCAGACGACGAAGGTCAACGTGCACGGCGCCATCAACGTGCTGGGCCTGGCGAAGCGCCTGAGGGCCAAGGTGCTGCAGGCCTCCACCTCCGAGGTCTATGGCGACCCCGCGGTGCATCCCCAGGTCGAAGGGTACTGGGGCAACGTCAATCCGATCGGGCCGCGGGCCTGCTACGACGAGGGCAAGCGCTGCGCCGAGACCCTTTTCTTCGATTACCACCGGCAGGTCGGCCTGCAGATCAAGGTCGCGCGCATCTTCAACACCTACGGGCCGCGGATGCACCCCAACGACGGCCGCGTGGTCTCGAACTTCATCGTGCAGGCATTGCGCAACGAGCCCATCACCGTCTTCGGCGACGGCAGCCAGACGCGGTCGTTCTGCTACGTGGACGATCTCGTGGACGCGCTGCTGCGCCTGATGCAGACGGCGAGCGGCGTCACCGGCCCGATCAACCTCGGCAACCCGACCGAGTGCACCATGCTGGAGCTGGCGGAGCGCATCATCGAGACCACGCGCTCCAGGTCGAAGATTGTCTTCAGGCCGCTGCCCACCGACGATCCGCAGAGGCGCCGGCCCGACATCACGCGCGCCCGCGAGCAGCTCGGCTGGGAACCTCGTGTGCCGCTGCAGAGCGGGCTCGACCGGACGATCGCCTATTTCGACGCCCTGCTGTCCGAAGGCAAGCGCAGCGGCGAGGCCGGGGCGTGATCCAGCGCGCGGCGCCCTCCCTTCCCGCCGGCGTACTTCGTGGCGGCTCCGCCGCGCCGCTTTCGTTCGAGCAGCTCGCGCGCTTCACCTCCTGGCTCGACCGCTACGGCGAAACCTCGTACGACCACCAGAGCTACTTCGCCGGTCCCGTGGGCGGGCGAGCGAAGTCTCTCTACTACAAGAGCCCGCTGCTTGGCACGCTCGCGGTCGCGCCGATGATCCTCTCGGAGGCCTTCATCCCGTCCGCGCGGCGCCTGTTCTGGCATCCGCAGCGCTTTCCCATCGCCGACGCGCACTATGCGATGGGCTTCGCCTACCTCTTCCGCTGCACCGGCGACGAGGCGCACTACCGCAAGGCGGTGTACTTCCTGGAGGTGCTCACCCAGACGCGCTGCGGCGGCCACGCTCCCCATGGCTGGGGCTACCCGTTCAACTGGGTAACCCGCAACGGCGTGATGGCCGCCCAGACGCCGCTGATCACGACCACGCCTTACGTCTATGAAGCCTTCGAGGCAGTGCACGAGATCGACGGGCGGGCAGCCTGGCTCGATGTGCTGCATTCGATCGCGGAGCATGCGTACCGCGACTTCCCCGACCGATCGGTGGACGAGCGGTCGGCAAGCGCCGGGTACACGCCCCATGACAAGGAGGGCGGCGTCGTCAATGCCAGCGCGTACCGCGCCTTCCTGCTCACGAGCGCGGCTCGGCGCTTCGCCGACACCGCGTACCGCGAGGCCGCCGTACGCAATCTGAACTACGTGCTGCGCTCCCAGCGGCCCGACGGATCCTGGCCCTACGCCACCGATGGCGTGCGCCATTTCGTGGACCATTTCCATACCTGCTTCGTGCTCAAGGCGCTCGCGAAGATCCAGGCAATCGAAGACACCCCAGAGTGCCGCGCCGCCATCGACGCCGGCGTGCACTACTACGTGGAGCACCTGTTCGACGAGGCGGGCCTTCCGCGCCCGTTCGCGAAGGCGCCCCGCCTCACCGTCTACCGCAAAGAGCTGTACGACTACGCCGAGTGCATCAACCTGGGCGTGCTGCTGGCCGGCCGCTACTCTGCCCTGGACCTGCGAATGCGCACCGCCGTGGATGACCTGCTGTTGCACTGGCAGAAGCCCGACGGGTCGTTCCGATCGCGGCGCCTGATGCTGGGCTGGGACAACGTGCCGATGCACCGCTGGGCCCAGGCGCAGCTTTTCAGGAGTCTGTGCCTCGTGCTGCTTCGCGCGCGGCAAGCCCGGACGCAGGGCGTCGCGGCGCCCGAGGCCGGCACTGGCCAGGTGTTCGCGCGCGTCACCGCCGTGCCGGAAGCCGGCTGAACTCGAAGAAGCGCAACCCATGTGTGGCATCTGCGGTCTGTACCACTTCACGAGCCCCAAGCATGCATCGAGGGCCGTGGTGGAGGCGATGACGCGCGCCATCGCGCACCGCGGGCCCGACGACGAGGGCTTCCACTACGACGGTCCGCTAGGGCTCGGATTCCGCCGGCTGTCGATCATCGACCTGTCGGGCGGCCACCAGCCGATGTCGGACGCCGAGCAGACCACCTGGGTGGTCTTCAACGGCGAGATCTTCAACTTCCCGGAGCTTCGCAGCGAGCTCGAAGGCCTCGGCCATCGCTTCCGAACACGCTCCGACACGGAGGTCATCGTCCACGGCTACAAGCAGTGGGGCACCGGCGTGCTGAACCGACTGAACGGCATGTTCGGCCTCGCTATCTGGGACGTACGTGCTCAGCCGCCTCGTCCTCGCCCGCGACGCGGCCGGCATCAAGCTCGTGTACTACCGCGTGGACGGCGGCACGGTGGCGTTCGGTTCCGAGCTGCGTGCGGTGCTGGCCGCGCTGCCCCAGCGTCCTGCGCTGGACGTGACCGCCCTGAACCTGCTGCTGCGCTACCGCTACACCCCTTCGCCCCTGACGCTGCATGCCGGCGTGCGCAAGCTCGCGCCCGGCACGATGGCAGTGTTCGAGAACGGCAGCTTCGCCGTGCAGCGCTGGTACCGCCACGCGTCGCATCCGATCGCGTCGCCGCGCTCGGATGCCGATGCCGCCGAGGAGCTGCTCGACATCTACAAGCGCGCACTGAAGCGTCACCTGCTGAGCGACGTGCCGGTCGGGCTCCTGCTGAGCGGCGGCGTCGACTCCGGCCTGCTGCTGGCGTTGATGAACCTCTACGGACGCGACTGGCCCACCTACACCGTGGGCTACGGGCGCGCTGCCTACAAGGACGACGAGCTGAACGACGCCGCCGCTACGGCAGCCCTGTACGGCGCACGCCACACGCGCGTCGAGCTCAGCCGGGAGAGCTTCGAGGCCTCGCTGCCGCGCATCGTCTCGATCCTGGAGGAGCCGATCGCCGGATCGTCGATCGTGCCCATGTACTACGTGAGCGAGCGCGCGCGCCAGGACGTCAAGGTCGCCCTCATCGGCCAAGGCCCGGACGAGCTCTTCGGCGGCTATACGCGCCACCTCGGCCTGCACTACGGCGCGCACTGGCGGCGCATGCCCTCGTGGCTGCGCCGGCGGCTCGAGGCCGGCATCCACCGGCTGCCGCGCAACGAGGCGCTCAAGCGCGGCGTGTACTCGCTCAACGAAGGCGACAGGATGCGGCGCTACCGCAACGTCTTCTCGCTGATGCCGGGCGACGAGGTTGACGCGCTGTTTCGCGACGGCGTGCTTCCCGAGGGCGCGGGCGACAGCGTGATCGACTTCTGGCGCGAGCTGGAGCCGGAGATCGAAGGCGGCGACGAGCTCGGCGGCTTCCAGGTGCTGGAGCTGCGCTCCGCCCTGCCCGACGAGCTGCTGATGTACGCAGACAAGCTGTCGATGGCGCACGGCCTGGAGGTGCGGGTGCCCTTCCTCGACCGCGAGGTGATGGAGCATGCGCAGCGCCTGCCGGCGTCGATGAAGGTGCGCTACGGGCAGCGCAAGTGGCTGCACCGCAGGGTCTGCGAGCGGTTCCTGCCGCCGGAGGTGCTGGCGCGCAAGAAGCGCGGCTTCGCGGTCGACGTGGTCGACGACTGGTTCCATCGCTCCATGAGCGGCAGAATGGCCGACTATCTGCTCGACCCGCAGTCGCTCATGTACCAGGTGCTGGAGCCGCAGGCCGTGCAACGGCTGGTGGACGAGCATCGCGCGGCACGGCGCGACAACCACAAGCTGTTGTTCAGCCTGGTCGTGCTGGAGGAATGGCTGCGCGGCCATGCCGCACCGGCGCCGCGCGAGCCGGCGCATGCCGCCGAAGCCGCCACGGCGGCCGTCGCGTGACGCTGACAAGACAGGCGCCCATGCTCGAATACGTGCTCATCACGCCGGCCCGCAACGAGGCCGATTTCATCGAGTGCACGATCCAGTCCGTGATCGCGCAGACCGTGCCGCCGAAGCGCTGGGTGATCGTCAGCGACGGCTCCACCGACGGCACCGACGCGATCGTCGAGCGCTACCTCCCGCAGCATCCCTGGATCGAGCTCTTGAAGCAGCCGCCGCGCGCGGAGCGGCACTTCGCGGGCAAGGCGCAGGCCGTCCGGGCGGGCCTGGACCGCATGGCAGGCCTTTCCTTCGACATCATCGGCAACCTTGACGGCGACGTCTCCTTCGGCCCCGACTACATGGCGTTCCTGCTCGACAAGTTCGAGGCCCTGCCCGAGCTGGGCGTGGCGGGAACGGACTACGTCGAAGGCGACTTCCATTCCTACCGCGACAGCTACATCAACGTGCACCACGTGAACGGGCAGGTGCAACTGTTCCGCCGCGCCTGCTACGACGAGATCGGGGGCTACGTGCCGATCCAGGGTGGCGGCATCGATTGGGTAGCCGTGACGACGGCGCGCATGAAGGGCTGGCTGACCTACTCGTTTTCCGACAGGGTGTTCCGCCACCATCGCCCCATGGGCACGGCCGGCGCGAGCGTGCTGCAGGCGCGGTTCCACTACGGCAAGAAAGACTACTTCCTCGGCGGACATCCGCTGTGGCAACTCTTCCGCGCAGCATTCCAGGCCATCAAGCGGCCGTACGTGGTGGGCGGGCTGGCCTTGCTCGGCGGCTACGCATGGTGCTGGCTCACGGACCCCGAACGGCCGGTGTCCGACGAGTTGATGCGCTTTCATCGGGCCGAGCAGATGGCCCGTCTGAAGGAACTGCTGCTGCGGCGGTTGCAGCCATGGCGAAGGGTCGCAGCCCAGTCCTCGCGCCCATGACCAGTGCCACCCTGTCGACGAAGCAGACGCTCGTGCAGGGGCGGCCGTCCACCGTCCGATGCATCGATCTGAACGGGCAGACCTACGTGCTGAACGGCACGCTGCCGCGCGTGGCGGCGCTGGAGGACGAGTGGTTCGATGACATCGCGGACCCTCATCACGCGGTGGAGGCCTTCCGCGCGCTTCCGCGGCACTCGCGCCCGGACCTGTTGACCTTCTGGCAGCGCGTCCCGGACGTCGAGCCGCGACACCGCTTCCACACCGAGTGGGAAGACATCGCGGCCCTGCCGGTGAAGTCGTACGAGCATTGGTGGCAGCACCAGATCAAGTCACGCGTGCGCAACCAGATCCGCAAGGCCGAGAAGGAGGGCCTCGTCGTCCGCGAGGTGCCGTACGACGACGACTTCGTGCGTGGCATGACAGCCATCTTCAACGAGTCGCCGGTGCGGCAGGGACGGCCGTTCTGGCACTACGGCAAGACTTTCGAGACGGTAAAGACCCAGTTCTCCCGCTACCTGCACCGCGAGCAGATGATCGGCGCCTATCTGGACGGCGAACTGATCGGCTTCGTCATGCTCGCCGATGCCGGACGCTTCGGCATCACCGGCCAGATCATCTCCAGCCTGAAGCACCGGGACAAGGCACCCAACAATGCCCTCATCGCCCAGGCGGTCCGCACATGCGCCGAACGCGGTCTGGGCCACCTCGTTTATCTCTACTGGAGCGACGACTCGCTGGCCGAGTTCAAGCGGCGGTGCGGCTTCGAGCGGGTGCCGGTGCCGCGCTACTGGATCCCGCTCACGTGGCGGGGGCGCGTCGCGCTGGCCCTGCGCCTGCATCACGGCTGGAAGGCTCTCGTCCCGCCTGCACTGAAGTCCCGCCTGAAAGAACTGCGCCGGCGCTGGTACGAGCGGGCGGGCCGCTGAGCCGATGCCCGGGATCGCTGGCGTCCTCGCCCCCGCGCCGTCACCGAGGCATGAGCATGACGTCCGTCGCATGGTGGCGGCCATGCGCCACATGGCGGGCTGCGCGAGCGGCACCTGCTTCGTCCCCGAACTCGGCGCCTATGGCGGCTGGGTGGCGCATCCGGGGTCGTACGCCGAGCGACAGTGCACATCGCTGCAGACACATCACACGGCGCTGCTGTTCTGCGGCGAGTGCTTCGTCGACCCGGGTCCGCAATGCTCGCTGGCCGAGCGCTATGAAGTGCTCGGGGCCGGGTTCGTGGCGTCCCTGAACGGGCTGTTCTCCGGCCTGCTGCTCGACCGTGCGCGTGGCCGCGCGCTCCTGTTCAACGATCGCTACGGCGGCGAACGAATCTACGTCGCGGAAGAGGCCGGCGCGCTCTATTTCGCCAGCGAGGCGAAGGCGCTGCTGGCCGTGCTGCCGGCGCTGCGCGCCTTCGACGACGTCGGGGTCGCGCAGTATCTCGCCTTCGGCACGACGCTCGGCGAGCGCACGCTGTTCAAGGGCATCGCCCGCCTGCCCGGCGGCTCGTTGTGGCGCGCGGCTGCGGGTTGCGCAACTCAGAAGTCGCGTTACTTCAGCCCCGCGGCGTGGGAAGCGTCGCCGCCCCTGCCGGCCGACGAATGGGAGTCGTGCTTCGCGCAGGCATTCGGCCGGGTGCTGCCCGCGTACGCGCAGAGCGACAGTCCCGTGGGCCTGTCGCTGACCGGCGGCCTGGACACGCGCATGATCCTCGCCTGCCTGCCGAAAAGCGCGCGGCCGCTGTTGACCTACACCTACACCGGCGGCGATCCCCGCCTGCTCGACCTCAGGATCGCCCGGCGCGTGGCCGCTGCGCGCGGCTTGCCTCACCACGCACTTCAACTCGGTCCAGAGTTTCTGCATGACTTCGGCCGCCACGTCGATCGCACCGTGTACGTCACGGACGGCGCGGCCGGTGCGCTCGCGGCGCACGAAATCCCTCTATCGACGATGGCTGGCACGCTCGCGCCCATACGCCTGACCGGCAACTTCGGAAGCGAGGTGCTGCGCAGCATGTCGACCTTCAAGCGCCAGCATCTCGACCCGCAACTTCTCGATGGCGACCTGAGCGCGACCGTGCAGGCGCAAGTCGACGAGCAGCGCGCGACACGCGCGCATCCGGTGACGCGGGCCGCCTTCGAGGAGATTCCCTGGCACCTCTTCGGCACCTGGGCGGCGGCGCGCTCCGTGCTCACGGTGCGTACGCCGTTCCTGGACAACGAGGTCGTGGCCGTCGCCTACCGCGCGCCCGAAGCGCTTCGGCAGTCCTCCGCTGCGGCGCTTCGGCTGATCCAAGCGGCGGATTCGGCATTGGCGGCCATCCCCACTGACCGCGGCCTGCGGGCCGGCGCGCCCGGCGCCGCGCAGTGGGGCGCGCGGCTCTTCTGCGGGCTCACCTTCAAGCTCGACTACTGGCACAAGGAAGGCTTGCCCGATCGCCTGTCCTGGCTCGACCCGCTGCTCGACGCTCGCCTGGCGCCGCTCGGTCTTCACAAGTTCCTGCCTTACCGGCTCTGGTTCCGTCGCGAGCTGGCGCCCTACCTCGGTGAGGTGGTCGACGACGCGAGCACGCGCGGGATGCCCTGGTGGAACGCCGAGACCCTGCGGCACCTCGTCCCGGACCACGTCGCCGGCCGCCGCAACGGACTGCGCGAAATCGCCGCCGTGCTGACTCTGGCCTCCGTCCAGCGCACGCTGCTCAGCCCACAGGCCTGGGCGTCCGAGCCGCAGCATGAGCTGCCGGCCCGGATGCAGGCATGACGCGCGACATGCCCGGACCGTCGGATGAACCAGGCGCATTGCCCATCGTGCTCGAGTGCGATGCGCGGCTGTTGAGCAAGGTCCGCTACACCTTCGACACGCTCTTCCTCGCCGCCGGCATTCCGGTGACGTTCGAGCGCGCCGCGCCCGCCGAGGGGCCGTGGCTGCACTACGGTCCGCGCCCACTTGCCGCATCAGCGCCAGGCCGCTGCGTCACGATCCGGCATTGCCCGCGCGCCTGGGCGCTCTTCGATGGCGATGAGGACGTCGACGAGGTGGCGGTGATGGACGGCCTGCACGTCGTGTTGCCGCCGTCGGGCGACGACGCCACGGCAGCGCCGTTCGACATCCGCTTCGACCTGATCGCCAACGCCTTCTGCTTTCTCAGCTCGTGGTCCGAGCGCGTGGCACGGCATGGCGACAGCCGACGGCTTCATGCGCAGAGCGTCTTTGCACGGCTTGGAATCCCGCAGGACATCGCGGACCGCTACCTCCAGCGCCTGGTGGCCGACGTCCGCAAAGTGCGCAGCGCCGAACCGGCATCGCCGGCATGGCCCGACGGCAAGTCGTTCGCGCTCGTGCTGTCGCACGACGTCGACTTCCTGCCCCACGGCTTCATCGACAACGTCGTGCAGGGCGGAAAGTCGGTGCTGCGTCATCTTGTGCGCCAACGCGATCCGGGTGACGCAGCGCGCGCCGCGCTCGGCTGGCTTCGCGCAATGACCCACGGGCGAGACCCTTACGGGTGCGTCCCCGAACTCATCGCGCGCGAGCAGCAGCTGGGGCTGCGGTCATCGTTCCAGGTCGCCGTGGCGAGGCGCCATCCGCACGACGTGAACTACCGGATCGAGGACGACCGCACGCGCAGCTACCTGCAGGCGATCCGCGACGCCGGATTCGACCTGTGCCTGCACGGCAGCTACCGGTCGACCGAGCGCCGGCAGTGGTATGTGGAGGAAGTCGAGCGGCTGGCGCGCTGCCTTGGCCGGCCGGCCGGTTCGCGCCAGCACTTCCTGTCCTTCGACTTCGACATGCTGTTCAGCGCCCAGGAAGACGCCGGCATCCAGTACGACATGTCGATGGGGTATCCGGATCGTCCCGGCCCACGCGCCGGCTTCTCGTACCCCTACTTCCCCTACGATCTCGCGGCTGACAGGCCCTACCGCGTGCTGGAGATCAGTCTCTTCCTGATGGACGTCACGCTTCGCAGCTACCTCGGCCTGAGGCCTGGGCCCGCCCGCCGGGCCATCGACGACTGCATCGGCGACTTGCGCCGCAAAGGAGGGTGCGCCTCGGTCGTGTGGCACCCCATCGTCTTCGGCGGCGCCCGCGACCCCGGCTACGACGAACTGTTCTTCGACATGGCGCGCGACGTCGCGGACAGCGGCGGCCTGGCGACGGACGGCCGCACGGTCAACGACCATTGGCGCCAGCGCGCACGCGGCTACGCCAGCTTTTCGGGAATGTGAATCGCCGCCACTAGCGGGGAACTTCGTCCTGCCGGCTGGCTGCGCCGGCGCGCAGCCGGGCACCGATGGCGCCATAGACCCGGGTCGTCAGCGCTGCCACCTCGGACCAGGCGTAACGCTTGGCGGCGTAAGCCCGGATTCGATCGCGTGCAGCCTCGCGCTCGCGAAACAGCTCGCTGGCGAAGAACGCGACGATCGTGTCGGCAAGCGTGGCGTGGTCTTCGGCCGGGCAGATGAAGCCGGTCTCGCCTTCCACCACCTCCTCCCTCAACGACCCGACATCCGTGGCGATGGCCGGCGTCCCGAAGTTGTACCCCAGGAAGAGCACGCCGCTCTGGTACACATGCGTGTACGGCAGCACGAGCACATCGGCGGCCTTGAAGTAGACCTCGGTCTCCTCGTCCGGCACGTACTCGATGCGCGTGATCACCGAGGCCTGCAGCTTCAAATCCGCGATCCGCCGCTCGATATCGGCCCAGTACGCCTCTGCGCCCTTGGGTCGGCCGGCAATGACGAGGCGCACCTCCGGCAACCGCGCCAGCACGGACGGCATGGCCTCCACGAGATGCTCCAGCCCCTTGTACTTCGCGATGTTGCCGAAGAAGAGCATCGTCTTGTCGTTCGGCGCGAGGCCCAGCCGCTCCCGCGCCTGGCTGCCGGTCATCGGCGTCACGGGCACCGTGCTGTTGATGCCGAACGGAATGACTGTGATCTTCCCGCCCGGCACGGCGAAGTCGTCCTGCAGCTCGCGCGCCATCAGGCGCGTGTGGACGAACAAGTGATCCACCAGCCTGTACTGGATGCGCAGGCTGCCGCGGTTGAGCACGCTGTCGTTGCCGTCGCGCTTGCGAATGTTCACGTTGTGAACGGTGAGCACGACGCGCTTGCCGAGCAGCTTGTAGCAGCACAGCAGGAGCGTGCGATCGAGGAGCTCCAGCTTGTTGTTCCAGAGCACGTGGAACACCTCGGGCTTCGCCGTGGCGGCATAGGCCAGCAACCTCAGGTAGTAGCGAAGCACGCGCAAGACCTTGCGCCATGCCGGCGCCCCCGGGCTCATGTCGCCGCGAAGGTTCAGCACACGCACGCCGGGGAGTCGCCTCAGTTCCGGCACGTCGAGGTCGTCGCTGCCGATGAAGTCGAATGCGAGCCCCTCGGCGGCAAGCGCGAACGCGAGCCCGAGCGCGTAGGGCTTGTCGCCGCCGCCGGTGAGCAGCGCTACGCGGGCCGACGTGCCGTGCGTCTTCAAGCCTCGGCCAGTTCGTTGAGCGGCTCGGCATCCGCGAGGGCGCCGCCTTCTGCGTCGCGGAGCTGCCTGAAGATCTCGTCCATGATCGTGGCCGTGAGCAGGATCTCGCGGTAGGGGATCGGCGGCGAGCCTCCGGACGAGATGCACGCGTGGAACCGATCGATCAGTTCCTTCATGCCGTAGTCCTGGTACACCTGCTTGCGCAGAATGCCGATCAGGTTGCGCCACGCGTTCGACAGGTGCTCTCGGCCCGTCACGATGGGCGGCACGAGGTAGGTGAGGAAGCTCTTGTGGCTACGCCCCTGGTGGCGGATCACGCTGCCGGCCGCGAGGTCCACGGTGATGGAGTTCGCCGGGCCGTGTATGTGCAGGCGGTTCTGGCCCGGCCTGATCTGGGTCGAGAAGCAGAACGTCGCCGTCGTTCCCCGGGCGTCGCGCATCAGCACCCGCAGTTCGTCGAGCACGTCCCGAGCGCCACCCAGACGCTGAAGCTGCGGGCTCTGGTGCGCCCTGGCCATGACCTCGACCGGACCATCGTCGAGAAACTCGGCCAGCCTCGCGATGCCATGGCTCACGAGGTTGTGCAGCAGCCCGCCCGGCAGCCGCCGCACCCAGTGGCTCGGGCTCCCGAGCAGCGGCCCCACGTAGCTCGAGTCGCCCAGGTCGTAGGACCAGTGGCTTTCCACGTGCACCGGCCGGCCGCCGAGATAGCCCTCGGCCACGAGCTGCCGCATGCGCAGCATCTCGAAGCTGAACTGGTAGTTGTGCCCTGCCGTGATCAGCCGGCCATGTCGCTGCGCGGCGGTTACGAGCGATGTCGCCTCGGCGGCCGTCTCGGTGAACGGCTTTTCGATGTACACGTGGCTGCCGGCCTCCAGGCACTCCAACGCCAGCGCATGGTGGCTCTGCGGCGGCGTCGTGATGTGCACGACATCCGGCGCGACGCTGTCGAGCAGGCGTCGGTGATCGGAGTAGCGGCCTTCGATGCCGAACCGCTCGGCGAGCTGGTCCGCCATCAGCGGCTCGCGATCGCACACGGCGACCACGCGGCTGCTGGGAATGCGGCGGATCGCGAGCACATGCTGGTCGGCGATCTTTCCGCATCCGATGATGGCGACGCGAATCATGCTCGTCATCCAGCCGCAGCGAACTGCGCCAGGTACCTGTCCATCGCCTGATCCAATGGAACCCGGGGCCGCCAGCCCAGCCTCTCGCGCAGCTTCGCGTTCGTGTACCGGTTGCCTTTCCATTCCGCCGCGCACCTCAGCGGGTTGTAGGCCGGCGGCAGCTGGCCCAGCGAGCGCTCCGAATAGCCCTCCCAGAACCGGCAAAGAGCCTGTGCGACGGCGTACGGCATGCGCAGCGTCCTGAGCTTGCCCGCTTTCTCGCGGTACGCCCGGAGAAACTGCGCGCTCGTCATCCGCTCGTCGTCGACGACGTTGAACACCTCCCCGTCGATGCCAGGCACGAGCCCGGCGAGCACCACCGCGTCGGCACAGTTGTCGACATACGTCAGCGGCAGCTCATTGGAGCCGCCAACATGGACGAACACCCCGAGGAAGTCGATTCCGATGCGGCCGGTCAGATCCTTCTTGCCCGGGCCGTACACCGTGCCGGGGCGGAGGATGACATGGCGCAGACCCCGTGACCTTCCGTACTCGCGCACCAGTTCCTCCTGCTTCAGCTTGCCGAAGCCGTAGGCATCGTAGCGGCGCTGCGGCGCGTCCTCCAGCGCGCAGGTCTCGTCGAGCAGCGCCCCCCGCGCGAGCGCCAGGTTCGAGTACACCGCGAACGAGCTGACGTTGACGAAGCGCGACGGGCGCCCGGCGTCGAGAGACGCCTCGATCAGGTTGCGCGTGGCGATCGCCGAGTTCATGAACGCGCCGGCGAACGACTTGTCGAAGCCCGCGGCCAGGTGCAGCACGACGCAGACGTCCCGGGCGGCGCGCAAGCAGTCGTCGCGAGAGGTCAGGTCGCCGACGACGATCTCGGCCTGCCGGGCGGAGTGCCCTTGCAGCACGGCCTCCAGGGACGCGCGGCGGCTGGACGGACGCACCATGCAGCGCACTGTGCCGAAGCCCCGCTCCAGCAATGACGCCACCACACGAGTGCCGATGAACCCGTTGGCGCCCGTCACGAGGATTCTGTCGGACGGTTGGATGATCGAGGAGTTGGGCACCGCACCTCACCGCCACGGCAGGGCGGAGAGCCATTCTCACCGCGTGGCGATCCGCCGGGGTATCCCCAACTTGAACCGTTGCCAGGACGAGAAACCCGGCATGCGGCTCCCTATGATGGCCGCGTCGACAACGCGTGACCTGTGAAGACATGCCCGACAACTCGCCCGCGCCCGCCACGATCCTGATGGCCGCCTACACCAACTACCGGCGTGACCCGCGGGTGCGCCGCGAGGCGGAAGCGCTGGTGGAAATCGGCCACCGCGTGGTGTTCCTCGCCAGCCGCGTGCCGGGCGAGCCGCATTGCGAAACGATCGACGGCGTGCAGGTCGTCAAGGTGCCGGGCCTGCGCAATCGCAAGACGTCCATGTTCACCTACATACTCGACTACGCGATCTTCGCGGTGATGATCTTTCTCCATCTGCTGGCGCACCCGCTTCGGTACCGCCTCATCCACATCAACAACATGCCGGACTTCCTCGTATTCGCGACGGCCCTGTCGCGCCTGACCGGCACTCCGGTGATCCATGACGTGCACGACCTCATGCCCGAGATCTTCGAGGAGAAATTCGCATCGGGCCAGCGGCATTGGATCGTCACGGCGCTGAAGGTCCAGGAGCGATGGGCCGGCCGGTTCGCGTCCGCGGTTCTGACGGTGGAAGAGCGTCTCAAGGACATCCTGTCGTCGCGCGGCATCCCGCGGTCGAAGATCCACGTGCTGATGAACCTGCCGGACGAGCGCATCTTCGCACCGCGCAGCAGCCCCGGATCGAAGCCCGAAGGCGCCCCTTTCGTGCTCGTCTACCACGGCACGCTCGCCCGCCGGCTCGGGCTCGACATCGCGATCGAGGCAGTCGCCAAGGCGAAGGCCGCCATTCCTCACATCGAACTGCGCATCATCGGCGCCGGCGAAGAGCGCGCAAATCTGATCGCGCTTCGCGACACGCTCGGGCTGCAACGGGAAGTGGTGTTCAGCAACGGGTTCGTTCCCGTCCAGCAGATCCCGGACATGATCCACGACGCCGATGTCGGCGTCGTGCCCCTGCGGCTGTCCAGCGCCACCGACATCATGCTGCCCACCAAGCTGCTCGAGTACGTGCAGATGGGCATCCCGTGCATCGTGCCGAAAAGCGTCACCATCAGCCGCTACTTCGACGCCGAGATGGTGCAGTTCTTCGAGTCCGGCGATCCTGCCTCGCTCGCGGACGCCCTGGTCTCGCTGTACCGGCAGCCTGCGCGCCGCACCAGCCTCGCGCAGCAGGCGGCCCTGCGTTTCAACGCCACCTACCGGTGGGACCGGCACAAGACCCTCTACACCGGCCTGGTGAACCAGTTGCTCAAAACCTGACCGCCGACGCCAGGCGGCCGTGCGCAGACGCGCCGCCGGCCGGCCGGTCCCCGAGGTCGTCGCCTTCGACCGCTTCGTGCTCGAAGCGGGGCGTGCGGCCGACGCCGAAGTACATGAGCCCGGCGGCTTCCGCGGCGTCCTGGCTCCACACGTTGCGCCCGTCGAGCACGGCCTGCACGCCGGATCGCCGCCATCGGCGAAGTCCGGCCGGACGAACTCCGGGTGGGCCGTGTTCAGGACGACCACCTCGGCGGCCTCGGGCGTCCCAGGCTGGAAGCCCGAGACGCGGACTTCCTCGTCGGTGTAGTACGGGTCCGAAAGCGTCGCGACGGCACCCCGCCGCAACAGCTCGTCGCGCAGGGCATAAGCCGGGCTGAAGGTGTCCACCTTGACGCCCGGCCGGAACCCGAGCCCCAGCACGTGGACACGGCGGCCCTTGAGATCCCTCCAGATGGTGGCGACCCTGTCGATGCAGTGCGCCGGCTGCAGGTCATTGATCTCCCTTGCGGCTTCGGCAATGCGCTGCGTCATGCCAAGGCGGCGCGATTCGCGCATCAGGAAATACGGATACACGGGCGTGCAATGCCCGCCGACGCCGATGCCCGGCGCGAGCACATGCGCCTCGCCATCCCGGTTCGCTGCAGATCGCACGCGCTCGAAGTCGATGGCCGCGAGCTCGCAGAAGCCGGCCAGCTCATTCGCCAGCGCGATGTTCACGTCGCGATAGAGCATGCCCAGCAGCTTGGTCATCTCGCCGGCCTCCAGCGGGCCGACGGGATCGATGGGCGCGCCGAGGTACGTGGCGTACAGCTGCGCCGTGCGCTCCAGCGACGCGTCGTCGAAGCCGCTGACGACCTTGGGCGTCGTCTCCAGCCGCTCCAACACCAGGTTCGCCTTCACGCGCTCGGGGCTGAAGCCCACGGAGAAGTCTGCGCCGGCTGTGAGCCCGCTATGGCGCCTCGAGGATGGGCACGAGCTTGTGCCGCGTTCCGCCGACGCTGACCGTCGTCTCGTACACCACCAGTGTGCCGCGGCGCAGCCCCTTGGCGACCTCGCGCGACGCTGCCTCCAGGTGGCCGAAGTCGATGTCGCGGTCGGGCGTGAGGTGGGCCGGCACGATGACGACGACAGCATCCGACCCCGCCACGGCCGCAGCCGTGTCGGTCGTTCCGCGCAGCGTGCCGGCGTCGTGAAGCGCTGCAATCAGTTCGGGCAGGCCCGGCTCCTCGTACGGGCTGCGGCCCGCATTGACGGCCTGCACGACCTCGGATGAGATGTCCGCCACGGTCACGCACGCGCCGTGCTTGGCAAAGGTGCAGGCGAGCGGCAATCCCATGCGCCCGCCGCCCACGACGGTGATGTTCACGTTGGGGCCCTCCATGAGCCGTAAGGCTGCCGAAGATGGTAGCCCGGTTCGCCGGGCCGGCACTCCCTGGAAACTAGGGGGCGGCCGAGCGTTCGTCCTAGGGGGGGATTCCCCTTCGCCGGTTCAGTAGACTCGCCATGCACACGGGAGTCATGCGGATGACGATCAAGGGGCAGGTCGTGGATCTGGTCTGCCGGATGGCAGTGGAGTCCCCCTTGCGGGGCGGCGCAGAGTCCTTGCTGCGATCGGCGGGTCGCCGCTTCCCGACGAGCCGCACCGTGCAGAGCTTCGCGCGCCACTTCGGCTCGTCCATGATGCGACGCGAAGGCACCACTTTCGAGCGGATCGTCACTTTCGACTCCGGCGGCATGATGCGCTGCGGCTCCGAAGACCAGATCGGGCTGCTCACGCTGCAGCACTACTTCCTCGGCACCATCACCGGGCAGATGGAAGACGAGCGGCCCATCGTGAATTTTCTTCACCGGGTCGTGCAGCGGGGCGACGTGTTCTTCGACATCGGCAGCAACCTGGGGTTCTATGCGCTGTATGTCGGCCCGCTTTGCGGAAAGAGGGCGCCATCCACGCCTTCGAGGCCAACCCGAGCCTGATCGAGCCTCTGAAGAAATCGATCGAGCTGAACCGCGATTCAAGCAACATCCATCTGAACGCCATTGCCGTGGGGAAGGAGTCCGGCGCGTTCCTGCCGCTCTACGATCCGGAGCGCATCGGCAACTCGTCCTTTCATGCGCACGGTTGGCTCAACAAGAGCTCCTACGTCCAGGTACCCGTCGTGTCCCTGGACGACTACGCTGGCAGCCGGGCAATGGCGCGGATCGACGGCATGAAGATCGACATCGAGGGCGCCGAAATGGATGCCTTCAGGGGCATGAGCCGCATCTTCGAGGATTGCCCGCCGAAGTTCATCATCTGCGAGCTGATGCCCGATGCCGTGTCCAGCCGTGCCGACTCGGCCGCATGCCCGACAGAGATCATCGAGTTCCTGGCCAAACAGGGCTACGCCGCCTGGCGATTGACCGCCGACGGGAGATTCGAGTTCCCGCCCGTGTCCGGGCCCGACCTCGAAGGCGACACCCACGTGGTGAACGTCGTGTTCGCCCGATCGAGCCTGCTCGACGAACACCCGGAACTGCGCGACAGCTGACAACTCGACTCAACGCGCCATGCCTCCGTTGTTAGCGCTGGTGTTGTCGCTCGGTGCGATCTGGTTCCTGCTCGCCCAAGAAAGGCGCATGAACCCGGACGTCTCGCCGGCGCTCTGGATTCCATTCTTGTGGTTGTTCTTCATCGGAACCCGGTTTCCCTCGCAATGGTTGGCCCTGGGAACCGCCACACCCTGGGACCGTGCGGACGCGCTACTGGAAGGCAGCCCCATCGACCAGGCCGTCTACCTCGTGCTCTACGCGGCGGCGCTGGCGGTGCTCGTCCGCCGTCGGATCCGATGGGGAGACATCATCGGGGCGAATCTGTGGATTGCCGTCTTCTTCATCTACGGACTCGTCAGTGTTGCGTGGTCCGACTATCCTGGGTCGCGTTGAAGCGCTTCATCAAGGTGCTCGAGCACGTCGTCATGGTGGTTGTCGTCCTCACCGAGCCGAATCCTTCGCAGGCCATCGATGCGCTGCTCCGGCGGTTCATCTCGGTCGCCGTCGTCGTTTCCGTCCTCTTCATCAAGTACTACCCCGAGTACGGTCGGGCATTCGACGACTGGACCGGACATCCGCTGAACACCGGTATCACCCTCAACAAAAACTCTTTGGGCCACATCTGCCTGCTCGGCGCCATATTGCATGTGTCCAGCATCGTATCGAAGGCGCACCGCGCTATGGCGCCGGTAACCCGGCGACGAACCGCGATCGACGTGACCATGCTCGTGGCAGTCTTCTGGCTGCTCGAACTCGCCGATGCCAAGACAGCGCTCGTCTGTTCCAGCTTGGGCATCGTGTCGATCCTGGCCCTCGCCCGCACACGGCTGGGCCGAAGCCCGGCGGCCGTCTTCTCCGGCGTCGTGATCCTGGTGGTTGTCGGCATCATCCTGGACAGCGCGTTCAGCGTCCGGGAGGCCGGGATCGAGGCACTCGGGCGGAATCCGACGCTGACCGATCGGACGTTCGTCTGGGACGATGTGTTGGCCATGCCGAACAATCCGTTCATCGGAACGGGGTTCGAAAGCTTCTGGCTCGGCCCGCGAATCGATGCGTTATGGCAGAAATACTGGTGGCAGCCCAACCAGGCACACAACGGGTACATCGAAACATACATCAATCTCGGAGCGATCGGAGTCGCGATGCTGGTGACTGTCCTGATTTCATCGTTCTTCCGCGCGCTCGTGTCTATTCAGCGTGAAGACCCCTGCGGAGCCATGCGCTTCGCATTCATTCTCGCCATCATCGTCTTCAACTACACGGACGCAACGTTCAAGGCGCTGCACATTCTCTACTTCACGGCGCTCTTGATGTCCATCAGCGTCGGCCCGCTTCAAGCGGTCCGCCAGCGTGAACGAATCCAGGGGCACGGTCAGTTCGAGCAATGGTGTCGACGCCCGTAGCCCCTGAAGACGTCGAGGCTTCTAGGGATTGACGCAAAAACTCGGAGGCGTACAAGCGTTAATGGGGATGCACTATGCGAATAGCTTACGTGGCGCCGTACCAGGGCGCCGAATTACTGCGACGGCGACCGTCGATGATCAATCTGGCGCTGGCCGGAAATCTCAAGATCGAATTGATCGCCGAACTCCTGGCGCGTGCAGGCCACGACGTGGAGATCATCTCCCAAGGCGAGGTCGTGGAAAACAGCAGCCGGTTCTTTCCGGGGTTTCAAGAAACCACCGGGGGAGAGCCGGAAGATTGCTGCGTTCTACGCGTCGGCGTTGCCGATCCGCTTCATCAACGGCTCATGGTCCAGTCGTGGGGTCCTGTCGATCTTCGAGTCCCGACACCGGGAAAAGCCGTTCGACGCGGTCATCATCTACAACCTGAAGGTCCCTCAGGTCGCGGCGGCGCTGCACGCAGCGAGAAAACATCGACTGCCTGTGATCGTCGAGTTCGAGGACGATTCGTTCGTTGACGTTCTGGGCGCGAGACTCCGCTGCCGGGCTCAAGGCCAAGCTGCGGCGCGCGAGAGAGCTGGCGGTCCTGCGCCAGGCTGCCGGCAGCATCTGCGTGTCGCCACACCTGCAAACGCGTTTCTCATCGGATCGGCCCAGCCTCCTGCTCAGGGGCGTGATCAGCGAGCAGATCACCGCCGAGGCGCGGCGCAGCCCCGCTGAAAGGCGCAAGAACATCGTCGCGTTCTCCGGCACGTTTGCCCACAGCAAGGGGCTCGTGCCATTGATCGAAGCCTGGAAATCCATTGACCTGCCGGGGTGGGAACTGCACATCGCCGGCGACGGCTCCATCGCCGGCGAGCTTCGCCGTCTCGCGGCGGGCCACCCGAGCATCAAATTTCGTGGCCTGCTCGACCGGCACCAGAACGCCGCATTTCTCGCGGAGGCGAAGATCGGGATCAATCCGCATGAGCTGAGTGCGACACCCGGCAATGTCTTTGCCTTCAAGATCATCGAGTACCTGGCCGCTGGATTGCACGTCATATCGACTCCGATGGGCCCCGTCGAGCCGGAACTCGAAGCCGGAATGACCTACATCCAAGACAACTCCCCGGCTCGAGTGGCAGCGTCCCTCGATGATGTCATTCGCGGCCATCGTTTCGATCGCCGGCTGCCGATGCCGCGTGCCGCTTGTATGGGGCCGATGCCGTGGCGGCCGCTCTGGACGGTCTCTTGTCCAGTGTGGCCAGCAGCGATCGAGCAGTCGTCTGGCATGAACAGAGGTTGAGCGCATGAGCATTGCAATCGTCACCGGCTCGGCCGGCCTGATCGGATCGGAGTCCACGAAGCGGCTCCATGCCGGAAGGCATGCGACGTGGTCGGGATCGACAACGACATGCGGTGCCGATTCTTCGGCCCGGCGGCTTCGACCGCGGCGAGCCGGGAGCGGCTGGCGGCATCTCTTCCGACGGTACCGCCACCACGACGTCGACATCCGTGACACGGCGAGGCCGTCGAGTCGCTCTTCAAGCCGCTCGGCGCGGAGCATCGGGCTCATCGTGCACACGGCCGCTCAGCCTTCGCACGACTGGGCCGCCCGTGAGCCGCACACCGACTTCGACGTCAACGCCGTCGGCACCCTGAACGTGCTGGAGGCGGCGCGGCAGCATTGCCCCGAGGCCGCGTTCATCTTCACCAGCACGAACAAGGTGTACGGCGACACGCCGAACAGGCTGCCGCTCGTGGAGCTCGAGACGCGCTTCGAGATCGATGCCGAGCCACCCATTCGTCGCGGCATCGCGAGGAGATGTCGATCGACCAGACCAAGCACTAGCCTCTTCGGCGCTCGCAAGGTGGCCGCCGACGTGCTGGTCCAGGAGTACGGCCGCTACTTCGGCATGCGCACGGCCTGCTTCCGCGGCGGCATGCCTGACCGGCCCGGCGCACGCCGGCACGCGAGCTGCACGGCTTCCTCGCCTACCTGATGCGATGCACCATGACCGGTGCGCCGTACAACGGTCTACGGCTACAAGGGCAAGCAGGTCCGCGACAACGATCCACTCGCACGACCTGGTCACGCCTTCTAGCACTTCTTCGCAGGCGCCCCGGGTCGGCCGAGGTCTACAACATCGGCGGCGGCCGCTTCTCGAACTGCTCGATGCTGGAGGCCATCGACCTGTGCGAGGAGATCAGCGGCAAGAAGCTGTCGTGGACGTACGTCGAGGACAACCGCATCGGCGACCACATCTGGTGGGTCAGCGACGTCGGCAAATTTCAGTCTCACTATCCGCAGTGGCAATACAGATACGGCATCCATGAGATCCTGGGTGAAATCTACGAGGCCGTCCGTTGAGACGTCCGTCACGGCACGGATCGGAGCATGACTCGCTTGCCCTATAGAGTCGGAGACTGGGTCGAGGTCCGTGGCATCGAGGAGATCCTCTCCACGCTCGACGCTGACGGCTGCCTCAACGGCATGCCGTTCATGCCGGAGATGGCGCAGTTTTGCGGCCGGCGGTTTCAGGTACACAAGAGCGCACACAAGGGTTGCGACACCGTGCGTCCGGTTCGGTCGCGCTGGTTCGACGATGCAGTGCATCTTCCAACTCGCTGCGACGGTGAGGCACACGACGGCTGTCAGGCAGGCTGTCTGCTGTACTGGAAGACCGCATGGCTCAAGCCTGTCGATGGCCCAGGAGACCGGCAGCGTCCGGCGATGGCAGCGCCGCAGGAAGTTCCCATCGATCTCTCCGGCCTTCGCGAGACGACGATAGCTCGCCGAGAGGCAGGGGTGCCGGTTTTTCGATGCCAGGCAACCCAACTCCCCCATTCAAGCCGGGATCTTCAGTGGTGGGACGTGCGGCAATACGTGCTCGACTATCGCTCCGGAAACGTCGGGCTATGGACGATCATGTGCGGCGCGGCCTATGCGGCCTTCGAAAACCTCAGCAACCTCGGCATTGGCATCGGCCGCCCGATGCGGTGGTTCATACAACACGTTTCACTGGCTTTGGGGAGGCGTCAAGTACCCGAGGAACACGGGGGCGATTCCGATTGGCTCACCCACGCCCACGGCGCGCAACTGAATCTTTCAGCCCGGCGAGATCGTTCGTTAAGCCCCACGACGAGATACTGAAAACGCTCAATGAGGACAGCAAGAATCGAGGGATGGGGTGGGACGCCGAATTCGTGCCTTATTGCGGCGGCACGTACAAGGTGCTCAGACGCGTGAACAAGATGATCGAGGAGAAGCACGGCCGGATGGTAGAGATGAAAAACCCCTGCATCATTCTGCAGGACGTCGTGTGCAAGGCTCGCTACAGCGACTGTCGCATGTTCTGTCCGCGCCAGATTTATCCGTATTGGCGCGAGATCTGGCTCGAACGGGTCGAGGGAGCCGGTCAACCGCCGGCCGCATCGTGAGCCATCCGATGAGTGGCAGCGAGGGCCGCGAGCCGCGGGGCGCGACCGTGATGGTCCTGACGCCGGTGTACAACGGCGCCGAGTACCTTCGCGATTGCATCGACAGTGTGCGCAGCCAGTCCTTCGAGGATTGGCGCTACGTCATCGTGAACAACAGAAGCACCGATGGCACGCTGGAGATCGCGCGGGAGTATGAGCGACTCGATGCCAGGATCAGCGTTGTCACGAACGAGTCGTTCCTGAGCATGCCGAGCAACTTCAACAGGGCCTTCAGCCTGGTGCCCCCCGACGCGCGGTATGTCAAGGTCGTTTGCGCAGACGATTGGATCATGCCGGAGTGCCTGGCGGAACTCGTGCGATATGCCGACGCCCACCCCTCCGTGGGGATCGTTGGGTGCCATCAGCAAAGCGGGCAGCACGTGCGCTGGACCGATCTGCCGGCGGATGTGGTCTATCTGCCCGGCAAGCAGGCGTGTCGCCTGGTGCTCCTGCACGGCCTGCAGATACTTGGGGCGCCGACGGCCTTCCTGTATCGCGCCGAGATGATCCGCGAAGGACCTTTCTATCCCAACGAATACCCGCATTCCGACACGAGCGCTTGCCTCGAGAAGTTGGACCACTGGGACTTCGGAGTCGTGCACAAACTCCTCTCGGTCGAGCGAGTGCACAGTGGCCAGATCACGTCCATGATCAGTGACGTTGCGGCTGGCGACATCGCCTATCTGCAGACGCTCATCACCTACGGACCGCGCTACCTCGATCAGACGGAACTCTCCAATCGTGTCGCGACTGTCTACGCCCAGTATGCCGCGGGCTAGGTCGAGGGTTGTTGAACCTCAAGGGCCGAAGATTCTGGAACTATCAGCGCAGCGAACTGGCAAAGCTCGATCTCGAAATCAATCATGGGCTTGTCCTGAAGGGCGCCCTCGCTTCGATATGGGCTAACGCAGCGAGGCCCTCGGTGGCCAACAGAAAACTCAAGAGCGCCCTGGGACAACTGCTCGGCCGTTGAACCGGCATTCGTTCAGGCACGCCAAAAGAGAACTGGCCCTCGGAACCGAGAGCCAGGGCAACGAAGACCTTCAGCGAGTCGAGTCAGTTCACGCGCAGGTTCTGAGGCGCCGACAGCACGCTCCCGCCCGACGAGTCACCTCCGGCCAGCGGATGGGGATAGGTGTACGGCCTCCATCCCCAAGTGTTGCTGAGCACGTAGTCCCTGCCCTTCTGGATGTAGCTTCCCGGCGAACCGCAGGACCCGCCGGCTGTGTCGCTGCTGTTGACGGAGATGAAGTTGCCGTCCGCGGTTCCGGTGCCGGTGTTGCCGAAGATCAGAAGGGGACGCGTCGGCGAACTTTGCGGTGATGCGCTCGATTGCCCGACTTGGTACTGCACGGGATATGACGTCGGGCAAGCCAGGCTCAGCCGAATCTCGGGCTTGTTGGGATAGCTGGACCCGTCCGGCGAATCGGCGCGCGCGATGGTGTTGTTGGCAATGACTCCAGTGCCGCCGCGAACCCAGATCCACTTGTTCATCCCGAACGCATTCGAGGAGCGGACGAAGGTGTTCCCGTAGACCTCGAAGTGCCGCACTCCGCCGTTCGGAGACGAGTCGCTGGGCGCACCACCGTGGAAAACGATGCTGGAGTCTACGTACGTGTTGTGCCGGATGACGAGTCTCGACCCGATGTCGCCATCGGGAGCGGTCTCGGCGATGTTCGTGAAGGTGTTGTCCTCGATGTAGATGTTGCGCTCGCCGCTGGCATCATCGGCGCCGAAGGTGGGGGCCTGCGACCAGTCCTCCGAGGTGATGGTGTTGAACACGTCGGCGTTGGTCCAGTCCACCGCCGTGATCTGGTTGTGGTGCAGCAGACCGCCGTTCGCGGTCAGTTGCACCGCTTGCCCCGACACGTCCGCGCGGATGTAGTTGTTGTCGATGACATAGGGCCGGCCGCCAGAAGACCCGCCCGCGCGAATGTGCGCATCGGTGCCGGTGAACCGGAATCCGCTCAGCCGAGTGATGCTGCCGGAGTTCTTGCTCAACGTAACCAGCCCGCTCGTGATAACCGTGCCGCCCGTTGAGCTACCGGCGCCGACGAGTTGCACGCCCGAGTACGAAAGGCCGCCGGACCAGCTGCATGTGCCGGCGGGGACTCTCACCGTATCGCCGGGATTGGCCGACGACAGGGCGGAGGCCACGTCGGCCCGCCCACAGGATGCCGCCGTCAAAGTGGCGGCCTGGGACAGGGACGGCGCGAGGCAGGCCCCAAGAAGCGCCGGCGCCAACCATTTCGCCAGCGAGCGGCGGCACACGGCGAAGTTCCTCGGGGAGGGCGGGATTTGAGCGGGCAGAAATAACATCTTCTGAAGCCTCATGTCACAGGTCTATGGGAGAGCGCGCCTCACTGGACTCGCAGGTTGGTGGGAGCAGGGAGCCCCGTCGTGGCCATCGGTCCGATGTACGACTTGGCGACAACGACGTTGTCGTACCACTTCCGGGACGTCGAAAGAATTCCATTGTTCCCGTGCAGGCTGATGCCAACGCGGTCGACCTTCAGGTTCGTCGTCTCGCGAAGCCGCAGGTTGGGGAAGTCGGCAATGATCTTGCCGTCAAGCCAGAGCGCGATCCGGCCGTCTCGCTGGCCTGGCGTATTTGCCTTGACCATGATCTCGTACGAATACCAACGCCCGAGTTGCGGAATCACTTCGGGCCGGGAAACAAAGGACGACCCGAAGTCACCCGGCGTGCGGTCGAACGGTAGCACTCGCCCGGTCGGATAGAAGATATCGCCCCACACGTCGCGTTGGTCCGGGTGATAGACGTAGGCGACCAGGCTGCCGGGGTTCGCCACGCTCGTGGAAGGGCGATAGGCCTCGAAGCTCACGAGGAACTTGTTGTAGCCGTCCGCCTTGATGCCCGGCCCGCTGCCGGCCCCGTCCCAGTAGCTGGACGAGATGAACGCGCCGTTGTGGCTCGACCCGACGACGTTGAATGCGGGATCGAACTTGGCGTAGAACCGCATGAAGACGGTGTCCTGCGTCGGGCTCAGAAACTTGTTGAGCTCGTTGCTGACCTCGCCGCTCGTTTGGGGCAGCGTGAACTCCACGCTCTTGCCGCCGCGGTACACATTCCCGGACTCCGTCGCCAGACGGATATTCGAGGCCTGGAAGGCCTGGTTCCACCGGCCGGTGGCGGTCGAGCCCGGAGACGCTGCCGTACGACTCGAAGTCGTCGAAGAAGACGACGGCGGCGTCCGACCCGAGGCCGGCATCGCCGGGATACTTCGAGGCGAGCCCGCTGTTTCCTTCGGGCAGCGCCTGGGCGGTTGCCAACGCTGCGAAACCGAATCCGGCAAGCATGGCGCAAATGCGCGAATTGTATTTACTCATCACTGTGCTGTTCCAACTCTTGGGCAAGCCGTCAGCGAGACGGACTGCCGATACCATTGATCTTGGGATGAAGCCCTCTGTCCGCGGCGATCACGGGATGAGTTTTGTGACCTCGTTCGAGAACGCGCTCTCCCTCCCGTCCTTGTCGACGGCCGTCACCGCGAAGTAGTACTTGACGCCGGATTGCAGGCCCATCAAGGTGTACGCGGTGGTGCTGCCGGTGCTCATTCCGCTCCCCGTCTGCTGGATGTACTGCGAGGGGCCCATGCCGTAATAGACCCGATAGCCCACCACTTCTGGCGCAGCCACCGCCGACCACGCCAGCGCGGCAGTCGCGGGAGCCGGGGCCGGAGCCGGAGCCGGAGCCGGGGCCGGAGCCGGAGCCGGAGCCGGAGCCGGGGCCGGAGCCGGGGCCGGAGCCGGAGCCGGAGCCGGAGCCGGAGCGGGCGCAGGGGCGGGCTCAGGCGCAGGGGCGGGCGCAGGTGCCGGATTCTTCTTCCCTCCCCGGCCATAACCCTGCGCATCTTCGGTCGGTTCAGAGGTTGCCTCATCGGCCGCCAGGTGTTCGTCGGATGGAGCGCCGCCGCCGCCGCATGCGGTGACGAGGAAGACGCTAGCCATCAGGGAGGAAAGAAGCGTGTGTCGGACGACGTTGGGTTTTGAATGCATGGTAAAAAAAGTTGAGAAAAAGACTCCCCCACGCTCGCGTGCTGAACACGGAGCGGCGGCACAAGGCTGCAGAGGCGCGAGCACGCACGCTCGCAAGCGCGTCATGCGAGCAGGCGCCACCTCAACGGCAGGTCAACGGATCCCTCCCACACGCGATCCCGGTCCCGATGGAACCAAGGGTTCGTCGTGCCGTGCTCGGAGCGTGCAAACCGACGGGGTCGGTGCGACGCAGGTTGCGTGGGGCAGCGCCCCGAGCACTTCTGCCTGTGTGACGTCTAGGTCACCTCAGGCGAGTTGTCTCTCGTCTAACGACGCTATTAGCGCCTAGGTTTAGGGGTCGAGTGATACAACATGTGCGGCGCTCGACTCTGAAGATCGGCCCCAGAGAGCTGTTCGAGGCGGGGGGATCGCTCGCTGAGCGCTTTCACGGGCGACCAGAGTGAGAACTATGTCTTCTATGCTGCTCTTGCGTTCTGGTGGAAGACACGCATTGGCTGCGTTGGCCAGGCCGGATCAGTGAATCAAGCTTGATACAGACTAATCCGTCATGGTTACGTTCTTAACGTGATCTGATTCGAAGCGACCATTCACTTCTTGAGTAACAACTCAAGAGGGCGGCTTCCGCATGGCATCGACCAATTCCCTCAGCAGGGCGAGCGTCTGGAGGTTGATCTGCTCGATGTTCCGAAGGGTCGCTTCCAGCCGCTGAAGACGATCGCCGTGGCTGGTGGCCATGATGCCGGTGAGGTGGCGTGTCAATTGATCCGCCGCCTCTGCTCCCAATCGAGGCAAGGTGAGGCCATTGCCGGACTGGTGAAGAGCCTCGCCCGCGTGCGGAACAGCCACACCGTTTCCTGACTTCGCGTGAGCCGGCTCAGGCTTCTCTTGCAGGGCGTCATTGTCGAAACCATTGAACGTCACCTTCGGGGCGGCGGTCTCCTCGAGCAGCTCATCGATCACGGCACGAGCGTCGGTCGGCGTCAGCGTCGAGCGGCCCGCCAGGAAGCCCTGCAGAAGCAAGCGATCACACAGGATGTTGATCCTGCGAGGGATTCCCTTGCTGCCTTCGTAGATCGCCTCGTAGCAGCCGGCCTCGAATTGCGGCTTGTCCCTGGCTCCCGCCAGGCGCAGCCGGTGCTGGATGTACTGCTCCGTATCCTCGAGGTCGAGCGCGCCGATGTGGCAGGTGGCTGCCACGCGCTGGCGGAATTGCTCCATCTCGGGCCGCGCCAGCATGTGCCGGAACTCAGGCTGTCCGACGAGAAAACTCTGCAGCAGAGACTGGTTTCCCAGCTGGTAGTTGGAAAGCATGCGCAGTTCTTCCAGCGATCTCGCCGTCAGGTTCTGCGCCTCGTCGACGATGAGCAGGCACCGCTTGCCCTTGCGCGACTGTGTGATCAGAAACGCCTCCAAGGTGATCAGCAGCTCGGACTTGGACGCGTCCTTCACTTTGAACCCGAACGCGGCGCCGACCATGCGCAGCATGTTTTCCGGATCGAGTTGCGTCGTGACGATGTGGCCGACGACGACGTCGTCGCGATGCAGCGACTGGAGCAGTTCCGCCAGCACGGTGGTCTTGCCTGCGCCGATCTCGCCGGTGATCACGATGAACCCCTCGTTGCGCTGCACCCCGTAGTCGAGGTACGCCTTCGCGCGGCGATGCTGCTTGCTGCCGAAGTAGAAAGCCGGGTCGGGGTTGAGCTGGAACGGCTGGCTCTTCAGCTCGTAGAACGTTTCGTACATGGGGGTCAGAACTGCACTCTGAAACTGGCGACCAGGGCGCTCTCTTCGTAAGGGTCGGTCGTGCTGGTGAACTGTGCGTAGCGCGCTGCAATGGAAGCGAACGTGTGGCGGCCCAGGCGGTTGGAGAGCGAGACGACCAGTGACCTGAACGTCGTCGCCTGGGCGCTGGAGTCTCCGAAAGTCCGCTGCCAGATGGTCAGGACATTGGCGGAAGTGAGCGGCGTCAGGCGGTGCGCGATGTTGAGCCCCGCGCCCCGTTGCCGGATATTGGGACTGAGGTCGAAGTCGTCACTCGCGGGCGCCAAGCTGGCCATTTGCGACGCGCGCCCCTGCATGGCCGTGACCAGGGCGCCTGTGCGGACGCCGAGCCACGCCACCGAAAGGCGCTGCTGACGGGTGCGAGCGGCCGAGGTTGTCAGGAGCGACGGTGCGAAGGGATCGACCGAGGCCGCGACCCCAAGCGTCTCAACCAAGGCGGAGACGAGCGCCTCGCGACGTATCGGGTCAGGCTCCCGGGATGCGAACTGTTCGAACAGAAGGTCGTAGGTGGAACCACGGCTGCCGAATTGCGGGGTGTAGCCGAGTTCCAGGTCCGCCACGTCGGTGTAGATGAATGCCCAGCGGGCGGTGCGGTGCACCACGCTGACGGCATGCGAGTGCCCGAAGTACCGACTGACCTGCTCTGCGGACAGACTTGTTCGTGGGCCGGGTACCCACGCGACGCGCCAGCCCGCGATGCCGTCTGTCTCGGACTGGCCGGTGAGCACGTCGTTGGTTTCCCGGCCCACGATGCCCGACAGCGCGAGCTCTCCGTCGGGCGACACAGTCAAAACTGCTCGCACCTGAACATCTTCGGTGTCCCGGCCCTCCTCGAAATCGGTGACCTCCTTGAAGGCCTCGACCCGCCAGCTCAGGCCCGCGCCGGAATGGCTGCTGAAGAGTTCAGCAGAAGCGCTTGTTTCAGTCTTGTCTGTCGCCTCGCCGGAGGCACCCGTACTGCTGGCGGCGTAGCCCAGTCGCGCCCGGTAATCTGCGATGCGACCCAGGCTGCCCTCGAGCCGTGGCGCGATCGAGTAGCTTCGGACCTCCTCGAAGTTGGGGTCCGCCAGCCCACCCACTGGAGGGCGCGTACCGAAAACGGAAACGGGCTGGGAGGTGATCAGTCCCCCGAAATCAACGTAGGCGCGCTCCTCCACCAGCCTCAGCGAGGCAGCGGCATTGAGCCGGTTCTGGGTCTCGTTGAGGTCCGAGCTTCGTGCGTAGTGCAGGGAGTCGAGCGAATAGTCCAGGAAGCCACGCAACCCCGGCGACTGACTTCGCGCCTGGAGGCCGGCGGAGAGCATGGTGATGGCATCCGACTCCTTGCCCGTGGGGACGAACCGGGCGTTGTCCGTGAGCGTCTCCTGGATGGAGACTTGCGGCGTCAGCGTGATCAAGCGACCCAACGGTTCTCTTGCACCGTCCTGCGCGGCCGCCGCAACGGCTGACAAGGCCAGAACGGCCGACAGGAGCCTGGGCGACAGACGCGCCGATCCGTCAGCGGGGAGCATGTCGCCGTAGCAGTGGGCTTTCAGGACACCTACCGTCCGCTACCGTACCCATAGCCGTATCCGTAGCCGTCGCCCTGTCTCATCCCGGGAAGGACTCCCGCTCGTGCCGAGTTCAGCACAAGAAAGACGGAGCAACCCTCTACCGTTGCCAGCGCACTTTCGACGTCGGCCTGCGGCGTCTCGTCCGCGCGCACGACGAAGACGATCTGTCCCATGCGGGACGCCAGGACCCTCGACTCGGTGGTGAGAAGCAGCGGGGGGGAATCGAAGATGACGATGCGGTCGGCATATCGCGTGGCGATCTCGTCCAGCAGCCGCTGCATGCCGTCGCTCGCCAAGAGTTCGGTCGCCTGGTCATGCGGGATGCCGGAGGGCAGCACGCTGAGTCGGTCCACGTTGGTCTTCAAGATCACGTCCGGGAGTTCCATGGAGGACTTGACGACCTCCATCAATCCCGGCGCAGGCGGCAGGCCCAGCATGTTCAACACCGACGGCCGGCGGACGTCAGCATCGACCAACATGACAGTGTGGTCAAGCTCGGCCGCCATGCTCATCGCGAGATTGATCGCAGTGAAGGTCTTGCCCTCGCCTGGAAGGGCGCTCGTCACCATGATGAGATTGCGCCTGGCCGCCTCGGACGCTCGCGGGTTGGACGCGTTGACGATGAGCGGGCGCTTGATGATGCGGAATTCCTCCGCAATGCGAGTCCTGAGGGAGGCCGAGGTTACGAAGCCGTTCTTTGCAAGCAGGTCCAGATCGATTTCGACCTTCCGGGACTGGCGCCCTTCGTGGGACACCCGGTTCTGAACCGGGACGGGCGGGGATGGACCCAGCTGAAGATCGACACCCGTGTTCCTCAACTGCTCCAGCCTTTGGGCCGCTCTTTCAATGAGGCTGCTCATGAGGGCCGCGGCTCAGAAGAAACTCTGGGGAATGATCAGAATGTCACCGGGACGCATCTCGACATTCGCTGCGATGTCCCCGCGCTTCACCAGATCCTTGATCCGGACTGAGTACTGCTTGTTGCCCTCCGAAGTCCGAAGCAGGATGGCATCGTTCCCCGAAGCAAAGTCAGTGAGCCCGCCAACTGCGATCATGACGTCTAGTAGCGTCATCTTTTGCTTATACGGCAGGAACTGCGGTCTGACGGCTTCCCCGACCACCCTGACCTGCTCGCTGTAGGCCCCGACAAAGTTCGTCACGACGACCGTGACGACCGGGTCGCGAATGTACGTGGACAGCTTCTTCTCGATTTCCCTGGCAATCTCAGCCGGGTTTCTGCCCTGCGCCACCAGTTCGTCCACCAGTGGGGCCGATATCTTTCCGTCGGGCCGCACGGGAACCGACATGGAGAGTTCCGGATTTCTCGAAACGATGATGTTGAGGATGTCCCCCGATCCGATCAGGTAAGAGTAGTCGGCGGTTGGTGCTTGAGATGGAGCGGGGGGATACCGACCCGACAGGTTCCCGCAGGCACCCAGAGTTGTAACTGCCACGCCGAGCACGCAGCGCCATGCCCAGCACCGCCATGAAGCCCCGGAAAGGTTCAAGGTGTTCTCCTTCCACGACCGCACCATGCCGACCGGGCACGGCGATCGCGGGCCATGGTAGACGCCTTTCCTAACAGACTGCAATGCCTAGGTTGAAGGGATGGCAGCAGGGCCAGGGCGGCCGGGCCTGTGGCCGTGGTCTCTAGATACCGTAGTAGCCGCGGTACCAGGAGACGAAGCGCTCGATGCCGGCCTCGACGCGGCGTCGCCGGGACGAAGCCGACCCAGTCGTGCAGCGCTTGCACGTCGGCGTAGGTCGCAGGCACGTCGCCGTCCTGCATCGGCAGCAGCCGCTTGCTCGCGGTCTTGCCGAGCGCGCGTTCGATGCAGGCGATGAACTCGAGCAACGGCACCGGCGTGTGGTTGCCGATGTTGAACACGCGGTACGGCGCGTTGCTGGTGGCCGGATCCGGGCGCGTCGGCGCGATAGCTCGCATCCGGCGTGGCGACGCGGTCGAGCACGCGGACGACGCCGTCGGCGATGTCGTCGATGTAGGTGAAGTCGCGCTGCATGCGCCCGTCGTTGAAGACGTCGATCGGACGGCCTTCGAGGATCGCCTTGGTGAACAGGAACAGCGCCATGTCGGGGCGTCCCCAGGGCCCGTAGACCGTGAAGAACCGCAGCCCGGTCGTCGGCAGCCGATACAGGTGGCTGTAGGTGTGCGCCATCAGCTCGTTCGCCTTCTTGGTCGCCGCGTACAGGCTCACCGGGTGGTCGACGTTGTCGTGCTCGGAGAACGGCATGCTGCGTGTTGCCGCCGTAGACGCTGGAGCTCGATGCATAGACGAGGTGCTCCACGCCGTGGTGGCGGCAGCCTTCGAGCACGTTGCATGAAGCCCACGAGGTTGCTGTCGACGTAGGCGTGCGGGTTCTGCAGCGAGTAGCGCACGCCCGCCTGCGCCGCCAGATGCACGACGCGATCGAAGCGCTCCGTCGGCGAACAGCTGCTCCATCGCCGCCCGGTCGGCGACGTCGGTCTTCGCGAAGCGGAAGCCTGCGATGCGGCTTGCAGGCGCTGAAGCCGGTCCTGCTTGAGCTGGACGTCGTAGTAGTCGTTGAGGTTGTCGATGCCGACCACTTCGTCACCGCGCGCCAGCAGGCGCAGTGACGTGGTCATGCCGATGAAACCGGCTGCGCCGGTCACGAGAATTTTCATGGAAGCGTGGTATCCGACGGGAGTTGCCGCTGAGGCGGCTTGAAAGGATTCTGCACCAGACCCCCATTGGCCGTGCCAGGTCTCACGACGTCGGCGAAATGCGTCGCGACATCGTCACCGTTTCGTCGTGCACCTTCAGCGTCAGCTGCAGGACACTGCGCAACGAAAAAGCCTCGACCGAGATCGGTCGAGGCTTTCATTGTTGGTTGCGGGGGCAAGATTTGAACTTGCGACCTTTGGGTTATGAGCCCAACGAGCTACCAGGCTGCTCCACCCCGCGACTGAGTCCGACAGTATAGCACCTCGAGAACACGTCACTGCGTCGACGACACTTCCTGCAGCGTCTGTGCGAACCGCGATGCATTCTGGAAGCCGATGACGCGATGGTTCGCAAGCTCGCGGCCCTGGGCGTCGAAGAAGATCGTGCCGGGCGGGCCGAACAGCCGGAAGCGGCGCAGGAGTTCGCGATCTGCCGCATCGTTGCGCGTGACGTCGGCCTTCAGCAGCACGAACCCCGCCAGCGCGCGCTGCACCTGCGCGTCGGTGAAGGTATAGCGCTCCATCTCCTTGCACGAGACGCACCAGTCCGCATAGAAATCAAGCATCACCGGCCGGCCGGCGGCGGCGATGGCGGCGTCCAGTTCGGCCACGCTGCGCACCGGCTGGAAGGCCAGCACGCTGCTGCCGCCTGCGCCTTCCCGCTTCGCGCTCAGGTGGACCAGCGGCTGCAACGGGTCATAGCCGCCCGATGCGGCGCCCACGAACTGCATGAGGGCAATCACCACCGGCTGCCGAGCCCGACGGTCCTGCGCAGCCATGTCCAGCGGCCCGGCGTCGAGCCCTGCAGCAGCAGCACGGCGGCGAGCAGCGCCAGCAGCTCCCCACCCGACCATGGCCAGCGATGACGGCAGCAGCGGCTGCACCATCCAGAGCGCGACGCCCAGCAGCAGCACGCCGAAGAAGCGCTTGACGCCTTCCATCCACGCGCCCGCGCGCGGCAGCAGCGCACCCGCCGAGGCGCCCAGCAGCATCAGCGGCATGCTCATGCCGGCGGCGAGCGCGAACAGCGCCGTGCCGCCCAGCGTGACATCGCGCGTCTGGCTCAAGGTAGACGAGCGCGCCGGCCAGCGGGGCGGCGACGCAAGGGCTCACGATGAGTGCCGAGACGCCGCCCATCACGAACACCGCGGCGAAGCGACCGCCGCGCAGACGCAGCAGGCCGCGCGCCAGGCCACCCGACACCGCATGCGGCAGGCGCAGTTCGTAGACGCCGAACATCGACAGCGAGAACGCGACCAGCAGGAGCGCGAAGGCGCCGAGAATCCACGGCGTCTGCAGCGCCGCGGCAAGCCCTTCGCCGGCCAGGCCGGCGGCGACGCCGAAGGCCGTGTAGACCAGCGCCATTCCGAGCGAATAGCTCGCCGCCAGCGCGAGGCCGCGCGCCCGCGTCGGGGTGCCGCCGTGGCCGACGATGATGGACGAGAGGATCGGCAGCATGGGCAGCACGCAAGGCGTGAGGGACAGCAGGAGGCCGGCCCCGAAGAACACGGCGACGACGCTCCAGAAGCGTCCGGATTGCAGCGCGCCGGCGATGGCGCCTTCATCGCCGGCCGGCGCAGGCCACTCTGCGCCGGCGAGGCGGCCGGGGCCATCGCGGTGCCGGCGGCGGCCTGCACGCCGCCCTGGCCGCCGAACGCGGCCAGGCCGATCGTCGACCGTGCTCGTCATCGGCGGGTAGCACAGGCCGGCATCGGCGCAGCCCTGGCTCGTCACGGCGAGGCTGAAGGACGGCGGTGCCTCGGCCACCGGCACGCGGATGCGCAAGGCGCCGCGATACGTCTCCACGTTCTTGCCGAAGTTCTCGTCGAACTTCACCTTGCCGCGAGGAATCTCGACCGGGCCCAGCGTGGCGCCGGCCGCCTCGAAGCGGAACTGCTCCCGGTACATGTAGTAGCCGGGCGCGATGTCGAAGCCCACCTCGAGCGTGCGATCGTCCAGCGTGCGCGTGGAGAACCTGAAGGCCTTCTCGGGCTCGAGGAAGTCTTCGGCCGCAGCGCCGGCCAGCGGCCAGGCGATCAACAAGGCAATGAGCAGGCGGAACATGGCAGTCATCGGAAGAAGCGGCGCCGGGTCAGCACCAGCGCAACCCAGTAGCCCACGGCCGCGTAGGCCAGCAGCACGGCCAGCGGCCGCAGCCAATGGGCAGGCCACTCTCCGATGACCAGCGGGCGCACGAGTTCCACCGCAGCCGTCAACGGCAGCACGGACCCGAGCGCCTGGAGCCAGCCCGGCATGTGCTCGGTCGGAAAGTAGACGCCCGAGAGGAAGGTCATCGGGGTCAGCACGAGGGTGAAGTAGTACGTGAAGAAATCGTAGCCCTTGGCCAGCGCGTTGAATACCAGCGCGATGGACGAGAACGTGATGCCGGTCAGGAACAGCACGGGCAGCGCCGCCAGGAGCGTGGGCTGCCGGCTGATGTCCAGCACCACCAGCACCAGCGCGATCGCGATGGCCGAGAAGAGCGCCTTCAGGCCGGCCCACAGCATCTCGGCGAAGACGATGTCGTCCAACGCCACGGGCGCGTTGAGGATGCCCTCCCACGTCTTCTGCACGTGCATGCGCGAGAAGGCCGAGTACATCGCCTCGAACGAGGCCGCGTACATGGTGCTCATGCAGATACTGCCGGAGGCGAGGAAGACGATGTAGGGCAGCTCGCCGACCCGGCCGACCAGCGCGCCGAGGCCGTAGCCGAAGGCGACGAGGATGATCAGCGGCTCGGCGATGTTGCCGATGAGGCTCGGCACCGCGAGCTTGCGCCACACAAGCAGGTTGCGCTGCACCACGGGCAGGCAGCGCGACGATAGCCGAGGCACGTCGTAGAGGGGAGCGGGCCGGGCAGCAGTGGCGGTACCGTTCATGGATGGAGGCGGTCGGTGAAGTCAGGCGTCGTCGCGGATCTGGCGGCCGGTGAGCTTCAGGAAGAGATCTTCCAGGTTCGAGGGCCGGTGCAGCGTGCGCAGCGCGTGGTCGTCGGTGAGGGCCTCGAGCAGAGGGCGCGGCTCGCTCACGTAGAAGAACACCGTGTCGCCGCTTGTCTCGACGCGACCGGCGAGCGTCGCCAGCCGCTCGGCAGCGGCCTTGGCGCCGTCGCCATAGACCTCGACGACATCGCTCTCCAGGTGCTCGGAGATGAGCCCCCGCGGCGTGCCCTCGGCGATCTTGCGACCGTGGTCGAGCACGATGAGGCGATCACACAGGCGCTCTGCCTCGTCCATGAAGTGGGTCGTGAGCAGGATGGACTTGCCTTGCTGGAGCAGCGCCTTCAGGCGCTCCCACATGAGGTGCCTGGCCTGCGGGTCCAGCCCGGTCGTGGGCTCGTCCAGCAGCAGGAGGTCCGGATCGTTCACCAGTGCGCGCGCCAGGCTCAGCCGCCGCTTCATGCCCCCGGAGAGCTCGGCGGGCCGCGACGCAGCGCGCGCCTGCAGCGCGGCGAACTCGAGCAGCTTGGGGATGCGTGCTTCGATCTGCTGGCGCGGCACGCCGAAGTAGCTGGCGAACACGCGCAGGTTCTCGGCGCAGGTGAAATCGGGGTCGAGACTGTCGAACTGCGTCACGACGCCGAGGCGCTTCTTGGCCTCGCGCACCTGTTGCGGCACCGGCAGGCCGAAGATCTCGATCGCGCCCGCATCCGCGCCCACGAGGCCCAGGCACATGCGGATCGTGGTCGTCTTGCCGGCGCCGTTCGGCCCGATCACGCCGAGGCACTCGCCGGGGCGGATTTCGAGCGACAGCCCGTCGACGACGGTCGCACCGTTGTAGCGCTTGACCAGGCGGTCGATCTGCAGCAGCGGGGCGGGCATCGTGCAAGTGTGCAGCAACGACAAAGGGCCGGCATCGGCCGGCCCTTTGCGCTCGATGAGGAGCGGAGCCTTACTCGACCGCTTCGGCGGTGGTTTCGGTCTCCATCGGCTCCGGGCGGTCCACCAGCTCGACGAAGGCCATCGGGGCGTTGTCGCCCACGCGGAAGCCCATCTTCAGGATGCGGGTGTAGCCGCCCGGGCGCGCCTGGTAGCGCGGGCCGAGCTCGGCGAAAAGCTTGGTGACGACGTCGCGATCGCGCAGGCGGTCGAACGCCAGGCGGCGATTGGACAGCGTGGGCTCCTTGCCGAGCGTGATCAGCGGCTCGACGACGCGGCGCAGTTCCTTGGCTTTCGGGACCGTGGTCCGGATGGCCTCGTGCCGCAGCAAGGCATTGCACATGTTGCGCAGCATCGCCTGGCGATGCTCGCTCGTGCGGTTCAGTTTGCGGAGTCCGTGACGGTGGCGCATGGTGCGTTCCTTTCTTTATTGAACCCGCGCCGTATCAGGTACGCGGGGTTGCACGCGCTCGAGTTCAGCGCTTGTCGAGGCCCTGCGGGGGCCAGTTCTCCAGCCGCGCGCCGAGCGTGAGCCCGCGCGAAGCCAGCACTTCCTTGATCTCGTTGAGCGACTTGCGGCCCAGGTTCGGCGTCTTGAGCAGCTCGGTCTCGGTGCGCTGGATCAGGTCGCCGATGTAGTAGATGTTCTCGGCTTTCAGGCAGTTGGCCGAGCGCACGGTGAGCTCGAGCTCGTCGACCGGGCGCAGCAGGATCGGGTCGAACTGGGCGCTGCGCTGCGAGGGCTGCTCGAACGCGGCGATCTCGCTGCCCTCGAGCTGCGCGAACACGGCCAGCTGCTCGACCAGGATCTTGGCCGATGCGCGGATCGCTTCTTCCGGACTGATGGCGCCGTTGGTCTCGATCTCCATGACCAGCTTGTCGAGGTCGGTGCGCTGCTCGACGCGCGCGTTCTCGACGGCGTAGCTCACCCGCCGCACGGGCGAGTAGGACGCGTCGAGCACGATGCGGCCGATCGACTTGGTCGGCTCGTCGCCGAAGCGGCGCAGATTGCCCGGCACGTAGCCGCGGCCCTTCTCGACCTTGATCTGCATGTCGAGCTTGCCGCCGTGCGCCAGATGGGCGATCTCGTGGTCGGGATTGATGATCTCGACGTCGTGCGGAGTCTGGATGTCGCCGGCCGTGACTGGGCCTTCGCCTTCCTTGCGCAGCACCAGCGTGACCTCGTCGCGATTGTGCAGGCGGAACACCACGCCCTTGAGGTTGAGCATGATGTGGACGACGTCTTCCTGCACGCCGTCGATCGTGGAGTACTCGTGCAGCACCCCGGCGATCGTGACTTCGGTCGGCGCGTAACCCACCATCGAGCTGAGCAGCACGCGCCGCAGCGCGTTGCCCAAGGTGTGGCCGTAGCCACGCTCGAACGGCTCGAGGGTCACCTTCGCGCGGTGACCGCCCAGCGGCTCGACGTTGATGGCTTTGGGTTTCAGCAGATTCGTTTGCATTGAGTTATGTTCCTGTCAATACCCTCGGCTCGTTACACCGATAAGGCTGATGGACCTGCCGGGCTGGAAATGCTCGCTGCGCGCCCGGCGGATCGCAGCGCCCGAAATACCCTGCCGGCGCGGCCGGCGCCTCGCTCAGCGCGAGTACAGCTCGACGATCAGCGACTCGTTGATGTCGGCGCCGAATTCGTCGCGGTCGGGCAGCTTCTTGAACACGCCTTCCATCTTGGAGCTGTTCACGTCCACCCAGGCTGGCAGGCCGATGGACTCCGCAAGCTTCAGCGCGTCCGCGATGCGCAGCTGTTTCTTCTTCGCTTCGCGCACCGCCACCTGGTCGCCCGGCTTCACGAGGTACGACGCGATATTCACGACGTTCCCATTGACCGTAATGGCGCGGTGCGAGACGAGCTGGCGCGCCTCGGCGCGGGTGCTGCCGAAGCCCATGCGATAGACGACGTTGTCGAGGCGCGTCTCCAGCAGCGTGAGCAGGTTCGAGCCGGTGTTGCCCTTGCGGCGCTCGGCTTCCTCGAAGTAGCGGCGGAACTGGCGTTCGAGGACGCCGTACATCCGCTTCACTTTCTGCTTCTCGCGCAACTGCAGGCCGAAATCGCTGGTGCGCGAGCCGGAGGTGCGCCCGTGCTGGCCGGGCTTGCTGTCGAACTTGGCCTTGTCGCTGATGGCGCGGCGGGCGCTCTTCAGGTAGAGGTCGGTGCCTTCACGGCGGGCCAGCTTGGCCTTGGGTCCGAGGTAACGTGCCACTTGATTCTTCCTTCAGTCAATCTGACGCGAGGTGTTTCATCGCGCGAGTCCGGCGGGTGTTGTTGTAGGGCGCTCGGACGTGGTCTTCAAAGTGCAAGGTCGGCGCTGCTGTGAAGCACCGCCGACCCGCGTGGAAAAACGCTTCAGATGCGACGGCGCTTCTGCGGGCGGCAGCCGTTGTGGGGCACCGGCGTCACGTCGGAAATGGACGTGATGCGGATGCCCAGCGAGGCCAGCGCACGCACCGACGACTCGCGCCCCGGGCCCGGGCCCTTGATGCGCACGTCGAGGTTCTTGATGCCCTGCTCCTGGGCTGCACGGCCGGCCACTTCGGCAGCAACCTGGGCGGCGAATGGGGTCGACTTGCGAGAGCCCTTGAAGCCCTGGCCGCCGCTCGAGGCCCACGACAGCGCGCCGCCCTGGCGGTCGGTGATCGTGATGATGGTGTTGTTGAACGACGCGTGCACGTGGGCAATGCCGTCCGCGATGTTCTTGCGGATCTTCTTGCTGACGCGACGCGCTGCGGTATTGGTGGGTGCCTTGGCCATGGGGGTTCCTTACTTCTTGACCATCGCGCCCGACTTGCGCGGTCCCTTGCGGGTGCGGGCATTCGTGCGGGTGCGCTGGCCGCGCACCGGCAAGCCCCGGCGATGCCGGAGACCGCGATAGCAGCCGAGGTCCATCAGGCGCTTGATGTTGATCGACATCTCGCGCCGCAGGTCGCCTTCGATCGTGATCTTGCCGATCTCCTCGCGGATGCGCTCGAGGTCGGTGTCGGAGAGATCCTTGATCTTCTTCGAGTAGGCGATGCCTGCCGCCTCGCAGATCTTCTGCGCGGTGGTTCGGCCGATGCCGTAGATGGCGGTCAGGCCGATTTCCGCGTGCTTGTGCGGCGGAATGTTGATGCCAGCGATACGTGCCATGGGATTCCTCTGCTTAGCCTTGGCGCTGCTTGTGGCGCGGGTCGGTACAGATCACCCGCACGACGCCATTGCGGCGGATGATCTTGCAATTGCGGCACATCTTCTTTACGGATGCCGAAACTTTCATGGTCTTCTCCTTGGCCTCACTTCGCGCGGAACACGATGCGGGCGCGACTCAAATCGTAGGGCGTGAGCTCCACGGTCACCTTGTCACCCGGAAGGATGCGGATGTAGTGCATGCGCATCTTCCCGGAGATGTGCCCCAACACGACATGCCCGTTTTCCAGCTTCACCCGGAACGTGGCGTTGGGGAGGTTCTCGAGAATCTCCCCTTGCATCTGGATGACGTCGTCCTTGGACATGCTCAGGATGTCTTGAAGTTCGCCTTCTTCAACAGCGACTCGTACTGCTGACTCATCACATAGCTCTGTACCTGCGCCCAGAAATCCATCGTGACCACCACGATGATCAGCAGCGAGGTGCCCCCGAAATAGAACGGCACGTTGTACTTCAGCACCAGGAACTCGGGCAGCAGGCACACGAGCGTGATGTACACGGCGCCCGCCAGCGTCAGGCGCGAAAGGATCTTGTCGATGTGGCGCGCGGTCTGGTCGCCGGGGCGGATGCCGGGAATGAACGCGCCGCTCTTCTTCAGGTTGTCGGCGGTCTCGCGGCTGTTGAACACGAGCGCCGTGTAGAAGAAGCAGAAGAACACGATCATCGCCGCATACAGCATGACGTAGATCGGCTGGCCGGGAGACAGTGCCGCGGAAAGATCCTTCAGCCAGCGCAGACCCTCGCCGGTGGCGAACCAGCCCACCACGGTGGCCGGCAGCAGGATGATCGACGACGCGAAGATCGGCGGGATCACGCCCGACATGTTCAGCTTGAGCGGCAGGTGGGACGACTGGCCGCCATAGACCTTGTTGCCCACCTGGCGCTTGGCATAGTTGACCAGTATCTTGCGCTGACCGCGCTCGACGAACACCACGACGAACGTCACGATACCGACGAGCGCGATGATGAACAGCGAAGCGATGATGCTCATCGCCCCGGTGCGCACGAGCTCGAACAACCCGCCGATGGCGCTGGGCAGCCCGGCAGCGATTCCGGCGAAGATCAGGATCGAGATGCCATTGCCGAGACCGCGCTCGGTAATCTGCTCACCCAGCCACATCAGGAACATCGTGCCGGCGACGAGACTCACCACTGCGGTGAGCCGGAAGCCGAAGCCGGGGTCGATCACGAGGCCGGGCGAGCCCTCGAGGGCCACCGCAATGCCGAGCGACTGGAACACGGCGAGCAGCAAGGTGCCGTACCGCGTGTACTGCGTGATCTTGCGCCGGCCGGATTCGCCCTCTTTCTTGAGCGCCTCGAGCGAGGGTACGACGTGCGTCATCAACTGCATGATGATCGACGCCGAGATGTACGGCATGATGCCCAGCGCGAACACGGTGAAGCGCGAGAGCGCGCCGCCCGAGAACATGTTGAACAGGCTCAGGATTCCGCCCTGCTGGCTGTTGAACAGCTCCTGCAGTTGGTCCGGATTGATGCCGGGCACGGGAATGTGAGCCCCGATGCGGTAGACCACCAGCGCGAGCAGCAGGAAGACGAGCCTGCGCCGCAGGTCGCCGAACCTGCCGGTCTTGGCCAGCCGGGTGGTGTTGGTTGCCACGGGTCCTGGATCCTTGCGTTCAGGCGACAGAGCCGCCAGCCGCCTCGATCGCGGCCTTCGCCCCGGCGGTCGCGCCGATGCCCTTGAGCGCGACCTGGGCTGGAGAGTTCGCCGGACTTGATCACCTTGACGTTCTTGGCGAGTTCGCCGACCAGCCCCGCCTGCTTCAGCGTGAGGAGATCGACCTCGGCAGCGCCCAGGCGCTGTAGATCGGCCAGGCTGATCTCGGCGTTGTACTTCAGCGCACGCGATTTGAAGCCGCGCTTGGGCAGCCGGCGCTGCAGCGGCATCTGGCCGCCTTCGAAGCCGACCTTGTGAAACCCGCCAGCACGCGACTTCTGGCCCTTGTGCCCGCGGCCGGCCGTCTTGCCGATCCCCGAGCCGATGCCGCGGCCGACGCGGCGGCGCGCCTTCTTGCTGCCCTCGGCAGGCTTGATCGAGTTCAGTTCCATCACAGCACCTTCACGAGGTACGAGATCTTGTTGATCATTCCGCGAACCGCCGGCGTGTCTTCGAGCACCGACTCGCTGTTGAGCTTGCGCAGGCCCAGGCCCCGCACCGTGTCGCGATGCGACTGCTTCGTGCCGATCGGGCTCTTGACGAGCTTTACCTTGAGAGTCTTCTGGTCAGACATCGTTGTTCTCCGCCGCGGGTCAGCCGAAGATCTCTTCGACCGTCTTGCCGCGCTTGGCCGCCACTTCGGCCGGCGTGGTAGAGCGCGTGAGCGCATTCAGCGTCGCACGAACCATGTTGTACGGGTTGGTCGAACCATGGCTCTTGGCCACGATGTCGGTCACGCCCATCACTTCGAAGACCGCGCGCATCGGGCCGCCGGCGATGATGCCGTCGCCTTGCTTGGCCGGTGCCATCAGTACCTTGGCCGCGCCGTGCTCGCCTTCGACCTTGTGGTGGATGGTGCCGTTCTTCAGGCTGACCTTGACCATGTTGCGGCGCGCGGCCTCCATGGCCTTCTGCACGGCGACCGGCACTTCCCGCGCCTTGCCCTTGCCCATGCCGATGCGCCCATCGCCGTCACCGACCACGGTCAGCGCAGCGAAGCCGAGGATGCGGCCACCCTTGACGACCTTGGTGACGCGGTTGACCGCAATCATCTTCTCCTTCAGCCCGTCGTCGCGACCTTCGTCCTGCACGCGCGGTTGAAACTTAGCCATTGCTCGATTCCTTTATGCGTCAGAACTGCAGGCCCGCCTCGCGAGCAGCCTCGGCCAGCGCCTTCACGCGGCCGTGGTACGCGAAGCCGGAGCGGTCGAAGGCGACCTTCTCTACGCCGGCAGCTTTCGCCTTCTCGGCGATGCGCTTGCCGACCAGCGCCGCGGCAGCGGCATTGCTGCCCTTGCCACCCAGCTGATCGCGCAGGTCTTTCTCGGCGGTCGATGCGCTCGCCAGCACCTTGGCGCCGTCGTCGGAGACGACACTGGCGTAGATGTGCAGGTTGGAGCGGAACACCGTCAGGCGCGCGACCCGTTGCGTTGCGATGCGCGAGCGCGTCTGGCGCGCTCTGCGCTGACGCTGGTCTTTCTTGTTCACCATGTTCTCGCTCCTTACTTCTTCTTGGTCTCTTTCAAGACCACGCGCTCATCGCTGTAGCGGATGCCCTTGCCCTTGTAGGGCTCGGGCGGGCGGATCGCCCGGACTTCGGCGGCGATCTGGCCCACCGCCTGACGGTCGGCACCCTTGATGATGATTTCGGTCTGGGTCGGCGTCTGCACGACAATGCCCGCGGGCATATCCTTGACGACGGGGTGCGAGTAGCCGACCTGAAGGTTCAGCTTCTGGCCCTGCGCCTGCGCGCGAAACCCCACGCCCACCAGATTCAGCTTGCGCTCGAAGCCCTTGCCAACACCGTTGACCATGTTGGACACCAGCGCACGCATCGTGCCGCTCATCGCGTCGGCTTCAGCCGACTCGTTGGTCGCGACGAAGGAGACCTTGCCGCCTTCGAGCGTGACGGTGACCAGCGGGATTGAGCGGCAAGGTGAGCGTGCCCTGCGGACCCTTGACGGTGATCTTTGATCCGAGACCGAGACCTCCACGCCCTTCGGGAGCGTGATCGGCATTTTTCCAACGCGGGACATGGTTCCGTTCCTCCCTGGCGTCAGGCCACGTAGCAGAGCACTTCGCCGCCGATGCCGGTGGCGCGTGCCTTGCGGTCGGTCATCACGCCCTTGGGCGTGGTGACGATGGCGACCCCCAGACCGTTCATCACGTGCGGGATGTCGTTGCGGCCCTTGTAGACCCGCAGGCCCGGTCGGCTGACGCGCTCGATGCGCTCGATGACAGGCCGACCGGCGTAGTACTTCAGCGCGATCTCGAGCTCGGCCTTGGCCGCGTCGCCCTTGATGGCGAAGTCATCGATGTAGCCCTCGTCCTTCAGGACCTGGGCGATCGCGACCTTCAGCTTCGACGACGGCATTGCCACGCTGGCTTTCTCGACGAGCTGCGCGTTGCGGATGCGGGTCAGCATGTCGGCGATAGGATCACTCATGCTCATTTGCGGTATCTCCTGATCAGGCCGGCTTACCAGCTCGCCTTGACGACACCGGGGATGTCGCCCTTGAAGGCCAATTCGCGAATCTTGTTGCGCGCGAGGCCGAACTTGCGGAAGGTGCCGCGCGGGCGGCCGGTGAGTCCGCAGCGATTGCGTAGGCGCGTCGGGTTGGCATTGCGCGGCAGCTTCTGCAGCTCCAGCCGCGCGGCGTAGCGCTCTTCGTCGGACCGCTTCGCGTCGTCGGCCACCGATTTCAGCTCGGCGTACTTCTTCGCGAACTTGGCGACCAGTTGCTCGCGCTTGGCTTCACGCTGTTTGATCGAGAGTTTGGCCACTGGGCACCTCAGTTCTTGAACGGGAAGCGGAAGGCCGACAGCAGCGCCTTGGCTTCGTCGTCGGACTTCGCGGTGGTCGTGATGCTGATGTTCAGACCACGGATGACGTCGATCTTGTCGTAGTCGATCTCAGGGAAGATGATCTGTTCCTTGACACCGACGTTGTAGTTGCCGCGACCGTCGAACGCCCGACCCGAGATGCCACGGAAATCGCGCACGCGCGGCAGCGCCACGGTGACGAAGCGATCGAGGAACTCGAACATCTGCACGCCGCGCAGCGTGACCATGCAGCCGACGGGAACGTTCTCGCGGATCTTGAAGCCCGCGATCGCCTTGCGCGACTTGGTGACCACCGGTTTCTGGCCCGCGATCTTGGTGAGGTCGCCCACGGCGTGGTCCATCACCTTCTTGTCGGCCACCGCCTCCGACACGCCCATGTTGAGCGTGATCTTGGAGATGCGGGGCACCTGCATCACGGACTTGTAGCCGAACTTCTTCATGAGGTCCGGCACTACCTGGTCGCGATAGAACTGTTGCAAACGGGCCATGTGAACCTCTTACGCCTTGATCTCGTCGCCGCTGGAGCGGAACACGCGGACCTTCTTGCCGTCGGCCTGCAGCTTGACACCAACGCGGTCGGCCCTGCCGGTCGCAGCGTTGTAGATGGCGACGTTGGACTGGTGGATCGGCATGGTCTTGTCGACAACGCCTCCGGTCGTGCCCTTCAGCGGGTTGGGCTTGACGTGCTTCTTGACGATGTTCACGCCCTCAACGGTGACGTGATCGTCGTCGACGCGCGAGATCACGGTGCCGCGCTTGCCCTTGTCGCGGCCGGTCAGCACGATGACCTGGTCGCCCTTGCGAATCTTCTTCATGGTCTGGTCCTCGAGGGTCAGAGCACTTCGGGGGCGAGCGACACGATCTTCATGAAGCGCTCGGTGCGCAGTTCGCGCGTGACCGGGCCGAAGATGCGGGTGCCGATCGGCTCCAGCTTGTTGTTCAGCAGGACGGCGGCGTTGCCGTCGAACTTGATGAGCGAACCGTCCTGGCGGCGAACGCCTTTGGCAGTGCGAACGACCACGGCGCTGTAGACCTCGCCCTTCTTCACGCGGCCGCGCGGCGCGGCTTCCTTGATGCTGACCTTGATGACGTCGCCGATGCCGGCGTAACGGCGCTTCGAGCCGCCGAGCACCTTGATGCACATGACGCGCTTGGCACCCGTGTTGTCGGCAACCTCGAGTTGCGATTGCATTTGGATCATGTCTGTCCCCAACTTGCCTCGAGCCAGGCTGCCAGGCTCGAGCAGTCTTGGGCCCGTGGATGGGCGGATCCGGGAAAGCGTGATACCTCAAGGCCCTATACCCTAAGGCCTCCGCTTCCGGCGAAGCCGCAAATTATGCAGGATCGGCGTGGCGCCTGTCAAACAGGGCCTTCGCCGAAGGAAGTGTCAGGCGAGGGCTTCCTTCGCCTGGCGAAGCAGCGTCTCGGCGTCGCTGACTTCGAACTTGCCCGGCGCCTCGAGGTTGAACGCCTTGACGACGCCGTCCTTGACGAGCATGGAGTAGCGTTGCGACCGGATGCCCATGCCCACAGAGGTGCGGTCGACTGCGAGGCCGGCAGCCTGCGTGAACTCCGCGCTGCCGTCGGCCATCATGCGCACTTTGCCGCCGGTCTTCTGGTCACGTGCCCAGGCGCCCATGACGAAGGCATCGTTGACCGAAATGCACCAGATCTCGTCGACGCCCGCCGCCTTCAGGGCTTCCGCCTTCGCGACGAAACCGGGAACGTGCTTCGCGGAGCAGGTCGGCGTGAACGCGCCGGGCAACGCGAAGATGGCGAGCGTCTTGCCGGCAGCCTCCTTGTGCACGTCGAACGCGTTCGGGCCGATGGTGCAGCCTTCGCCCTCGACCTCGATGTACTCGCGCAGCGTCGCAGCGGGCAGCTTGTCACCGACTTTCAGCATGATGTTCTCCGGGAAGACGGCGCTCAGACGTTTTGCGCCTTCTGAACCAGCCGGCTGACGACCCACGACTTGGTCTTGGAGATCGGGCGGCTCTCGGTGATCTCGACGATGTCGCCCATCTTGTACTCGCCGTTCTCATCGTGCGCGTGGTACTTGTTGGACCGGGCGACGATCTTGCCGTACAGCTCGTGCTTGAAGCGGCGCTCGACCAGGACGGTCACCGTCTTGGCGCGCTTGTCGCTGACCACCTTGCCGACGAACGAACGCGGCACGCGGTTCGGGACGATCTTTTCTTGCGTTGAGTCCGTCATTTGGCGGCCTCCTTCTTCTTCTGGGCCAGGACCGTCTTGGCGCGTGCGATGTCGCGACGCGTCTTGCCCAGTTGCGAATTGTTCGACAGTTGCTGGGTGGCCTTCTGCATGCGCAGGCCGAAATGGGCCTTCAGCAGCTCGGACACTTCCTTCTCGAGCGCGGCAACGTCCTTGCCGCGCAGTTCAGAGGCTTTGCTCATCGATGTTCTCCGATCACAGGCCGAGCTGGCGCGCGACGAACGTGCAGCGCAGCGGCAGCTTGGCGGCGGCCAGCGTGAACGCCTCGCGAGCCAGCGCCTCCGGCACGCCGTTGATCTCGTACAGCACCTTGCCGGGCTGGATCTCGGCCACGTAGTACTCGGGATTGCCTTTGCCGTTGCCCATGCGCACTTCGGCCGGCTTCTGCGAGATCGGCTTGTCCGGGAAGATGCGGATGAAGATGCGGCCGCCGCGCTTGATGTGACGTGAGATGGCGCGGCGCGCAGCCTCGATCTGACGGGCAGTGATGCGGCCGCGCTCGGTGGCCTTGAGGCCGAATTCGCCGAACGACACATTGGTGCCGCGCGTGGCGATGCCGGTGTTGCGGCCCTTCTGTTCCTTGCGGAACTTGCGACGTGCTGGTTGCAGCATTCCTTATTCTCCTTTCGCGCCACCCGTGGGCGGCACGACCTTGCGCACCCGCTTGACGGCAGGCGTCTTCGGCGCGTCGGCGGCCGGCGTCACCGCCGGCTTGTCGCCGCCGTCGGCCGGCGCGGCGGCTTGGCGCGGCGGGCGGTCGCCACCACGGTCGCCTCGGGGCGGGCCACGGCGGTCTCCGGGCGCGCCGGGCCGCGGGCCGCGGCGCGGACGGCGGTCTTCCATTTCCTGTTTCGGCTCGTTCGCGCCCGGCGCCTCGCCGGCGCCGAGTCGGTCGCCGCGGTAGACCCAGCACTTGACGCCGATGACGCCGTAGGTGGTCTTGGCTTCCGAAAAGCCGTAGTCGATGTCGGCCTTCAGCGTGTGCAGCGGCACGCGGCCCTCGCGATACCACTCGGTGCGGGCGATCTCGATGCCGTTCAGTCGGCCGGCGCTCATGATCTTGATGCCCTGCGCGCCCAGGCGCATGGCATTCTGCATCGCGCGCTTCATGGCGCGGCGGAACATGATGCGCTTCTCGAGCTGCTGGGTGATCGAGTCGGCGATCAGCTGAGCATCGATCTCGGGCTTGCGCACTTCCTCGATGTTCACTGCCACCGGCACGCCGAGCCGACGGGTGAGCTCGGCCTTCAGGTTCTCGATGTCCTCGCCCTTCTTCCCGATGACGACGCCAGGTCGCGCCGAGAAGATCGTGATGCGGGCGTTCTTCGCCGGGCGCTCGATCAGGATGCGCGACACCGCTGCGTTCTTCAGGCGCGCCTTGAGGTACTCGCGCACCTGCAGATCCTCGGCCAGCATCTGGCTGAAGTTGCGGTTGTTGGCGAACCAGCGCGACGCCCAGGCACGAGTGACGGGCAGGCGGAAACCGGTCGGATGGATTTTTTGTCCCATGGTCTTCCTTCAGTCCCCGACGGTCACGAAGATGTGGCAGGTCGGCTTGCTGATGCGGTTGCCGCGGCCCTTGGCGCGAGCCGAGAACCGCTTGAGCGTGGCGCCCTGCTCGACGTAGATCGACTTGATCTTCAGCTCGTCGATGTCGGCGCCGTCGTTGTGCTCGGCATTGGCGATCGCGGATTCGAGCGTCTTGCGGATGATGCCCGGCGGCCTTCTTCTGGGTGAAGTTCAGGATGTTGAGCGCCTGGTCCACCTTCTTGCCGCGGATCAGGTCCGCCACCAGCCGGCCCTTGTCGACCGAGAGGCGCACGCCGCGAGCGATTGCTTGGGTTTCCATCGTCGTGTCCTTACTTCTTCGCCTTCTTGTCGGCCGGGTGACCCTTGAACGTGCGCGTCATCGCAAACTCGCCGAGCTTGTGGCCGACCATCTGGTCGGACACATACACCGGAACGTGCTGCTTGCCGTTGTGCACTGCGATCGTCAGCCCGATGAACTCGGGCAGGATCGTGGAGCGGCGCGACCAGGTCTTGATCGGCTTCTTGTCCTTCGTGGCCGACGCCTTGCTGGCCTTGGCCATCAGGTGGTGGTCCACGAAAGGACCTTTTTTCAGTGAACGAGCCATGGTCGAGCCCTTACTTCTTGCGACGCGAGACGATCATCGTCTGCGTGCGCTTGTTGCTGCGAGTACGGTAGCCCTTGGTGAGCGTGTTCCACGGCGACACCGGATCCTGGCCCTCGCCGGTGCGGCCTTCGCCGCCACCGTGCGGGTGGTCCACCGGGTTCATCGCGACGCCCCGCACCGTCGGGCGAATGCCGCGCCAGCGCGTTGCACCGGCCTTGCCGTACTGCTGCAGGCTGTGCTCTTCGTTGCTCACCTCGCCGATGGTCGCGCGGCAATCGATGTGGATCTTGCGCACTTCGCCGGAGCGAAGGCGCAGCTGCGCGTACGTGCCTTCGCGCGCCATCAGCGTCACCGACGAGCCGGCCGAGCGGGCGATCTGGGCGCCCTTGCCCGGCAGCATCTCGATGCAATGGATCGTGGAGCCGACCGGGATGTTGCGGATGGGCAGCGCGTTGCCTGCCTTGATGGGCGCCTCGGCGCCGGACAGCACCGTCGAGCCGACCTCGAGGCCGCGCGGGGCGATGATGTAGCGACGCTCGCCGTCGGCGTAGCACACGAGCGCGATGTGCGCGGTGCGGTTCGGGTCGTATTCGATGCGCTCGACCTTGGCCGGAATGCCGTCCTTGTTGCGACGGAAATCGATCACGCGATAGTGGTGCTTGTGCCCGCCGCCCTTGTGACGCGTGGTGATGTGGCCGTTGTTGTTGCGGCCGGCATTCTGCTTCTGGGGCTCGAGCAGGGACTTCTCGGGCTCGCCCTTGTGAAGGTGCTTGTGCACCACCTTGACCACGGCACGGCGGCCAGGCGACGTGGGCTTGATCTTGACGACAGCCATTACGCGGACTCCCCGGAGAAGTTGAGCTCCTGGCCCGGCTTGAGCGACACATACGCCTTCTTGACGTGGTCACGGCGCCCCATGGAGCGGCCGAAGCGCTTGGACTTGCCCTTCTGGTTGACGGTGCGGACATCCGCGACCTCGACCTTGAACATCAGTTCGACGGCGGCCTTGATCTCGGGCTTGGTCGCGTCGCGCAGAACCTTGAACAGCACCTGGTTGTGCTTCTCGCCGACGGTCGTGGCCTTCTCGGACACGATCGGCGCGACGAGCACCTGCGCCAGGCGGCCTTCGTCGTACTTGGCGGGAGCGCTCATGCGTACATCTCCTTGAGCTGCTCGATCGCGCCCTTGGTCACCAGCACCTTCTTGTAGAAGACCAGCGACAGCGGATCGGCGTAGCGCGGCTCGACCACGAGCACGTTGGCAAGGTTGCGGGAGGCCAGCAGCAGGTTGTCGTCGACCTGGTCGGCGATCACCATCACCGAGTCGAGGCCCATGGCCTTGAACTTCTGCGCCAGCAGCTTCGTCTTGGGCGAATCCACGGTGAGGGAGTCGACCACGGCGAGACGACCGTCGCGCGCGAGCTGCGACAGGATGGCCGCCATCCCGGCGCGGTACATCTTCTTGTTGACCTTGTGCGAGAAGTTCTCGTCGGGCGTGTTCGGGAAGATGCGGCCGCCTCCGCGCCACAGCGGGGAGGAGGTCATGCCAGCACGGGCGCGGCCGGTGCCCTTCTGGCGGAACGGCTTCTTGGTGCTGTGCTTGACGGTGCCGCGGTCCTTCTGGGCGCGCGTGCCCTGGCGCGCGTTGGCCTGGTAGGCGACGACGATCTGGTGCACCAGCGCTTCGTTGTAGTCGCGCGCGAACACGGTGTCGGGCGCGTCGACCTTGGAAGTCGCCTGGCCCTGTTCGTTCAGGAGCTCGAGTTGCATCACTGGGCTCCCTTCGCGGTCTTGAGCTTGGCCTTGACGGCCGGGCGCACGACGACGTGGCCGTTCTTCGAGCCGGGAACAGCGCCGCGCACAAGCAGCAGCGAACGCGCTTCGTCGACGCGGACGACGTCCAGGTTCTGCGTGGTGACGGTCTCGTCGCCCAGGTGGCCGGACATCTTCTTGCCCGGGAACACGCGCCCCGGATCCTGCGCCATGGAGATCGAGCCGGGCACGTTGTGCGAGCGGCTGTTGCCGTGGGAGGCGCGCTGCGAGGAGAAGTTGTGACGCTTGATCGTGCCGGTGAAGCCCTTGCCGATCGACGTGCCCTGCACGTCGACGAGCTGGCCGGCAGCGAACAGCGTGACCGGAACCGTGGCGCCGGGCTTGTACTCGGCGGCAACGGCGGCGTCGACGCGGAACTCCTTGAGCACCCGGCCGGCTTCGACTCCGGCCTTGGCGAGGTGACCGGCTTCGGGCTTGGTCACGCGCGATGCCTTGCGCGTGCCGAACGCCACCTGGATGGCGCTGTAGCCGTCGGTCTCTTCGGTCTTGACCTGGGTGACGCGGTTGTTGGACACGTCAAGCACGGTCACGGGAATGGCATCGCCGTCGTCCGTGAAGATGCGCATCATGCCCACCTTGCGACCCAGCAATCCGAGACGCTTGCTCAGACTCATGGTTTTTCTCCGCCCCTTGGAACGAGGCTGGTTGCACGACCTGACATCGATTGGCCAGGTGAGTAAAAAGAACGTGAAGAGGCGCCGACAGTCGCCTGGCGCCCACAGGAAAGCCGGCGATTGTAGCAGTTGCGAGACAGCCCGCAACCGCTACGCACCTTATTGCAGCTTGATCTCCACGTCGACGCCGGCCGGGAGGTCGAGCTTCATCAGCGCGTCCACGGTCTTGTCGGTCGGGTCGACGATGTCCATGAGCCGCTGATGAGTGCGGATCTCGAACTGGTCGCGGGAGGTCTTGTTGACGTGCGGCGAGCGCAGGATGTCGAAGCGCTGGAGGCGCGTCGGCAGCGGCACCGGGCCGCGGACGATGGCGCCCGTGCGCTTGGCGGTGTCGACGATCTCGAGCGCGGACTGGTCGATCAGCTTGTAGTCGAACGCCTTGAGGCGGATGCGGATCTTCTGCTTTTGCATGGTGACTCCTAAAGAGCGGTGTTGCAGCCCTCAGGGCTGCAACGTAGCGGTTGTGGCCGAAGGGTGCCTTGCCCGGCACGGGCGGGCACCCGGCGGTCCCATGTCATTCGACGATCTTTGCCACGACGCCGGCGCCGACGGTGCGGCCGCCCTCGCGGATGGCGAAGCGCAGGCCTTCTTCCATGGCGATCGGGGCGATCAGCTTGACGGTGATCGTCACGTTGTCGCCGGGCATCACCATCTCCTTGTCCTTGGGCAGCTCCACCGCGCCCGTCACGTCCGTCGTGCGGAAGTAGAACTGCGGCCGGTAGTTGTTGAAGAACGGCGTGTGCCGCCCGCCCTCTTCCTTGCTCAGCACGTACACCTCGGCGCTGAAGTGCGTGTGCGGCTTGATGCTGCCCGGCTTGCACAGCACCTGCCCGCGCTCCACGTCCTCGCGCTTCGTGCCGCGCAGCAGCACCCCCACGTTGTCGCCCGCCTGCCCCTGGTCCAGCAGCTTGCGGAACATCTCCACGCCCGTGCAGGTGGTCTTCTGCGTCGCGCGAATGCCCACGATCTCGATTTCCTCGCCGACCTTCACCACCCCGCGCTCCACGCGCCCGGTGACCACCGTGCCGCGCCCGCTGATGCTGAACACGTCTTCCACGGGCATCAGGAACGCCCCGTCGATCGCCCGCTCGGGCGTGGGGATGTAGCTGTCCAGCGCTTCGGCCAGCTTCATGATCGCCTGCTCGCCCAGCTCCCCCTTGTCGCCTTCCATCGCCAGCTTCGCCGAGCCGTGGATGATCGGCGTGTCGTCGCCGGGGAAGTCGTACTTGCTCAGCAGCTCGCGAACCTCCATCTCCACCAGCTCGAGCAGCTCCGCGTCATCGACCATGTCGCACTTGTTCAGGAACACGATGATGTACGGCACCCCCACCTGGCGCGCCAGCAGGATGTGCTCGCGCGTCTGCGGCATCGGGCCGTCCGCGGCCGACACCACCAGGATCGCCCCGTCCATCTGCGCCGCGCCCGTGATCATGTTCTTCACGTAGTCGGCGTGCCCGGGGCAGTCCACGTGCGCGTAGTGCCGGTTCGCCGTCTCGTACTCCACGTGCGCGGTGTTGATCGTGATCCCGCGCGCCTTCTCCTCGGGCGCCGCGTCGATCTGGTCGTACGCCTTCGCCTCGCCTCCGAACTTGCTCGCCAGCACGCTCGTGATCGCCGCCGTCAGCGTCGTCTTGCCGTGGTCCACGTGCCCGATCGTGCCCACGTTCACGTGCGGCTTGGTGCGGTCGAATTTGCTCTTTTGCCATTTCGAATCTCCGTCTCTAAAGAGCGTTTCCAGTGCGTATTTAAGGTCTACACGCGGCGCGCCGGCCACTGGCAGCCGGCGCTGACGATGCCGTAGACCATCGTGTTGCTGCTACTTGCCGCGTGCGGTGATGATCGCGTCGGCGACGTTCTTGGGCGCCTCGGAGTAGTGCTTGAACTCCATCGTGTAGGTGGCGCGGCCCTGCGACATCGAGCGCAGCGTGGTGGAGTAGCCGAACATCTCCGACAGCGGCACCTCGGCCTTGATGACCTTGCCGCCGCCGGGCATGTCGTCCATGCCCTGCACCATGCCGCGGCGGGAGGACAGGTCACCCATCACCGAGCCGGCGTAGTCTTCGGGCGTTTCGACCTCGACGGCCATCATCGGCTCCAGGATCACCGGGCTGGCCTTGCGGCAGCCGTCCTTGAAGCCGATGGACGCGGCCATCTTGAAGGCGTTCTCGTTCGAGTCGACCTCGTGGTAGGAGCCGAACGTGAGCGTGACCTTCACGTCGACGACCGGATAGCCGGCCAGCACGCCGTTCGGAAGGGTGTCTTCGACGCCCTTCTTCACCGCCGGGATGAACTCGCGCGGCACCACGCCGCCCTTGATGGCATCGACGAACTCGAAGCCCTTGCCCTGCTCCTGCGGCTCGATCTTGAGCACGACGTGGCCGTACTGGCCCTTGCCGCCGGACTGGCGCACGAACTTGCCTTCGATGTCTTCGACCGGGCGGCGGATCGTCTCGCGATACGCGACCTGGGGCTTGCCGACGTTGGCCTCCACGCCGAACTCGCGCTTCATGCGGTCGACGATGATCTCCAGGTGCAGCTCGCCCATGCCGGAGATGATGGTCTGGCCGGACTCCTCGTCGGTGCGCACGCGAAACGACGGGTCTTCCTGCGCCAGGCGGCCGAGGGCAACGCCCATCTTCTCCTGGTCGGCCTTGGTCTTGGGCTCCACCGCCTGCGAGATCACCGGCTCGGGGAACTCCATCTTCTCGAGCGTGATGATGGCGTCCGGATCGCACAGCGTCTCGCCGGTCGTCACGTCCTTCAGGCCCACGCAGGCGGCGATGTCGCCCGCCAGGATCTCCTTGATCTCCTCGCGCTGGTTGGCGTGCATCTGCAGGATGCGGCCGATGCGCTCCTTCTTGCCGCGGACCGGGTTGTAGACCGAGTCTCCGGACTTGAGCACGCCCGAATACACGCGCACGAACGTGAGCTGGCCGACGTACGGGTCGGTCATGAGCTTGAACGCGAGCGCGGCGAACTTTTCGTTGTCGTCGGCCTTGCGGACGACTTCCTTGTCGTCTTCGTCATGGCCGGGCACCGGCGGGATGTCGATCGGCGACGGCATGAACTCGATCACCGCGTCGAGCATGCGCTGCACGCCCTTGTTCTTGAACGCGGTGCCGCAGAGCATGGGCTGGATCTCGCTGGCAATGGTGCGCAGGCGCAGGCCGCTCTTGATCTCCGCCTCGGTCAGCTCGCCCGACTCGAGGTACTTGTTCATGAGCTCTTCGCTGGCTTCGGCGGCCGCCTCGACCATGTTCTCGCGCCACTTGTTGCAATCGTCGAGCATGTCGGCCGGGATTTCACGGTAGTCGAACTTCATGCCCTGCGACGCTTCGTCCCAGACGATGGCCTTCATCTTGATGAGGTCGACCACGCCGGTGAAGTTCTCCTCGGCGCCGATCGGCACCACGATGGGCACCGGGTTGGCCTTCAGGCGCGACTTCATCTGCTCGTAGACCTTGAAGAAGTTGGCGCCGGTGCGGTCCATCTTGTTCACGAAGGCCAGGCGAGGCACCTTGTACTTGTTGGCCTGGCGCCAGACGGTCTCGGACTGCGGCTGCACGCCGCCGACCGCGCAATAGACCATGCACGCGCCGTCGAGCACGCGCATGCTGCGCTCGACCTCGATCGTGAAGTCGACGTGGCCCGGGCGTGTCGATGATGTTGATGCGGTGCTCGGGGAAGGACAGGTCCATGCCCTTCCAGAAGCAGGTGGTGGCCGCCGACGTGATCGTGATGCCCCGCTCCTGCTCCTGCTCCATCCAGTCCATCGTGGCGGCGCCATCGTGCACCTCGCCGATCTTGTGGTTCACCCCGGTGTAGTACAGGATGCGCTCGGTCGTGGTGGTCTTGCCGGCATCGATGTGCGCAGAGATACCGATGTTGCGGTAGCGCTCGATGGGGGTCTTGCGGGACATGATCTCACTCCAAATGCAGGGGCCGCCGTCGGGTTGGGACTAACCCGAGGGCGGCCGGAAACAAGCCTTGTCAGAAGCGGAAGTGCGAGAACGCCTTGTTGGCCTCGGCCATGCGGTGCACTTCGTCGCGCTTCTTCATTGCGCCGCCCCGGCCCTCGGAGGCCTCGAGCAGCTCGTTGGCCAGGCGCTGCGCCATCGACTTCTCGCCGCGCTTGCGCGCCGATTCCTTCAGCCAGCGCATGGCCAGCGCGACGCGGCGGACGGGGCGAACTTCCACGGGAACCTGGTAGTTCGCACCGCCGACGCGGCGGGACTTGACCTCGACCATCGGCTTGACGTTGTTCAGCGCGGTGAGGAACACCTCGAGCGGATCCTTGTTGGCGCGCTTCTCGACCTGCTCGAGCGCGCCGTAGATGATGCGCTCGGCGACGGCCTTCTTGCCCGACTCCATGACGACGTTCATGAACTTGGACAGATCGACCGAGCCGAACTTCGGATCGGGCAGGATTTCGCGCTTGGGGACTTCGCGACGACGTGGCATGGGACTCTTCCTTCTGTTGCTTCAGTTGGCGCGAACGTTCGGTCCGCACCGCGGAGGGCCACCCGGGCCCTCCACTTACTCGGCAGGCCGGCGGCCTGCCGCGATGAACCGCTTCAAGCCTTCTTGGGCCGCTTGGCGCCGTACTTCGAGCGCGACTGCTTGCGGTCCTTCACGCCCTGAAGATCCAGCGAGCCGCGCACGATGTGGTAGCGCACGCCCGGCAGATCCTTCACGCGGCCGCCGCGCACGAGCACGACACTGTGCTCCTGCAGGTTGTGGCCCTCGCCGCCGATGTAGGAGATGACCTCGAAGCCGTTGGTCAGGCGAACCTTGGCGACCTTGCGCAGCGCGGAGTTCGGCTTCTTCGGCGTGGTGGTGTAGACGCGCGTGCACACGCCGCGGCGCTGCGGGCTTTCCTGCATCGCCGGCGACTTGCTCTTGACGCGCTCGACCTCACGGCCATGGCGCACGAGCTGGTTGATGGTTGGCATGGTGGTAACTTGTTCCCGTTTGAAGTCACTCGTATCCAGCAGACAGCTCGTTCGGGAAGCCGGACCATGCCGACAAAGAGCGATAGCAGAATCTGCCGAAAAGCCCGCGATTATATTCGGGCCAACCCGGGGTCGCAAGACGCGATCGTTCGCAGCGCACCTGACCTCCCGCCCCCAGCTTCCACTTCCGTCCAGAGTGAGCGCCCGCCCCCGCGTCGTGGTCGACACCAACGTCGTGCTCGATCTGCTCGTCTTTCGGGACACCGCCTGTCTTCGCCTGCCGATCGTTGCTCGCAGGCGAAGGTCTCCAATGGCTGGCCTGCGGATCCATGCGCGAGGAACTGGCCCACGTGCTCGGACGGGGGCTCGGCGAGCGCTGGCCCATGGAGCCGGCCACGGTCGTGGCCGAGTGGGATCGGAGGGTGGAGCTGACGCCCGAACCGCCGGACTGCGATCTTCGCTGCAGCGACCCGGACGACCAGAAGTTCATCGATCTCGCCATGGCGCACCGGCCCTGCGGGCTGATCACGCGTGACCGGGCGCTCCTGAAGCTGGCTCGGCGAGCCGCTGAGCGAGGCGTCCTCATCCACCGGCCGGCTGACCTGGCGTTCGACGCCCTGCTGACTGGCTGCGTGGCGTCCTGCTCCAACCAGGAGGCCAGATACGTATCAGTGATGGCGCGTCCACCACCACACGGAGCAACCGAGCGTCTCGCGACACTCACGCTGCGCTGCATCACGGAGTCTGGGAGACGCATGCAAATCGACTCGGCAGAAATCGGGCGGCTGGTCGGGCCACGAATCACCATGGGCTCTTGATCGATCGGCCATCGCCGTCGTCGATGCCACGGTGATCGGCGCCATTGCCGTGTACTCCTCGCCTCGGTGCTCCATCTCCTGCTCGCCTGACGCCGGCATGTCTACACATCATCCGAAGGATCGAGAGGGCGACCTCAGCCCGCTCGAGCGCTACATCCGGCAAGAAGACTCTCGTCGAGCGATCGCCCGCGTCCGCCGGCTCGCCGCCGAGCTGGCGCAGCAGTCCATCGCCCGTCACGACGCAGGCCCGGTGGCCCAGGTGCAGTTCACTTCGCCCTGGCTGATGCTCCGGCGCGCCGCAGCATGGGTGCGGCAGCTCCTGGCGCCACCGCGCACCGGCACACCGCCTTCCTGAACCGCGAGAAGGCAAAAAAAGGGCGGCCGAGGCCGCCCTTTTGCATGCCGGCCGCCTTACTCGTGGCCGCCGTCGCCAGCCGCATGCGCGGCGTCGACCTGCGCCATCTGCACGGCTGCCAGCTCTTCGGCTTCCTGCAGTGCGATGGCCCGGCGCTCGCTCTCGTCCATCTCTTCCTTCGTCTTGCGCGCGGCATGGAAGGCCATGCCGGTGCCGGCGGGGATGAGTCGACCGACGATGACGTTCTCCTTGAGGCCACGCAGCTCGTCGCGCTTGCCCATGATGGCCGCTTCGGTCAGCACGCGCGTGGTCTCCTGGAAGGAGGCCGCGGAGATGAACGAGTCGGTGGACAGGCTGGCCTTCGTGATGCCCAGCAGCACATCGGCGTAGGTGGCGGGCACCTTGTCTTCGCCGCGCAAGCGGTCGTTGGTGTCCAGCAGCTCGGACCGCTCGACTTGCTCGCCGGCGATGTAGCTGCTGTCGCCCGGGTTGACGATCTGCACGCGGCGCAGCATCTGGCGGACGATCACCTCGATGTGCTTGTCGTTGATCTTCACCCCCTGCAGGCGGTAGACGTCCTGGACTTCGTCGACGATGTAGCGCGACAGCTCCTCGACTCCCAGCAGGCGCAGGATGTCCTGCGGATCCGCCGGACCGTCGACGATCAGCTCGCCCTTGTTCACGACCTGGCCCTCGTGCACGAGGATGTTCTTGTCCTTGGGGACCAGCTCCTCGTAGACCTTGCCTTCCGGATCGGTGATCTGCAGGCGCACCTTGCCCTTGGTTTCCTTGCCGAAGGAGACCGTGCCGGTCTGCTCGGCCAGGATGCCCTTGTCCTTCGGCGATCGGGCCTCGAACAGCTCCGCCACCCGCGGCAGACCGCCGGTGATGTCGCGCGTCTTCTGGCCTTCGACCGGGATGCGGGCGAGCACCTCGCCGGGCGCGAGATCCTGGCCGTCGCGGATCTGGATCAGCGAGCCGACCTGGAAGCCGATCGTCACGGAGTGGTCGGTGCCCGGGATCTTCACCTCGTTGCCGGCAACGTCGAGCAGCTTGACCTGCGGACGCACGACCTTGGCGGCGCCGCGGCGCTTCGGGTCGATCACGACGAGCGTGGACAGGCCCGTGACCTCGTCGAGCTGCTTGGCGACCGTGACGCCTTCCTCGACGTTCTCGAACTTCGCGCGGCCGGCGAACTCCGTGATGATCGGGCGCGTCAGCGGATCCCAGTTGGCGAGCATGGTGCCGGCCTTGATGGGCTGGTCGGGCTTGACGTTCAGCGTCGCGCCGTACGGCACCTTGTGGCGCTCGCGCTCCCGGCCGTGCTGGTCGGCGATGATGATTTCGCCGGAGCGGGAAATCACCACCAGCTCGCCCTTGCCGTTGGTGACGTAGCGCATCGTCGTGTTGAAGCCGATGATGCCGTCGGACTTCGCCTCGACGCTGGACGCCACGGCCGCACGCGACGCCGCACCACCGATGTGGAAGGTGCGCATCGTGAGCTGCGTGCCCGGCTCGCCGATCGACTGCGCAGCGATGACGCCCACCGCCTCGCCGACGTTCACCAGGCCGCCGCGGCCGAGGTCCCGGCCGTAGCACTTGGCGCACAGGCCGAAACGCGTGCCGCAGGTGAGCGGCGTGCGCACCTTGACCTCGTCGACGCCGGCCGTCTCGATGGCATCGAGCGCCTCTTCGTCGAGCATCTCGCCGGCGGCGATCAGCGCCTGCTGGGTCTCGGGGTGCATGACCTCGATGGCCGACACGCGGCCGAGGATGCGGTCGCGCAGGCTTTCGATCACTTCGCCGCCCTCGACCAGCGCGCGCATGGCGATGCCGTTCTGGGTGGTGCAGTCGTCTTCGGTGACGACCAGGTCCTGCGTCACGTCGACCAGGCGGCGCGTCAGGTAGCCGGAGTTGGCCGTCTTCAGCGCCGTGTCGGCGAGGCCCTTGCGTGCGCCGTGGGTGGAGATGAAGTACTGCAGGACGTTCAGGCCTTCACGGAAGTTGGCGGTGATCGGCGTCTCGATGATCGAGCCGTCGGGCTTGGCCATCAGGCCGCGCATGCCGGCGAGCTGGCGGATCTGCGCCGCGCTGCCGCGCGCCCCGGAGTCGGCCATCATGTAGATGGAGTTGAACGACTCCTGCTCGACTTCCTTGCCGTGGCGGTCCTGCACCTTCTGCTTGGCGAGCTGGCCCATCATGACCTTGCCCACCTCGTCACCGGTCTTGCCCCAGATGTCGACGACCTTGTTGTAGCGCTCCCCGGCGGTCACCAGGCCCGAGACGTACTGCTGCTCGATCTCCTTGACCTCCTTCTCGGCGCGCTCGATCAGGCCCGGCTTCTCCTTCGGCACCAGCATGTCGTCGATCGCGATCGAGATGCCGGCGCGGGTGGCGAGCCGGAAGCCGCTTTGCAGCAGCTTGTCGGCGAACACCACGGTTTCCTTCAGGCCGCAGCGGCGGAACGACGCGTTGATGAGGCGCGAGATCTCCTTCTTCTTGAGCGTCTTGTTGATGTTGGAGAAGGGCAGCCCCTTGGGCAGGATCTCCGACAGCAGGGCGCGGCCCACGGTGGTCTCGACCAGCCGCGTGTTCGCCACCCACGCGTCGCCTTCCTTGACGTGCTCGGTCAGGCGCACGCTGACCTTGGCCGTGACTTCGACCTGCTCGTTGTCCAGCGCGCGCTGGACCTCGGCGACGTCGGAGAAGATCATGCCTTCGCCGCGGCCGTTGATGCGCTCGCGCGTGGCGTAGTACAGGCCGAGCACGACGTCCTGGCTCGGCACGATCGACGGCTCGCCGTTGGCCGGGAACAGCACGTTGTTGGTGGCCAGCATCAGCGTGCGGGCCTCCATCTGCGCCTCGATGCTCAGCGGCACGTGAACGGCCATCTGGTCGCCGTCGAAGTCGGCGTTGAAGGCCGCGCAGACCAGCGGGTGGAGCTGGATCGCCTTGCCTTCGATCAGCACCGGCTCGAACGCCTGGATGCCCAGGCGGTGCAGCGTCGGCGCGCGGTTCAGCAGGACCGGGTGCTCCTTGATGACCTCCTCGAGGATGTCCCACACCACCGGCGTGCCGGACTCGACTTCCTTCTTGGCGGCCTTGATGGTGGTGGCGATGCCCATCGCCTCCAGGCGCGAGAAGATGAACGGCTTGAACAGCTCGAGCGCCATCAGCTTGGGCAGGCCGCACTGGTGCAGCTTGAGCGTCGGGCCCACCGTGATGACCGAGCGGCCGGAGTAGTCGACACGCTTGCCCAGCAGGTTCTGGCGGAAGCGGCCGCTCTTGCCCTTGATCATGTCGGCCAGCGACTTGAGCGCGCGCTTGTTCGCGCCCGTCATCGCCTTGCCGCGGCGGCCGTTGTCGAGCAGCGAATCGACCGCCTCCTGCAGCATGCGCTTCTCGTTGCGCACGATGATCTCGGGCGCCTTCAGCTCGAGCAGCCGCGCGAGGCGGTTGTTGCGGTTGATGACGCGGCGATAGAGGTCGTTCAGGTCGGACGTGGCGAAGCGGCCGCCGTCCAGCGGCACCAGGGGGCGCAGGTCCGGCGGCAGCACCGGCAGCACTTCCATGATCATCCAGTGCGGCTTGATGCCCGACTTCTTGAAGGCCTCGAGCACCTTCAGGCGCTTGGAGTTCTTCTTGATCTTGAGCTCGGAGCCGGTCATGTCGCCGCGCAGCTTCTCGATCTCGGCGTCGCCGTCCATCTCCTCGAGCAGCTTCTTGATGCCCTCGGCGCCCATCAGGGCGATGAACTCGTCACCGTGCTCGGCGCGCTTGGCCTCGTAGTCGTCCTCGCTCATGATCGAGAACTTCTTGAGCGGCGTCATGCCCGGGTCGACGACGACGTAGGCCTCGAAGTACAGCACGCGCTCGATGTCGCGCAGCGTCATGTCGAGCACCAGGCCCAGGCGCGACGGCAGGCTCTTCAGGAACCAGATGTGCGCGCACGGCGCGGCCAGGTCGATGTGGCCCATGCGCTCGCGGCGCACCTTGGTCTGCGTGACTTCGACGCCGCACTTCTCGCAGATCACGCCGCGGTGCTTCAGGCGCTTGTACTTGCCGCACAGGCACTCGTAGTCCTTGATCGGGCCGAAGATCTTGGCGCAGAACAGGCCGTCGCGTTCCGGCTTGAAGGTGCGGTAGTTGATCGTCTCGGGCTTCTTCACCTCCCCGAACGACCAGCTGCGGATCTTCTCCGGCGACGCGAGGCCGATCTTGATGGCATCGAAATGCTCATCGGGCGTGAACTGCTTGAAAAGGTCGAGTAGTCCCTTCATGCATCTTCTCCTTTAGTTGCGCTCGAGCTCGATGTCGATGCCGAGCGAACGGATTTCCTTCACCAGCACGTTGAACGACTCCGGCATGCCGGCGTCGATGGCGTGCTCGCCCTTGACGATGTTCTCGTACACCTTGGTGCGGCCGTTCACGTCGTCGGACTTCACGGTGAGCATCTCCTGCAGCACGTAGGACGCGCCATAGGCCTCGAGGGCCCAGACCTCCATCTCGCCGAAGCGCTGGCCGCCGAACTGGGCCTTGCCGCCCAGCGGCTGCTGCGTGACGAGGCTGTACGGGCCGGTCGAGCGCGCGTGCATCTTGTCGTCCACCAGGTGGTGGAGCTTCAGCACGTGCATGTAGCCCACCGTGACGGGGCGCTCGAAGGCATCGCCGGTGCGGCCGTCGTGCAGCGTGGCCTGCGTGCGCGTGGCCGTGAGGCCGATGCGCTGGGCGATGTCGTCCGGATAGGCCAGCTTCAGCATGCCGCGGATCTCGCTCTCGGCCGCGCCGTCGAAGACCGGCGTCGCGAACGGCACGCCCGTGGACAGGTTGCGCGCCATCTCGACGACCTCGTCGTCGGTCAGGTTGTCGAGCCGCTCGGTCTTGCCGCCGGACTTGTTGTAGAGCTCGTCGAGGAACTTGCGCACCTCGGCAACCCGCGCCTGCGCCTGCAGCATGTCGCCCAGGCGCTGGCCGATGCCCTTGCCGGCCCAGCCGAGGTGGACCTCGAGCACCTGGCCGACGTTCATGCGCGACGGCACGCCCAGCGGGTTGAGCACGATGTCGCACGGCGTGCCGTCGGCCATGTAGGGCATGTCCTCGACCGGGACGATCTTGGACACGACGCCCTTGTTGCCGTGGCGGCCGGCCATCTTGTCGCCGGGCTGCAGGCGGCGCTTGACGGCCAGGTAGACCTTGACCATCTTCAGCACGCCCGCGGGCAGCTCGTCGCCTTGCGTCAGCTTCTTGCGCTTCTCCTCGAAGGCGAGGTCGAAGCTGTGGCGCGTCTGCTCGAGCGAGTTCTTGATGCTCTCGAGCTGGTTGGCGATCTCCTCGTCGGCCGGGCGGATGTCGAACCAGTGGAACTTCTCGACGGTGTCGAGGTAGGCCTTGTCGATCGTGGCGCCCTTGGCCAGCTTGTTCGGCCCGCCGTTGGCCGGCTTGCCGACGAGCAGCTTGCCGATGCGGTCGAACGCGTCGGCCTCGACGATGCGCAGCTGGTCGTTCAGGTCGAGACGGAAGCGCTTCAGCTCGTCGTCGATGATCTGCTGGGCGCGCTTGTCGCGCTGGATGCCTTCGCGGGTGAAGACCTGGACGTCGATGACGGTGCCGTTGGTGCCCTGCTCGACGCGCAGCGAGGTGTCCTTCACGTCGGACGCCTTCTCGCCGAAGATCGCCCGCAGCAGCTTCTCTTCCGGCGTCAGCGTGGTCTCGCCCTTCGGCGTGACCTTGCCGACCAGCACGTCGCCCGGGTTCACCTCGGCGCCGATGTAGACGATGCCCGACTCGTCGAGCCGCGACAGCTGCTGCTCGGACAGGTTCGGGATGTCGCGCGTGATTTCCTCGGCGCCCAGCTTGGTGTCGCGCGCCATGACCACGAGCTCCTCGATGTGGATCGAGGTGTAGCGGTCTTCGGCGACGACGCGTTCGCTGATGAGGATGGAATCCTCGAAGTTGTAGCCGTTCCAGGGCATGAACGCGACCAGCATGTTCTGGCCGAGCGCGAGCTCGCCCAGATCGGTGGAGGCCCCGTCGGCGATGATGTCCTGCGCCTCCACCTTGTCGCCGCGCTTGACGATCGGGCGCTGGTGGATGTTGGTGTTCTGGTTGCTGCGCTGGTACTTGATGAGGTTGTAGATGTCGACGCCGACTTCGCCGGCCACGGTCTCGTTGTCGTTGACGCGGATCACGATGCGGTTGGTGTCGACGTAGTCGACCACGCCGCCGCGCTTGGCGGCGACCACCGTGCCGGAATCCTTCGCGGCCACGCGCTCGACGCCCGTGCCGACGAAGGCCTTCTCGGGCCGCAGCACCGGCACCGCCTGGCGCTGCATGTTGGCGCCCATCAGCGCGCGGTTCGCGTCGTCGTGCTCGAGGAACGGCACCAGCGAGGCTGCCACCGACACGATCTGCGTCGGCGCGACGTCCATGTACTGGATGCGCTCGGGCGTGGTCAGCACCGATTCGCCGTTCTCGCGCGCGCTCACCAGTTCGTCGACCAGGCGGCCGTCCGGCGTCGAGCGACGCGTTGGCCTGCGCGATGACGTACTTGCCTTCCTGGATGGCGGACAGGTAGTCGATCTGGTTCGTGACCTTGCCGTCGCCCACGCGGCGGTACGGCGTCTCGAGGAAGCCGTACTCGTTGAGCTGGGCGTACAGGGCCAGCGAGTTGATGAGGCCGATGTTCGGGCCTTCCGGCGTCTCGATCGGGCACACGCGGCCGTAGTGGGTGGGGTGCACGTCGCGCACCTCGAAGCCGGCACGCTCGCGCGTCAGGCCGCCCGGGCCCAGGGCCGAGACGCGCCGCTTGTGCGTGATCTCGGACAGCGGGTTGGTCTGGTCCATGAACTGCGAGAGCTGGCTCGCGCCGAAGAACTCCTTGAGCGCCGCGGAGATCGGCTTGGAGTTGATCAGGTCGTGCGGCATCAGCGCCTCGGTCTCGGCCTGGCCCAGGCGCTCCTTCACGGCCTTCTCGATGCGCGCGAGGCCGCTGCGGTACTGGTTCTCGGCCAGCTCGCCGACGCAGCGCACGCGGCGGTTGCCGAGGTGGTCGATGTCGTCGACCTCGCCGCGGCCGTTGCGCAGCTCGACGAGGATCTTGACGACGTCGAGGATGTCCTCGTTGCTCAGCGTCATGGCGCCGTCGGCGGAGTCGCGGCCGACGCGGGCGTTGAACTTCATGCGGCCCACGCGCGACAGGTCGTAGGTGTCACCGCTGTAGAACAGGCGGTGGAACAGCGCCTCGACGGCGTCTTCCGTCGGGGGCTCGCCGGGGCGCATCATGCGATAGATGGCCACGCGCGCGGCGAGCTGGTCGGCCGTCTCGTCGGTGGCCAGCGTCTGGCTGATGTAGGCACCTTCGTCGAGCTCGTTCGTGTACAGCGCCTGGACCTCGCGGATGCCGGCGACGCGCAGCTTCTTGAGCAGCGACTCGGTGATCTCGTCATTGGCCTTCGCGACGATCTCGCCGGTCTCCGGGTCGACCATGTTGCGGGCGATGATGCGGGCGACGAGGAAGTCTTCCGGCACGCTGATGAACGTCGTGCCCGTCTGCTCGAGCTGGCGCACGTGGCGCGCAGTGATGCGCTTGTCCTTCTCGACGATGACGTTGCCGCTCTTGTCGGTGATGTCGAAGCGTGCGACTTCGCCGCGCAGCCGGTCGGCCACGAACTCCATCTGCGCGCCCGTGTCCATCAGGCGGAAGTTGTCGAACACGAAGAAGTGCGCCAGGATCTGCTCGGGGTTCAGGCCGATGGCCTTGAGCAGGATCGTGACCGGCATCTTGCGGCGGCGGTCGACGCGGAAGTAGAGGATGTCCTTCGGGTCGAACTCGAAATCGAGCCAGGAACCGCGGTAGGGAATGATGCGCGCGCTGAACAGCAGCTTGCCGGAGCTGTGGGTCTTGCCCTTGTCGTGCTCGAAGAACACGCCCGGCGAGCGGTGCAGCTGGCTCACGATGACACGCTCGGTGCCATTGACGATGAACGAGCCGTAGTCGGTCATCAGGGGCACCTCGCCCATGTAGACCTCCTGCTCCTTGATCTCCTTGACCGTCTTCGGCTGCGCCGACTCGCGGTCATAGATGATCATCTGCAGCTTCGCGCGCACGGCGGCGGCGTAGGTCAGCCCGCGCTGCTGGCATTCGCGCGTGTCGAATGGCGGCTTTGCGATGTTGAACTCGATGAACTTCATTTCCACGTACCCGTTGTGCGAAACGATCGGGAACGCGGATAGGAAGGCCGCCTGCAGCCCCTCGGGCTTGCGCTTTTGCGGCGGTACGTCTTTCTGAAGGAACGCGACGTAGGATTCCCGCTGCATCGTCAGCAGGTAGGGAACGTTGAGAACGCTCTCACGCTTGCCGAAGCTCTTGCGGATCCGCTTGCGCTCGGTGTAGCTGTAAGGGGAGAGGTTTGCTTGCGCCATGTTTGCTCCGTGTCGAGAACGCGCGCCCGGCCCTGACCGCGTTTCGTCGGCGACTGGCTGAATGGGCCCCCAGGAGCCCGCTTTCGCGGTCTCCGCCCCCCGAGGGGGGTGAGTCGGCTCGGGAACGGCCCGTCGCCGACTCGGGCATTGCACCCAAATGCTTGGTGGCTGGCCACTACCAGCCGCTGGCGGACAACCCCGGCATTGCACCGGAGCCCGACCAAACCGGTCTCTGCAGTCGGATCAGAGAACACTCCGAAGGGCCCCTGACAGGCCCTTGGGGGTGTCCTCCGGGGGTCTTGACGCTCGCGACCCCCGAGGACAACCACGCTTACTTCAGCTCCACCTTGGCGCCGGCGTCTTCCAGCTTCTTCTTGGCGGCTTCGGCGTCGGCCTTGGCGATGGCTTCCTTGACGGGCTTCGGCGCGCCGTCGACCAGGTCCTTCGCTTCCTTCAGGCCCAGGCCGGTGAGCTCGCGCACGGCCTTGATCACCTGCACCTTGTTGGCGCCGGCTTCGAGCAGCTGCACGGTGAACTCGGTCTTCTCTTCGGCGACCGGCGCGGCGGCGCCGCCGCCACCGGCGGCCGGGGCGGCCATGGAAGCGGCGGACACGCCGAACTTCTCTTCGATCGCCTTGACCAGGTCGTTCAGCTCCATCACCGACATGCCGTCGAGCGCGGTCAGGAAAGCGTCTTTGTCGAATGCCATTTGGGGTTCCTCGAAATCAGTAAAGGTTGGGTTCGTTCAGGCCGCGGCGGCCTCGGTGGCCGGCGCTTCGGCGCCGCCGCCCTTCTTCTCGGCCAGGGCCGCGAGCACGGCGGCCATGCGCTGCACGGGCGACATCAGCAGCCCGGCGATCTGCGCCAGCAGGACTTCGCGGCTCGGGATGGCCGCGAGGGCCTTGACCCCCTCGGCATCCAGGGCCTTGCCCGCGTAGGCGCCGGCCTTCACGACCAGCTTGTCGTTGCCCTTGGCGAAATCGGCGATGACTTTCGCCGCCGCCACCGCGTCCTCGGAAAAGCCGTAGATCAGCGGGCCGACCATGGCCTCCGAGGCGCACTCGAACGGCGTGCCGGCGACGGCGCGACGGGCCAGGGAGTTCTTCAGCACGTGAAGATAGACGCCCTTGGACCGCGCATCGACGCGCAGCTTGTTCATGTGCTCCACGGTGAGGCCACGATATTCGGCCAGCGCCAACGACTTGGAACGCGCGGCTTGCGCGGCCACGTCGGTCACGACGGCTGCCTTCTCGTTGCGATTGAGACTCAAGGTCTGCTCCTCACACCAACGTGCCGCGGATCGCTCCTTGGCACACCACATTCAGCGACCTTTTGCATCCGGAACCCTTCCTTCAGCAGCGGGACCGCCATCTGCGCTGGCTTCGGACACGGGATCGAGACCCCGGGCCCCTCGATTACGGAACTTGCGTTCCACCAGCGGTCTTGGATGGCCCGCCGCACCCTTCGGCACGGCGGCCCACCACTCACACTCACTCCATCAAGCCTGCGGCTGCGCCGCGATCGTGGACGCATCCACGCGCACGCCCACGCCCATGGTCGAGGACACCGCCACCTTGCGGATGTAGATGCCCTTGCTCGTCGCCGGCTTGGCCTTGTTCAACGCGTCGATCAGCGCCTGGAGGTTGCCCGCGAGCTTGTCGGCCTCGAACGACCGGCGGCCGATCGTGCCGTGCACGATGCCGGCCTTGTCGACGCGGAACTGCACCTGGCCGGCCTTGGCGTTGCGCACCGCGGTGGCGACGTCGGGCGTCACGGTGCCGACCTTCGGGTTCGGCATCAGGCCGCGCGGGCCGAGGATCTGGCCCAGCGTGCCGACGACGCGCATGGTGTCGGGCGAGGCGATGACGACGTCGAAGTCGAGATTGCCGGCCTTCACCTGGGCGGCCAGGTCGTCCATGCCGACGATGTCGGCGCCGGCGGCCTTGGCTTCCTCGGCCTTGGCGCCCTGGGCGAACACCGCCACGCGCTTGGTCTTGCCGGTGCCGTTGGGCATCACGACGGCGCCGCGCACGACCTGGTCGGACTTCTTCGCGTCGATGCCGAGCTGCACGGCGACGTCGATCGACTCGTCGAACTTGGCGGTGGCGCACTCCTTGACGATCGCCAGCGCATCGGTGAGCGGGTACAGCTTCGTGCTGTCGACCTTGCCCTCGAGGGCCTTCTGTTTCTTGGTGAGCTTGGCCATGGTCAGACTCCTTCCACCGTGACGCCCATCGAGCGGGCCGAGCCGGCGATGGTCTTGACCGCGGCGTCGAGGTCGGCCGCGGTGAGGTCCTTCATCTTGGTCTTGGCGATTTCCTCGATCTGGGCGCGCGTGAGCTTGCCGACCTTGTCGAGGTGCGGCTTGCCCGAGCCCTTCTCGAGCTTGATCGCCTTCTTGATCAGCACCGTGGCCGGCGGCGTCTTGATGACGAAGGTGAACGACTTGTCGGCGAACGCCGTGATCACCACGGGCAGCATCAGCCCCGGCTCGACACCCTGGGTCTGGGCGTTGAACGCCTTGCAGAACTCCATGATGTTGAGACCGCGCTGGCCGAGCGCCGGGCCCACCGGCGGAGAGGGGTTGGCCTTGCCGGCCGGGATCTGCAGCTTGATGAAGCCGACGACCTTCTTTGCCATGAATGGCTCCTATACCGAGTTCAAACGCACGCCCCGAAGGCGGGCTCCTCGTCCGTTGAAAGAACTCAAACCTTCTCGACCTGCGCGAAGTCGAGCTCGACCGGCGTGGCACGCCCGAAGATGGTGACGGACACCCGCACCTTCGACTTCTCGTAGTTCACGTCTTCGATGGCACCGTTGAAATCGGTGAACGGGCCTTCCTTCACGCGCACCAGCTCGCCGACCTGCCACTCCACCTTGGGACGCGGCTTCTCGATGCCTTCCTGCATCTGGTTGACGATCTTCATGACCTCGGCCTCCGAGATCGGGGCCGGGCGGTTCTTCGCGCCGCCGACGAAGCCGGTGACCTTGCTCGTGTGCTTCACGAGGTGCCAGCTCTCGTCGTCCATCAGCATCTCGACCAGCACGTAGCCGGGGAAGAAGCGGCGCTGCGTGACGGCCTTCTTGCCGCCCTTGAGCTCGACGACCTCTTCGGTGGGCACGAGGATGCGGCCGAACTTGTCCTGCATGCCCGCGCGCTCGATGCGCTCGCGCAGGTTGCGCTCCACCGCCTTCTCCATGCCGGAGTAGGCATGCACGACATACCAGCGCAGCGGCGACGACGGGCGCTGCGGATTCGTTGGTTGCGACTTCTTGTTGCGTCATGGCTTCAGCGCCTCCAGCCGAGGATCAGGTCGTACAGCGCCCACTCGAGCGTCTTGTCGGTCAGCCACAGGAACAGCGCCATCACGACCACGAACGCGAACACGTAGCCGGTCATCTGCAGCGCCTCCTTGCGGGTGGGCCAGACGACCTTCTTGACCTCGCGCACGGAATCGCGGCCGAAGGCGATCAGCTCCTTGCCGGGCTCGGACGTGAAGAACACGACCACGCCGGCAAGGATCAGCAGGATGAGCGCGACCACGCGCAGCCACAGATCCTGCGTGCCCAGCAGGTAGAACGCCACCACGGCGCCCACCACCAGCAGCGCCGCGACGGCCAGCTTGGCCTTGTCCGCGCCGCTGGAGACGGTTTCGACTTGAGGGTTGGTGGTCATTGCTTTCATTCGGTTCCCGGGGTGGCTGGTCTGGTGCCGCCCCATCAGCAGCAAAGCCCGCCGGTTGCCAAACCCGCGGGCTGCCGTTTCGGCCGCATACCGCCTTTCAGCGGTTGGCAGGGGCAGAGGGAATCGAACCCCCAACCTTCGGTTTTGGAGACCGACGCTCTGCCAATTGAGCTATACCCCTGCGGCCTTTTCAGTCAGTTACTCGACGATCTTTGCCACGACGCCGGCGCCGACGGTGCGGCCGCCCTCGCGGATGGCGAAGCGCAGGCCCTCTTCCATGGCGATCGGGGCGATCAGCTTGACGGTGATCGTCACGTTGTCGCCGGGCATCACCATCTCCTTGTCCTTGGGCAGCTCCACCGCGCCCGTCACGTCCGTCGTGCGGAAGTAGAACTGCGGCCGGTAGTTGTTGAAGAACGGCGTGTGCCGCCCGCCCTCTTCCTTGCTCAGCACGTACACCTCGGCGCTGAAGTGCGTGTGCGGCTTGATGCTGCCCGGCTTGCACAGCACCTGCCCGCGCTCCACGTCCTCGCGCTTCGTGCCGCGCAGCAGCACCCCCACGTTGTCGCCCGCCTGCCCCTGGTCCAGCAGCTTGCGGAACATCTCCACGCCCGTGCAGGTGGTCTTCTGCGTCGCGCGGATGCCCACGATCTCGATTTCCTCGCCGACCTTCACCACCCCGCGCTCCACCCGCCCGGTGACCACCGTGCCGCGACCGCTGATGCTGAACACGTCTTCCACGGGCATCAGGAACGCCCCGTCGATCGCCCGCTCGGGCGTGGGGATGTAGCTGTCCAGCGCTTCGGCCAGCTTCATGATCGCCTGCTCGCCCAGCTCGCCCTTGTCGCCTTCCATCGCCAGCTTCGCCGAGCCGTGGATGATCGGCGTGTCGTCGCCGGGGAAGTCGTACTTGCTCAGCAGCTCGCGAACCTCCATCTCCACCAGCTCCAGCAGCTCCGCGTCATCGACCATGTCGCACTTGTTCAGGAACACGATGATGTACGGCACCCCCACCTGGCGCGCCAGCAGAATGTGCTCGCGCGTCTGCGGCATCGGGCCGTCCGCGGCCGACACCACCAGGATCGCCCCGTCCATCTGCGCCGCGCCCGTGATCATGTTCTTCACGTAGTCGGCGTGCCCCGGGCAGTCCACGTGCGCGTAGTGCCGGTTCGCCGTCTCGTACTCCACGTGCGCGGTGTTGATCGTGATCCCGCGCGCCTTCTCCTCGGGCGCCGCGTCGATCTGGTCGTACGCCTTCGCCTCGCCTCCGAACTTGCTCGCCAGCACGCTCGTGATCGCCGCCGTCAGCGTCGTCTTGCCGTGGTCCACGTGCCCGATCGTGCCCACGTTCACGTGCGGCTTGGTGCGTTCGAACTTGCTTTTTGCCATTTGCGCGCTCCTGGCGGTCGAGAGAGAGACGTCTGATGAATGTTGCTGCGGATGGTGCCCATGACGCGGATCGAACGCGCGACCTCTCCCTTACCAAGGGAGTGCTCTACCACTGAGCCACATGGGCATCGACACGGGTTTGGGCACTGCGGTCTTCAGCGTGGCGCCGACTGAGTAACCAAACCTCTGGCGATGGCCTTCGCCTGGAGCGGGAGACGGGAATCGAACCCGCGTCATTAGCTTGGAAGGCTAAGGTTCTGCCATTGAACTACTCCCGCGCTAGCAGCTGGCATCATCCGGGTCTCGCCGTGGTGGAGGAGGTTGGATTCGAACCAACGTAGGCGTAAGCCAGCAGATTTACAGTCTGCCCCCTTTAGCCACTCGGGCACCCCTCCGCGGCGAACCGCAGACTATAGCACAAGCGTCAGCCGCCGCCCCAGTCGACCGGGGCCCGGTCATGCGTCCGACCAGGAAGCGGTTGGCTGCGCTGAAGTGGCCGCAGCCGATGAAGGGGGCCGGCGCGCGCCGGGCCGACAACGGCGACGGGTGGTTGCACTCGCAGACAGCAGGTGAAGCCGCGTGCTGACGCGACGAGCTCGCGCTTGGCCTGGGCGTGGGCGCCCCAGAGCATGAACACCTTGGGCGTGCGGTCGGCGGCGACGGCTTCGATGACGCGTCAGTGAGCGCTTCCCAACCTTGTCGGGCATGGCTGCCGGGGCTGCCGCCCTCGACGGTCAGCGAGGTGTTGAGCAGCAGCACGCCCTGGCGCGCCCAGCGCTCGAGGCAGCCGTGGGCCGGCGGCCTCGACGCCGAGATCGCGCCGCAGCTCGTGGAAGATGTTGCGCAGGCTGGGCGGCAGCGCACAACCCGGCGGGACCGAGAACGCCAGCCCCTCGGCCTGCCCCGGGCCGTGGTACGGATCCTGGCCCAGGATGACGACGCGGACCTCCGCCGGAGGCGCGAATTCGAGCGCCCGCAGCACCTGCGCCGGATAGATCACCGCTCCGGCGGCGCGGCGTGCCTCCACGTGCCGCAGCAGCGCCTGGCCCGGCGGCGAAGCGCGCCAGGCATCCACCACGGGGCGCCAGGCCGACGGGCACGCGGTCCAGCAAGGCCGGCAGCGGCTCCTGCAGCCGGTTCACGAGAACAGCGCGGCGAGCGCCTGCGCCGGGATCCTTCGCGCGCATGAACGCCTCGCCGACCAGGAACGCGTGGACGCCGCCGTCCCGCAGGCGGCGCACATCGTCCCGGCGCGAGGATGCCGGACTCGGCCACCGGCCAGCCGGGCCGCAGGGATGCGGGGCAGCAGCGCGAGTGTGGTGCCGAGGTCGACCTCGAACGTGCGCAGGTTGCGGTTGTTGACGCCGACGAGCGGCGTGGCGAGCTGCAGCGCGCGGTCGAGCTCGGCGTCGTCGTGCACTTCGACCAGCACGGCCATGCCCAGCGCCGTCGCGCAGGCTTCGAAGTCGCGCATGCGGGCATCGTCGAGGCAGGCGGCGATGAGGAGGATGGCGTCGGCGCCCATCGCGCGCGCCTCGTGGACCTGGTATTCGTCGACGATGAAGTCCTTGCGCAGCACCGGCAGCGCGCACGCCGCGCGGGCGGCCTCGAGGTAGGCGGCGGCGCCCTGGAAGAAGCGCTCGTCGGTGAGCACGGACAGGCACGCGGCGCCGTGCTCCGCATAGCTGGCGGCGATCTCGGCCGGCACGAAGGGGTCGCGCAATACGCCCTTGCTCGGGCTCGCCTTCTTCACTTCGGCGATCACGGCCGCGCGGCCCTGCGCCACCTTGGCGCGCAACGCCGCCTCGAACGGCCGCACGTCGCGCCGGGCTTCCGCCTCGTCGCGCAGCGACGCCAGGCCGCGACGCCTGCGTGCCGCCGAGACTTCTTCGCGCTTGACCTCGACGATGCGCTGCAGGATGTCGCTCATATCAGTGGACCACCGTGGCCAAGCGCGACCCCGCCGGCATGAAACGGCCCCACCAAGGGCCTTGCGCGGATCCGGCTCCGCCGGTCCGCAGCAAGAGCCCCCTTGGGGGGCAGCGACGGGAGGAGCGTGGGGGCTTCATCTCACCCGGCCTTGAGCTTCTGCGTCGCCGCGACGAACTGGCTCAGCTTGGCCAGCGCCTTGCCGGAAGCGACGGCCTCGCGCGCCCGCTTGACGCCGTCGGTCACGCTCGACGCGATGTTGGCGCAGTAGAGCGCGGCACCGGCGTTGAGTAGCACGATGTCGCGGACGGGCCCGTCCTCGTCGGCCAGCGCGCGCTGGATGCACTGCACGGACTCTTCCTTGCTGGCCACCTTCAGCACGCGGCTGTCGTAGACCGGCAGGCCGAAGTCGCTCGGATGCACCACGTACTCGCGCACCTCGCCATTCTTGAGCTCGCCGACCAGCGTCTCGCCCGACAGCGAGACTTCGTCCATGCCGTTCATGCCGTGGACCACCATGACGTGGTCGGAGCCGAGACGCTGGAGCACGCGCACCTGGATGCCGACGAGATCGGGGTGGAACACGCCCATCAGCTGGTTCGGCGCGCCGGCCGGGTTGGTGAGCGGGCCGAGGATGTTGAAGATGGTGCGCACGCCGAGCTCGCGGCGCACCGGCCCGGCGTGCTTCATCGAGGCATGGTGATTCGGCGCCGACATGAAGCCGATGCCGGTCTCTTCCAGGCATGCCGCGACCTGGTCGGGCGTGAGGTCGACGTTGGCGCCGAGCGCCTCGACGACGTCGACGCTGCCGCTGGACGAGGAAACGCTGCGGCCGCCGTGCTTGGCGACGCGGGCGCCTGCGGCGGCGGCCACGAACATCGACGCGGTGGAGATGTTGAACGTGTGCGCGGAGTCGCCGCCGGTGCCGCACGAGGTCGACGAGGTGGGTCTTGTCGGCGACGACGACGGGCGTGGCGAACTCGCGCATGACCTGGGCGGCCGCGGCGATCTCGCCGATCGTCTCCTTCTTCACGCGCAGGCCGATGGCGAGCGCCGCGATCATGACGGCGGACATCTCGCCGCTCATGATGCGGCGCATCAGCGCCAGCATCTCGTCGTGGAAGATCTCGCGGTGCTCGATCAGGCGCACCAGCGCGTCGGTGTTGGTGATGGTCATCGCTGCCCTCCTGCAAGCGTCGTCCTGAAGATGGCGATGGCGCGATCGATGTCGTCGCGCGTCACGTCGAGGTGCGTCACGAGGCGCAGGTCGTACAGGCCGGTGCACAGCAGGCCGCCGCTGCGCAGCCGCTCGACGATGCTTGCGCCGTGCTCGGGCGCCAGCGACACGAAGACCATGTTGGTCTGCGGCGGCTCGACGCGCACGCCCGGCAGGCCCTCGAGGCCCGCGGCGAGGCGGCGCGCATGCTCGTGGTCGTGCGCCAGGCGATCGACATGGTGGTCGAGCGCGTGCAGCGCGGCGGCGGCCAGCACGCCCGATTGACGCATGGCGCCGCCGGCCATCTTGCGCCAGCGGTGCGCCCGCGCGATGAACTCGCGCGACCCGCACAGCGCCGAGCCGACCGGGGCGCCGAGGCCCTTGCTGAAGCACACCGAGACGCTGTCGAAGTGCTTCGCGATCTCGCGCGCCGGCACGTTCGAGGCCACGGCGGCGTTGAAGAGCCGGGCGCCGTCGAGGTGGGTCGCGAGGCCGCGCCGGCGCGCGAGCGCGGTGGCGGCTTCCAGGTACGGCAGCGGCATGACCTTGCCGCCGAGCGTGTTCTCCAGGCACAGCAGGCGGCTGCGCGCGAAGTGGGCGTCGTCGGGCTTCACCGCGGCCTCGATGTCGGCCAGCGCGAGCGTGCCGTCGGCCTGGTGGGCAAGGGGCTGCGGCTGCACGCTGCCGAGCACGGCGGCGCCGCCGGCTTCGTAGCGGTAGGTGTGCGCCTGCTGGCCGACCAGGTATTCGTCGCCGCGCTGGCAGTGGCTCATGACGGCGCACAGATTGCTTTGCGTGCCCGAGGGCATGAAGAGCGCCGCCTCGAAGCCGAGCTGCCCGGCGATGCGCTCCTGCAAGGCGTTGACGGTGGGGTCGTCGCCGAACACGTCGTCGCCGAGCGGCGCGCGCAGCATCGCGTCGCGCATGGCGGCGGTGGGCCGGGTGACGGTGTCGCTGCGCAGGTCGATCATGGCCGGGCTCTCGCGTGCGTGTCATGGCGTCTCCAGGAAGTTGCGCAGCATCGCGTGGCCGTGCTCGGAGAGGATGGACTCGGGGTGGAACTGCACGCCCTCGATCGGAAGCTCCGCGTGGCGCACGCCCATGATCTCGCCGTCTTCCGAGGTGGCGGTGACGCGCAGCGTGGGCGGCAGCGCGAGGCGGTCGATCGCGAGCGAGTGGTAGCGGATGACGCTGAAGCGCCGCGGCAGGCCGCGGAAGACGCCGCGCTCGTCGGTCTCGATCACGCTCGCCTTGCCGTGCATCTGCCGCTGGGCGCGGACGATGCTGCCGCCGAGCGCGGCGCCGATGGCCTGGTGGCCGAGGCACACGCCGAGGATGGGCAGCTTGCCGGCGAAATGGCCGATCGCCTCGACGCAGATGCCGGCCTCGGCGGGCGAGCACGGGCCGGGCGACAGCACGAGGCGGTCGGGCTTCAGGGCCTCGATGGCCGCGATGTCGATCTCGTCGTTGCGGAACACGCGCACCATCTCGCCCAGCTCGGCAAAGTACTGGACGAGGTTGTAGGTGAACGAATCGTAGTTGTCGATCATCAAAGCATGCCAACCCCTCAGAAGCCCTCCTCGACGAGCTCGGCCGCGCGCAGCAGCGCGCGCGCCTTGGCCTCGGTCTCCTGCCACTCCATCTCGGGCACGGAGTCGGCCACGATGCCGGCGGCCGCCTGGACGTAGAGGGTGTGGTCCTTGACGATGCCGGTGCGGATGGCGATGGCGACGTCCATGTCGCCGGCGTAGCTAAGTAGCCGCAGGCGCCGCCGTAGATGCCGCGCTTGACGGGCTCGAGCTCGTCGATGATCTCCATCGCGCGGATCTTGGGGGCGCCGGTGAGGGTGCCGGCGGGGAAGGTGGCCTTCAGCACGTCGAGGCTGGTCATGCCGTCGAGCAGCTGGCCCTCGACGTTGCTCACGATGTGCATCACATGCGAGTAGCGCTCGACGGCAAAGGCCTCGGTGACCTTGACGCTGCCGGTGCGCGCGATGCGGCCGATGTCGTTGCGGGCGAGGTCGATGAGCATGAGGTGCTCGGCGCGCTCCTTCGGGTCGGCCAGCAGCTCTTCCTCCATGCGCAGGTCGAGCTCGGGCGTGGCGCCGCGCGGGCGGGTGCCGGCGATCGGGCGGATCGTGACCTTCGGCCCTTGCGGCGTGTCCTCGTGGCGCACCAGGATCTCGGGCGACGCGCCGACGATCTGGAACTCGCCCATGTCGTAGAAGTACATGTACGGCGACGGGTTGAGGGAGCGCAGCGCCCGGTACAGCGACAGCGGCGATTCGGTGAACCGCTTGGCCAGCCGCTGGCCGATCTGCACCTGCATCATGTCGCCGGCGGCGATGTACTCCTTGGCGACGCCGACCGCGTGCAGGTAGTCGTCCTTCGAGAACTCGCGCTCGACGGCATAGGAGGCGCCGCGCTTGACCGGCGGGGCGGTGACGCTGAACCGGAGCTTGTCGCCGAGCTCCGAGAGGCGGCGCTTGGCGCGGAAGTACGCCTCGGGCTGAGCCGGGTCGGCATAGACGATGAGGTAGAGGCGGCCGGACAGGTTGTCGATGACGGCCAGCTCCTCGGTGTGCAGCAGCAGGATGTCGGGCGTGTCGAGGCCGCCGGTCTTCTCGGTGGCGGCCAGCCGGGGCTCGATGTAGCGCACGGTGTCGTAGCCGAAGTAGCCGGCCAGGCCGCCGCAAAAGCGCGGCAGGCCGGGCCGCAGCGCGACCTTGAAGCGGGCGATGTAGGCGGCGACGAACATCGAGCGGGTTGCCGTCGTGCGTCTCGACCACCTGGCCGTCGGTGACGACCTCGGTGCGCAACGCCCGTGCGCGCAGCAGCGTGCGCGCCGGCAGGCCGATGAACGAGTAGCGGCCGAAGCGCTCGCCGCCGACGACCGACTCGAGCAGGAAGGTGTGGCGCCGGCCGCCGGCCAGCTTGAGGTAGAGCGACAGCGGCGTCTCGAGGTCGGCGAAGGCCTCCGCGATGAGCGGGATGCGGTTGTAGCCGGCCGAGGCCAGGCTCTTGAATTCGAGTTCGGTGATCACTGGACGGTCCTCCGGCCCGTGCCGGCAATGCGGCCGCGACGGGCGATCGGGTGTTGCTGCGGGGGAGCCGGCGGGGCGCGTGAGTGACGCGCGCGCGGCAGACGGAGCTACAGCGGCGACCAGCGACGCCAGGGCCAAGCTCCCCGGTCGTGGGACCTCGTGGCCTGTCTGCGTGGCGTGAACATGGGCCGAAGTCTAGCAGCCAGCTCGAATGCTCGGCCATCGCGTGAAATCGTGCGCTGGCGGCTCGGACGGTCGTGCGCGAGACTGCCGGCCCTTCGGCCGCCTTCGCGGCTCGACGAAAGCTCCATGCCCATGCTTCGCCCTGTATTCGCCGCCCTCGTCATCGCCATCGCCGCCGCCGCGCACGCCCAGCCGGTGCCGCTCCAGCCGGCGGGCGTGAAATACGAGCCGGTCGCCCAGGTGGGCGCGCAGCGCCTGGCGCTCAACGGCGCGGGCGTCCGGTACAAGGTGGTGGTGAAGGTCTACACCGCCGGCCTCTACCTGGGCAACCGGGCCGAGACGCCCGAGGCCGTCCTGAAGGCGCCGGGCGCCAAGCGCATGCAGCTCGTGATGCTGCGCGACATCGATGCCAACGAGTTCGGCAGGCTCTTCACGCGCGGCATGCAGGACAACGCCTCGCGGGAGGACTTCGCGAAGTCGATCCCCGGCACGATCCGCCTGGGCGAGATGTTCGCGCTGCGCAAGCGGCTGCAGGCGGGCGACAGCGTGTGGATCGACTGGCTGCCGGGCACCGGCACGGTGATCAGCATCAACGGCAAGCCCGAGGGCGAGCCGATCCGCGAGCCGGAGTTCTACGCGTCGCTGATGAAGATCTGGCTGGGCAACGCTCCGGCCGACCATCAGCTCAAGGACGCGCTGCTCGGCCAGTCGAAGCCGGCCTGAGCAAGCGCGTCGAGCCGGTCGACGAAGGCGTCGGCATCGACCTCGCGCACCGGCTGGCCGTGGTTGTAGCCGTAGGTGACCAGCACGACGGGGCAGCCCGCGGCGCGCGCCGCTCGTGCGTCGTTGCTCGAGTCGCCGACCATCAGCGTGGCGTGCGGCGGCGTGCCGAGCGCCTTGCAGGCCTCGAGCAGGGGCAGCGGGTCGGGCTTGCGCCGCTCGAAGGCATCGCCGCCGAAGACGAACCGAAAGTGCCGATCGAGCCCCTTGCGCGCGAGCAGCGCCTGCGCGAAGGCGGCGGGCTTGTTGGTGAGGCAGGCGAGCGGCAGGCCGTTCGCCGCCAGCCACTCCAGCCCCTCGGCCACGCCGTCGAAGACGTTGGCGTATTCGCCGTTGATGGCGCGGTAGTGGTGCTGGTAGCGTGCCCAGGCGTCGTCGTACAGCGCGGCGTCGGCGCCGACCGTGGCCAGCGTGGTTCGCAGCAGATGCTCGGACCCGCGGCCGATGGTCTCGCCGATGAAGGCGCGGCCGACCGAGGGCAGGTGCAGGTCGGCCAGCGTGGCGTTGAGCGCGACGACGAAGTCGCCGAGGGTGTCGACCATGGTGCCGTCGAGATCGACGATGGCCGACTGCAGCGCCATCACCGCGCGAAGCTGTGCGCGCATCGCCTCGATCACGGCCTTGTAGTCCTTCTGGCCGAAGATGGCGCTGCCGGAGACGAAGGTGTCGGCGCCGGCGTCGGCGACGCGGCGGATGTTGTCGACCTTGATGCCGCCGTCGACCTCCAGGCGGATGTCGCGGCCGCTCGCCTCGATGCGCTTGCGCACGTGCTCGATCTTGCGCAGCGCGCTGTCGATGAAGCCCTGGCCGCCGAAGCCGGGATTGACGCTCATGACGAGGACCAGGTCGATCTTGTCGATCACCCAGTCGAGCACGTCGAGCGGCGCGGCCGGGTTGAACACGAGGCCGGCCTTCGCGCCCTCGGCGCGGATGAGCTGCAGCGTGCGGTCGACGTGCGTGCTGGCATCCGGATGGAAGCTGACGAGATCGGCGCCGGCGCGCGCGAACGCCGTGGCCAGGGCGTCGACGGGCTGCACCATGAGATGGACGTCGATCGGCACCGTGCTGTGGCGGCGCAGCGCCTCGCAGACCATCGGGCCGAAGGTGAGGTTCGGCACGTAGTGGTTGTCCATCACGTCGAAGTGGATCCAGTCGGCGCCGGCGGCGACGACATCGCGCACTTCCTCGCCTAGGCGTGCGAAATCGGCGGAGAGGATGGAGGGAGCGATGCGATAGCTCATGACGGCGGCACCTCGGGTCGCAGGGATTCTAGGGGCGGTGCCTAGAATCGCCGGCATGCCACGCCCCGAATTCACCTGCCAGGTGGCCGTGCAGTACCTGGCCGAGCAGTCGCACCCGCAGGCCGAGGCCTACGCGTTCTCGTACACCGTGACGATCCTGAACACCGGGGACGTGACGGCGCAGCTCGTGGCCCGCCACTGGGTGATCGTCGACGCGACCGGCCACGCGCAGGAGGTGCGGGGCCTCGCGGTGGTGGGCAAGCAGCCGCTGCTGAAGCCGGGCGAGCGCTTCGAGTACACGAGCTGGACGCGCATCGCAACGCCGCAGGGGACGATGCGCGGGCACTACCTGTGCATGACGGAGCATGCGGAGCCGTTCGATGCGCCGGTGCCCGAGTTCATGCTCGCCGTCCCCAGCGCACTTCATTGATCCCCCCGAAGCGGCCTGCGGCCGCCTCCCCGCCAGGGGGCGCCGACGGCGGACCGGCGGAGCCGGATCCGCGGCGGCGCTTGGTGATGGCGCCTACGGGTCGTCGTCGAGGCGCTCGCCCTTCTCGCGGCCGCTGAACATCGTCCACCAGACGATGAGCACGAGGATGGCGAGCGCGGCGAGTGCTTCCAGCAGAATCAGCCACATGTCTTTCAAGCCCTGGATCGCGCCGATTGTAGGAACGCTCACGGCGTGCGCGTCGGTGTCGCCCTGGGAACCCGGTCCGGCTTCGCCGCCGGCGCCCGTGGTGACGGTTCCGATCGGCCCCCCCGCCGTGCGGCCGGCGCCGGCGATGCCGCCCGCGCCGCCGATGCCCCCGGAGGCCCTGTCGCGTGGCATTGCGCGCTGGGTGCCGGTGGGTTATGCCGAGCTGCCGGGCTGGACCGCTGACCGCACGGTCGAGGCCTGGACCGCGCTGCAGCGCAGCTGCGAGCGGCCGGCGCCGGCGTTCGCCGCGTTGTGTGCCGAGGCGGCGACGCGGCCGCCGCCGGCCGACGACGCCGGCGTGCGCGCCTGGCTCGAACAGCGGCTGCAGCCGTATCGCGTCGAGGCGCTCGACGGCACGAGCGAAGGCCTGGCGACGGGCTACTTCGAGCCGCTGATCGACGCGTCGCGCCTGCCGCGTGCGAGCTTCCGGGTGCCGCTGCACGCGCCGCCTTCGAACCCGGCGTTCACGCGCCGCCAGTTCGACACGCTGCCGGCAGCGAAGGCGGAACTGCGCGGGCGCGAGATCGCCTACGTGGGGGACGTGCTGGATGCGCTGCTGCTCCAGATCCAGGGCTCGGGGCGGCTGCGCGTCGCTGAACCGGACGGGCGCGTGCGCACCGTGCGGCTGGCATACGCGGGCCACAACGGCGAGACGTACCGCTCGGTGGGCCGCTGGCTGATCGACCAGGGCGAGTTGCGGCCGGGGGAGGCGTCATGGCCGGCGATCCGAGAGTGGGCCCGGCGCAACCCGAGGCGCGTGAACGAGCTGATGTGGACCAACCCGAGGGTGGTGTTCTTCCGCGAGGAGCCGCTGCCCGACCCGGCGCTCGGCCCGCGCGGCGCGCAAGGCGTCCCGCTCACCCCGGGACGCTCGATCGCGGTGGACCCGGGCAGCGTGCCGTACGGCACCCCGGTGTGGCTCGACACGACGGCGCCGTTGTCGACCGCGCCGCTGCGCCGGCTCGTGCTGGCGCAGGACACCGGCAGCGCGATCACCGGCGCCGTGCGGGCCGACTACTTCTGGGGCTGGGGATGGGAAGCCGAACAGCAGGCCGGCCGCATGAAGCAGCCGCTGCGCCTGTGGGTGCTGTGGCCGAGCGCCGGGGCGCCCGCGCTCACGTCGTCACGTTGACGACGCGCGGGGGCACGATGCCCGCCGCCCCCTGCGGGGTGCGCACCAGGCGGTCCACCGCAAAACCTTGCGAACGCAGGCGTGCCATCAACGGCTCGAGCCGCTCTGGCTCGAGCTCGGGCACGCGCGAGAGGATGCGCAGCTCGGTGCGCTCGGGATCACTCACGACGGCGACGCGATAGTCGGGATCGACCGCCACCACCCAGTGCTCGCCCCAGCCGACGCTCAGCGTGCGCATCCAGCGCGGCAGGAAGTTGACTTCGAGCCTGGCGCCGGTGGTGTCGCCCGCGCGGGCCCGCGCCTCGCCGTGGGCGATGTCGATGCTGCCGTCGCGACGGACGCAGCGGTCGACGACTTCATAGTGCCCGTCGGGGCGCAGGCCGTAGGTGGCCGTGACGTCGCCTGCGCAGCGGCGCATGTCGCCATCCGGCAGTCGGGCGAGCTCGAACCAGGTGCCGCTGTAGCGCAGGGGATCGAGCGTGGAGACGACGGGCACAGGGCCCGGCGCCGGGTCGGTGGCCTCGAGGGCTGCGACCGACGACAGGACCAGGAGTGCCGCGAAGGCGGCCTGCGGAGCACGCGACGAGACCATGGCGGGCGCGGCGGCCGGGCCGGTGCCCGGAGGCCCGGCCGGCGCGCCATGACGTTATGAGGACTTGACCTCGAGCCGGTTCTCGACGCGCATCACACCCTTCGGGCCGGCAGCGATCTGCGTGGCGCGGGACTTGGATTTCTCATCGGGGGCCGGGCCGGTCAGCGTCACGACGCCGTTGTTGGTGTCGACCTCGATGCGCAGGGCGCTGAGCTGCGGGTCGGCGGCGAGCGCGGTCTTCACCTCGGCGGTGATGGTCGAGTCGCTCACGGCGTTGCCGGCCTTCTGCGCGGCCGTCGGGCCGGACGGGGCGGGCATCGTGGTGGTGCTGTCCGTGCGGGCTTGCGGCGGCGCGTCGGAGCGCGCGGTGGCGGCGGGACGGTCGCCCGCGGTGCCTGCGGTCTGCCCGTTGTCGGCCCGGTTGCAGGCCACGAGCGTCGCGCTCAAGGCGAGTGCGGGAAAGAGTAGCAGGGTGCGGTTCATCAGAATTCTCCGGTGAGGGGTTCGAGGAGGTCGGACGCGGCGACGTCTGCGTGGGCGACGATCTCCTGCCAGACCTTCGGGTCGAGGTCGTCGGCATCGACGCCGGACAGCGTGGCCGTCCCGGCGAGTGCGATCGTCGCGACCAGCATTACCGGCCACGTGGCATTGCGCAGGGACGTCAGAGTCATGATCCGTTCCTCTCGCGGCGTCAGGCGGCCCGACGCAGATCGCCGCCGTCGTCGTAGCGGTCCCAGAAGGTGTCGACCTGGCGCTCGGCTTCGTCGCGCTGGCAACCGTAGCGCTCCTGGATCTTGCCGATCATCTGCTCGCGCTTGCCCTGGATGACGTCGAGGTCGTCGTCAGTGAGCTTGCCCCACTGCTCCTGGATCTTGCCCTTCATCATCTTCCAGTTGCCTTCGATGCGGTCTCGGTTCATGTTCTTTCCTTCATCTCTCGTTGCAAGGGAATCGGCAGTGCCGATGGACGAAGGTTAGGCAGCGGCGCTCGGCGGCGCTGTCGGGCCGGGCCGGGACGTGATGTCAGTGCTTGCCTACGCCACGACCACTCGGTCGCGGCCCTGGCCCTTGGCCTCGTAGAGGGCGCGGTCGGCGCGCTCCAGCGCCTGCGGCACGCTCTCACCGGCGATGTGCTCGGTGAGGCCGGCCGACACGGTGACGCGCAGCTCGGTGCCGTTGGCGTTCACTACCAGGGAGGCGGCCCGCTGGCGCAGCCGCTCGACCCCGGCGCGGGCGAGGGGCGCGCTGGTGTCGGTGAGCAGCAGCACGAACTCGTCGCCGCCCCAGCGCGCGAGCACGTCGGCGAGCCGGATGACGTTCAGGCTCTCGCGGGCGAACGCGCGCAGCAGTTCGTCGCCGGCGGCGTGGCCGGCTTCGTCGTTGGCGCGCTTGAAGTGGTCGACGTCGATCAGCGCGACGCAGAACGTTCGGCCCGAGCGCACGCAGCGCTGACGCTCCTGCTCGAGCAGCTCGAGCATGTGGCGGCGGTTGATGAGGCCGGTGAGCTCGTCGCGCGTGGCGAGCTCCTGGATGCGGGCGAGCGCCTTGGCGAGATCGATCTTCTGGCGCCGCAGGCGCTCGCGCATGCGCGACAGCCGGCCGGCGAGGATCGACACGGTGGGCGCGGTGGCAGCGACGATGAGGAAGTGCGCGAGCTCGACGTCCGGGCGGTAGACCTGGGGCTGGCGCCAGCTCATCCAGGCCATCACGGCGCCGAACAGCGCGATCACATAGACGCTGATCCAGGCCACGACCGCCGGGCGCAACTGGAACATGCCGAACATCAGCGTGAGGCTGAGCAGCGGGAACACGGCGCCGCGCATGGGGCCCGCGAGCGCATAGGCCACCGCCGCGACGGCGATGGCATAGACGATCTGCGGCATCGTGAGCGACGGGTCTTCCATGCGCAGCGTGGCGCCGCTGCGGATGGCGATGAAGAACGCCGCGAGGCCGCCGAGGGCGAAGAGCGTCCACCAGCTGACGAGGCCGGCATGCGCGCCACCGGTCCAGACGATGTAGTGCATGACCGCGACGCTCACGGCCATCAGCAGCATCGCCAGCCCCGTCTGCGACAGGCGCAGGCGCTGCAGCGGGTCGGTGGTGAGCACCGCGTCTGCGATGAGCTCGGTCCAGGGCGTGTGCTGGCGCATGGTTGGGCGCGAGCTTAAGCGCAGTCGGGCCGCTTGCCGCACGTCTACCGCCCCCGTTTCAGGTGTCCGAGGGGCAGCGCGCCGCCCGCCTTGACCTCGCCGAGGGAGAAGCTGGTGTGGATGTCCTTCACGTTCGGCAGGTTGAGCAGGGTCTCGATCGAGAAGCGCGAAAAGGCGTCGAGGTCGGTCGCGGTGACCTGCAGCTCGAAGGTGCCGGTGCCGCTGATGTAGTGGCACGCGATGACCTCGGGCAGCTTGCGGATGGCGTCCTCCAGCACGCGGGTGGCGCTGCCGGTGTTGCGCTCGGCGTCGAGCCGCACGAAGGCCAGCACGCCCAGGCCGATGCGGCGCCGGTCGATCTCGGCGCGATAGCCGGTGATGTAGCCGTGCTGCTCGAGCCACTTGACGCGCCGCCACGTGGGCGCGGCAGACAGGCCGATGCGGGCGGACAGCTCCGCATTGGACAGCCGCGCGTCGCGCTGCAGCTCGCCGAGGATCGCGACGTCGTAGCGGTCGAGGCCGGGGCCGTGCTCCTCCTCGGCTTCCGCAGCCCGGGTTTTCCCTGAAATCGTCTTGCGCGATGGCATTGGTTCTCCGAGCGTGCGTTTCGCGAAACATTGTTGCTCAAGACACGCGCCAATGCGGCAATCAAAGAAAACACCTGCCGCGGCGTCGCTCCTACACTTTCCGATTCCCCGCCTGGAGCCGCCGACGCATGAACGCCCCGCTGCCCGAGTCCATCCGCCGCGCCCTGGAAACGGTGACGCTCGACGACAAGTACGCCCTCGAGCAGGGCCGCGCCTTCATGAGCGGCGTGCAGGCGCTGGTGCGCCTGCCGATGCTCCAGCGCACGCGCGACGCCGTCGCCGGGCTGAACACGGCCGGGTTCGTGAGCGGCTACCGCGGCTCGCCGCTCGGCGGCTACGACCAGGCGCTGTGGCAGGCCAAGGCGCACCTGGCGAAGCAGAACGTGGTGTTCCAGCCGGGCGTGAACGAGGAACTGGCGGCCACCGCCGTGTGGGGCACGCAGCAGCTGGACCTGTACCCGACATCGAAGAAGTTCGACGGCGTGTTCGGCATCTGGTACGGCAAGGGGCCGGGCGTGGATCGCTGCTCGGACGTGTTCAAGCACGCGAACATGGCCGGCACGGCACGCCACGGCGGCGTGATCGCGGTCGCGGGCGACGACCACGTGGCCAAGAGCAGCACGGCGGCGCACCAGAGCGACCACATCTTCAAGGCCTGCGGGCTGCCGGTGTTCTTCCCGTCCAGCGTGCAGGACATCCTCGACATGGGGCTGCACGCGTTCGCGCTCAGCCGCTTCGCGGGCCTGTGGGCCGGCATGAAGACGATCCAGGAGGTGGTGGAGTCGTCGTCGTCCGTGTCGGTGGACCCGGACCGCGTGCGCATCGTGCTGCCGGAGGACTTCGACATGCCGCCGGGCGGGCTGCACATCCGCTGGCCGGACCCGCCGCTGGAGCAGGAAGCGCGGCTGATGGACTACAAGTGGTATGCGGCGCTCGCGTACGTGCGTGCGAACCGGCTCAACCACGACGTGATCGCGGGGCCGAGCGACCGCTTCGGCATCATCGCCAGCGGCAAGGCGTTCAACGACGCGCGCCAGGCGCTGGCCGACCTGGGGCTCGACGAGGACGCCTGCCGCGCGCTCGGCATCCGGCTGCACAAGGTGAACGTGGTGTGGCCGCTCGAAGCCTCGCTCACGCGCGGCTTCGCGCAGGGGCTGCAGGAGATCCTGGTGGTGGAGGAGAAGCGCCAGGTGATCGAGTACCAGCTCAAGGAGCAGCTCTACAACTGGCGGCCCGACGTGCGGCCGAACGTGGTGGGCAAGTTTGCCGACGACGCGTCGAACGGCGAATGGTCGGTGCCGAACCCGAGCGAGAACTGGCTGCTGCGCGCGAAGGCCGACCTCTCGCCCGCGCTGGTGGCCAAGGCGATCGCCAAGCGGCTGAAGAAGCTCGGCGTGCCGGCCGACGTGGCGGCGCGCATGGACGCGCGGCTGGCCATCGTGGAGGCGAAGGAACGGGCGCTGCAGGAGGTGGCGGTGAAGGGCGGCGACCGCACGCCGTGGTTCTGCTCGGGCTGCCCGCACAACACCAGCACGCGCGTGCCCGAGGGCTCGCGCGCGGTGGCCGGCATCGGCTGCCACTACATGGCGGTGTGGATGGACCGCAGCACGTCCACCTTCACGCAGATGGGCGGCGAAGGCGTGCCATGGGTGGGGCAGGCGCCGTTCACGACGGACAAGCACGTGTTCGCCAACCTCGGCGACGGCACCTACTTCCACAGCGGGCTGCTCGCCATCCGCCAGAGCATCGCCGCCGGCGTGAACATCACCTACAAGATCCTCTACAACGACGCGGTGGCGATGACGGGCGGCCAGCCGGTGGGCGAGCGGCCGGAAGGGCACTCGGTGCTGCAGATCATGCAGAGCGTGCTGGCCGAAGGCGCGCGCAAGCTGGTGATCGTGACCGACGAGCCGGCGAAGTACGACGGCGCCGCGCTGTCGCCCGGCGTGACGGTGCACCACCGCGACGAGCTCGACCGCCTGCAGCGCGAGCTGCGGGAGATCGCGGGCACGACGGCGATCATCTACGACCAGACCTGCGCCACCGAGAAGCGGCGCCGCCGCAAGCGCGGCACGATGGTGGACCCGGCGAAGCGCGTGGTGATCAACGAGCTGGTCTGCGAGGGCTGCGGCGACTGCTCGGTGAAGAGCAACTGCCTGTCGGTGGAGCCGGTGGAGACGGAGTTCGGGCGCAAGCGGCGCATCAACCAGAACACCTGCAACAAGGACTACTCCTGCGTGAACGGCTTCTGCCCGAGCTTCGTCACGGTGGAGGGCGGCACGCTGAAGAAGCCGAAGAAGGAGAAGAAGGCGGCGCCCGCCGAGCTGCCGCCGGTGCCGGAGCCCGCGCTGCCGCCGAGCACGACGGCGTGGGGCATCGTGGTGGCCGGCGTCGGCGGCACGGGCGTGATCACGATCGGCCAGCTGCTCGGGCATGGCGGCGCACCTCGAGGGCAAGGGCGTGGTGACGCAGGACTCGGCCGGCCTCGCGCAGAAGGGCGGCGCCACCTGGAGCCACATCCAGATCGCGAACGATCCGCTGGCGATCCACACGACGAAGGTGGACACCGCGAAGGCGGACCTCGTCATCGGCTGCGACCCGATCGTCGCGGCGAACAAGGCGACGCTGGCGGCGATGCGCGAGGGCCAGACCTACGTGGCGCTGAACACGCACGGCGCACCGACCGCGGCCTTCGTCGGCAACCCGGACTGGCAGTTCCCCGGCGGCTCTTGCGAGGCGGCGATCGGCGCCGCGGCGGGCACGGGGCAGCTCGGCGCGTTCGACGCCGAGGAAGTGGCGGCGCAATTGCTCGGCGACTCGATCTACACGAACCCGCTGATGCTGGGCTACGCGTGGCAGCAGGGGCGCGTGCCGCTGAGCCGCGAGGCGCTGCTGCGCGCCATCGAGCTGAACGGCGTGCAGGTGGCGAACAACCAGGCGGCGTTCGAGTGGGGACGGCGCTGTGCGCACGACCTGGCCGCGCGTGCGCGCGCTGTTCGCGAGCGCGCAGGTGATCCAGTTCGCGAAGAAGCCGTCGCTGGACGACATGGTGGCGCGTCGGGTGGAGTTCCTCACCGCCTACCAGAACGCGGGCTATGCGGCCGAGTACCGCTCGTTCGTCGACAAGGTGCGCGCGGCGGAGGCGCCGCTCGGCTCGACGAGGCTCACCGAGGCGGTCGCGCGCTATCTCTTCAAGCTCATGGCCTACAAGGACGAGTACGAAGTGGCGCGGCTGCACACGCAGACCGGCTTCGACGAGCGCATCGCGTCGATGTTCGAGGGCGACTACCGCATCGTGCATCACCTGGCGCCGCCGATGCTCGCGAAGCGCAACGACAAGGGCGAGCTGGTGAAGCGCGCCTACGGGCCGTGGATGCGGCGGGCCTTCTCGGTGCTGGCGCGGCTGAAGGGGCTGCGCGGGACGGCGCTGGACCCGTTCGGGCGCACCGAGGAGCGGCGCACGGAGCGGGCGCTGATCGCGCAATACCGGGCCAGCATCGACGAGGTGCTGGCGCGGCTCGATGCGCAGCGGCTGGCGCTGGCGGTGGAGATTGCGCGCATCCCGGAAGAGATCCGTGGGTACGGTCACGTGAAGGCGCGGCACCTGGCTGCGGCACGGCGTGAAGTGGGAGGCGCTGATGGCGCGGTGGCGGGATGCGGGCGGAGAGCGCGTGGCGGCTTGACCAGAGGCGGTGCGGTGCGGGCGCCGCGCCCTCACCCCGGCCCTCTCCCGCGGCGCGGGAGAGGGAGCAGCGGCGGCGTTGGGGCTGAACCGGAACGGCCTGGGCGGGAATAGACACTCCAGACATGCCTCAGGATCTGACCGCCGCCCGCTACACGCACGTCGCCATCGCGATGCACTGGCTGCTCGCGGTGATGATCGTCGCGAGCTTCCTGTTCGGGCTGTACATGACGAGCCTGGAGCCGTCGCCGACCAAGCTCGTCTACTACAACTGGCACAAGTGGGCCGGCACGACGATCCTTGCGCTCTCCGCGCTGCGACTGCTCTGGCGCCTCGGCCACCGCCCGCCGGAGGATGTGGCGATGCCGGCCTGGCAGCGCCGGCTGGCGCACGCAACGCACTGGGCGCTGTACGCCCTCTTCTTCGCGGTTCCCGCTCGTCGGCTGGGCCTACAGCTCGGCGGCGGGCTACCCGGTGGTGTGGTTCGGCGTGCTGCCGCTGCCCGACTTCGTGTCGCCGGACAAGGCGCTCGCCGAGCAGATCAAGCCCTGGCACGGGCGCCTGGCCTACGCATTGGCCGCACTGGTCGTGCTGCACGTGGCCGGGGCGGCGAAGCACCAGTGGATCGACCGCGACGACCTGCTGTCACGCATGCGGCCCGGCCGGGCATCGCCTTGAGGAAATCCATGTCGTCTCGTTTCCTGCTCGCCGCGGGCCTCCTGGCCGTCGCCGCCGCGCTGCCCGCCTGGGGCCAGCGCCTCGTGCCCGCGCAAAGCGAAGTGGCCTTCACGAGCCGCCAGATGGGCGTGCCGGTGGACGGCACTTTCCGCCGCTTCGACGCCCAGGTCAGCTTCGACCCCAAGCGGCCGGAAGCCGGACGCGTCGTGATCACGATCGATACCGGCAGCGCGAGCTTCGGCGCGCCCGAGACGGATGCCGAAATGCCCAAGGCGGCGTGGTTCGACGTGGCGAAGTTTCCCCAGGCCCGGTTCGAGTCCAGCGCCATCAAAGGCCTCGGCGGCGGGCCGCTACGAGGTGGCCGGCAAGCTGACGATCAAGGGCCAGGCGCGCGACATCGTGGTGCCGGTGACGCTGGCGGCGGCCGGCCCGAACACGCTGGCCAGCGGCTCGTTCACGCTCAAGCGGCTCGACTTCAAGATCGGCGACGGCGAATGGAGCGACACCTCGCTCGTGGCCAACGACGTGCAGGTGCGCTTCAAGCTCGCGCTCGCAGGCTTGCCGTCGCCTTGATACTTCCTTTGCATGAACGCTCGCATTGATCGAGAGGACACCCGCATGCTCAAGCCGATCGCCATCGCCGCCGTGCTGGCCGCCGCTCTGCCGTCGGCCCAGGCCGCCACTTACGCGATCGACCCGCTGCACACCTTCGTGCACTTCGAGATCCCGCACTTCGGCACGTCGACGATCCGCGGCCGCTTCGACAAGAAGGACGGCACTGGTGCAGTTCGACCGCGCCGCGCGCACGGGCCGCGTCGAGATCACGATCGACACGGCGTCGATCGACACCGGCACCGACGCCTTCGACAACACCCTGAAGGGCAAGGACTTCTTCAATGCGGAGCAGTTTCCGACCGCGAAGTTCGTCGCCGACCGCTTCGTGTTCGAGGGCGACAAGGTGGCGGAGGTCGGCGGCACGCTGACGCTGCTGGGCAAGACGCTGCCGGTGACGCTGAAGGCCAGCAACTTCAATTGCTACACGAGCCCGGTGCGTCAAGCGCGAGGTCTGCGGCGGCGACTTCGACACGACCATCGCGCGCAGCCAGTGGGGCATGGACTGGGGCCTGAAGTTCGGCTTCTCCGACCAGGTGCGGCTGCTCGTGCAGGTGGAGGCGATCAAGCAGTAGCCGCGCCGGCAACCGGCGTCGCGCGCGCGGACAATGCACCGATGCGCCTCGCCGCCCTGCCCGCCCTTCGCCTCGCCGCCTCGCGCTGTTGGCCGGCGTCGGCGCGGCGGCGACCGCGCAGCCCGGCTACTACGTGTTCGACCCGGCGCACACCTTCGTGCACTTCGAGGTCCGGCACTTCGGCACCTCGACGATCCGCGGGCGCATCGGCCCGGTGCCCGGCAGCGCGACGCTCGACCTCGCCGCGAAGACCGGCAGCGTGTCGCTGCGCATTCCGACCGCCACCGTGAGCACGGGCGTGCCCGTCATGGACGCGCGGCTGCGCGACCCCGATCTCTTCGGCAGCGTCGCGTACCCCGAGGCGTACTACGTCTCGTCGGACTTCCGCTTCGACGCCCAGGGCCAGCTGGCCGAACTGCGCGGCGAGTTCACGCTGCGCGGCATCAGCCGCCCGCTCGCTCTGCGCATGCGCCGCTTCGGCTGCCACACGCATCCGCTGCTGCAGCGCGAGGTGTGCGGCGGCGACTTCGAAGGCGAGCTGCGGCGCTCCGAGTTCGGCGCCGACTTCGGCGTGCCGGTGGTGAGCGACCGCGTGAAGCTCGTCGTGCAGGTGGAAGGAATCAGGCGCTAGCGGCGCCGCCGCCCGCCGCGTGTTCGAGCCAGCGCGCGGCGCGCAACAGGCGCGCCTCGTCGTGGCGCCGCCCGACGAGCTGCACGCCCAGCGGCAGGCCGCCGACCCGCAGCAGCGGCAGCGACAGCGCAGGCGCGCCGGTCAAGGTCCAGAGCGTGCACATCAGCGGGTCGCCGGTGGACTCGAGCCCGGCCGGCGCCGTGCCCAGCGTGGCCGGCGTGACGAGGGCGTCGACATCGTCGAACAGCGCGTCGATCTGGTCGGCCAGCGTTGCGCGGCGCGCCAGCGCGCGGCGGTAGTCCACGCCCGTGACGGTGCGGCCGCGCTCGATCTGCCCGCGCAGCGAAGCCGACAAGCGGTCTCGGCCCTGCTCGTACTCGGCCTCGAACGAGGCCGCGATGTCGGCTTCCATGATCGTGCGGTGCCACGTCACCGCGTCGGCCGCCGAACGCGGCAGGTCCAGCGGGCGCGCCCGTTCGCCGAGCGTTGCGACGAACGCGTCGAACGCCTCGCGCGCGCCGGCGTCGACGCGATCCCAGAACGGCGTGCGCACGATGGCCAGGGCGGGCGGGGCACTCGGGCGGCCGCCGATCCAGTGGATGGCCGGCAGCGCAGTCGAGCCGGCCGGGTCGTCGGGTCGGCACCGGCGAGGGCCTGCGCGAGCAGTGCGGCGTCGCCGACGTTGCGCGCAAAGACGCCGACGTGGTCGAGCGGCGCCGATTGCTGCAGCGCGCCACGGCGCGGAAGCAGGCCGAACGACGGCTTGAAGCCGACCACGCCGCAGAACGATGCCGGCCGGATCACCGAGCCGTTGGTCTGCGTGCCCACCGCGAGCGGGACCATGCCGGCCGCAACGGCCGCGGCCGAGCCGCTCGACGAGCCGCCGGGCGTGTGCGCGGGGTCGTGCGGGTTGCGCGTCTTGCCCGGCGCGTAGGTGGCCAGCTCGGTGGTCACGGTCTTGCCCATCGGCCAGGCGCCGGCGTCGCGCAGCCGGCGCACGAGCGCCGCATCGCGCACGGCCACGCGGCCGGCGTGCAGCACGGTGCCGTCTTCGGTCGGCATGCCGCGCACGTCGATGATGTCCTTCACGCCCACCGGGAGGCCCGCGAGCGGCCAGGCGGCGCCCGCCTGGCCGCGCAGCCGGTCGGCCTCGCGCGCCTGCTCGATCACCGCGGCGCGGTCGAGCCAGGCCCACGCCTGCACGCGAGGCTCGGCCTCGTCGACGCGCTCCAGCAGCGCCGCGGCATAGCGCTCCACCGACAGCTCGCCGCGCGCGAGGGCGTGCAGGACTTCGGTGGCCGGGCGGTCGGGCCAGGACGGTGCGGATTGCGGAGCATGTGGCATGGCGGTCGGGCGGCGATTCCCCCTCGTGAAGTCGAAGCTGTTTTGCCTCGGCGTGTGCCACGGGTTAGACCCAGTTCCGTATTGACGACGCAGCTTCGATAGTCGAACTCCTGTCCGCGACATCTGTCAAGCCGGCCGCCCGGGGGTTCACCCGGATCGCCGCCCCACTCGACAGGAGACATCGAATGACTCACAGCGCTTCCAACCCGGCCCCGCGCCGCCGATTCCTGAAGAAGGCCGCCACCGGCGCCGCCGCGGCCGGCGCCCTGGCCGCGCCGATGGTGAGCCGCGCGCAGACCACGAGCCTGCGCTTCCAGAGCACCTGGCCGGCCAAGGACATCTTCCACGAGTACGCCAACGACTTCGCCAAGAAGGTGAACGACATGGCGGGCGGCCGCCTGAAGATCGAGGTGCTGCCCTCCGGCGCGGTGGTGCCGCGCGTTCCAGCTGCTCGAAGCCGTGAACAAGGGCACGCTGGACGGCGGCCACGGCGTCGTGGCCTACCACTACGGCAAGAACTCGGCGCTCGCGCTGTGGGGCTCGGGCCCGGCGTTCGGCATGGACCCGAACATGGTGCTGGCGTGGCACAACTACGGCGGCGGCAAGGCGCTGCTGGAGGAGATCTACAAGTCCATCAACATGGACGTGGTGTCGTACCTGTACGGCCCGATGCCCACGCAGCCGCTGGGCTGGTTCAAGAAGCCGGTGGCCAAGCGTCGAGGACATGAAGGGCCTGAAGTTCCGCACCGTCGGCCTGGCGGTGGACATGTTCACCGACATGGGCGCGGCGGTGAACCCGCTGCCGGGCGGCGAGATCGTGCCGGCGCTGGACCGCGGCCTGATCGACGCGGCCGAGTTCAACAACGCCTCGAGCGACCGCGTGCTCGGCTTCCCCGACGTGGCCAAGAACTGCATGCTGCAGAGCTTCCACCAGAGCGGCGAGCAGTTCGAGATCCTGTTCAACAAGGCCAAGTACAACGCGCTGCCGCCGGAGCTGAAGGCGATCATCGACTACGCCGTGCAGGCCGCCAGCGCCGACATGAGCTGGAAGGCGATCGAGCGCAACTCGAAGGACTACATCGAGCTGAAGAAGGCCGGCGTCAAGTTCTACAAGACGCCCGACGCGATCCTGCGCGCGCAGCTCGACGCCTGGGACAAGATCATCGAGCCAAGAAGGCGAGCGAGAACCCGCTGTTCAAGAAGGTGCTCGACTCGCAGCGCGCCTTCGCGCGAGCGCGCCGGCCAGTGGCAGAGCGACTACATGGTCGACTTCAAGATGGCCTACAACCGATACTTCGGCGCCAAGGCGCGCCAAGAAGGCCTGATCGACCGAATCACCAGCGACAGGGGCGGCCGCGACGGCGCCCCTTTTTTGCGAGGCTCGAGCAGGACAACGATGCAAAAGCTCTGCTGGCGGTCGACCGGTTCTCCACCTGCATCGGCAAGGCCTTCGCCTGGGCCGTCGTGCTGCTGACGCTGCTGATCTCGTGGGAGGTCTTCTCGCGCTACGTGCTGAACAAGCCGCACGCCTGGGTGCTGGACGCGCAGATCATGCTGTACGGCGTGCTGTTCATGATGGCCGGCGCCTACACGCTGAGCAAGAACGGCCACGTGCGCGGCGACGTGCTGTACGGCTTCTTCCGGCCCGCGCACGCAGGCCACGATCGATCTCGTGCTGTACATCGCTGTTCTTCCTGCCGGGCGTCGTCGCGCTGACCTAGGCCGGCTGGACCTTCGCCAACGAATCGCTGGCGATCCGCGAGCAGACCTTCAACGCCGACCCGCTGCCGGTCTACCCGTTCAAGTTCGTCATCCCGTTCGCCGGCGCCGTGCTGCTGCTGCAGGGCATCGTGGAGATCGTGCGCTGCGTCATGTGCCTGCGCGACGGCGCGTGGCCGTCGCGCGAGCAGGACGTGGAGGAGGTCGACGTCGACAAGCTCAAGGAGATGGTGCACGTGAAGGACGAGGACATCGCCGCCCTCGACGAGCTCGTGCCACCGGCGCAGCGGCAGGAGGGCGCGTGATGATGCTGCGCAAGGAACTCTGGTTCGGCTTCAGCCTGATGGCGATCATCGCTCGCCGGCGCGGCCTACATGCTGCTGTCGCGTGCCGGTGATCACGCAGCGGGCACATCGGCCTGCTGATGCTGTCGCTGGTGGTGGTGGCCATCATGCTGGGCTTCCCCACGGCGTTCACGCTGATGGGCATGGGCATGATCTTCACCTGGCTCGCCTACGACCGCGAACATGGAACGCACACGCTCGACCTGATGGTGCAGTCCGCGTTCAAGGTCATGGCCAACGACGTGCTGATCTCGATCCCGCTGTTCGTCTTCATGGGCTACCTGGTCGAGCGCGCCAACCTGATCGAGAAGCTGTTCCGCAGCCTGCACCTGGCGCTGGCGCGCGTGCCGGGCGCGCTGGCGGTGGCCACGCTGGTCACCTGCGCGGTGTTCGCCACCGCCACCGGCATCGTCGGCGCGGTGGTCACGCTGATGGGCCTGCTGGCGCTGCCGCAGATGCTGCGCGCCGGCTACAGCGTGCAGCTGTCGGCCGGCGCCATCACCGCCGGCGGCTGCCTGGGCATCCTGATCCCGCCGTCGGTGCTGCTGATCGTCTACGGCGCGACCGCCGGCGTGTCGGTGGTGCAGCTCTATGCCGGCGCGTTCTTCCCCGGCCTCATGCTGGCCGGCGCTGTACATCGTCTACGTGATCATCGTCGCCAAGATCAAGCCGTCGCTGGCGCCGCCGCTGTCGGCCGAGGAGCGTCGCGTGCCGCTGCCCGAGCCGCTGGTGCAGCGATCGGCGCCACGGCCGACCGGCGCGCGGTGCCGGCGCTGGTCGGCGCGCTGAAGGGCCGGCGCAACGCAGGGCGTGCCCACCGGCTACCTGCTGCGGCAGCTCTTCATCGCGCTTGCTGCCCGGCGATGCTCTTCGTGGTGGTCGCGCTGTGGAGCTACCGACCTCGCCACGCGACCGGCGACGCCGGAGGACGTCGAGCGAGCTGCAGCAGATGGGCGCAGACGGGCGGCACCGACAGCGCCGGCTCCGACGGCGGCGGCCTGCAGGAGCCGCCGAGCGAGGACAGCGGCGGGCTCTCGGAGCCGCCGAACGACAGCGCCGGCGGCCTCGCGGAGCCGCCGGCTGAAGACGCCGGCGGCGTCGCCGAGCCGCCGGGCGCCGAGGCCGCCACGGCGTCGGAACCGGCCGCCGCGCCGCAGCGCCCCGGGCGTCGCCGGCGGCCGCGCGAAGCTGCCGCCGGCGAGCGCGTGCCGGCCTCCGCCGGCCTACTGGATCAGCCTGGCCGTCGCGGCGCTGGCGATCGTCGTCTTCTACGCGCTGCTCAGCTTCGCGCGGCTCGAAGTGTTCAAGATGCTGCTGTCCAGCTTCTTCCCGCTGCTGCTGCTGATCCTGGCCGTGCTCGGGTCCATCGTGTTCGGCCTGGCCACGCCCACCGAGGCGGCGGCCGTCGGCGCCTTGGGCGGCTTCCTGCTGGCGGCGGCCTACCGGCAGCTCAACTTCGGCATCGTGAAGGAGTCGGTGTTCCTCACCGCCAAGACCTCCGCGATGGTGTGCTGGCTGTTCGTCGGCTCGGCGATCTTCTCGGCCGCCTTCGCGCTGCTCGGCGGCCAGGAGCTGGTGGAGCAGCTGGGTGCTCGGCATGGACCTGACGAAGACGCAGTTCCTGCTGCTGAGCCAGGTGATCATCTTCATCCTCGGCTGGCCGCTGGAGTGGACCGAGATCATCGTGATCTTCATGCCGATCTTCATCCCGCTGCTCGACAACTTCGGCGTCGACCCGCTGTTCTTCGGCCTGCTGGTCGCGCTGAACCTGCAGACGGCCTTCCTGTCGCCGCCGGTGGCGATGGCGGCCTTCTACCTGAAGGGCGTGAGCGCCGCCGCACGTCACGCTGAACCAGATCTTCGCCGGCATGCTGCCCTTCATGGGCATCCAGGTGATCGCCATCTTCCTGCTCTACATGTGGCCCGAGATCGGCCTGTGGCTGCCGCAGCGTGCTCTACAAGTGACGGCGCCTCACGACGGCAGCAGGTAGCGCGTGACCGGCCCGCGGCCGGTCTGCGCGAGCAGGCCGCGGTCGGCCAGGATGCCCAGGTGCTTGGACGCCGTGGCCGGGCCCACCTCGCACAGCTGCGCGTACGAGCGCTTGCTGATCGAGCCGGCCTGCAGCAGGTGGTGCAGCACCGCGGCGCGCCGCTCGTCGCTGAGCAGGTCGCCGATGGTGTGCTGCCACTGCGTGGCCAGGCGCTCCTCGCGCGTGAGCTCGCGGTCGAAGGTGGCGCGCAGGCGCTCGAACTCGGCGCCGAAGCGGTCGCCCAGGCCGTGCTTGTCGATCAGCGCCCGCGCGGCCTCGCGCTCCTTCGCGGCGATGCCGAGGTAGGCATTGGCGATCGCGAGGTGAGCGCGCACGTGCTGGTCGGCGGCCACCGGCACCGCGAGCAGCGCGCGCTGGCGCTGCACCTCGGCCATCTCGACGAAGTGCGCGGCAAGCTCCGCCGGCAGCATGCGGTCGCGCGCCAGCTGCTCGGGCGGGCCGAGCACGTCCACCTTGAGCTTGCGCACCGCCTCGATGTTCTCGGGGTCGCTCGCCGGCCAGGCCTCGAGCGCGGCGCGCGCGTGCGCGTCGCCGCGGCGCTCGTCGTCGGCGGCGCCGGCTTCCTTGAAACGGAAGTAGTGCGCTTCCGCCAGGTTGTAGTGGGCCCAGCGCACGTTGAGCTGGATGCCCGCGGCCGTGCTCTGCTCGAGCGCTTGCTCGTAGGCGCCGATGGCGTCGCCGTGGCGGCCCTGCCAGAAGTACACCGTGCCGAGGTTGAGCTGCGTGCTGCAGACGATCTCGGGCTCCACGGCGCCGGCGCTCGCGGCATCGAGCACGCGCTGCGCGTAGTCCACGGCGCGCTCGTAGTCCTTCACGTGGCTGTAGATGAGGCTCAGGTTGCTGTAGGTCTTCAGGATCTGCTGGCGATCGCCGAGCCGCTCGTACAGGTTCAGCGCGCGCAGCTTGTGCTCCAGCGCCCGCGGCAACTCGCGCTGGCGGCGCCAGTATTCGCCCCAGGTCTGCTCGAGCATGGCCACCGTCTCGTCGCGCAGCGGATGCTGCGCGCGCAGCCGGTCCGCCTGCTCCAGCGTGCTGCGCGAGCGCGGGTCGTTGCGCAGCGAGTAGAGCCAGGCGAGCTTCACGAGCGTGGTGACGTACTCTTCGATCACCTGCACATCACCGTCGCCGGCGCTGCCGATGTCCTCTGCACCGCTCCCGAGTCCCGCCTGCCACAGCGCCTCGGCACCGTCCTGGTAGTAGGCCAGTGCCCGATCGGTGTCGCGGCGCTCGCAGTACTTGCCGAGCGCGCCGCAGACCACGCCCACCATCAGCCGGTCGCCGGCCGCGCTCGCATCCCGCAGCGCCGCCTCCAGGCTCGCTCGCTCGGCATCCGCCGCATCGCGCAGCCGCGACAGCGCCGCCAGCGCCAGGCCGAGACGCACGCGCTGGCGTGCGTCCAGCGGCGAGCGCGCCAGCTCGTCGACGAGCGCATCGGTCTGCGAGTCGAAAGCGAGGGCGTCGCGACAGCGGGCAAGCACATCGACGCAGGACGCCGCGTCGCCGGCCTGCAGCCGGTGCCACAGCACCGAAGGCGCATCGCCGAGCCGGGCTGCGTGCTCGGCTTGCCGCCGATGCCAGGCCGATCGCGCCGGCGCGTCGACCAGCGCGAGCCGCTCGTACAGCCGCGCCTGCACCGCACGCCGCAGCGACAGCGCGCGCTCGCCGGCTGGGCGCGCCGCCTCCTCCACCAGCAGCCGACGGCCCTTGTCCAGGTAGCGGTAGAACGTGCTGGATCCGACGGCCCAGAGCCCGCACAGCGTCTCGGCCGCCGATTCGCCGGCCGCGCGGCGGTAGCGGCGCGGGAAGTCGGGCACCGGGGCGAAGCCGAAATGGCAGGCCAGCGCGAGCATCGGGCGCCAACTCGTCTGGTCGATCCACGCTGCCGGCTCGATGCCGTCGAAGCCGGCGCCGCGGTCCGGCCGCAGCCCGCTCACGAGCCAGCCCAGCCAGAGTGCGACGGCCTCGGCCAGGGCATGGGTGCGGTCGTCGGCGAGCGCGTCGCCCGCAGTGCCGGTCACCGGGCACAGCCAGCGCCGCGCGAAGCCGCGGACCAGGCGCGGGCGGCGCAGCAGCAGTTCGTCGAGCGCGCCGGCGCGGTACGCCGCCAGCGCCGCCGTCAGCAGCTGCTCGGCCAGGGCGCTTCGGGATGGCGCCGAAGCGCGATCCGGACTGCAAACGTGGGGGGTGCGCGTTCATGCCGGTGTGCGGAAAGTCTCGCGATCGTCTGCCGGCAGGCGGCGCGGCGGTGCCGCGCCTGCGTAGCCATGGGACCCAAGGAACGCTAGCGTACGCCCACTTGCTGCCCTTGCCCAAGGAGGAAACCGTGTCCAGACCCAGCCTGCACTCCGATCCTCGCGCCGAGGCTGCCTGCCGGCAGCGGCGTCACGCTCGCCGTCTACGCCCCGTTCGGCACCGACGACGAGCTCAGCACCTTCCCCGACGGCACCAGCGTCGCTCTCGCCGAGCACCCCCTGCTGAAGCACCTGCTCCAGGTGGCCGAGCAGGGCGTGGGCGTCGTGGCGCTGATCGACCGCGTCGATGCGGACACCTGCCTGGTCGAGATCCCGGCCGGCGCGCCGGAGCGCCTGCACATCCACTCGCGCTGGAAGCAGGACATGGCGTCGCCGCGCACCTTGGCCGGCCTGCTGCGCCACGCCCATGGCTTCGATCCGCGGCGCCGCGCTCGTGCTGGCGCTGGAGGGCCATGGCGCCGGCTACCTGCCCGACATCGACCGCCGCCAGCTCACGCAGGCACACCTCACGCAGAACGGCAAGGTGGCCTGGCGCATCGAGCAGGATCGCAGCATCACCGAGCCGCCCGGGCGCGCCGCCCCTGCCCGGCACGGCGCCGCTGCTGCCGGGCACGGCGCCGCTGCTGCCTGGCACCGCGCCACTGCTGCCGGTGAACCACATGCCGATGTCCACCTACGGCATCGGCGCACGCGCTGAAGCTCGCCATCGAGGGCGGCGTGCCGCGGCTCGCGGCCATCCACTTCGACAACTGCTTCAACATGTCGGTGGAGGTGCTGCACACCGTGGCGCCGCATGCCGACTACGCCACCGGCTACATGAACTACAACTTCTTCACCGCCGGGGCGGCGTACCCGAAGGTGTTCGAGCGCCTGCGCGCAGGCCGGCACCGCCAGCGCCGAGCAGCTCGCCCGTTGGTTCGCCGACGAGAACCACGCCGCGCTCGAGGCCAAGGGCAACCACCCCACGGCCGGCGGCGTGGTGCGGCTGTCGCGCATGCAGCAGATCGTCGAGCGGATCGACGATCTGTCCGACGCGCTCCTGGCCGCCCTGCGCACGCCGCCGCCGGACCGCGCCGTCGTGGTGGAGCGCATCATGCATGCCATCCTCGTGGCCCAGCAGTACGACTCCGTGCCGCCTCGGGTGCTCGAGGCGCCGGACGAGATGACCGACATCCGCAGCTTCGCCGCCGCGCTGCGCCGCTTCGACTTCGGCCCGCACAAGGTGCACCACGCCGCCGCGGTGCTGGAGCAGGCGCTGGAGGGCATCAAGCAATATGGCGACCTCGACGAGCCTTGGACCGACCCCGGCGTGATCTGGGATTTCTCGCGAGCCGACGCTGGCGATGAACATCTTCCTGCCCGACCCGCTGCGCCGCGGGCTGTGGGACTGGCGCGCCCCGTTCTACCTCGACGTGAACCCCGACCCGGCGCAGCCGCCCGTGCAGCCCAACGTGATCGACTTCGTCAAGGTGACCGACTGGGTCGACTTCCTCATCGAGTACCACAAGGACACGACCTTCGCCGGCCTCCTGCCGTCGGCGATCCCGACCCTGCCGGCCTTCAACGCCCGCTTCATGCGGCCGAAGGCGCCGGACGGGAAGGGCGGCGAGCCGCCGAAGCGGCGCCGGCCGCGCTGCTGAGGCGCCGCGGATCGTCCGGCGATCGTCTGCGAGGCCGGGCGATCCGGAGCCGACAGCGCCGTCGCAATGGGAAGGGGGCGGCGCTGGAATGGCGGCCTAGGAGGTCAACCACCATGGTCATCACGAATCACCCCGCCGCCCCCACCGCGCTGGACCGGTTCCTCGACGGGCTGGACGTCGACGCGACGCGGCCCTGGCGGCTGACCGAGGAGGAACTGACGGAGCGCCTCGCCGAGTGCGAGCGCGAGGATCGCACGCTGCTGCGCATGGTCATCGCGGCCGCCTTCGCCACCGCCGTGCTCGGCGTGGCAGGCGGGCTGGCGATGTAGGGTTGCTCAGGGAGAGACCGGCGGCTGCACCGGCGCATCGCGCGCCGGTGCAGGCTGTCCGGCATGTCGTGCACCTCGTCGCACGACCCTTGGAGGCCCGGCGCGGCGGCCCGTACAGTGCGCGCCATGTCGTCTTCCCCGCCCGTCCCTGCCAACACCGTGCCCTGGAGGCGCTTTGCCGACAGCGCCATCCGCGCCTTCCATGTCTACGCGAACTGGCTCGTCGGCATCAGCTGGAAGCGCTTTGCGCTGCTGGCGCATGCTGCTCCTGATCACGACCGCCATCCTGCAGGAGGTGCCCCCGTTCAGCTGGCGCGTCACGGAGTTGGTGACGGGCGAGGCGGATCCGCCGAAAGCACCTTCGCCGCCGTCGCCGCCAGGGCGCGAGCCGGTCATCAAGATCGAGCGGCCGAAGTCGGGGCACGAGCGCGATGGCGTGGAGATCTCGATCGACGAGCGCGGCGTGCGCGTCACGCCGCGCTCCCGCGAGGGCGCCGCTTCCGCGGCGTCGGCGCCATCCGGGGCGGCGTCCGCCGCATCCGCCGCGGAGAACGCCGCCGTGGTCCCGCCACCCGCACTGCCCGAAGTCCTGGTGAAGCTGCCGCCCGGCGCCGACACCGAGACCGTGCGCGCTGCGATCGAGGAAGCCAAGACCACGATCCGCGAAGCCATCGAGGAGGCCAACGAAGCGGCGCGCGATGCGGCCCGGGAAGCGGCCGACGCCGCCCGCGAAGTCGCCGAAGGCGTGCCCCGCGTGCGCGTGCGCCAGGTTGCGATCGGCGGGTTCCTGGACGAGCTCGCGCTGCTGTGGATCGTGGCCTCGGCGATCGTGAAGATCACCTACAAGGGGCGCCTGCAGGCCGAGGTGCGCGCCGCCCAGGCCACCGAGACGGCGGAGGCCGAGCAGCTGAAGCGGCAGGTGGTGGAGGCGCGCATGGCGGCCATGCAGGCGCAGGTCGAGCCGCACTTCCTGTTCAACACGCTGGCATCGATCGACCACCTGATCGAGACCGATCCCCCACGCGCCAGCACGATGCAGAAGAACCTGATCGCGCTGCTGAGGGCGAGCATGCCCACGATGCGCGAGGCCAACGCGCAGGGCGTGCGCGACCTGGGCCGCGAAATGGCGGTGATCCGGCCCTACATCGAGATCCTGAAGGTGCGCATGGAAGAGCGCCTGCATCCCCGGATCGACGTGCCCGAGGGCCTGCTGTCGGCCGAGTTCCCGCCGATGATGATCCAGAGCCTGGTCGAGAACGCGATCAAGCACGGCCTCGAGCCCAAGGCCGAGGGCGGCACGCTCACGGTGCGCGCCCAGATCGTGCACGGGAAGCTCGCGGTCACCGTGGCCGACACCGGCCTCGGCTTCGGCCGCGCGGCCACCGCCGGCACCGGCGTGGGGCTGGCCAACATTCGCGAGCGGCTGCGGCTGCTCTACGGCAGCAAGGCCACGCTCACGGTGGCCCCGAACGAGCCCTCGGGCACCGTCGTGACGGTCACGGTGCCGTACAGCGCCCGCACGCGCGACGACGAAACCCCCGCCGGGGCCTCGGCATGAAACGCGCCGCACGCATCCTGCTGCTGCTGATGTTCGCCGGCGCCGTGCTGGTGGCGCTGGCGATCGCCGCCGCCCTCGTCTGGGGCGTTCCGCTCGATCACGTCTCGATCGTGATCGATGGCGAGCGCATCGAGGTGCCGCCGCTCGGCCCGGGCCACTGGCTGGTGGCGAGCGTCGTCATGCTGCTCGTGCTGGCGGTGCTCGCGGTCGATCGTGCCGCTCGCGATCGCGTTCGGGCTGGTGGCGCCCCTGGCGTTGCTCGCGCTGGCGCTGATCGCGGCCGCGGTGCTCGCGGCCGCGGCGCTGTCGCCGCTCCTGTTGTTCGGCTGGCTGGTGTGGCGGATCGCCCGGCGGCCGGGCACCGGCACGCTGACCTCGCCGCCCCCCTCACCGTAGACTCGGCGGATGAGCGACACCCCTCCCGTCACCGCCGTCATCGCCGACGACGAACGCCTGATGCGCGAGCAGCTTCGCGCGCGACTCACCGAGGCCTGGCCGGAGCTGCAGATCGTCGCCGAGGCGAAGAACGGCGCCGAGGCGGTGGCGCTGGTCGACGCAGCACCGGCCCGACCTCGCCTTCCTCGACATCCGCATGCCCGGCCTCACGGGCGTGGACGCCGCGCGCCAGATCGCGCAGCTCGACTGGCCCGACGACCAGCCCCTGCCGGAGATCGTCTTCATCACGGCCTACGACCAGTACGCCGTCGAGGCGTTCGAGCAGGGCGTGGCCGACTACGTGCTGAAGCCCGCCGAGCGCGAGCGGCTGCAGCTCACGGTGGAGCGCCTGAAGAAGCGCCTCGCGCAGCGCGCCTCTCCCGAAGGCGCCGCGCCGCGCCGGCGGCGCGCCGCTGCAGCAGCTGCTGCACCGCCTCGCCGCGCGGCATGGGCAACGCGCCGACCTACCTGCGCTGGATCCAGGCCACGGTGGGCTCCACGATCCAGATGATCCCGGTCGATGAGGTGCTGTTCTTCATCAGCGACGAGAAGTACACGCGCGTGCAGACCGCTCAGATCGAGGCGCTGATCCGCAAGCCGATCAAGGAGCTCGTCGACGAGCTCGATCCGCACGCGTTCTGGCAGATCCACCGGTCCACGCTCGTGAACACCAGCCGCATCGCCGGCGTCTCGCGCGACCTGCGCGGCCGCCAGCTCGTGAGCGTGAAGGGCCACCCCGAGAAGCTCGAGGTGAGCCGCAGCTACACCGGCCTCTTCAAGGGGATGTGAGCCGGCCCCGGGCAGGCTCGCATCCCCTTCGGGGTGCATGGTTGGCTCCCCCAGCCCCCCTCCATGAGGCTCCAGCATGGACGATCGTGTTCACGCGTTGGCCGCCGCGGAAGCAGCCTTCGCGGCCAGCTGCTCTCGCAGCTTCTTCAGTCGCTCCCTCGGATCTTCCTTCGCGCCGCTTTCGTGCAGCTTCATCTCGGCGATGAAGCGGCTCGGCACGCCGGCCACGGTCTCGCGGCCGCGCTTGCGCCGGCGCAGCGTGCTCAAGGCGAGCGTCGTGCGCGCGCGCGTGATGCCCACGTACATCAGGCGCCGCTCCTCCTCGAGCCGGGCCGCCGTCATGTCGTCGCCCTCGCTGCGAAACGGCAGCAGGCCCTCGTTGATGCCCACGAGCATCACGTGCGGCCACTCCAGGCCCTTGGCCGCATGCAGCGTGGACAGCGTGACCACGTCCTGCTGGTCGCCGCGCTCGGCCAGGCTGATGATCACGCTGATCGTCTGCGCCACCTGCGAGCACGCTCTGCTTCTCGGTCTCGAACGTGCCGCCGTCGCTGGGTCGATCTCGCCGCCGCAGCGCCGGGCGATCCAGTCGACGAAGTCCAGCACGTTGCTCCAGCGCGCGGCCGCCAGCTTCTCGGTCTCCTCGCCGTCGTGCAGGTGCTGCTCGTAGCCGATGTCCTTCAGCCAGCCGAGCAGCAGCGCCTTCGCGTCCTCCGCGCCCTCGGTGTGGCGTGCGCGATGCTCGAGGTCGTTCACGAAGCGGCCGAACTCGTGCAGCGAGCCCACGGCCTTCGCGCCGAGCGCGGTGCCCAGGCTGTCGGCGAACAGCGCCTCGAACAGGCTCGTCTTCCAGCGCCCCGCGAACTCGCCGAGCTTGGCCAGCGTCTGGTGGCCGATGCCGCGCTTCGGGGTCGTGACCGCACGCAGGAAGGCCGGGTCGTCGTCCTGGTTGACGAGCAGGCGCAGCCAGGCGCACAGGTCCTTGATCTCGGCGCGGTCGAAGTAGCTCTGCCCGCCCGACACCTTGTACGGGATCTGCGCCGCGCGCAGCTTCTGCTCGAACACGCGCGCCTGGTGATTGGCGCGGTAGAGCACCGCGAAGTCGGCGAACTTCACCTGCCCGCCGTCGGCGCGCGCGCGACTGGATCCACGCCACGGCCCGCTCGGCCTCGTGCTCCTCGCCGTCGCACTCGATCAGCCGCACCGGCTCGCCGTCGCCGATGCTCGCTCCACAGCTTCTTCTCGAAGAGCTTCGGGTTGCGCCGCGATCACGTGGTTCGCCGCGCGCAGGATGCGCCCCGGTGGAGCGGTAGTTCTGCTCCAGCGGAATCACCTTCAGCTTCGGGTACTCCTGCGGCAGCCGCTTCAGGTTGTCGACCGTCGCGCCGCGCCAGCCGTAGATGCTCTGGTCGTCGTCGCCCACCGCCGTGAACAGGCCGTGCGCTCGCCCACCAGCAGCTTCAGCAGCTCGTACTGCACGGCGTTGGTGTCCTGGTACTCGTCCACCAGCACGTGGCGGAAGGTGTCCTGCCACTTCGCACGCGCCTCGGCGTCGCGCTGCAGCAGCTTCACCGGCAGGCCGATCAGGTCGTCGAAGTCGACCGCCTGGTAGGCCGCCAGCCGCTCCTCGTAGCGCTGCATCACGCGCGCGGCCACGCGCTCGTCGTCGTCCTGCGCCGCGCGCGCAGCGCCCTCGGCATCCAGCCCCTGGTTCTTCCACAGGCTGATGGCCCATTGCCAGTGGCGCGCCTGCTTCGCGTCGGTGGTGCCGCCGGCATCGCGCAGCACGCCGAGCACGTCGTCGCTGTCGAGGATGGAGAACTGCTCCTTCAGCCCGAGCCGCGAGCCGTCGGCGCGCAGCAGGCGCACGCCCAGCGAGTGGAAGGTCGAGACGACGAGATCCTTCGCCGCGCGCGAGCCGACCAGGCCCTTCGCGCGCTCGCGCATCTCCTGCGCCGCCTTGTTCGTGAACGTGATGGCCGCGATCTGCGCGCGGCTCCAGCCCCGCCTGCAGCAGCCGCGCGATCTTGTGCGTGATCACGCGTGTCTTGCCGGAGCCGGCGCCGGCCAGCACGAGGCACGGTCCGGCGAGGTGGTGCACGGCCTCGAGCTGCGCGGGGTTCAGGGTGTCGGCCATTGGAGCGGCGCATCATATCGGCCGACTCGCGGCGCGCTTGTGCCGGACACTGCGGCATGACGAATCGGCGCCAACTGCTTCACTCCTTTGCCGTCGGCGCCACGCTCGGCTGGCCGGCGCTGATCCGCCAGGCCAGGGCGCAGTCGGCGCAGCGCTTCTCGCTCGGCGTTGCGTCCGGCCACCCGCGCCCCGACGGCATGGTGCTCTGGACCCGCCTCACCGGCCTCGGACCTGCCGGACGGCACCGACGTGGCATGGGAGGTGGCCCACGACGAAACCTTCACGCGCATCGCCGCTCGCGGCATCGAGCGCGCCGAGGCGGAGTGGGCGCACAGCGTGCATGCCGAGCCGGCCGGTCTCGAGCCCGGGCGCTGGTACTGGTACCGCTTCAGCGCGCTTGGCGACCGCAGCCCGCCCGGCCGCACGCGCACCGCGCCGGCGCCCGATGCCAAGGCGGGCCTCGAGTTCGCCATCGCGAGTTGCCAGCGCTTCGACCACGGCCACTACGCCGCGTGGCGCGACGTCGCCGCGCAGAACCTGGACCTCGTGCTTTTCCTCGGCGACTACATCTACGAGTACCCCTACGTGCCGGGACGCGTGCGCGCACATCGCGGCGGCGCCACCGTCACGCTCGCCGACTACCGCGATCGCTACGCCCTCTACAAGAGCGACCCGCTGCTGCAGGCCGCCCATGCCGCCGCACCGTGGCTGATGGTGTGGGACGACCACGAGGTCGAGAACGACTACGCCGGCCTGCAGGGCGCGCGCCTGCAGCCCGACTTCGCCGCGCAGCGCAGCGCGGCCTACCGCGCCTTCTGGGAGCACCTGCCGTTTCCGAAGTCCGCCCGCCCGCGCGGCCCGGACATGCGCATCAGTCGGCCGCACCGACTGGGGCGCGCTCGCCCGCGTGCACCTGCTCGACGGCCGCCAGCATCGCGACCCGCAGGCGTGCCCGCGCTTCGGCCGCGGCGGCTCGAACAGCGTGACCGCCGCCGACTGCCCGTCGCTCGCGGACCCGCGCCGCTCGATGCTCGGCGCCGAGCAGGAGCGCTGGCTCGAAGAGGGCTGGGATCTCTTGCGCCCCTGGAACCTGGTGGCGCAACAGTCGCTGCTGGCGCGCTTCACCTGGCCCGGCGAGAACGGGGCCGGCAACACCATCTTCACCGACAGCTGGAGCGGCTACCCCGCGGCCCGCGAGCGCCTGATCGCCGGCATCGCGCAACGCAAGCTGCCCGGCGTGGTCGTGCTCGGCGGCGACGTGCACGCGAACTACGTCGCCGACCTCCAGCCCGACGCCGGCGGCCCGCGTTCCCCGGTGGTCGCGACCGAGTTCTGTGGCACCTCCATCACCAGCGCCAACGCCCGGCACGCGCGCATCACCGCGGCACTGCCGTCCCACCCCCACGTGCACTACGGCCGCGGCGACCAGCGCGGCTACGCCCGCTTCTCGCTCGATGCCAACGCACTGCAGGTGCAGCTGCGCGTCGTGGACGACGTCGACGATCCGTCGAGCGCCGTTCGCACGGCCGCGCGCTTCGTCGTCGCGCACGGCCACCCGGGCGCGCGCCGGGAATGAGTGAGCCCCACGCTCCTCCCGTCGCTGCCCCCGAGGTCCACGAAGAGGACCAGGCTTGCGTGGGCGCCCTTGGTGGGGCCCTTTCAGCCGCGATACTGCGCGCCGCATGCAGGCGATCCTCGGCGTCACCGTTCCCTTCTTCGCGCTCGTGCTGTGCGGCTACCTGGCGGCACAGCGCCGCGTGCTGCCCGAGGCGGCCATTCCGGGGCTGAACGCCTTCGTCCTGTACTTCGCGCTGCCCTGCATGCTGTTCCGCTTCGGCATGAACACGCCGGTGCTCGAGCTGCTGAACCCCACGCTGCTCGCCGTCTACCTCACCAGCGCCCTGCTCATCGTGGCGGTGACCATCCGGGTCACGATCGGCCCGCAGGTGCACCTGAAGGACGCGGCGTTCGGCGCGCTCGTCGCCGCTTTCCCGAACACCGGCTTCATGGGCGTGCCGCTGCTCGTCGCGCTGGCGGGCGCGGCGGCCGCCGGCCCGGTGATCGCCACCATCCTCGCCGATCTCTTCGTCACGTCGTCGCTGTGCATCGCGCTCGCGCAGGCGCACGAGGCGTCGGGTCAGGGCGCGCGCGCCGCCGCCTGGCGCGCCCTGCGCGGCGCCTCCAGCAACCCGCTGCCGTGGGCCATCGCGCTCGGCGCCGTGTTCTCCGTCGCCGGCTTCGGCCTGCCGGGCCCGGTCGACGCGATGGTGCGCATGCTCGCCGATGCCGCCACGCCGGTCGCGCTCTTCACGATCGGCGCCGTGCTGTGGCGCGCCGGCCAGCATGCGCACACGCGCACGCCGGCGGCGCAGTTCCTGCCCGTGGCGCTGATCAAGCTCGTGCTGCATCCGCTCGCGGTGTTCTGCCTCGCGTCGGGGGCGCGCTGGCTCGGCGCGCCGCTGACGCCGTTCCACGTGACCGTGCTGACGCTCGCCGCGGCGCTGCCGAGCGCGAGCAACGTGTCGCTGCTGGCCGAGCGCTACGGCGCCGACAACGGTCGGATCGCGCGCATCATCCTCACCTCGACCGCGCTCGCCTTCGTCACCTTCACGCTCCTGGCCTGGACGCTCGGCGTGTGATGAGGTGAGCCCCCACGCTCCTCCCGTCGCTGCCCCCCGAGGTCCACGAAGAGGACCACTTCGTGGCCCTTGGGGCTCTTGCTGCGGACCGGCAGAGCCGGATCCGCGCAAGGGGCTTGGTGGGGGCCGTTCATGCCGGCTTTCAGGCATCGGCAAACGCGTGCATCATCGTGGCGCTGGAGGGCTCTGCCATGAAACTTCGCGGTTCCTGCCATTGCGGCGCCGTTCGCTTCGCGCTCGAGTCGCACGAGGCCAGCCCCTACATGCGCTGCTACTGCTCCATCTGCCGCAAGACGGCCGGCGGCGGCGGCTACGCGATCAACCTCGGCGGCGACCACCGCACGCTCGAGGTCGAGGGACGCGACAGCCTGTCCGCCTACAGCGCGCGCATGGCCGACGGCAGCACCAGCCAGGCCCAGCGGCACTTCTGCAAGCACTGCGGCAGCGCGCTTTGGGTGTGGGACCCGCGCTGGCCCGAGCTCGTGCACCCGCATGCGTCCGCGATCGACAGCGAGCTGCCCGCGCCGCCGAGCAGCACGCACATCATGCTCGGCTCGAAGGCCGGCTGGGTGGCGGTGCAGGCCGGGCCGAATGACGAGCGCTTCGACGAATACCCGACCGAATCCCTGGCGCAGTGGCACGAGCGCATGGGCCTGGCGAAGTAGGGCGCCGAGCGCGAGTCAGATCGTCATCGGGTCGACGTCGACGGCCCAGCGCAGCACGCCCTTGTGCGCGGCGCGCAGCGCGTGCAGCTGCGGCAGCCATGCGGCGAGCAGGCGCTGCAGCGCGACGCGCGAGCGCGACTCCACGAGCATCTGCAGCCGCTCCACGTCGGCCACGCGCGACACCGGCGGCGGCACGGGCGGGTACACCATGGCGCCGCCCGGCCTCCGGCAGCCCTCGCGCCGCCGCGGCGGCTTCGCGCAGGAAAGCTTCCGCGCGTGGACGCCTCGCGTGCCTCGGCGCGCAGCAGCGCGAGGTGCGAGAACGGCGGCAGCCCGGCGCTTGCGCGCTCCTCGAGCTGCCCGCTCGCGAACTGGGCGTAGTCGTGCCGGCCGAGCGCGGCGTACAGCGCATGCCGCGGATGCCACGTCTGGATCCACATCTCGCTGCGCGCCGCGATGCCGGCGTCGCGCCCCGCCCGCCCCGCCGCCTGCATCAGCAGCGCGAACAGCCGCTCCGGCGCGCGGAAGTCGCTCGCGAACAGCGCCGCGTCCGGGTTGACCGCGGCCACGAGGGTGATGCGCCGGAAGTCGTGTCCCTTGGCCACCATCTGCGTGCCCACGAGGATGTCCACCTCGCCGGCGTGCACGGCGGCCAGCCGCGCCTGCAGCGCGCCCTTGGCCCGCGTGCTGTCGGCGTCGATGCGCGCGAGGCGGGCCTCGGGCAGCGCCAGCGCCAGTTGCTCCTCCAGCCGCTCGGTGCCGCGGCCGATCGGCTGGATGTCCAGGTTGCCGCACTCGGGGCAGGCCCGCGGCACGCGCTCGGCCAACCCGCAGTGGTGGCAGCGCAGCGAGCGGTCGCCCTTGTGGAACACGCGCCAGGCGCTGCAGTGCGGGCAGCCGCTCTTCCAGCCGCAGGCCGTGCAGTGCAGCACCGGCGCATAGCCGCGTCGGTTGAGGAACACCAGGCTCTGCTCGCCGGCGCCCGACGCGCCGCGCGAGCGCCTCCACGAGCGCCGGCGACAGCGCCGCCGGCCCCTTGCGCGGGCGGCAGCGTGTTCATGTCCACCATGCGCAGGCGGGGCAGCGCGCCGCCGCCGATGCGGTGCTCGAGCGCCACGCTGCGATAGCGCTGCTCGCGCGCACGCTGCCAGCTCTCCAGCGACGGCGTGGCCGAGCCCAGCAGCACCGCCGCCTGCTCCAGCCGGCCCCGGTACACCGCCAGGTCGCGCGCCGAATAACGCGCGCCCTCCTGCTGCTTGTAGCGAGGGGTCGTGCTCCTCGTCGACCACGATCAGCCCGAGCCGCGGCAACGACGCGAACACCGCCAGCCGCGTGCCGAGCACCAGGTCGGCGCGCCCGAGGTGCGCGAGCAGCCAGTGGCGCAGGCGCTGGGCCGGCGTGAGGCCGCTGTGCAGCGTCACGAGCACCCGCCCCGCGAAGCGCTCGGCGAAGCGCGCCTCGAGCTGCGGCGTGAGGTTGATCTCCGGCACCAGCACGAGCACCTGCCGGCCGGCTTCCAGCACGCGCGACGCCGCGTGCAGGTAGACCTCGGTCTTGCCGCTGCCGGTGACGCCGTGCAGCAGCGTCGTGCCGGGGCCGGCGGCCTCGATCTGCGCCAGCGCCGCACGCTGCTCGTCGTTCAGTGCCGGCGGCGCGTCCGGCTCGGCCGGCGGCGGCCTTGAAGGCCTCCAGCCGCGAGACCCGCTTGGCCAGGCCGGCCGCATCGAGCCGGCGCAACTCCGGCGGCAGCACCGACAGCGCCACCTCGCCGACGCCGCGCTGGTAGTACTCGGCAGCAAAGTCGACCAGGGCGCGCCAGGTGGCCGACAACGGCGGCATCGCCTCGTGGGCTTGGCAGACCGCCTTCAATGCCTCGAGGCGATGCCTGCGCGGGCGCCTCGTCCCACACGATCCCGGCCACCTCGCGACGGCCCAGCGGCACGCGCACGAGGGTGCCGGGCGCCAGCCGCTGCGGCGCGAGGTAATCGAGCGGCTCGACCAGCCCGGCGTGTTGCGGCGTGTCGACAGCGACCCGGACAACATGCGTGTCAAGCGGCGCTTCGTCCATGAGTTTGCGAGCCGATTCTCCGGAAACTTTCAACAAAGCGCCCTAAGCTCATGATTCGAAACGACTTTGCAAGCTGTCCACGCCGTCCTGTGGATAACTTTGTGGGAAACTACCCGCAAGACGCGCTAAACGCCTGATCCGCCTTGTGTCGCCTTGCTTTGCCCAATCCGAAGGCAGGGTTTGGCACTCAACAAAATCAAGGACTTAGACGCCACTAGGGAAAACCTGATGGCGGCCCCGGCCTGCCGACGTAGCGCCGGGGCGCATCACCGGCTTTGGGGATAAGTCAAGGCCTTAACGATTACTTACTGCGCCGCATTGCTGCCGAGTGGGCATGAACTTCCTCAACGAGCGCGGCCACGGCGTCGGGCGGCGTGTGCTGGCTGATGCCGTGGCCGAGGTTGAAGACGTGCCCCGCCCACCGCCCGTCGGCGCCCTGCGGCGGCCCGAAGCGGTCGAGCACGCGCCGCGCTTGCGCGCGCACCACGTCCGCCGGGGCGAACAGCACGCACGGGTCGAGGTTGCCCTGCAGCGCGACGCGCTCGCCCACCAGGCGCGCGCCGCGTACGCGAGGTCCACCGTCCAGTCGACGCCGACCACGTCGGCGCCGGCGTCGGCGATCTCGTCGAGCCACAGGCCGCCGCCCTTCGTGAACACGATGCTGGGAATGCGCTCGCCGGACTGCTCGCGCTCGAGCTGTGCGAGCACACGCTTCGTGTAGGCGAGGCTGAACTCCTGGAACGCGCCGTCGGCGAGGACCCCGCCCCACGAGTCGAAAACCATCACCGCCTGGGCCCCGGCGCGGATCTGCTCGTTCAGGTAGAGCGCCACCGCATCGGCGGTCACGGCGAGCATGCGGTGCATCAGGTCGGGCCGGCCGTACATCAGGCTCTTGACAAGCCGGTAGTCGTCCGAGCCCGCCGCCTTCCACCATGTAGCACGCCAGCGTCCACGGGCTGCCGGCGAAGCCGATCAGCGGCACGCGCCCGCCCAGCGCGCGGCGAATCGACGCCACGGCATCGAACACGTAGCGCAGGCGCGCCATGTCGGGCACTTCGAGCGCCGCGACGGCCGCTTCGTCGCGCACCGGGTTCGCGAACCGCGGGCCCTCCCCGGCCGCGAAGCTCAGGCCCAGGCCCATCGCGTCGGGCACCGTGAGGATGTCGGAGAAGAGGATGGCGGCGTCGAGCGGATATCGCTCCAGCGGCTGCAGCGTCACCTCGGTCGCGAACTGCGGGTTCGTGGCCAGACCCATGAAGCTGCCGGCGCGCGCGCGCGTCGCGTTGTACTCCGGCAGGTAGCGCCCGGCCTGGCGCATCAGCCAGACGGGCGTGTGCGGCGTCGGCTGGCGCAGGCAGGCGCGCAGGAAGGTGTCGTTGTCGAGGGGCGCGAACATCGCGGCATTATCGGCGGGGGCAACGGCTGGCCCTCTACCACCGGCGGGCGTCCGCGAGGCCGTCCTGCCATGGCGCGTCGTCGAGCCAGCGCTGCACCACGTCGCCTGCGTCGGCTGCCCGCGCGGCCTGCCAGACCAGCTCCGGCGGGGCGACGCGCGCGCCGTGGCGCGCGACGCGGCAGGCGCCGCGCCAGCTCGACGACGAACTCCGCCACCTTGGCCGGACGCACCGGCTGGTCGCGTTGCGGCACCATCCAGTGCAGCTGCGCGAGCATCGCGTCGGCGAGGCGCTGCGGCCAGGCCGACGCGCGCCGCCGCGTCCGCCGGCCGCGCCGAGCGCACGATCACCAGCTGGTCGAAGCCGAGGGCCGCCACGGCCTGCTCGTCGAGCGACGCCAGGCCCGCCTTCAGCGCCGCCGGCAGCAGCGCCGGTGCGTGCGGCAGCACGACGATCAGGTGGCGCACGCCGCAATCGCGAAGCACCGCGGCAAGCGCCGGCAACTGCTCCGGCGAGGGCCGGTGGAACGCCGCCTCGCGGCCGTGGATCCCGCGCTCCCGATCGAAGATCACGAGCGCCGTGTCGGCGCTCAGCGCCCCGGGGCCCAGCGCGGTTCGCGGCACCGGCTCGAAGCCCTGCATGGCCGGCGCGACCGGCGTGTCGACGAGCACCTGCACGCGGCCGAACACGACGAGCGCGCGTTCGAGCACCGCCGCGCCGAGCGAGCCCGCCGCGCCCGCCACCACCGCGCCGCGCCGCGCCGCGACAGGCGTGGCGCGAGGGCCGGCACGCAGGGCCTGTTGCAGCGGCGACATGCGGGCACGGTAGCATGCCGTGTCCACTGACCCGGAGACCATCCATGCGCATCCCATCCTGGCCTTCCTGGCTCGCCGCTTTCGCGGCTGCGTTCCTGCTGAGCGGCTGCGGCTACAACCAGTTCCAGCAGCTGGACGAGCAGGTCAAGGCAGCGTGGTCCGAGGTGCTCAACCAGTACCAGCGCCGGGCCGACCTCATCCCCAACATCGTCGAGACCGTCAAGGGCCAGACGAACTTCGAGCAGGAGACGCTCACGCGCGTCGTCGAGGCGCGGTCGAAGGCGACGAGCGTGCAGGTCACGCCCGAGACGCTGAACGACCCGGCCGCCTTCAATCGCTTCCAGCAGGCGCAGGGCGAGCTGTCGAGCGCACTGTCGCGCCTGATGGTGGTGGTGGAGCGCTATCCCGAGCTGAAGGCCAACCAGGCTTTCCAGGACCTGCGCGTGCAGCTCGAAGGCACCGAGAACCGCATCACCGTGGCGCGCAACCGCTACATCCAGACGGTGGCCTCGTACAACACGCTCGCGCGCAGTTTCCCGAACAACCTCACCGCGATGATCTTCAACTACGAAGTCAAGCCGACCTTCACCGTGGCCGACGAAGCCGCGGTGTCGCGCCCGCCCGCGGTCAACTTCGACAAGCCGGCCTCGAAGTAGCGCGCCCCGGATGCGCCGCTGGCTGCTCGCCCTCGCCTGCGCGGCCCTGTGGCTCGTCGCTGCGCCGCTGCGGGCGCAGGACGTCCTGCCGGTGCCGGCGCTGAGCGCTCGGGTCATCGACCAGACGAACACGCTCGGCGAGGCGCAGCGCGCGGCGCTCGAGGCGAAGCTGGCCGCCTTCGAGGCCGAGGCCGGCACGCAGATCGTCGTGCTGATGGTGCCGACCACGCAGCCGGAAGACATCGCGTCCTACGCGCAACGCGTCGGCGACACCTGGAAGATCGGCCGGCGCGACGTCGGCGACGGGCTGCTGCTGGTGGTGGCGAAGAACGACCGCCGCGTCTTCATCGCCACCGCGAAGGCGCTCGAAGGCGCGGTGCCCGACCTCGCCGCGCGGCAGATCATCGACCGCGCCGTCGTGCCCGCCTTTCGCGCCGACAACTACGCGGGCGGCATCGACGCCGCCGTGGACCAGCTCATCGCCCGCATCAAGGGCGAGAACCTGCCGGCGCCGTCCGCGACGCGCAGCGAAGCGCGCGAGGGGCTCCAGTGGGAAGAGCTCGCGATGTTCTTCTTCATCGGCGTGCCGGTCCTGGGCGGCGTGCTGAAGGGCGTGCTGGGCCGCAAGCTGGGCAGCGTGGCCACCGCCGGCGCGGCGGGCGCTTTCGGATGGTGGTTCAGCGCGAGCCTGATCCTCGCGGGCATCGCGGGCATCGTCGCGCTGCTGCTCGTCGGCGTGATGGGCGTCGGCGGCGGGCGACAGCCTCGGCCGGCGCGGCGGCCCGCCCATCATCTGGGGCGGCGGCGGTGGCGGATGGGGCGGCGGCGGCGGTTTCGGCGGCGGGGGCGGCGGCTTCTCGTCGGGCGGCGGTGGCGACTTCGGCGGCGGCGGCGCGGGAGGCTCGTGGTGAAGCTCGGCCGGTTCTTCAAGCACCTGTGGTGCGACGAAGGCGACATCCGCCGCGTCCTGCCGGCCGACGCGATGAAGCGCCTGGAGGAGCGCGTTCGCGCGAGCGAACGGCGCCACCGCGGCGAGATCCGGGTGTGCCTCGAGGCCGCGCTGCCCTGGGACTGGCTGTGGCGCGACGCCACCGCGCGCGAGCGCGCGCTCGACATGTTCGGCGCGCTGCGCGTGTGGGACACCGAGCACAACAACGGCGTGCTGATCTACGTGCTGCTTGCCGAGCACGCGATCGAGATCGTCGACGACCGCGGCCTCGACCGCCACGTGCCCGACACCGAATGGAAAGCCGTCGTCGACGCCATGGCCACCGAATTCCGCGCGGGCCGGTTCGAAGACGGCCTGAACCGCGCGATCGACACCGTCGATGCGCTGCTCGTGAACCACTTCCCGATCGGCGACGGCGACGACGTGAACGAGCTGCCGGACAGCATCCACGTCACCTAGCCGCAAAGCGGCGCTCCCTGCGGGAGAGGGCCGGAACACCACGGATCCGGCATCGGCGCCGGTGCAGTCGGATGGCTTGCCCTCACCTCGAGCGGCTGGCAGCCGTGCGGAGAGCCGCTTCGGGGGTGGGCCTTCTACCTCTTCCGGAGCTTCTGGATGGCAGCGATCTGCGCGGCCAGACCCGCCAGTTCGCTCTGCGCGCGGGCGATGTCGATGTCGCTCTTCGCGTTCCTCAGCGATTCCTCGGCCATGCGCTTGGCCTCGTTGGCCTTCGCCTCGTCGAGGTCGTGGCCGCGGATGGCGGTGTCGGCGAGCACCGTCACCGTGCCCGGCTGCACTTCCAGGATGCCGCCGGCGACGAAGACGAACTCCTCTTCGCCGTTGTCGGCGCGCTCGATGCGCACCGCGCCCGGCTTGATGCGGGTGATCAGCGGCGTGTGGCGCGGCAGGATGCCGAGCTCGCCGCTCTCGCCCGGCAGCGCGACGAACTTCGCCTCGCCGGAGAAGATGGATTCCTCGGCACTGACGACGTCGACGTGGATGGTGGCCATCGCAGTCTCCTATTGGAGGGTCTTGGCCTTCTCGAAGGCATCGTCGATCGTGCCGACCATGTAGAACGCCTGCTCGGGCAGCGCGTCGCACTCGCCGTTCACGATCATCTTGAAGCCGCGGATCGTTTCCTTCAGCGGCACGTACTTGCCCGGGCTGCCGGTGAACACCTCGGCCACGTGGAACGGCTGGCTCAGGAACCGCTGGATCTTGCGCGCGCGGGCCACGGCCTGCTTGTCCTCGGGCGACAGCTCGTCCATGCCGAGAATGGCGATGATGTCGCGCAGTTCCTTGTAGCGCTGCAGCGTGGCCTGCACCGCACGCGTCGTGCTGTAGTGCTCCTCGCCGACGACGTTCGGGTCGACCTGGCGAGACGTGGAGTCGAGCGGGTCCACGGCCGGGTAGATGCCGAGCGAGGCGATGTCGCGGCTCAGCACGACGGTGGCGTCGAGGTGGGCGAAGGTGGTGGCCGGCGACGGGTCGGTCAGGTCGTCCGCCGGCACGTACACGGCCTGGATCGACGTGATCGAGCCGACCTTGGTCGACGTGATGCGCTCCTGCAGGCGGCCCATCTCCTCGGCCAGCGTCGGCTGGTAGCCCACCGCCGACGGCATGCGACCGAGCAGCGCCGACACTTCGGTGCCGGCCAGCGTGAAGCGGTAGATGTTGTCGACGAAGAACAGCACGTCCCGCCCCTCGTCGCGGAACGACTCGGCGATCGTCAGGCCCGTGAGCGCCACGCGCAGGCGGTTGCCGGGCGGCTCGTTCATCTGGCCGTAGACCATGGCCACCTTGGACTCGCCGAGGTTCTCGCCGTTGACGACGCCCGACTCCATCATCTCGTGATAGAAGTCGTTGCCCTCGCGCGTGCGCTCGCCCACGCCGGCGAACACCGACAGGCCCGCGTGCGCCTTCGCGATGTTGTTGATGAGCTCCATCATGGCCACGGTCTTGCCGACGCCGGCGCCGCCGAACAGGCCCACCTTGCCGCCCTTGGCGAACGGGCAGATCAGGTCGATGACCTTGATGCCGGTCTCCAGCAGCTCCTGCGAGGGGCTCAGCTCGTCGTAGGTGGGCGCCTTGCGGTGGATCGACGCGGTGAGGTCCTGCGCCACCGGGCCCCGCTCGTCGATCGGGTTGCCGAGCACGTCCATGATGCGGCCCAGCGTGCCCGTGCCCACCGGGACGGTGATGGCGGCTGCCGGTGTTGCTGACCATCATGCCGCGCCGCAGGCCGTCCGACGAGCCGAGCGCGATGGTGCGCACGATGCCGTCGCCGAGCTGCTGCTGCACCTCGAGCGTCAGCGCGGTGCCTTCCATCTTGAGCGCGTCGTACACGCGCGGCATGTCGTTGCGCGGGAACTCCACGTCGACCACCGCGCCGATGCACTGAACGATCTTGCCTTGTGCCATTTTTGCTTCCTTCGATCCAGATCTGTCAGACGGCAGCAGCGCCGCTGACGATTTCGCTCAATTCCTTCGTGATCGCCGCCTGCCGCGTCTTGTTGTAGACCAGCTTGAGCTCGTCGATCAGGTTGCCGGCGTTGTCGGACGCCGCCTTCATCGCGACCATGCGCGCGGACTGCTCCGAGGCCATGTTCTCGGCCACCGCCTGGAAGATGAGCGCCTCGGCGTAGCGCGTGAGCAGTTCCTCGATCACGGTCGGCGGCGTCGGGCTCGTAGATGTAGTCCCAGCCGTAGGCCGACTTTTCCTCCGCGCTCTGCGTCAGGCGGTCGGCACCCAGCGGCAGCAGCGGCTCGACCACCGGCTCCTGCTTCATCGTGTTGATGAACCGGGTGTAGCAGAGGTAGACCGCGTCCAGCCGGCCCTCGACGAAAGCGTCGAGCATCACCTTGACGGGGCCGATCAGCTTCTCGAGCTGCGGCTTGTCGCCGATCTGCGTGACGTGGCTGACGACCTGCGCGCCGACGCGGTTCAGGAAACCGAAGCCCTTGTTGCCGATCGCCACCGCCTGCGCCGTGCCGCCGGCGGCCTGCACGTCGCGCAGCTTGTTGGTGACCGCGCGCAGCACGTTGGTGTTCAGGCCGCCGCACAGCCCCTTGTCGGTTGTCACGACGATGAAGCCGACGGCCTTGGAGTTGCCGGTGGTCCTCATGTAGGGGGAGTGGTATTCGGGGTTCGCCGTGGACAGGTTCGCCGTGATGTTGCGGATCTTGTCGCTGTACGGGCGCGCACTGCGCATGCGGTCCTGCGCCTTGCGCATCTTGGACGCGGCGATCATCTCCATGGCCTTGGTGATCTTCCGGGTGCTCTCCACCGACTTGATCTTGGTGCGGATTTCCTTGCCGACGGCCATGATGTGTCCTCAGGCGAACGACTTCTTGAAGGCCGAAATGGCGTTGGTCAGCTCGGCCTCGGCGTCCTTGTCCATCGCCTTGTCGGTTTCCAGCTTGGTCAGCAGCGCCGCGTGGCTGGACTTCAGGTGCTGGTGCAGCCCGTGCTCGAAGGCCAGGCACTTCTTGACGTCGACGTCGTCGAGGAAGCCCTTGTTCACCGCGAAGAGCGTCGCGGCCATCAGGCTGATCGGCAGCGGCTGGTACTGCGGCTGCTTCAGCAGCTCGGTGACGCGCGCGCCGCGGTCGAGCTGCTTGCGGGTGGCCTCGTCGAGGTCGGAGGCGAACTGCGCGAAGGCGGCCAGCTCGCGGTACTGCGCGAGGTCGGTCCGGATGCCGCCGGACAGGCTCTTGATCAGCTTGGTCTGCGCCGCGCCACCGACCCGGGACACCGAGATGCCCGCGTTGATGGCGGGACGGATGCCGGCGTTGAACAGGCTGGTTTCCAGGAAGATCTGGCCGTCGGTGATCGAGATGACGTTGGTCGGCACGAACGCCGACACGTCGCCGGCCTGCGTCTCGATGATCGGCAGGGCGGTCAGCGAGCCGGTCTTGCCCTTGACCTCGCCCTTGGTGAACGCTCTCGACGTAGTCGGCGTTCACGCGTGCGCCGCGCTCGAGCAGGCGCGAGTGGAGATAGAACACGTCGCCGGGATAGGCCTCGCGCCCCGGCGGACGGCGCAGCAGCAGCGAGATCTGGCGGTAGGCCACGGCCTGCTTGGACAGGTCGTCATAGATGATGAGCGCGTCCTGCCCGCGATCGCGGAAGTACTCGCCCATCGTGCAGCCGGAGTAGGGCGCCACGTACTGCATCGCCGCCGATTCCGCGGCGGACGCGGCAACCACGATGGTGTAGTCCATCGCGCCGTGCTGCTCCAGCGCGCGCACGATGTTCTTGATCGTCGACGCCTTCTGCCCGATGGCGACGTAGACGCAGGTCATGTTCTGACCCTTCTGGTTGATGATCGCGTCGACCGCCACCGCGCTCTTGCCGGTCTGGCGGTCGCCGATGATCAGCTCGCGCTGGCCGCGGCCGATCGGCACCATGGAGTCGATCGCCTTCAGGCCCGTCTGCACCGGCTGGCTCACGCTCTGGCGCGCGATGACGCCCGGCGCGACCTTCTCGATGACGTCGGTCATCTTCGCGTTGATCGGGCCCTTGCCGTCGATCGGCTGGCCGAGCGCGTTGACGACGCGGCCGATCAGCTCGGGGCCGACCGGCACTTCGAGAATGCGGCCGGTGCGTCTTGACGGTGTCGCCTTCGGAGATGTGCTCGTACTCGCCCAGGATCACCGCGCCGACGGAGTCGCGCTCGAGGTTGAGCGCGAGGCCGTAGGTGGGCGTGCCGTCCGGCCGTGGGCGGGAACTCGAGCATCTCGCCCTGCATCGCCTCGGACAGGCCATGCACGCGGCAGATGCCGTCGGTGACCGACACGACGCTGCCCTGGTTGCGGATGTCCGCCGCGGCGCCGAGGCCCTCGATGCGGCTCTTGATGAGTTCGGAAATCTCTGCGGGGTTCAGTTGCATGGCTTTCTCCTGCGCTCGCCTCAGGCGGTGAGCGCGACCTTCATCTGTTCGAGGCGCGCCTTGACGGAGGTGTCGAGCACCTCGTCGCCGACGACGACGCGGATGCCGCCGATCAGCTCGGGATCGACCTGGACGGTGGCGTTGAGCTTGCGGCCGAAGCGCTTCTCGAGCGACGCGAGCACGGAGTCCATCTGCGCCGGCTCGATCGGGAAGGCGCTGTAGACGACCGCGTCCGACACGCCCAGGCGCTCGTTGACGAGCAGCCGGTACTGGTGCGCCACCTCGGGCAGCGTGGCCAGGCGGCCGTTGTCGATCACCATGCGCAGCAGGTTGTCCACGAGCGGCGACAGCGCCTGGCCCTGCAGGGCGCCTGCGATGACATCGACCACCTGGGACGACTGCGCCTTCGGGTTGTCGGCGAACTGGCGCAGCGCGGGATGGCGCGTGATCTGCGCGAGCGCGTCGAGCTGGTCGGCCAGCGCGCGCGGCATCGCCGCCCGTGCCCGACTTGAACAAGGCCTCGGCGTAGGGCCGCGCGATGGTGGCGAGTTCGGCCATGTCAGGCTCCTGCCGGGCCGCCCCAAGGAGGCCTGCGCCCCCTCGGGGGGCAGCGAACGGATGTGAGCGTGGGGGTTCATCACAGCTCCGCCTTGAGGCGGTTGAGCAGCTCGGCGTGGACGCCGGCGTTGACCTCGCGGCGCAGGATCTGCTCGGCGCCCTTGACGGCCAGGGCCGCGACGGAGTCGCGCAGGGCCTCGCGGGCCTTGGCGGCCTCCTGCTGGGCCTCGGCGCGGGCGGCGGCGACGATCTTCGCGCCCTCTTCGCTGGCGCGGCCCTTGGCTTCTTCGACCATCGACTGCGCCAGGCGCTCGGCGTCGGCCAGCCGCTTCGCGGCGTCGTCGCGCGCGGCCGAGAGCTGCTCCTCGACGCGCTTGTTGGCCACGGCCAGGTCGGCCTTCGCCTTGTCGGCGGCCGACAGGCCCTCGGCGATCTTGCGGGCGCGCTCGTCCAGCGCGGCGGCGATCGGCGGCCAGATGAATTTCATCGTGAACCCGACCAGGGCCAGGAACACGATGATCTGGATGATCAGGGTGCCGTTGATGCTCACGTTGTTGCCTCGATCACGGTGTTGGACAAGTCGCCGGCGGCGTGCCGGCGCGCGATCACTTGGGCAGGTTGGCCAGCTGGCCGAGGAACGGGTTGGCGGTGGCGAACCACAGCGCGATGCCGGTGCCGATGATGAACGACGCGTCGATCAGGCCGACGAGCAGGAACATCTTGGTCTGCAGCTCGCCCATCAGCTCGGGTTGGCGCGCGGCCGACTCGAGGTACTTGCTGCCCATGATGCCGATGCCGATGCAGGCGCCGAGCGCGCCGAGGCCGATGATGATGCCGACGGCGATGGCAACAAAGCTGATGAGTTCCATGGAGGCTCCTTCTTGGGGGGATGAAAAGTGAGAGAGGAAAGGGGAAACGGAATCGGCGGGAATCAGTGCGTCTCGTGCGCCTGGCCGACGTAGACGAGCAGCAGCATCATGAACACGAACGCCTGCAGCGTGATGATCAGGATGTGGAACACGGCCCAGACGAAGCCGGCCACCACGTGGCCGATCGCCAGGCCGATGCCGGTGCCCGTGAGGGACCAGGCGCCGCCCATCAGCGCGATGAGCAGGAAGATGAGCTCGCCCGCGTACATGTTGCCGAACAGCCGCATGCCGTGCGAGACGGTCTTGGCGACGAACTCGATGATCTGCATCGCGAAGTTCACCGGCCAGAGCACCGGGTGCGCGCCGAACGGCGCGGTGAAGAGCTCGTGGATCCAGCCGCCGACGCCCTTGATCTTCACGTTGTAGATCAGGCAGATGATCAGCACGGAGAGCGACAGGCCCATCGTGACGGAGAGGTCGGCCGTGGGCACGACGCGCATGTAGTGGATGCCGAACAGCTCGCCGAGCTTCGGCAGCAGATCGACCGGCAGCAGGTCCATCGCGTTCATCAGGAAGATCCAGACGAACACCGTGAGCGCGAGCGGCGCCACGAACTTGCGGCTCTGCGCGTTGTGCACGATGCCCTTGGCCTGGCTGTCGACCATCTCGACGAGGATCTCGACCGCGGCCTGGAAGCGGCCCGGGACGCCGGGCGTCGCCTTGCGCGCGGCGCGCCACAGGAAGAAGCAGGCCAGCACGCCGAGCAAGACGGCGTAGAAGATCGAATCGAGGTTGAAGACCGAGAAGTCGACGAGGCTCGTCTGCTTCTGGTTCTGCAGGTGCTGCAGGTGGTGGACGATGTACTCGCCTGCGGTGGGCGCGTGACCTTCGGCAGCCATGTGTTGTTGTCAGTCCTGTTGTTCTCTACGCGGGCGCCGCCACAGCAGCGCCACCCAATACACCTTTATGCACGCCACCAGGCCCACCAGCAATGCCGGCCAGCTCAGTTGCGGCACGAGCTTCGGCGCCAGAGCGAGCATGGCGATCGAAACCCCCAACTTCACCGATCTCCCAGGTCATGAAGCTCATGGCGCTGACGCCCGGCGACATGCTCGAAAGCCGGCTCGTCATGCCGCGCGCCATCAAGGCCGCCGGCACCACCACCGCGGCGGCGCCATACAGCGCCGACCCCATCACGTTCACTCGTCCGGTCACGGCCCATGCAACCAGGGCCGCCACCAATCCCACCGCGGCCTGCGCCGCCACCACCCACCACGGCGACACCGGCGGGTTCTCGGCCCTCAAGGCCTGCGCTTGTTCTCGCGTCAGGGGCTCGGGGAACCGGTTTGCCGCCTCGTCTTCGGCCGCCTGGTCTTCTTCACGCCAGGCGGGCCGCCGCACTTCCCGTTCTGCCAACCGTACTTGCATCGAAAGGCTGTTCGGTTGGGGTTACGGCACGTTTCGCAAAACCGCGAAATTGTACGTGAAAACCCGAGGGCGTCCGCCAGCCCTCCGACTCATGGAAGCGTCCGGTAGCGCTTCGCGAGCTGCTTGAACGCGGTGCTGGACGCGGCGGCGTCGAAGGCGCTGCCGAGCTCGTCGGCGAGGATCGCGGCCGTGTCATCGGCCACACCCTCGGCGGCGCGCGCATCGAGAAAGAGGAGCCGGCTGCGCCGCGCAAGCACATCCTCGACGTCGCGCGCGAGTTCGTGCCGCGCGGCGAAGCGCACCATCGCCTCGGACAGGCCGCCGTCGCCATCGCGCCAGAGCCACCGCGCGGCCCCGGGCAGCTCGCGCAGCGACCGCCGCTTCGCTGCCGTAGAGGTGCTCGCCCGGCGGGCCGCGTGAGCGGGCGGCCCGGATGCGCGCCGACGAGCGGCAGGCGCTCGGTGGGCGTGCCGGCGCGGCGCGGCAGCAGCGCGCGGTCGAAGCACTGGTCGAGCACGTCCTCGGCCATCGCGCGGTAGGTGGTCCACTTGCCGCCGGTCACGGTGACCAGGCCCGAGCGGCCGATGGCCACCGTGTGCTCGCGCGACAGCGCCTGCGTGTTCTCGGCCTCCATCGCCGAGGCGCGCACCAGCGGGCGCAGGCCGACCCACACCGAGCGCACGTCGGCACGCTTCGGCGCCCGGGCCAGGTAGCGCGCAGACTCCTGCAGGATGAACTCGACTTCCGCCGCGAGCGGCGCCGGCTCCTCGGCGATCTCCTCGCGCGGCGTGTCGGTGGTGCCGAGGATCAGCTTGCCGAGCCACGGCACGGCGAACAGCACGCGGCCGTCGGCGGTGCGCGGCACGAGCAGCGCGTGCGCGGCCGACGGCGTGCCGCCCGGGCCCGCGAGGAACTCGCGATCGACGACGAGGTGCACGCCCTGGCTCGGCGCGACCAGCGGCCGCCGTGCGGGCGCGCCGGGCTCGCGGTCCATCGCGAGGATGGCGTCGACCCAGACGCCGGTCGCGTTGACGACGCAGCCGGCGTGCAGCGTGAACGACTCGCCGGTCTCGGCATCGCGCACGACGGCGCCGGCCACCTTGCCGCGCTCGCGCACCAGCGCCGTGACGGGGCAGTGGTTGACCACGGCCGCGCCGCGGGCGAGCGCCGTGCGGGCGAGCAGCACGGCCAGCCGCGCGTCGTCGAACTGGCCGTCCCAGTACTCGACGCCGCCGGACAGGCCCTGCGGTGCGCACGCCGGGCAGCAGCTTGCGCACGCCGGCCGGGGACAGGAACCGCGTGGGCCCCAGCCCGCGCCGCCCGGCGAGCACGTCGTACATCTTCAGCCCGGCGCCGTAGAACGGCGTCTCCCACCAGCCGTAGCTGGGCATCACGAAGCCCAGCGGCTGCGCGACGTGCGGCGCGTTGGCCAGCAGCGTGGCGCGCTCGCGCAGCGCCTCGTGCACGAGCGCCACGTTGCCCTGGGCGAGGTAGCGCACGCCGCCATGCACGAGCTTGGTCGCGCGCGACGACGTGCCCTTGGCGAAGTCGTGCGCCTCCACGAGCGCCACCGCGAGGCCGCGCGCCGCGGCGTCGAGGGCGATGCCGAGCCCCGTGGCGCCGCCGCCGATGACGACGAGATCCCAGCGCGCCGTGTCGCGCAGCCGTTGCAGCAGCGTGGCGCGCGCGGCCGTGCTGCACCATCAGGCGTCGACGAAGTGGACCGGCAGCCCGGGAATGTCGACGCGCAGCCGCAGCACGCAGCCCGACAGCGGCAGGCGCTGGAGCTCGTCAGCCGGCCGGTTGGCGCGCGCCGTGGTGACGAAGAGCGTGCGCAGGTCCGCGCCGCCGAAGCACGGCATCGTCGGGCACTGCGCCGGCAGCGCGACCTCGCGCAGCAGCGTGCCGTCGGGCGACAGGCGCAGCAGCCGTGCGCCCTCGTACATCGCGACCCAGTACGCGCCCTCGGCATCGACCGCCGCGCCGTCGGGGCGACCGCCGTAACGCTCAGGCGGTGCGCCGGGGCTGCGCGGCTCGAAGCGCGCGAACGTGCGCCGGCCGGCAGGGGTGCCGGCGACCGCGTCGAAGTCGAACGCGCTCACCTCGTGGCGCGGCGTGTCGCTCCAGTACATCGTGCGGCCGTCCGGGCTCCAGCCGAGCCCGTTGCTCGTGACGACGCCGTCGAGCACGCGCTCGATCCCGTCGCGCGTCCAGCGATAGAGCGCGGCCTTCGGCTCGCGCTTCTCGTGGATGGTGCCCACCCACCAGCGGCCCTGCGGATCGGCCTTGCCGTCGTTGAAGCGCTCGTGTGCCGGGTCGTACGGCGCCGCGCACAGCCGCTCGCGCCGGCCATCGGACGGCTCGAAGCGCCAGAGCCCGTCGCGGCTCGCGACCACGAGGCCGCCCCCGGCGGCCGGCGCGATGCAGCCCGGCTCGGCGGACCACTCCCATTGATCGTGCCGACCGCTGCGCGGGTCGTGCCGGTGCAGCCTGCGGCCGGGAATGTCGCACCAGTACAGCACGCCCTCGCCCGGATGCCAGAACGGCGACTCGCCCAGCTGCGCCGGCGGCACGCCGGGCAGCGGCTCGATCGCGGAACTCATGCGCGCGCGACCTCGAGCGTCATCGAAGCTTCCAGGTGCTGCCCGGGCGCCAGCGCCACGAGGCCGTGCGCGGCCGGGTCGGCCATGTGGATGGCGTTGCTCACGTGGCTCACGGGCTCCACGCAGTAGTAGGGCTTGTCGCGCGGCGTGTAGACCACGAGGTACGGCAGCGACGAGGTGAGGCGCAGCGAGAGCTTCTCGTCGCGGATGCGGACGGGCCCCTGCCAGCCCTCGAAGAGGTGGTCGAAGTCGAGGTGAGCCACGTCGCCGTCGATGCCCGGCTGCGCGACGCGGCGCGTGGGCAGCTGCTGCACGTCGGTCTCCCATCGCGACGCGACTTCGGCGTGCACGCGGCTGCGTTCGCGCTTGGGAAAGTAGGGATGCCAGCCGAGGCCCATCGGCTGCGGCGCGGGCGACGTGTTCGTGCACGACAGCGACAGCTCGAGCGCGCGGGCGGTGAGCGAGATGCGCTGCCGCACCTCGAAGTCGAAAGGCCAGTGCGCGTCGCGCGGCATGGGCCAGGCGCAGCTCGGCGGACGTGTCGCCGGCCTCGTGGACCTGCCAGGGCTGCTGCCACGACACGCCATGCAGCGAGTGCGGGCTGTCGTCGTAGTTGGGCGCCGTGGTGTGGTCGCGGCCCTGCCAGCGGAAGCGCCGCAAGCCGAGCCGCCCGGAATAGGGCACGAGCGGGAAGCAGCCCGCGCCGCGCACCGACTCGAGCGCCGCGCCCTCGGCGCCGCGCAGCACGGGCACGTCGCCGCACCACAGGCCCGCCACGCAGCCGCCAAGTCAGGGCGCAGGGCCAGCCGGAGGTCGCCGGCACGCAGTTCAATGTCCATGCGTTCGATTGTCATCAGTTCTCCACCGCCGCGAAGCGCGACCCGCCAGGACGAACGCAACCGGACCAAGGGCCTTGCGCGGATCCGGCTCCGCCGGTCCGCAGGCGAGAGAGTTGCTGGGCAGGGCTCTTTCAATCGCCCCCGCCTTCGGTCAGCGTGCCGGTGGACAGCGTGTGCACGTGCGCGCCGACCTCCTGCGTGCGCAATGCATTGACGACAGCCTGCGCGCCGCCCATCAGCAGCCCGAGGTCGGACGCGACGGCGATGAAGTCGAAGCCCGCGGCGCGGTAGCGCACGACCACGTCGGGCGTGTTGGCGACGGTGCCGACGGGCTTGCCGAGCGCCCTGCAGCGCTGTGCCGCGCGCCCCATCACGTCCATCACCTCCGGATGCGTGGGCTGGCCGACGTGGCCCATGCTGGCGGAGAGATCGGCCGGGCCGATGAACACGGCGTCGACGCCGTCGACGTCGGCGATGGACTCGAGCGCGTCGACGCCGGCGCGGGTCTCGAGCTGCACGATGACGCCGATGTTGTCGTTGGCTGTCTGGAAGTAGTTGGCCACGGTGCCGAAGCGCGAGGCGCGGCTCATCGATGCCATGCCGCGCCCGCCGCGCGGCGGATACCGCGTGGCGGCGACCGCGCGACGCGCCTCTTCGCTGGTCTGCACGAACGGGAACAGGAGCGTCGTGGCGCCGGCGTCCAGCACGCGCTTGACGGTGACCGGGTCGTTCCATGGCACGCGCAGCACCGGCACCATGCGCGTGGCCGACAGCGCCTGCAGCAGGTGGACGACCTCCATCATGTCCAGCGGCGAGTGCTCCATGTCGATCACGCCCCAGTCGAAGCCGGCATGGCCGACGGCCTCGGCGACGATCGGGCTGCCCGACATGATCCAGGTGCCCAGCGGCGCCTGGTGGGCGGAGGTCATCAGCAGGTGTCTGAACGGATTCATCGCAGCGCTCCCAGGTCGGCCTTCAGATAGTGTGCGCCCGGAATCGGGTTGAAGTAGTAGGGCGGGATGTCCTGGAACCCGAGCGACGCGTAGAGGCCGCGTGCGGCCTCCATGTCGTCCAGGGTGTCCAGCAGCATCGCCGAGTAGCCGGCGGCTTCGGCGTGATCCATCAGCGCCTGCGCGATCACGCGCCCGAGGCCGAAGCGTCGGAACGGGCGGCGCACGTACAGGCGCTTCATCTCGCAGGCGTTGGGGTAGTCGGCATCGGGCAGCGGCCGCAGGGCGCCGCAGCCGGCGATCTCGCCGTCGACCGTGGCCAGCAGGAGTGCGCCGGCGGGTGCCGCATAGTCGGCGGGCAGCGATGCGAGCTCGGCGTCGAAGTGCTGGAAGCGCAGATCGATGCCGAGCCCGCCGGCGTACTCGCGGAACAGCGCGCGGACGGCCTCGATGCGCTCGGGCGTCTCCGCCGGCAGGAGGGCGATGTCGGGGACGGGGTCGGTCATGCCGGATTCATCACAGCTTCTTCAGCCGAGCGAGACGACGGCCGCCACGCCGGCAGCACTGAGGGCCATCAGCGCGAGGGCGCGCCAGCGCATCGCGGCGTTGTCGGTGGCGGCGAGCGACGCGTCCGCCAGAGGCTTGTCGCCATGCCACATCGGGCGCACGAGGTCGAGGCGCCGCGCCAGCAGGTAGAAGAGCACGGCCGAGACGTGGAGCAGCACGAGGCCGATCACGAGCCATTGGCCGACGGCCTTGTGGAACCACAGCGCGCGGCTCGCGGCCGCATCCGAGACGTAGCGGTTGAGCGGGCCGCCGATCTGGACGATGTCGTCCCAGCTCAGCAGCCCGGCCGTGACCTGTGCCGAGAGCGCCGCCAGCAGCGCCACCACGGACAGTGCGCCTGAAGGGCTGTGCCCCACATCGAACCTGTCGCCGGCCCGGCGGTGCCCCGCGCATCTGCCGCGCGAGCGCGGACGGCCGGAGCGGGAAGCTCGCGAAACGCGCCCAGCGGCTGCCCGAAAAACCCCAGAGCACGCGCCACAGCAGCAGCGCGAACACCGCATAGCCGAACCGGAAGTGCCACTCCATCGCATTGCCGCCCACCTTCCCGGTGACGACGAGCCCGACGATGGCGAGCGTGAGCGTCCAGTGGAAGACCCGGACGGGGAGATCCCAGACCCGCACGGCGGCGGGCGGGGCGACATCGGTCATGCACGGCGGGCTGCAACGGGGAGGGCACCAACGATAACGCGCCGCCGCCCGGCAGGCCAGTCGCGGCGCAGCCGGCTCGGGACTTTCCCCGAGGCGCCGATCCGGCCTCCGGGCGGACCCGTACATTCCGGCTCACCCGATTCAGGAGAAGCCGATGAAACGCTCCCATGTGGTTGCCGCCCTCGTCTGCCTGGGCGCCGCGATGCCGGCGGCCGCCCAGTTCCGCAAGCCCGAGGACGCCATCAAGCACCGCCAGAGCGTCATGGCGCTGCAGGGCTACTACGCAGGGCAGATCTTCGCGATGGCCAACGACCGCATGCCCTTCGACCCCAAGCTGGCCGCCGAGAACGCCGAGATCCTCTCGACGCTGACGCGGCTCGCGTGGGTCGGCTTCGTCGAGGGCACCGACAAGGGCGAGACCAAGGCCAAGCCGGAAATCTGGAAGGAGAAGGCCCGCTTCGACGAGACGGCGCGCAAGCTCCAGGACGACGTGGCCAAGCTCAACGTGGCCGCGAAGACCGGCAACCTGGACCAGATCAAGACTGCCGTCGGGGCGATGGGCCAGACGTGCAAGTCGTGCCACGACAACTTCAGGAAGGAATGAGCGGGGGCGTCAGGCTTCCCTGAAGCCAAGCACGACGCGGCGCGTCATCGCGCTCTTCTTCTCGATCTTCGTGACGACCACGGCGCCGATGTCGGCGGTATTCGACACGTGTGTGCCGCCGCACGGCTGCAGGTCGACGCCCTCGACGTCGATCACGCGCACGCGGCCCAGCCCGCGCGGCGGCTGCACGCTCATGCTGCGCACGAGCTGCGGGTTGGCGTCGAGTTCCGTTTCGGAGATCCAGCGATGCCGCACCGGGTGGCGACCCGCGACCAGCCGCGCGAGGCCGGCCGTGAGCTGATCCTTGTCGAGCGGCTCGGCCATGTGGAAATCGAGCCGCGCGTAGTCGGCCGTGATCGAGCAGCCGTCCACCGGGTGCGGCACCAGCGCGCACAGCAGGTGCGTGGCGGTGTGGAAGCGCATGTGACGCCGCCGGCGCTCGATGTCGATGCGCGCGCGCACGCGGCGCCTGGCTGCAGCGCCGCCAGCAGCGCCTCCTGGCCCGGCGCCGGCACGTGGACGATCTCCCCGGGCTCGGCCCCCTTTTTCGTGTCGGCGATCGCGAGGGTGCGGCCGTCGTCGAGCAGCAGCTCGCCGCGGTCGCCGGCCTGGCCGCCGCCCTGCGGGTAGAACACGGTGCGGTCGAGCCGGATGCCGCGCTCGTCGATGTCGGTCACCACGGCGTCGCAGGACTCGAGCGTGGCGTCTTCGCGGAACAGTTCTTCGGTCATGGCGATGAAGAGTGTGACGAGGCCGCGCGGCGTGCGCAGACGCGCCTGCAGCGCCGGGCCGGGCAGCGGTTGCAGATCGACCGGCCGCAGGCGCAGCACGTCCGCGGCCGAGGCGGGCAGGCCGCGCAAGGTCAGGCCTTCGAGCGTGATGCCGCTGCGCGGCAGCGTGGCCGACGGATGGCGGCCCTCCCACTGGATGAGCGCCGGCATCGCACCGCCGGCCAGCGGACGGCCGTCGTCGGGCACTGCGATGCGCCAGCGCAGCAGGCCGCTCGGCGTCTCGCGCTGTGCCGCGAAGGGCGTGCCGGGCAGGAAGCCGGCGGCGATCAGCCCCCAGCGGTGCATGTCGAGGTTGGCCGTGCGGGCCGCGAAGCTCACGAGCCGGGGCGCCTCGCGAATGGCTTCTCCGAGCTCGTCCATGCCGAACCAGCGGGCGCGGCCGGGCGGCGGCGCAGCGGGATCGATGGCGATGATCTCGAGGTAGGCATCGCTGTCGTCGAGTGCCAGGAGCCGATTGTGCGTGCCCATCAGCGGATGCTTGCCGCCCGGCACCGGCACGACGCCGAGCGTCGATTCGGCCCAGGCGACGCCCTGGTCGAGATCGTGCGCGACGACGACGAGGTGGTCGAGCGCGGTGTTCATCGGGGCAGTCACCGAGACGTCAGTGCGCCACCGTCGTCGCCCAGTTCGACAGCGCCCGCACGACACGGCCTCACCAAGGGCCTTGCGTGGAACCCGCTTCCCCCCCCCCAGCTCCACCACGGGGGGCAGCGACGGGAGGAGCGTGGGGGTTCCTATCGCTTCGCTGAGCACGCCGCCCAGCGCCTCGATGCCGGCCTCGATGCGACGGGGCTCGACGGTGACGAAGCTCAGGCGCAGCGTGTTCCGGCGCGGCACGCCGCTGTAGAAGGCGGCACCCGGCACGAAGGCGACGCCCGCCTCGACGGCGCGCGGCAGCAGGCCATGGCGTCCAGCGCCTCGGGCAGCTCGACCCAGAAGAACATGCCGCCGGTCGGCACCGTCCAGCGGCAGCCGAGCGTGCCCAGGCAACGCTCGAGCGCGCCGCGCATCGCGTCGCGCTGGCGGCGGTAGCGTGCGCGGATGAGCGGCACGTGCTCGCGCAGGAAGCCGCCGCGCACGACCTCATGGACGATGCGCTGGTTGAAGCTGGGGGTGTGCAGGTCGGCCGCCTGCTTGGCCTGCAGCAGCTTGGGAAAGAGCTCCTCGGGCGCAGAGAGATAGCCCAGCCGCAGCCCGGGGGCGAGCACCTTCGAGAATGAGCCGAGGTAGAGCACGCTGTCGGGCGCGAGCGCGGCCAGGGGCGGTGGCGGCGGCTCGTCGAACCACAGGTCGCCGTAGGGGTTGTCCTCCACCAGCGGCAAACCGATGCTGTCGGCCGCGTCGACCAGCGCGCGGCGGCGCGCGGCGCCGATGCAGCGCCCGCTCGGATTCTGGAAGTTCGGCAGCACGTACAGCGCCCGCGCACCGGCCGCCTCGCCGATGGCCTCCGGCAGGGGCCCGTCGTCATCGCAGTCCACGGCCTGGAACTCGGGCTCGTAGGCGTTGAACGCCTGCAGTGCACCGAGATACGTGGGCGCCTCGACCGCGATGCGGCTGCCGGGATCGAGCAGCACCTTGCCCGCGAGGTCCAGCCCCTGCTGCGATCCGGTGGTGATCAGCACGCGCGACGCGTCGGTGCGCACGCCTTGCGAGCGCAGCTCCTCGGCCACCCACTCGCGCAGCGGGCCGAAGCCTTCGCTCGCGGCATATTGCAGCGCCTCATGCGGCGTATCCGCGAGCACGCGCGAGGTGGCCTCGCGCAGCGCCTCGACCGGGAAGGTGTCCGCTGCCGGCAGCCCGCCGGCCAGCGAGATCACGCCCGGGCGCTCGGTGAGCTTGAGGATCTCGCGAATGATCGACGGGTTGAGCCGCTGCGCGCGGCGGGCGAGGGTCCAGGTCATTCAGTTCTCCGTCGCGGTCGTCATTTTCTGGTCATGCTGGCGGCGAATACGGTGAGCATGATGGCGATGGCGAACACGACGGTGGAGAGGTCCAGCGTCTCGCCGAGCACCGGCACGGCCAGCAGCATCGACAGGAACGGCTGCAGCAGTTGCACCTGGCTCACGTGCAGCGTGCCGCCGAGGGCGAGCGCGCGGTACCACGCGAAGAAGCCGAGCCACATCGAGAAACCGACACGTACGCAAAGCCGACCCAGGCGGACGCCGGCACCGGTTGCGCGGGCCAGAGCGCGAACGAGACCGGCAGCGTGACGGGCAGCGACAGCACCAACACCCAAGAGATCACCTGCTGCGGCGGGATGCGACTGGACAGCCGCGCGCCGCTCACATAGCCGAAGGCCGCGGTGAGCACCGCCAGCAGCAGCAGGCCGTCAGCGGCCTGGAACGCCGAGCCGCCGCGGAACCAGGCGAAGGCGATCACGATCGCGCAGCCTGCACCGCGCAGGCCCAGAAGGCCGGGCCCGCGCGCTGGCGCAGCATCACGGCCGCGATCGACGCCGTGGCGAGCGGCAGCACGCCGGACACCACGGAGGCATGCACCGCGTCGACATGCAGCACCGCGTAGCCGAGGAACAGGGGCCAGCCGAACACGACGCCGAGCGCCGTCGCGGCGAGCCAGCCCCATTCGGCGCCGCGTGGCAGGCGAGCGCGCACGGCAGTCAGGTAGGCCAGCGCCAGCAGGCCGGCGAACGCGGCGCGGCCGATGGCGACGAACGCCGCCGGCAGGCGCGGATCGGCCGCGCTGCCGCTGGCCAGCCGCGTCATCGGGATGCTGAGCGCGAAAATCAGCACGCCGATGGCACCGAGCGCGAGGCCGATGCGGCGGTCGCGCATTGAGGGCAGGCCCATGGGGAGAGCGGCGAGGCCGGCATTCGACATGGCCGCCAGTGTAGGGTCCAGAGCAGCACAGCAGCAGTACACTTCGGCAGCCATACACCGCCCCTGTATTGCCGCCCCGGCCAGCACAGTTCCAACCCGACAGTGAACGCTCCCCACGATCTCCCTCCCCGGCGCTCTCCCGCGATGCGGGGACGACGCTGGCCGAGCAGTTGGCCGAGCGGCTGGCCGAGCGCATCTCGCAGCGCCTGCTGCCGCCGGGCGCGCGGCTGCCGTCGGTGCGCGAGGCGGCGCGGCGGCACGCCCTGAGCCCGAGCACGGTGGTGGCGGCCTACGACCGGCTCCAGGCGCTCGGACTCGTCGAGGCGCGCCGTCAGCGTGGCTTCTTCGTGCGCGAGCCGCGCTCCACGCTCCCGAAGCCCGCCCTGCCGGCGCAGCAGCCGCGGCCGATCGACGCCACGGCGCTGATCCGCGGCATGTTCCACCAGGGCCTGCGCCCGTCTCCCGGCATGGGGGCGCTGCCGCCCGAGTGGCTCGACCTGCCGCTGCTGCACGGCGCGTTGCGCCGGACGATGGCGCGGCGACGCCAGCGCGCTGCAGTACGGCGACCCGGCCGGCGACTGCGGGCTGCGCGAGGCCCTTGCCCGCCGGCTGGCCGACATCGGCGTGCCGGCCGGCCGGCGCAGATCGTCACGACCGCCGGCGCCACGCATGCGCTGGACCTCGTGTCGCGCGTGCTGCTGGAGCCGGGCGATTCGGTGCTGGTGGACGAACCCGGCTGGGCGGTCGAGTTCGCGCGGCTGTCGCGCCTCGGGCATGCGGCTGCTGCCGGTGCCGCGCGGGCCGGAGGGGCCGGACCTCGGCGTGATGGAGCGGCTGCAGCGCGCACCGGCCGCGGCTGTACGTGAGCGTCTCCGTACTCCACAACCCGACCGGCTGCTCGCTGCCGCCGGCGCGCCGCCCACCAGGTGCTGCTGCTGGCGGAACGCCACGACTTCCGCATCGTCGAGGACGACACCTACAGCCACCTGGCGCCGCCGCACGCGCCGCGCCTGGCCGCGCTCGACGGGCTGCGGCGCACCGTCTACATCTCGGGCTTCTCCAAGATCCTCACGCCGAACTGGCGCATCGGCTTCCTGGCGGCGCCGCAGCCGCTCGTCGAGCGCTGCATCGACCTAAGCTGCTGACGGCGCTCACCACGCCGACGCTGCTGGAGCGAGCGCTCGCTTGTGCCTGGACCACGGCCCGATGCGCCGTCACGTCGAACGGGTCGCCGCGCGGCTCGACGCCGCGCGGCCGCACGGTGCAGCGCCTGGCGGTGGACGCCGGCTGCCGCTTCGTCACGCCGCCGCAGGGGCTGTTCGGCTGGATCGACACCGGCGCGGACACCGAGCGGCTGGCGCAGGCGATGCTGGACGAGGGCTGGCTGCTCGCGCCTGGCGCGCTGTTTCATGCCACGCCGCGCCCGACCTCATTGATGCGCATCAATTTCGCGACTTCGCAGGACCCGTCGTTCTGGAAAGCCCTGATTGCGGTACGACGTCATATGTAAGTCAACGTGGTTCGCGTAACATCCCGCATCTCGATCGTCTTCCGCGGTACCCCTTTTGAACTTCGAGTCCACCCTGCCCATCGGCGAACCGGAGTTGATGCGCGTAAGCGCATTCCGGCGCTACCTCGACGACCTGGATCGGGAAAGCGACGGCCGGCACGTCTCGCTTGTCGTCGCTCAATCCTTCGCTCTGGCACGACCTGATGCGCTTCGAGCAGGACGGCGACGGCGGTTCGCTCGAACTCGTGGAAGTGCTGGCCGCCAGCGTGCGTCACGCGCGCAGCCTCGCGATCCACCTGCAGTGCGACGACAAGTCGTCGCCGCTTACGGTGTTCCCCATCGAGCGGCTGTGCCACTGCCAGCTGCCGATGCGCGAGTTTCTCGACCGCCGCCTGTCCGAGCTGGAAGTGCTGCACGTGGAGCCCGCCGTGCTGCGTCCGCCCGGCGACGCGGAACGCAGCCTGGTGGGCGAAGCGCACCTCTACCATCCGCTGGCGCCCGTGGCGTGGCAACTGGCGCTGCACGGCGCACGCGACGCCCTGCTGCCGGAGATCGCCGGCGCCGCGGCGTACCGCGTGGCGCCGGGCGTGAACCTCGGCGACCTGCCGCTGTCCGGTTCGCTCGAGGCCGCCGTGCGGCGCCTGCAGCGGCAGACCACCAATCTGCGCGACATGGCCGATTGGCCCGGTTTCGACCGCGGGCGCGCGATGCGGCTGCTCAATGCGCTGTATCTGCAGGCCGGGCTGATCGTGAGCCGGTCGCATCCCGCAGCAAGGTAGAGAGCCCACCCCCGAAGCGGCTCCCGCCGCTCCCCCCTCAAGGGGGCGCCACCAGCGGACCGGCGGAGCCGGATCCGCGGTGTCCGCTTGAGGGGGCGTTGGACTTCGTCCTCGCCTGGCTGTGCGTCCGCCTCAGCGCTTGGCGCCTAGGGTCTCCCAGCGTTCCAGGGCGGTGGTGAGGTCGTCGTCGATCTGGGCGTATCTGGCTTGAAGCTCGGCGACGCGCTGGGGCTCGGCGGTGTAGAGCTCGGGGGTTGCGAGGCGCTCGCCGATTTCTTTTTGCTCCGCTTCGAGCGCTTCGATGTGCGCGGGGAGTTCGTCGAGCTCGCGCTGCTCCTTGTAGCTCAGCTTGCGTGGGGCGGGCGGGCGTGTCGGTGCCGGTTTGAGGTCGGGGGCGGCGGGCGGTGTGGGGGGCGGCTGCGAGCGGGCGCGCTGGAGGCGCCAGTCTGCGATGCCGCCCTCGTATTCGCGCCAGCGGCCGGGGGCGTCGTCGCCCTCCCAGGCGATGAGGCTCGTGACGACGTTGTCGAGGAAGCGACGGTCATGGCTCACCAGGAAGACGGTGCCGGCGTAGCCCTGCAGCAGCTCTTCCAGCAGCTCGAGGGTCTCGATGTCGAGGTCGTTCGTCGGCTCGTCGAGCACGAGCACGTTGGCCGGCAGCGCGAACAGGCGGGCCAGCAGCAGCCGGTTGCGCTCGCCGCCCGAGAGCGTGCGCACGGGCGAGTGCGCCCGCGCCGGCGAGAAGAGGAAATCGCCCAGGTAGCTCATGACGTGCTTGCGCTGGCCGCCGATCTCGACCCATTCGCTGCCCGGGCTGATGGTGTCCGCCAGCGTGGCGTCGAGCTGAAGCCCGGTGCGCATCTGGTCGAAGTAGGCCACCTGCAGCTTGGTGCCGCGGCGTATGGAGCCCGTGTCGGGCTCGAGCTCTCCGAGGATGAGCTTGAGCAGGGTGGTCTTGCCGGCGCCGTTGGGCCCTACGAGGCCGACCTTGTCGCCGCGCAGCAGCGTGGCGCTGAAGCCGGCGACGATGGTCTTGTCGCCGAAGCGCTTGGAGACCTGGCGCAGCTCGGCCACGATCTTGCCGCTCGGCACGCCGGAATCGAGCTCCAGCCGCACGCGTCCGAGCTGCGTGCGGCGCTCCGCCCGCTGGGCGCGGAGCCGGTCGAGGCGCCCGACCCGCGAGACGCTGCGCGTGCGGCGCGCCTCGACGCCCTTGCGGATCCACGCCTCTTCCTGCGCCAGGAGCTTGTCGGCGCGCGCCGATGCCACCGCCTCGGCCTCCAGCTCGCGCTGGCGGGCGGCATCGAAGGCGGCGAAGTTGCCGGGCCAGCTGCGCAGCAGCGCGCGATCGAGCTCGACGATGCGGGTGGCCACCGCATCGATGAACGCGCGATCGTGCGACACGGCGACGAGTGCGCCGCGCCAGCCGGTGAGCAGGTCCTGCAGCCACTCGATCGCATCGAGGTCGAGGTGGTTGGTGGGCTCGTCGAGCAGCAGCACGTCGGGCACGCGCCACCAGGGCCTGCGCCAGCGCCACGCGCTTGACGGTGCCGCCGGAGAGCTCGCCGAGCGTGGCCGCGCCGTCCAGCCGCAGGTGGTCGAGCGTCTCGTGCACGCGCTGCTCCCAGGTCCATCCGCCGAGCGCCTCCAGGCGGGTCTGCATCGCGTCGAGGTCGTCGCCGGGCGCGTGTCGCTCGTAGCGCGCGCGCAGCTCCTTCGCCTCCGACAGCGCTTCGCTCACCGCATCGAACACGCTGGCCGACGGATCGAACGCGGGCTCCTGCGGCACGTAGAAGCGCCGCAGCCCCTGCTGGATCTGCAGCAGCCCGTCGTCGAGCGCTTCGAGCCCGGCGAGGACCTTCAGCAGCGACGACTTTCCTGCCCCGTTGCGGCCGATCAGCGCCACACGCTCGCCGGCATCGAGCGCCAGGGCGGCGCCATCGAGCAGCGGCACGTGCCCGTACGCAAGGTGGGCGTTGGAGAGGGTGAGCAGGGCCATCCGGCGCGATTGTCGCGGCCGGCGACGGATCAGCTGTCGAACTGGAGCGACATGACGAGCTCGCCCTCGTCGACCTCGCCGGTGGGCTCGAAGCCGAGCGAGCCGTAGAACCGCGCGAGATGCTCGGCGGGCGGCACGTAGCTCAGCAGCAGCCTGTCGACGCCCGGGAGAGCGCGCACGTGCTCGATGACACGCTGCATCGCCGCGCGGCCGAGGCCGCCGCGCTGGTGCTCGCGGTCGATCATGAGGCGCCACACGTAGAAGTGCGGCTGCTCCGGAGGGTGCGCCGGCGGCGCGAGCGTGGGGTCGTACAGCATGACGAAGCCCACGAGCCGGCCATCGGCCTCGATTGCGCGGGGCCAGGCCTCGGGATGCACCGCCGCCTGGGCCATGGACATGACGTTGGGCGCCACCTGCGTGCCGCCGTCGCCTGCATCGAGCTTGCACAGGGCGCGCAGGTTGTCCCGCGTGACCGCGACGAGGCGGACCTTCATCGGAGCGCCGTTTCCAGGGCGTCGATGAACCTGGCCGCGACCGGGAACCCGGTCTGCTGCATGATTTCCTGGAAGCAGGTGGGGCTCGTCACGTTGATCTCGGTGAGGAAGTCGCCGATCACGTCGACCCCTGCGAACAGCAGGCCGCGCGGCGCCAGCACGCGCCCGAGGTGCTCGCCGATCTCGCGGTCGCGCTCCGTCAGGGCTTGCGCGACGCCCTTGCCGCCGACCGCCAGGTTGCCGCGGATCTCGCTGCCCTGCGGGATGCGGGCCAGGCAGTACGGCACGACCTCGCCGCCGATCACGAGGATGCGCTTGTCGCCCTTCACGATCTCGGGCACGTAGCGCTGCGCCATCACGGACACCGCGCCGTCGTGGTTCAGGGTCTCGACGATGGAGCCGAGGTTCAGGCCGTCCGGACCGACGCGGAAGATGCCCATGCCGCCCATGCCGTCCAGCGGCTTGAGCACGATGTCGCGATGCTCGGCATGGAAGGCGCGCAGCGCCTCCGGATCGCGGCTGACGATGGTCGGGGCGATGAGCTGAGGGAACTCGAGGATCGACAGCTTCTCGGGGTGGTCGCGCAGCGCGCGCGGCGAGTTGAAGACGCGGGCGCCCTCGCGCTCGGCCTGCCCCAGCAGGTGCGTGGCGTAGAAGTACTCGCTGTCGAACGGCGGATCCTTGCGCATCAGCACCGCGCCGACGTCGGCCAGCGCCGCGGGGGCGCCGGGCTGCTCCTCGAACCAGGCATGGTCGTCGGCCGTGGGAACGATCCGGCGCGCCCGGCGCGCCATGACCCGCGAGCCGCTCTGCCAGACCAGGTCGCGCGGCTCGCAGGCGACGATGCCGTGGCCGCGCGACGGCGGCCTCGCGCATCATCGCGACGGTGGTGTCCTTGTAGGCCTTGAAGCGCTCGAGCGGGTCGGCGACGAAGAGCAGATCCATGCCACGAGTTTTGCACAGGCGGCAGCCACCGTCAGCCGCGCGAAGCGCCGGCCCCCCAAGCGGCCACCGCGGATCCGGCTCCGCCGGTCCGCTGGTGGTGCCCCCTTGAGGGGGAGCGGCGGGAGCCGCTTCGGGGGTGGGCCAACCAGCGGCTCCGCCGGTCCGCCAGTGGCGCCCCCTTGAGGGGGGAGCGGCGGGAGCCGCTTCGGGGGTGGGCCCTCCACCGCTTCGGGGGAGGGCTAAATCGCTACCTTGGCCCCCAGCTCGACGACCCGGTTCTCCGGCAGGTGCAGGAAGTCGGCGGCCGCCGCGGCGTTGCGGTGCATGCTCGCGAACAGCTTCTCGCGCCACATCGGCATGTCGGTGGCGAAGGTGGGGATCACGATGTCGCGCGACAGGAAGTAGCTCGTGCTCATCTCGTCGAGGTCGATGCCGTGGCCTTGGAGCAGCCGCAGCGCCTCGGGCACGTCGGGCTCGTTCTTGAAGCCGAAATGGATCGTGGCCTCCCAGCAGTCGCGGCCGAGCGCGCGCGTCTCGATGCGCCGCTCGGTGTCGATCCAGGGCACCTCGTGGTGCTGCACGTGCACGAACAGGTTCTGCGCGTGCAGGACCTTGTTGTGCTTGAGGTTGTGCATCAGCGCGCTCGGCGCGAGGCCGGGCTCGGCGGAGAGGAACACCGCCGTGCCCTCCACGCGTGGCGGCGGGCTGGTGAACACGGCGTCGAGGAAGGACGGAAGCTCGATGCTGTCCTTGCGCAGTTGCGCCGACAGCAGGTCGCGGCCCTGCTTCCACGTGCCCATGACGAGGAACACCGCGCCGGCGATCAGCAGCGTGAACCAGCCGCCGGACAGCACCTTGGCCGCGTTGGACGCGAAGAACACGAGCTCGATCACGAGGAAGCATCCCGTGGCGGCGAGCGCGAGCGGCAAGGGGTAGCGCCAGCCATGGCGCACGACGAAGAAGGTCATCACGGTGGTGAGCACCATCTCGGCCGTGACCGCGATGCCGTAGGCCGTGGCGAGCGCGCTCGACGAGCCGAAGGCCGTCACGGCCACGACGATCGCGGCGTACTGGGCCCAGTTGACGGCTGGGATGTAGACCTGGCCCGTCTCTCGCTCGGACGTGTGAAGGATGCGAAGGCGCGGCAGGTAGCCGAGCTGCACCGCCTGCTTGGTGACCGAGAACGTGCCGGAGATCGTGGCCTGCGATGCGATGACGGTGGCCGCGGTGGCCAGCAGCACCATCGGATACAGCAGCGCCTCGGAGACCATCATGAAGAACGGGTTGTCGATCGCGGCGGGCTGAAGAAGGATCAGCGCGCCTTGGCCGAAGTAGTTGACGGTGAGCGCCGGCCATACGAGCCCGAACCAGTTCACGCCGGATCGGCGACTTGCCGAAGTGCCCCATGTCGGCATAGAGCGCCTCGGCGCCCGTGACCGCGAGGAAGACCGCGCCGAGGATGGCGAGCGCGATCCAGCCCTCCTCGACGAGGAAGAGATCGCGAACAGCGGGTTCAGGGCGGCGAGCACCTGCGGGTTGCGGGCGATCCACCAGCCGCCGGTGACCGCGAGCACGGCGAACCACAGCAGCATGACGGGCCCGAACAGCCGACCCATGGTGCCCGTGCCGTGGCGCTGCACGAAGTAGAGCGCCGTGATCACTGCGAGCGTGATCGGCACGATGTACGGCTGGAACGCAGGGGTCGCGACCTCCAGTCCCTCGATGGCCGAGAGCACCGAGATCGCGGGCGTGATGATGCCGTCGCCATAGAACAGCGATGCGCCGAGGATGCCCATGACGATGACGACGCGGCGCAGGCCGCGGCCGCTCCTGCAGCGATTGGCTGGCCAGTGCCATCAGCGCCATCGTGCCGCCCTCGCCGTTGTTGCTCGCGCGCAGCAGGAGCGCCACGTACTTGAGCGAGACGACGATGGCCAAGGTCCAGAAGATGAGCGACAGCACGCCCAGCACGTGGTCGCGGGTGGGCACCACATGGCCGGCGTGGAAGACTTCCCGCACGGCATACAGCGGGCTCGTGCCGATGTCGCCGAAGACCACCCCGAGGGCAGCCAGCGTGAGCGCCGCGGCCGCCGCCGGCGTGCGGGCGGCGGTCACTCGTAGATCTCGGCGTCGGGGTCGGTGGCCTCGAGCTCGTAGCTGGCGGCGAGCATCGCCAGGCGCGCGATGACGCCGTACATGTAGAAGCGGTTGGGCGCGCTCGCGCCGGGCTTGGCGCCCAGGCGCGGCAGCTGGTTGCTCTCGGCGAAGGCCAGCGGCACGAAGGCCGAGCCCGGGGCGTTGAGGTTTTCGTCGATGCCGCGCTCGGCATGCACCCGGTAGAAGCCGCCGACGACGTAGCGGTCGATCATGTAGACCACCGGCTCGGCCACGGCGTCGTTCAGGCGCTCGTAGGTGGGCACGCCTTCCTGGATGATGACTTCGCTGAGCTCCTGCCCTTCCTTGATCACGCTCATCTTGTTGCGCGTGCGGCGGCTCAGCTCGTCGAGCTCCTTCGGGTCGCGCACGGTCATGATGCCCATGCCGTAGGTGCCGTTGTCGGCCTTGACCACCGCGAACGGCTTCTCGTTGATGCCGTACTCCTTGTACTTGCGGCGGATCTTGGCAGAGCAGCGTCTCGACGTGCCCCTGGACGCACTCGATGCCCTCGCCTTCGGCGAAATCGACCTTGCCGCACTGCGCGAACATCGGATTGATGAGCCAGGGGTCCATGCCCAGCAGCTTGGCGAACTTCTTGGCCACCTCCTCGTAGCTCTGGAAGTGGTTGCTCTTGCGCCGCACCGCCCAGCCGGCATGCAGCGGCGGCAGCAGGTACTGCTCGTGCAGGTTGTCGAGCACCCTGGGCAGCCCGGACGACAGGTCGTTGTTGAGCAGGATGGTGCAGGGGTCGAAGTCCTTCAGGCCCAGGCGCCCGCGATTGCGCAGCAGCGGCTCCACCGTGAGGTCGCTGCCGTCCGGCAGCGCGACGCGCGTGGGCTCGGCGACGGCGTCGTCGAGCGTGCCCAGGCGCACGTTCAGGCCGGCCTGGTGGAAGATCTGCATCAGGCGCTGCACGTTCGCGAGATAGAACGTGTTGCGCGTGTGCTTCTCCGGGATGAGCAGCAGGTTCTTGGCTTCCGGGCAGATCTTCTCGATGGCCGCCATCGCGGCCTGCACCGCCAGCGGCAGCATCTCGAGCGTGAGGTTGTTCCAGCCGCCGGGGAAGAGATTGGTGTCCACCGGCGCGAGCTTGTAGCCGGCGTTGCGCAGGTCGACCGAGCTGTAGAACGGCGGCGTGTGCTCCATCCACTCGAGCCGGAACCAGCGCTCGATGGCCGGCATCGACTCCAGGATGCGCTGCTCGAGCTCGTTGATCGTGCCGGTGAGCGCGGTGATGAGGTGCGGGACCATGGGGCGAATCCGGGAGTGGACGACAGATTCTAGGCAGTTGGGGTCGGTCCCATGAAAGGAAAGGGGCCGCCCGGAGGCGGCCCCTTTCAGAGCGTCGGGAGACGCGCGTCTACTTGCTGTAGGCGGTTTCGCCGTGGGTGGCGATGTCCAGGCCCTCGCGCTCCTCCTCCTCGGTGACGCGCAGGCCGATCACCATGTCGACGATCTTGAAGGCGACGATGGAGACGACGCCGGACCAGATGATCGTGAGCAGCACGGCCTTGAGCTGGATCCAGACCTGCGCGCCGATGGCGTTGCTGCCCACCGTCGCGGTGACCCAGTCGGTCACGAGGCCGGGGCCGCCGAGGTCCTGCGTGTTGAACACGCCGGTCAGCAGCGCACCCACGATGCCGCCCACGCCGTGCACGCCGAACACGTCGAGCGAGTCGTCGGCGCCGAGCATGCGCTTCAGGCCGTTGACGCCCCACAGGCAGGCGAAGCCGGCGACGGCGCCGATGATCAGCGCGCCCATCAGGCCCACGTTGCCGGCGGCCGGGGTGATCGCCACCAGGCCGGCCACGGCACCGGAGGCCGCGCCGAGCATGGAGGCCTTGCCGCGCATCAGCGCCTCGCCCACCGACCATGCCAGCACCGCGGCCGACGTGGCGGTGAAGGTGTTCATGAACGCCAGAACGGCGCTGTTGCTCGCTTCGAGTGCCGAGCCGGCGTTGAAGCCGAACCAGCCCACCCACAGCATCGCGGCGCCCACCATCGTGAGCGTGAGCGAATGCGGCGTGAACGACTCGCGGCCGTAGCCGATGCGCTTGCCGATCATGAACGCGCCCACCAGGCCCGCGACGGCGGCGTTGATGTGCACCACGGTGCCGCCGGCGAAGTCGAGTGCGCCCCATTGCCAGATCAGGCCGGCCTTGCCGTTCATCGCGTCGACGACGTCGGCACTGGCGTAGGCGTCCGGGCCCATCCAGAACCACACCATGTGCGCCATCGGCGCATAGCTGAAGGTGAACCACAGCGCCATGAACAGCAGCACCGCGGAGAACTTGATGCGCTCGGCGAAGGCGCCGACGATCAGGCAGCAGGTGATGCCGGCGAAGGTGGCCTGGAACGCGGCGAACAGCAACTCGGGGATGTAGACGCCCTTGCTGAACGTCGCGCCCATCGCGAACGTGCCCGCGGCGGGATCGAACAGGCCGTTCAGGAAGATGCGGTCGAGTCCGCCGAAGAACGCGTTGCCCTCGGTGAAGGCAAGGCTGTAGCCGTACAGGGCCCACAGCACCACGATCATCGAGAACGTGACGAAGACCTGCATCAGCACCGACAGCATGTTCTTGCTGCGCACCAGGCCGCCGTAGAACAGCGCCAGGCCGGGGATCGTCATCAGGATGACGAGCAGCGTGGCGACGATCATCCAGGCCACGTCGCCCTTGTTGGCCACCGGCGCGGGCGCCGCGGCCGCGGCCGATGCAGCGGCCGCCGGCGCCTCGGCGACGGCAGCGGCGGACGCGGCCTCGGCAGCGGGTGCGGAGGCCTGCGCGAGCGCGGGACCCGAGAAGCCCAGGACCGCGAGGCCGAGGGCGAGAGTTGCGATCAGCTTTTTCATGGGTTGTCTCTTTCGTTGCGGGCTGGGCTCAGAGAGCGTCCTTGCCCGTCTCGCCGGTGCGGATGCGGACCACCTGCTCGAGCGCGGAGACGAAGATCTTCCCGTCGCCGATCTTGCCGGTGCGAGCGGCGGCCTCGACGGCTTCGATCACGCGCTCGACGATGGCGTCGTCGACGGCGGCCTCGATCTTCACCTTCGGCAGGAAGTCGACCACGTACTCGGCGCCGCGGTACAGCTCGGTGTGGCCCTTCTGGCGCCCGAAGCCCTTGACCTCGGTCACCGTGATGCCCTGCACGCCGATGCCGCTCAGGGCTTCCCTCACTTCGTCAAGCTTGAACGGCTTGACGATGGCGGTCACCATCTTCATGAAGTTCCCCTTCGTCTCACGATTGCCCAGTGGCGGCGCCGACGCGGCGCCGCCGTGTTGCTCACATCGCCTTGGTCAGCGTCACGATGATCCGGCCCTTGTTGATGTCGCCGTACACGTCCTTCTTGTCCGCGCCCACGTAGGCGCCGCCGAGCGTCAGCCCGGAGCCGAAGTCCCACGTCGCGCCGACCTTGTAGTCGGTGTAGTTCTCGGCGCCGAGCGACTCCGCATCGCCCGGGAAGGCGGTGTAGCCCACGTGCGCATTCAGCGTGAGCTTGTCCATCAGGGGGAAGTTGAACGCGAAGTCGAGGTAGCCGGTGCCGCGCGCTTCCTCGAAGCCGAAGTACTTGTCCGACACGGTGTACGAGTACTTGCCGGTGAACATGGTCCACGTCATCGCGCCGTAGAGCTCGGTGGTGTTGAGGTTGGATACGCCGCTGCCGGGGTAGTAGTACTGCAGCAGGCCGACGTCGTAGCCGAACGCGCCCGCCGTGCCGCGGTAGCCGCCGTACACGTCGATCTCGGTGCCGTGGGCGAAGCCGATGCTGGAGTTCCAGTTGCCGAGGTAGAAGCCGCCGAACGTGTAGTCGAAGCCGCCCTGGATGGCGGGAACGATCTCCTTGGTGGCGTCGCTCTGGTCCTGGCCGCGGTACTTGTACTTCGACGTGAGGGAGACGTTGGCGGTGAGGCCGTCAGTCGGCCTGAGCGGCGCCGATGGCGGCCAGGCACATCGCAACGACGATTGATTTTTTCATGCTGGTTGCTCCGAGGGGTGGAAATGGGAATGGACGGGGCGGCTTTCGCAGCTTTTGTGCCATCCGGAAACAGCCGCGCCACGCCCCATCGGCGGGCGACGGCCCTCGTTCTCGCGCACCAAACGGCACCAACTCGGTGAGCCGCGACTACGGCACCGCGGCGGTGCGCCTGGCGAGGCAGAATCCACGCACAAACAAGACAGGGAGGATCGATGACGCTCGCCGTCGTGACCAGCCGCGCGCTCGACGGCATCGAGGCGCCGCCGGTGCAGGTGGAGGTGCACCTGGCCAACGGGCTGCCCAGCTTCACGCTCGTGGGGCTGGCCGACACCGAGGTGAAGGAAGCCCGCGAGCGCGTGCGCGCGGCGCTGGCCAGCAGCGGGCTGGGCTTCCCGCACAACAAGCGCATCACGGTGAACCTGGCGCCGGCCGACCTGCCGAAGGAATCCGGCCGCTTCGACCTGCCGATCGCGCTCGGCATCCTGGCCGCCGACGGGCTGCTCGACGCCGGGCGGCTCGCGCAGTGCGAGTTCGCCGGCGAACTCTCGCTGGCCGGCGAGCTGCGGCCGGTGCGCGGGGCGCTGGCGATCGCGCTGGCGGTGAAGCGCGCCGGCGTGCGGCGCTCGCTCGTGCTGCCGGCGGAGAGCGCGGCGGAGGCGGCGCTCGTCGAAGGCGTCGATGTGCGGCCCGCGCGCCACCTGGTGGACGTGGTGAACGCGCTGATGCCCGGCGACGTGGCCGTGCCGCTGGACCGGGCCGCGCACATCGCCTGGACCGGCGCGGCCGCGGACCACCCGGACCTGCGCGACGTGCGCGGACAGGCCGGCGTGAAGCGCGTGCTGGAGATCGCGGCGGCCGGCGGCCACAGCCTCCTGATGGTGGGGCCGCCCGGCACCGGCAAGTCGATGCTCGCCGCGCGGCTGGCCGGCCTGCTGCCGCCGATGGACGAGGACGAGGCGCTGGCGAGTGCGGCGCTGCAGGGACTCGCACCGGGCGGCTTCGACGTGCGGCGCTGGCGGTCGCGGCCGGTGCGCACGCCGCACCACTCCGCCAGCGCGCCGGCGCTGGTGGGCGGCGGCTCGCCGCCGCGTCCCGGCGAGATCTCGCTCGCGCACGGCGGCGTGCTGTTCCTCGACGAGCTGCCGGAGTTTCCGCGCGCGGCGCTCGAGGCGCTGCGCGAGCCGCTGGAGACGGGGCGCGTGACGATCGCCCGTGCGGCGCGGTCGGCTGCGTTTCCGGCGCGCTTCCAGCTTGTGGCCGCGATGAACCCGTGTCCGTGCGGCTGGCTCGGCGCGTTCGCGGCCACGGGCCGGAACTGCCGATGCACGCCGGAAGCGGTCTCGCGCTACCAGGGCCGGTTGTCGGGGCCGTTGCTCGATCGCATCGACCTGCAGGTGGACGTGCCGGCGGTCAAGCCGGCGGCGCTGCTGGCAGCGCCCGACGGCGAGACGACGACCGAAGTGGCGGCGCGGGTGGCGCCGGCGCGCGCGCGAGGCGCTCGCGCGGCAGGGCTCGGCGAACGCGGCGCTGGAGGCGGGCGGGTTGATCGCAGCGTGCCGCCTGGAGGAGGCGGCCGAGCGGTTCCTGCATTCGGCCGCGGAGCGGCTCGGCTGGTCCGGGCGCAGCCTGCACCGCACGCTGAAGGTGGCGCGGACGATCGCGGACCTGGGCGGGCTGGACGGGATCGGCGTGGCGCAGGTGTCGGAGGCGCTGCAGTACCGGCGGGTGGTGTCGATCGGGTAGCGTGTCGATGCGGGCGCAGCGCCCTCACCCCGCCCCTCTCCCGCGAGCGGGAGAGGGAGGAGGCAGATTGTCAGGCGCCGGTGGACGTGCGCAGCATGCGCGGGGCGGGCTCGGTGGACGACGCGGGGCGCAGCGACTCGCCGTCGACGATCACCCGCGAGCCGGCGGCCGGCTCGGTCGCCTGCGTGATCGGTGCGCAGCGAGCCGTCTTCCATGCGCACCTTGACCTCGTAGACGGTCTCGGACTTCGCGCGCTTCTCGATCTCGTGGCCGGCCACGCCGCCGCCGACGGCGCCGAGCACCGTCATGGCCTTGCGGCCGTTGCCGCCGCCGACCTGGTTGCCGAGGACCGCGCCGACGACGCCGCCCGCGACGGCGCCGACGCCGCTGCCTTCGCCCTTGCGGGTGACCGGGCGCACTGCTTCGACGATGCCGCAGTCGGCGCAGACCGCGACGCGCTTCGTCTCCAGCGTGGTGCCGCTGGCGGAAGGAGCGCGCGGCTTCGCCGTGGCGGTCGAAACGGTGCGCTGTGCCGGAGCCGGCTTCGCCGCCTTGGCGGGCTCGGCAGGACGGCGTGGCGGGTTCGTCCTTCAGTGCTTCGAACGTCGGCGCGGCGGCGGTCGCGGTCGCGGCCGGGGCCTCGGCGCCATGGAGCATCCAACCTGCGCAAGCGCCGCCGACGGCGAGCGCGATGGCGCCGCCGACGATCAGCGTCTGGCCGAAGCGCGGTTTGGTGGCGGGATGGGGCAGCGTGGTGGCGGGATTCGGGTTCATGGTTCCTCCTCGACTCAGGTGGGTGAGGCCGCGACGCAGGCGACGAGCGCCAGCGACACGGCCATTGCGATGGCCAGGATGCCGAGCACCAGCGCGACGCGCGTGCCCTGCACCGTCTCTTCCTTTTTCATGACTCCCCGGAAGGTGGTTGCCGGAGCTCATTCTTGTCAGACAGCACCCTGCAGCGGGCGGCAATAGTCCGCGGGCGCGGCGCGCATTACACGCCGTCTCAACTGGCGCGGCGCTACAGCAACGACGCCAGCCGGCGGCGCGCCTCGTCCACACCCATGTTGGTGCGCGCGGCCCAGGACGGCAAGTTGGTCCTCACCGATGCGGCCCACGTTGAAGTAGGTGGACCGGGGATGGGACGAAATAGAAGCCGCTGACGCTGGCGGCCGGCGTCATCGCGAGGCTCTCGGTCAGGCCCATGCCGATCTCCTCGGCGCCGAGCACGCGGAACATGTCGCGCTTCACGGAGTGGTCGGGGCAGGCCGGGTATCCCGGCGCGGGCCGGATGCCGGCGTAGCGCTCGGCGATGAGCTCGTCGTTGTCGAGCCGCTCCTCGGGCGCGTAGCCCCACAGCTCGGTGCGCACGCGCTGGTGCAGCCGCTCGGCGAAGGCCTCGGCGAGCCGGTCGGCCAGCGCCTTGAGCATGATGGCGGAGTAGTCGTCGAGGGCCGGCGAGGAACTCCTGCTCCTTGCGATCCACGCCGAGGCCGCGCCGTGACGGCGAACAGGCCGATGTAGTCGGGGCGCACGCCCTTGGGCGCGACGAAGTCGGCCAGGCAGCGGTTGGGCCGCGGCGAGCCGTCGACCACCGGGCGCTGCGTCTGCATGCGCAGGCCGTGCCAGGTCATGAGCACCTGCGAGCGCGACTCGTCGGCATAGATCTCGATGTCGTCGTCGCCCACGGTGTTCGCGGGCCACAGGCCCATGACGCCGTTGGCGGCGATCCACCGCCCTTCGATCGCCCGCTGCAGCATGCGGCGCGCGTCTTCCTGGACACGCCTGGCCTCGACGCCGACGACCGGGTCGTCGAGGATCTTCGGGTAGGGGCCGGCGAGGTCCCAGGTCTGGAAGAACGGGCCCCAGTCGATGACAGGCGGCGAGCTCGGCGAGATCCTGGTTGCGGAACAGGCGGCGGCCGATGAAGCGCGGCTTCGGCGGCTCGTACGCGGCCCAGTCGATCGGCGTCTTGTTGGCGCGGGCCTGCGTCCAGCGAGACGAGCGGCGCCTGCTTGCGGCCGGCGTGCAGCTCGCGCACGCGGGCGTAGTCGGCCGCCAGCTCGGCGAGCACCTGCGGCGCGCGCTCCTCGGAGAGCAGGTCGCTGCACACGCCCACGCTGCGCGACGCGTCGGGCACGTAGACCACCGGGCCTTCGTAGTGCGGCGCGATCTTCACCGCGGTGTGCACGCGGCTCGTGGTGGCGCCGCCGATCAGCAGAGGCATCTTCTTCAGGCGGAAGAAATCGTCGCGCTGCATCTCCGAAGCCACGTGCTGCATCTCTTCCAGGCTCGGCGTGATGAGGCCGCTCAGGCCGACGAGGTCGGCGCCCTCGGCCTTGGCGCGCGCGAGGATGTCCTGGCACGGGACCATCACGCCCATGTTCACGACCTCGAAGTTGTTGCACTGGAGCACGACCGTGACGATGTTCTTGCCGATGTCGTGCACGTCGCCCTTCACGGTGGCGATCACGATCTTGCCCTTCGCGCGCACGGTGCCGCCGGCGTCGCTCATGGCCTGCTTCTCGGCCTCGATGTAGGGCAGCAGGTGCGCCACCGCCTGCTTCATCACGCGCGCGGACTTCACCACCTGGGGCAGGAACATCTTGCCGGCGCCGAACAGGTCGCCCACGATGTTCATGCCGCTCATCAGCGGGCCTTCGATCACGTGCAGCGGGCGCCCGCCGCCGGCGTGGATGGCCTGCCAGGCTTCCTCGGTGTCCTCGGTGATGAAGTCGGTGATGCCGTGCACGAGCGCGTGCGACAGCCGCTGCTCGACCGGCTGCGCGCGCCACGCCAGGCGCGCGGAGTCGTCCTTGGCGGCGCCCTTGGCACGCTCGGCGATCTCGATCAGCCGCTCGCCGGCGTCTTTCCGGCGATTGAGCACGACATCTTCCACGCGCTCGCGCAGTTCGGGGTCGAGATCGTCGTAGACGCCCACCATGCCGGCGTTGACGATGCCCATGTCCATGCCGGCACGGATGGCGTGGTAGAGGAACACGGTGTGGATCGCCTCGCGCACCGGCTCGTTGCCGCGGAAGCTGAAGCTCACGTTCGAGACGCCGCCCGACACCTTGGCGCCCGGCAGGTGCTGCTTGATCCAGCGCGTGGCCTCGATGAAGTCGACCGCGTAGTTGTCGTGCTCCTCGATGCCGGTGGCGATCGCGAAGATGTTCGGGTCGAAGATGATGTCTTCCGGCGGGAAGCCGACTTCGTCGACGAGGATCCGGTAGGCCCGCTCGCAGATGCCGCGTCTTGCGCTCGAAGGTGTCGGCCTGGCCTTGTTCGTCGAACGCCATCACGACGGCCGCGGCGCCGTAGCGGCGCACGAGCTTCGCCTGCTGGCGGAACGCCTCGACGCCCTCCTTCAGCGAGATGGAATTGACGATGCCCTTGCCCTGGATGCACTTGAGGCCGGCCTCGATCACCTCCCACTTGGAGCTGTCGATCATCACGGGCACGCGGGCGATCTCGGGCTCGCCCGCGACGAGCGTGAGGAAGCGCACCATGGCGGCCTTGCTGTCGAGCATGGCCTCGTCCATGTTGACGTCGATCACCTGGGCGCCGTTCTCGACCTGCTGGCGCGCGACGGCGAGCGCCTTCTCGAACTCGCCGGCGAGGATCAGCCGGGCGAAGGCCTTGGAGCCGGTGACGTTGGTGCGTTCGCCGATGTTGACGAACAGCGACGCAGGCCCGATCTCCACCGGCTCGAGGCCGGACAGGCGCAGCGGTGTCGCGAAGGGGATGGCGGAGGAATCGGTCATGGCGCGGTCCGGAGAGTACATCGGGAACGAGCGCCGTTGCAGACCATCCTGCGATGGCGTCCCGAGCCTGGCGGCCGCCGGCCGTCGCAACGCTCCTCGGGAGACCCCGCATTCTAGGGGGCCGTGCCGCGCGCGCCCCAGTGCCGGGAGCGATGATCGCCTCCACGGGACGAAGCCCTCCCTCATCGACTCGACCATGCCAAGAACCCTTCTCCTCGCTTGCCGCCGCGCTCGTGGCCGGCTGTGCGTCCACGGGCCCCGGCCCCGGGGCGCCTTCGTGGCCCGGCCAGCCGTCGGCGCCGGCACCGGCGGCTCCGCCGCCGCTGGCCCAGGAGCAGCGCTGGCTGGGGCAGTGGTTCCAGGGCACGCCGGTGGTCGTCGCGCCGGGTGAAGACGGCGCGGTCGAGGTGGGCGTGCCGCTGGAGTTCTCCTTCGACGCCGGCAAGTCGGCTGTCAAGCCGCCGCTGGCCGCCGTGCTCGACAAGGTGTCCGAGAGCCTGCATCGCCACGCCACTTCGCGCGTGCTCGTTTCCGCGCCCGCGATCGACGGGGAGCGCGCGGCCGCGCTGGCGCGCGAACGGGCCGGCCGCATGCGCGACTACCTCGATGACCAAGGGCGTGGTGTCGCGCCGCATCGAGCCGGTGACGGTGGCCGGCGCCAAGGAGGTCGCGTTGCGCCTGATGCCGGGGCCCCCGGGCATCGAGCGGCTGGAAGATGCGCCGCCCTCCGCAGGCGGCAAGGTCACGCCGCCGCCTCGGCCGTACCGCTGAAGGTGAACAGCGGGTCGTGCCGGCCGCGCGGCCGGTAGGCCGACACGCCGCGCGCGATCGCCGCGATGTGCTCGGGCGTGGTGCCGCAACAGCCGCCGGCGATGTTGAGGAAGCCCGACTTCGCGAACTCCTCCATCAGCCCCGCGGTGACCTCGGGCGTCTCGTCGAAGCCCGTCTCGCTCATCGGGTTGGGCAGCCCGGCGTTGGGGTAGCAGCTCACGAAGGTGTCGGCCGCGATCTTCGAGAGCTCCTCGATGTAGGGCCGCATCAGCGCCGCGCCGAGGGCGCAGTTCAGGCCCACCGCGATCGGCCGGGCATGGCGCACCGAATGCCAGAACGCGCCCACGGTCTGCCCGGACAGGATGCGTCCGGAGGCGTCGGTCACGGTGCCGGACACGATCACCGGCAGCCGCTCGCCGGTGGCCTCCATCAGCTCGTCGAGCGCGAAGATCGCGGCCTTGGCGTTCAGCGTGTCGAAGATGGTCTCGACGAGGAACAGATCGGCGCCGCCTTCGAGCAGGCCGGCGGCCTGCTCGTGGTAGGCGGCGCGCAGCTCTTCGAACGTGACGTTGCGCGCGCCCGGGTCGTTCACGTCGGGGCTGATGCTCGCGGTGCGCGGCGTGGGGCCGAGCGCGCCGGCGACGAAGCGCGGCTTGTCGGGCGTGGCGTGCGCGTCGGCGGCCGCGCGGGCGATGCGCGCGGCCTCGACGTTCATCTCGCGCGCCACGTGGGCGAGGCCGTAGTCTTCCTGCGCGATCGACGTGGCGCCGAACGTGTTGGTCTCGACGATGTCCGCGCCGGCGGCGAGGTAGGCCTCGTGGATCTCGCGCAGCACGTCGGGGCGCGAGAACTGCAGCAGCTCGTTGTTGCCCTTCAGGTCCTTGGGGTGGTCCTTGAAGCGCGTGCCGCGGTAGTCGGCCTCGGTGAGCTTGCAGCGCTGGATCATCGTGCCCATCGCGCCGTCGATCACGAGGATGCGCTGCTGCAGCAGGCTCGGCAACTCGGCGGCGCGGGTATAGGCGATCGGTTTCATGGGCACGATTCTAGGGACGCGTCGTCAGACCCTCGGGTCGAACAGGAAGCGCCGCCCTTGGCCGCGCAGACGCGTCGGGCATCGGGGTGAGCGGGGTTCACGAGCACGTTGCGCTCCTCGTGGACCACCACGGACGGCACTTCGAGGAGCGCACTGGCACCCCCGGCCAGCCATTCGGAGCCGAGACGGCGCGACACCGCACCCTCGGGAATCGCGTTCCAGCCGACGGGCCACGGGGCCGCGAGCGCGCTGCGCGAGCGCCAGACGTCGTCGGGCACGTCCAGGCGCACGAGGAATCGATTCCACGGCAGCGCGACCCCGGTCTTTCCCAGGTGGGCGCGTGTCTCCCACGCGGCGAGCGCGATCGACGTGGATGCATACAGCAGCGGCTCGCCGGGGCGGTTCCACCGGGCGCCCCGGGACGCCGCGCCCTGGCCTTGCAGGTCTTCGGCGGTCCAATCAGGCGTGTCGGAGGCGATGCGCCAGAGGCGGACCGTCACGCGGGCAGGCCCCCGCGCATGCGGTGCAGCAGATCCTCCAGGGCGCGCTGGCCTTCCGGGTTGCGCAGCAGCTGGGCTGGGGTGCGGGCGTCGAACTCGGGCAGCGGCGTGCCCAGCCACTCGCGGACCCACGCCTCGAGGTCGAAGCGCTCGAGCGCCTCAGGATCGCCGCTTTCGTGCAGCAGCCGCCGCAGGGTGGCTACGATGCGCAGGAAACTCATCACGCGATGACCAGCCACCTCGGGCAGCGGCTCGTGCGCTTCTTCCTTGCGGCGGAAGGTGGACTCGGACAGGCCCACGAGGCTCATCACGGAGGCCACCGTGTCGCCGAAGGCGGCGGCGATGAGGGGCACGATGCTGGACGGGACTCCCAGCTCGACCGCCTCGTACAGCTGCACCGGCGTGCCGGCCTGCACGCGCTCGACGAGGGCGCGGAACGCGGCGGCCGGGTCGCGGGCCGCGTCGCGCTTGTTCACCTGCCAGATCGGCGCAAGGGCCTGCTGCGCGAGGTAGCGCGGCGCCGGCTCCCTGGCCTTGAGTTTCATTGTGGCGCCCTCCATTTGGAGGTCATGGTACCACCGAATGGTGGGTCAGTGCGTGAAGCCGATGCTGCGGCGCTGGCGCACCCCGGGCTTCACGCGGTGCTCGCTCTCGAGCTGCGACAGGAACTCGTCCGGCGCGAACGCCACGCCGAGCACGTCGACCTGGCGCTTCACGGCGGCGAAGTCGCCGGGGGCGAGCTGGTCGAGCTGCACGAGGCGCTGGCGCTGCTCGCCGCGTGAGACGGGCCGCGTCGCCCTCGAGCGCCTCGGCGACGAACATGCGCTCGCGCTGCGCCGGCTCCAGCGGCATGAAGCGGATCTTGAACGTGAAGCGGCGCAGCGCCGCCTCGTCGAGGTCGTCGAACAGGTTGGTGGTGCACACGAAGACGCCGGCGAAGCGCTCCATGCCCTGCAGCATCTCGTTGACCTCGCTGACCTCGTAGTGGCGCTCGGCATAGCGGCGGCTGCGCAGGAAGCTGTCGGCCTCGTCGAGCAGCAGCACCGCGCCCTCGGATTGCGCCTCGTCGAACATGCGCGCCATGTTCTGCTCGGTGTCGCCCACGTACTTGCTCATCAGGTCGCTCGCCTGGCGCACCATCAGCGGCCGCTGCAGCGACGCGGCGACGTGCTCGGCCAGCGCCGTCTTGCCGGTGCCCGGCGGGCCGTGGAAGCACAGCGTGCCGTGGCCGCGGCGGCGCAGGGCCTCGACCACCTTCGGCAGCTCGAAGCGGCACTCGACGTTCAGCAGCGACAGGTCCCACTGCGTGACCACCGGGCGTGCGCCGCGCTCGCCGTCGCGCTGCCCGAGCGCCTTGTCGGCGTTGCCGAGCTGGCGCTCGATCAGCGCCTCGAGGTCGTCGCCGCGGCCCGCCAGGCGGGCGAACCGCACAGCAGTGCGGATCTGCGCCGGCGTGAGGGCGCGCCGCTCGGCCAGCCGCGCGGCGAATCCCGCGCTCACATGGGCGCCGGCCAGCGCCCGCGTGACGAGCGCCTCGCGCGCGCCCGGCGGCGGCGACTTCAGCTCGAGGTGGTACTGGAAGCGGCGCCGGAAGGCCGGGTCGATCTGCTCGATGCGGTTGGTGACCCAGATCACCGGCACCGGGTTCGTCTCGAGGATCTGGTTGACCCAGGCCTTGCCGCTGACCGAGCCGCTCATCGCGCCGTCGCCGCTGTCGAGCCGCGCCATGAGCTGCGCGGTGTCGGTGGACAGCGGCGGGAACACGTCCTCCACCTCGTCGAACAGCAGCGCCACGCGCGGGCTGCCCTTGAGGAACACCTGGCTGATCTGCAGCGAGCGGTAGCGGTCGCGGCCGGACAGCGAGTTGCCGTCGCGGTCGGCGTATTCCACCTCGTAGAGCTCCAGGTCGGCCGACTGCGCGGCCACCTTCGCCAGCTCGGTCTTGCCCGTGCCCGGCGGGCCGTACAGCAGCACGTTGACGCCCGCTTCCCGCCGCTCCACCGCATTCGCCAGCAGCGCGGTGAGCACCTTCGACGTCGTCGCCGACGTACGCGAAATCGGCCGGCACGAGCTCGCTCTTGCTGGCCGGCCGCGTGAACACCGCCATCAGGTCGCTCGGGCCGCCGTACTCGCGCATGAGCACGGGCGGCAGCTGCTCGCTGACCTTCATCAGGTCGGCGAGGTCGGTGATGTTGTGCTCGGAGATCAGGTTCTCGATCATCCCGATGCGCTCGAGGCGCGAGCCGGCGCGCAGGGCCTCGGCGACGTCGCGCTCGTCGACACCGGCCACCGCGGCGATTGCGGCATAGGCCTCCTGCGCGTTGCTGACCTTGAACTCCACCAGCAGGCCGCGCAGGTCGCGCTGGTAGCGCGCGAGGGTGCCGTACAGCAGCAGCGCGCGCTCGGCCGGGTTGAGCTGCAGCAGGCCGGCGAGCGCGTCGATGTTCTTCTCGACGAGCGTCGACTCCTTCTTCAGGCTGCGCTGCAGCCATTCGGCGCTCGCGCCGAGCACGGCCAGCAGGTCCTTCGGGGCGTCCTTGACGTATTCGTCGATGTAGAAGAAGAGCGTGCCTTCCTCGTACGGCCCGCGCCAGTGGCCGTGGCGCCGCATGAACTCGTCGTCGCCGAGCGCCTCATGGCCGGTCCAGTGCTCGTTGCCGCGGCAGCGCCGCGCGAGGAACTCGCGCAGCCGCCCCAGCGCACTGGCGGGCCACACCAGATGCCTGCCGGTGAGCGCGAGCAGGCTGTTCCAGTCGCGACGCAGGTTGAAGCGGCCGGCGTGCTTCATGGTGAGCGTGAGCACGAAGTGCGAGCACATGCGGTCGAGCACGGGCGCATCGTGCAGCCCGGGCGACGGCACGAGGCGCGCCTCGGCTCGGCTTTTCGCCATGTAGGCCCTCCATGAAGCACCGGCGCCCGATCTTGGCGCAGGCAGTGCGGAGCGGCAAGCGCGGATTGAGACGGCGCGGGCCGCTGGCCCGGCCATCAAGCTCTTGCGCGGATCCGGCTCCGCCGGTCCGCAGCAAGGACCCCCTTGGGGGGCAGCGACGGGAGGAGCGTGGGGGCCAACAACTCAGTGCAGGATGACCGGTTGCTGGGCGAGGGTCGTGAAGCGGGAGATGTAGTCGTCCACCTCCTCTTCCGACGGGCTGGTCTCGATCAGCGCCTCGACGCCTTCCTTGAAGGACTGGGCCATCGCGCCGTCGAGGAAGATCTCCTTGCGCGCGAACTTGTCGACGATCTCGTAGCCGCCGCGGGTGAGCATCTGAGGGCTGGTGGCCGGCACATCGAACTGCACGACCGCGAAGCTGTCCGAGTTGTAGAGCATCAGCATCGAGTTAGGGACTCCTTGGCGCTTAACTGCGATGTCAACTCGCAAAAATCAAGCCGACCCCCTCGAAATGCGCCTATACCCTTGCACCCGCTGGGGACGTTGGCCGGCCGGCCGGCCTGACGGGCGCACCGGCGCCCGCGATCGCCGCCGTTGCAGCGCCGGGATCGCGTCGACGGCAATTCATGCCGCGATTGCCGCAACCCTTCCCGAGGGGCGGCTTCCGCGCTGCGCGCGATGCCGTACGCACGCCAGAAGCGGCGCGTCGGACGCCGCTGCGCGCGGTGGCGACACGCCACAATACCGCCATGAAGCTTGCCACTTTGAAAGACGGCTCGCGCGACGGCCAGTTGGCGGTGGTGTCGCGCGACCTCGCCAGCGCCCATTACGCCACCGGCATCGCCTCTCGCCTGCAGCAGGCGCTGGACGACTGGAACTTCATCGCGCCCCAGCTCCAGGACCTGTCCGACGCCCTGAACGGCGGGAAGGCGCGCCACGCGTTTCCCTTCGAGCCGGCGAACTGCATGGCGCCGCTGCCGCGCGCCTACCAATGGGCCGACGGCTCGGCCTACATCAACCACGTGGAACTGGTGCGCCGCGCGCGCAATGCCGAGGTGCCGGAGAGCTACTACACCGACCCGCTGATGTACCAGGGCGGCAGCGACGACTTCCTCGGGCCGTGGGAGCTGGCGCGCTTCGCGAGCGAGGAGTGGGGCATCGACTTCGAGGCCGAGGTGGCGGTGATCACCGGCGACGTCGACATGGGCTGCACGCCGGAGCAGGCGCTGGAGGGCGTGCGGCTGCTCGTGCTGGCCAACGACTGGAGCCTGCGCAACCTGATCCCGGCCGAGCTCGCCAAGGGCTTCGGCTTCTTCCAGAGCAAGCCGGCGACCGCGTTCAGCCCCGTGGCGGTGACGCCCGACGAGCTCGGCGAGGCCTGGCAGGGCGGGCGGGTGCACCTGGCGCTGCACAGCGCGTGGAACGGCAAGAAGGTGGGCTTGTGCGACGCCGGGCCCGAGATGACCTTCCATTTCGGCCAGCTCATCTCGCACATTTGCAAGACGCGCAACGTGCGAGCTGGCAGCGTTGTCGGCAGCGGCACGGTGAGCAACAAGGACTGGACGAAGGGCTACTCGTGCATCGCGGAGAAGCGCGCGATCGAGACCATCGAGTCGGGCGCTCCGTCGACGCCGTTCATGAGCTACGGCGACACCATCCGCATCGAGATGAAGGGCCGCGACGGCCAGAGCGTGTTCGGCGCGATCGAGCAGCAGGTGGCTCCGCTCGCGCGATGAAGGACCTGCCGCACACGCTGAAGATCGCCACCGTCTGGCTGGTGCTCGGCACGGCCGTGTTCCTCGGCGTGCAGGCGTTCGAATCGCAACGCCAGCGCACGCGGTTCGTGGCCACCGATGGCGTGATCGAGCTGCGCCGCGCGCCGGACGGGCACTTCCACTGGCCGGGCGAAGTCAACGGCGTGCGGGCCGAATTCCTCGTGGACACGGGCGCCACGACCACCGCGCTGCCGGCGGCGCTGGCCGAGCGCGCGCGGCTGGAGCCGCAGGGCCGGGTGCAGTCATCCACCGCCGGCGGGGTCGCCGTGGGCTATGTCGCGCGCGCCGACGTGGTGCTCGACGGGAACGTGCGGGCCGACCGCCTTCGCGTGATGGTGCTGCCGTCGCTGGAGGCCCCGCTGCTCGGCATGGACCTGCTGTCGAAGATGCGCTTCGAGCAGCATGGCGGCACGCTGCGGCTGCGGCCGGGGGCGGCGCCATGAGAGCGGTCCTGCGCGCCTGCGTCGCCGGGCTGGCCGGCGCGCTGCTGCTGGCGGCCCCCGCCGCCCGTGGGCAGCCGGCGTCTCCTGCCGCGGCGCCCTGCCCACCCTCGGCAGCGGCGCCCACGGCCCAGCAGATGCAGGCCGGGGCGCGCGAGGCGCGCGATCGCGGGATGCTGTGGCGCCTGCGAAAGGACGGCCGCAGCTCCTACCTCTACGGCACGATCCACGTCGGGCAGGCTCGAATGGGTGTTCCCCGGCCGCGCGTTGGCCGGCGCCCTGCGCGAGGCCGACACGCTGGCGCTCGAGCTCGACCCCTCCGACCCGGCGGTGGCGCAGGGCCTCGCGGCGGCGACGGCCGCGGCGAAGCCTGCGACGCTGCCCGCGCCGCTGCAGGAGCGGCTGCAGCGCCAGCTGGCGGCCGCCTGCGTGCCGCCCGCCGCGGTGGGCGGCATGCACCCGGTGATGCAGGCGGTGACGCTGGCGCTGTTGGCCGGCCGGTGGGACGGGCTCGATGCCGCCTATGCACAGGAGTTGATGCTCGTGCGCGAGGCGCGAACGTTGCAGCGGCCGGTGGTGTCGCTCGAAACCGTGCAGTCGCAGCTTGCGGTGCTCCTGCCCACGGACGACGGCGAGACCCTGAAGCTCGTGGAAGAGACGCTGGACCAGCTGGAGCGCGGGCGCCTGCGGCCCGTGCTGGTGCGCCTGAGCGCCGCCTGGGAGCGCGGCGACCTCGACGAACTGGAAACCTACGAGCGCTGGTGCGAATGCGCCGACACCGAGGAGGAGCGGGCCTTCATGCGCCGGCTCAATGACGAGCGCAACCCCGCGCTTGCCCAGCGCATCGACGCGCTGCATGGCCAAGGGCGGCGCGTCTTCGCCGCCGTCGGGGCGCTCCACATGACGGGCGCGCGGGGGCTGCCGCGGCTGCTGGCCGAGCGCGGCTACGTGGTCGAGCGCATCCACTTCGAGCGGTAGCACAATCGCGTGACTCTTCCAGGAGACACCATGACCGATGCCTCATTCGCCAAGCTCGTGCCGGGCTTCGAGTTTCTGCAGAGCCTCGTGAAGAATGCGGGCTCGGCGCTGCCGAGCATCGGCCAGTGGGTGGCCCCTACGCTCAACCCCGAGGAGCTGGAGAAGCGCATCGAGGAGCTGCGCACCGTGCAGTTCTGGCTCGAGCAGAACGCGCGCATGCTGGCGGCCACCATCCAGGCGCTGGAGGTGCAGCGCATGACGCTGTCCACGCTGAAGACCATGAACGTGCAGATGACGGACCTGCGCGAGTCGATGAAGATCAAGCTGCCGCAGCAGGCGGTCACGGCCACCGAAGCTTCCGAGCCGGAGGCGCCGGCGGCGCAGAAGCCGGCCCGCAAGGCCGCGGCGAAGAAGGCCGCGGCGCCGGCGGCGGCCGGCAGCGTGGTCGATCCGATGCAGTGGTGGGGCGCGCTGACGAAGCAGTTCACCACGCTCGCCGCCGACGCCATGAAGGACGGCGCGACCGACGCCGCGAAGAACCTCGCCGGCGCGATGGTGAAGCAGTCGTTCGACGCCGCCGGCGAGACGATCAAGAAGGCCGTCGGCACGCCGGCCCGGGTGGCGAAGGCAGCGGCCGGCGGCGCCGCGCGCAAGCGCAGCGCCCGCAAGTAGCGACCCCGCTTCCGTCAGGGGCGGCCCGGCGGGCGCACAGTCACCCCCATGTTCTGGCACGGCCATGCTGCCCATCCCGACTGGCGCGAGGCGCTGTCGATCGCCATTGCGCAGGTCGAGCGCGCCGGCGCGCTCGCGCCCACGCTCGGCATCGCGTACCTGACCGACCATTACGCCGCCGAGGCGCAGGAGGTGCTCGACGCATTGCGGCGTCGCTGGCCGGGCGTGGCCTGGACCGGCGCGGTGGGCGTGGGCGTGTGCGCGAGCGGGGTGGAGCACTTCGACGAGCCGGCCCTGGCGCTCATGCTGGCCGCGTTGCCGCCGGCATCGTTCCAGGTGTTCTCCGGCGTGCGGCCGCTCGCGCTGGAGCGCCCTTACAGCGCGCTGGTGCACGCCGATCCGGCCACGCCCGACCTCGCCGAGCTGATCGGCGAGCTCAGCGATCGGCTGCACAGCGGCTACCTCTTCGGCGGCCTCGTGTCTTCGCGCGGCGACGCGGTGCAGATCGCCGACGGCGTGCGGCGCGGGGCGCTCTCCGGCGTGGCGTTCACCGAAGACGTGGCCCTCGTCTCGCGCGTGACGCAGGGCTGCCAGCCGGTCGGGCCGGTGCGCCTGGTCACGGCATGCCAGCGCAACGTGGTGACCGAGCTCGACGGGGCACCGGCCATCCAGGCGCTGCTCACCGACCTGGACATCGACCTCGACGAGCCGCAGACCGTCATGCCGAGGTTGCGCGCCACGCTCGTCGGCCTGACGGACTCGCAGGCATCTGCGCTCGGGCGCAGCGGCCAGTTCGGCGACGACACGCGGGTGCGCCACCTGATCGGCCTCGACCCCGCGCGCGGCGCAGTGGCCATCGCCGACACGCTGGAGCCCGGCATGCAGCTCGCGTTCTGCCAGCGCGACCGGGAGGCCGCGCGGCGCGACCTGGTGCGCGTGTGCACCGAGATCCGCGACGAGGTGGAATCGTCGGCATTGCCGCAGCCGGCGCCGCTCGGCGCCGAGGCCGACGCGCCGGCGGCCGGGCGCATCGCGGGCGCCATCTACGTGAGCTGCGCCGGGCGCGGCGGGCCGCACTTCGGCGCACCGTCGGCCGAGCTGCAGATCGTGCGCCATGCGCTCGGCGACGTGCCGCTCGTGGGCTTCTTCGCGGCCGGCGAGATCGGCCACCGGCACGTGTACGGCTACACCGGCGTGCTCACCGTGTTCCTGCATCCGCAGCCGCAGGAGATTTGACGCGGGAGCGCGGAACCCGGGCGGTACAGTGACGCCCATGAACGATGTTGCCCCCGACCGCGCGCACCGCCAGGCCGACGTGGTCGCCGCGCTCGGCGCGCTGCTGCCCAAGCACGCGCTGCTCTGGCGCGGCGAGGACACCGGGCCCTACGAGTGCGATGGGCTCACCGCCTACCGCGCCCTGCCGCTCGTGGTGGCGCTGCCGGAGAACGAGGAGCAGGTGGCGGCGGTGCTGCGGGCATGCCACCGGCTGGACGTGCCGGTGGTGGCGCGCGGCGCGGGCACGGGGCTCTCGGGCGGCGCGCTGCCGCACACGCTGGGCGTGACGCTTTCGCTGGCAAAGTTCAACCGCATCCTGAAGGTCGACCCGCTCGCGCGCACGGCCACCGTGCAGTGCGGCGTGCGCAACCTCGCGATCAGCGAGGCGGCGGCGCCGCACGGGCTCTACTACGCGCCCGACCCGTCGAGCCAGATCGCGTGCACGATCGGCGGCAACGTGGCCGAGAACTCGGGCGGCGTGCATTGCCTCAAGTACGGCCTCACGCTGCACAACGTGATGCGCGTGCGCGGCTACACGGCCGACGGCGAGCCGGTGGAGTTCGGCGGCGAGGCGCTCGACGCGCCCGGGCTGGACCTGCTTGCCCTCGTGATCGGCAGCGAAGGCATGCTTGCGGTGGCGACCGAGGTCACGGTGCGGCTCGTTCCGAAGCCGCTCGTCGCGCGCTGCATCATGGCCAGCTTCGACGACGTGCGCTCGGCCGGCGACGCGGTGGCGAACATCATCGCCGAGGGCATCATCCCCGCCGGCCTCGAGATGATGGACAAGCCGATGACCGCCGCGGTGGAAGGCTTCGTGCACGCCGGCTACGACCTCGACGCGGCCGCCATCCTGCTGTGCGAGAGCGACGGCACGCCCGAGGAGGTGGAGGAGGAGATCGGCCGCATGCTCGACGTGCTGGCCGGCTCCGGCGCCTCGCGCATGGAGGTGAGCCGCGACGAGGTTCAGCGGCTGCGGTTCTGGAGCGGGCGCAAGAACGCGTTCCCGGCGAGCGGCCGCATCAGCCCCGACTACATGTGCATGGACTCCACCATCCCGCGCAAGCGCCTGGCGGAGATGCTCGAGGCGATCGTCGAGATGGAGGCGAAGTTCGGCCTGCGCTGCGTGAACGTGTTCCATGCCGGCGACGGCAACCTGCACCCGCTGATCCTGTTCGACGCCAACGAGCCCGACCAGCTGCATCGCGCGGAGTTGTTCGGCGCGGAGATCCTGGAAAAGAGCGTGGCGCTCGGCGGCACCGTGACCGGCGAGCATGGCGTGGGCGTGGAGAAGCTGGGCTCGATGTGCGTGCAGTTCTCGCCCGAGGAGCTGGAGCAGTTTCGAACGCTGAAGGCGGCGTTCGATCCGAAGGGGCTGCTGAACCCGGGCAAGGTGATTCCCACGCTCGTGCGCTGCGCCGAGGGCGGCAAGATGCATGTGAAGAAGGGGCTGCTCCCGTTCCCCGAACTGGAGAGGTATTGATGGCCCCCCCCGTAGCGCCTTCGGCGCCTCCCCCCAGGGGGCGCCTCCGGCGGACCGGCGCAGCCGTGCGGTCACGCTCCTCCTGGCATCGGCGCGGCCGGCCTGCCCGCACCTTGGTGGCCATGCGGCGTGCGCTTCGCGATGGCACGAACGTCCGCGCCGGGCCGTCGACGGGCACTCCGGCAACCACTGTTTCATGCGTCGCGGGTCGCGCGAGCGCGGTGGAGCACTGATATGGATCCGAGCTCGCGAGCATCGTCGACCGCGTGCAGACGGCCCGCGCCGTCAAGGGCACGCTGGACATCCGCGGCGGCGGCACGAAGGGCTTCTACGGCGAGGCCGCGCGCGGCGAGCCGCTGGACGTGCGGGAGCTGGCCGGCATCAGCTGCCACGAGCCGAGCGAGCTCGTCGTGACGGTCCGTGCCGGCACGCCGCTGGCCGAGCTGGAGGCGGCGCTGGCCGAGAAGGGGCAATGCCTGCCGTTCGAGCCGCCGCGCTTCGCGCCGGGCGGCACCGTGGGCGGCATGGTGGCCGCCGGGCTCGCGGGGCCGGCGCGGCCGACCGCGGGAACGGTGCGCGACTACGTGCTCGGCGCCACGCTGCTCAGCGGCCGCGCCGAGGTGCTCAGCTTCGGCGGCCAGGTGATGAAGAACGTGGCCGGCTACGACGTGTCGCGCGTGCTGGCTGGCTCGCTGGGCGTGCTGGGCGTGCTCTGCGAGGTGTCGCTGAAAGTGCTGCCGCTGCCCGCCGCCAGCGCCACGCTGCGCTTCGAGATGGCCCAGCCCGCGGCGCTGCGCACGCTCAACGAGTGGGCCGGCCAGCCGCTGCCGCTCACCGGCAGCGCCTGGTGGAACGGCATGCTCGTCGTGCGGCTGGCGGGTGCACGCGCGGCCGTCCAGGCGGCGGCGGCGAGGCTCGGGGGCGAGGCGATCGAGCCGGCGCTGGCCGCGATGTTCTGGGCCGGGCTGCGCGACCATCTCGACGAGTTCTTCGTCGGCGCGAAGAAGGCCGCGCAGGGCGGTGCGGCGCTGTGGCGCGTGTCACTGCCGCAGACCGCGCCGCCGCTGACGCTGTCCGGCGAGCAGCTCGTGGAGTGGGGCGGCGCGCAGCGCTGGCTCGCGACCAGCACGCCCGCGGCGCTGGTGCGCGAGGCGGCGCAGCGCCTGGGCGGCCATGCCACCTTGTTCTACTCGAGCGACCGCTCGATCCCGGTGTTCACGCCGCTCTCGCCGGCGCTGGCGACGATCCACCAACGGCTGAAGAACGCCTTCGATCCCGACCGCGTGTTCAACGCGGGGCGGATGTTCCCGGACCTCTGAATGCAGACCGACCTCTCTCCCGAATTCAAGAACACGCCCGACGGCGACGAGGCCGAGGCGATCCTGCGCAAGTGCGTGCACTGCGGCTTCTGCACCGCCACCTGCCCCACCTACCAGATCCTCGGCGACGAGCTCGACGGGCCGCGCGGGCGCATCTACCTGATGAAGCAGGTGCTCGAAGGCGCCGAGCCGACGCGTGCGACGCAGATCCACCTCGATCGCTGCCTCACGTGCCGCAACTGCGAGACCACCTGCCCCTCGGGCGTGCAGTACGGGGCGCTGGCGGAGATCGGCCGCAAGGTCGTCGATCGCAAGGTGCAGCGGCCGGCCGGCGAGCGGCTCGCGCGCTGGATGCTGCGCGAGGGGCTCAACTCGCCGCTGTTCGGGCCGGCGCTGAAGCTCGGCCAGGCGGTGCGGCCGATGCTGCCGAAGGTGCTTGCGCACAAGGTGCCGCCGAAGCCGGCCGCGCGCGCGCACGAGTGGCCGCGACGCGAGCATGCGCGCAAGGTGCTGATGCTCGCAGGCTGCGTGCAGCCGGCCATCGCGCCGAACATCAACGCCGCGACCGCGCGCGTGCTCGACGCCGCGGGCATCCAGTGCGTGGTGGCGGAGAAGGCCGGCTGCTGCGGCGCGATCCGGCTGCACCTGGGCGACCACGACGGCGGGCTCGACGACATGCGGCGCAACATCGACGCCTGGTGGCCGTTCGTCGAGCGCGGCGATGTCGGGGCCATCGTGATCAACGCGTCAGGCTGCGGCGTGACGGTGAAGGAATACGGCCACGCGCTGGCGCGCGATGCCGCCTATGCGGCCAAGGCCGAGCGCATCGGCGCGCTGGCGAGGGATCTCTCCGAGCTGCTGCCGGATATCGTGCCGGCGCTGCAGCCGCGCCTGTCCGGGCGCACGCGCGGGCGCCTCGCGTTCCATCCGCCGTGCACGCTGCAGCACGGCATGAAGCTGCGGGGCGGCGTGGAGGCCGGACTGTCGGCGCTCGGCTTCGACGTGCGGCTGGCGGCGGGCGAGAGCCACCTGTGCTGCGGCTCGGCCGGCAGCTACTCGGTGTTCCACCCCGAAATGGCCGACGAGTTGCGTGACCGCAAGCTGGCGCACCTGTCGCCGTTGGGCGCCGAGGCGATCGTGTCGGCGAACGTGGGCTGCATCCAGCACCTGCAGAACGGCACGACGACACCCGTGCGCCACTGGGTGGAAGTGGTGGACGAGGCCCTCGCACCGGCTTGAACGAAGCTTGTGCGTGAACGCCTACAGGCGAACGAGACGCCAGCCGACGCTCGGGCTCGCTGTCATCGGAGTGATATTCACGGCATGAACGCCTCACACGATGTGCCGCCGAGCCCGGAGCCCGTGCCCGAGCCGGGACCCCCTGCCCCCGAGCCGAGCCCGGACGTGACGCCGCCGGCCGTGGACGACCCTCCAGCGCCCGACGCGCAACCGCCCGTGCGCGAGCCGAACCGCAAGCCGCCTATGCGATGAGGCCGTGGCCGCGCAGGGCGGCCATGCCGGCGGGCGAGAAGCTCACCACGCGGGAGTCCTTCGCGCGCCGCGCCCAACCGAGCGCCAGCCAGCGTTGCAGCAGTGCCGCGCCGACGGCGCCGCCGAGATGGTGTCGCCGCACGCTCCAGTCGAGGCACCGGCGGCACAGGGGGCGGCGTTGCTCGGCCAGTGTCTCGACATCGACTCCGAGCTCCGCGAGGAACCGGCGGCCGTCTCGCGTCACGGACAGGGTGTCGGCGCTCGATCGGAGCAGGCGTTTCGCCAGCATGGCATCGAGGACGCCGACGCCCACGTCGCCCGCCAGGTGGTCGTAGCAGACGCGCGCCCGGCGCAGCGCCGGCTCGCGCGGGCTCGAGCGCACGCGCACGGCGCCGCTGCGCCAGGCCACGCCCATCAGGCTTTCGAGCAGGCGCGCGACGTCGTCGTCGGCGAGGCGAAAGTAGCGGTGACGGCCCTGCGCCTCGACCGCGACGAGCGCGGCATCGAGCAACCGGGTCAGGTGGGCGCTCGCCGTTGGCTTGGTGACGCCGGCAACGTCGGCCAGCTCGGTGGCGGTGAGGGCCTGGCCGCTCATCAGCGCAGCGAGCATCTCGGCGCGGGCGGGCTCCCCGATGGCCGAGGCGACGCGGGCGATGTTGGGGCCGTCTTTCATGGTTCGATGTTAGGCGAACCATTACGGGCGCGAGCCGGCTTATCGTGAGGGCTTCGAGGACATGAAGGAACCGCGATGACCCTCACCTGCGTGATCCGCTACCAGATCGATCCGTTCCAGCGCGACGCGTTCGCCGAGTACGCAGCGAACTGGGGCCGCATCATCCCGCGCTGCGGCGGCCACCTCGTCGGCTACTTCCTGCCGCACGAGGGCACGAACGACGTGGCGTGGGGGCTCATCTCGTTCGCGAGCCTCGCGGCGTACGAGGCTTATCGCGCTCGCCTGAAGGCCGATCCGGAAGGTCGGGCGAACTTCGCCTTCGCGCAGGAGCGCCGGCTGATCCTGCGCGAGGAGCGCAACTTCGTCGAAGCGGTGGAGGGCACGCTGAACCGCAGCGCCTGAGCGCATGAAAAAAGGCCGCGCGGGCGTGATGCCTCGCGCGGCCCTCCGGGAAGCTTCGTTCAGCGGACCTTGCCCGCCTTCCACGCCGACAGCAGCGTGTCGTAGGCGATGGTCTCGCCCTTCGGCTTCTCGTTGGCCAGCTTCTTCCACGGCGCACCCTTGTCGGTGAGCCACTTCTCCGCGTCGCCCTTCTTGTTGAGCTTGGGCGCGCACTTGGCCATGCCCGCGCGCTCCAGCCGCCCCAGCACCTGGTCCATCTCCTCGGCCAGCGTGTCCATCGCGCCCTGCGGCGTCTTCTCGCCCGTCACGGCCTGCGCCACGTTCTTCCACCAGAGCTGCGCGAGCTTCGGGTAGTCGGGCACGTTGGTGCCGGTGGGCGACCAGGCCACGCGCGCCGGGCTGCGATAGAACTCGACGAGGCCGCCGAGCTTGGGCGCCAGGTCGGTCATCGCCTTGCTCTGGATATCGCTCTCTCTGATGGGCGTGAGGCCGACGATGGTCTTCTTCAGCGACGTGGTCTTCGCGGTGATGAACTGCGCGTACAGCCAGGCGGCCGCGGTGCGGTTCGCGTCGTGGTTGGCGAAGAAGGTCCACGAGCCGACGTCCTGGTAGCCGTTCTGCATGCCCTGCTTCCAGTACGGGCCGTTCGGGCCGGGCGCCATGCGCCACTTCGGCGTGCCGTCGGCGTTGACCACCGGCAGGCCGGCCTTGGTCATGTCGGCGGTGAACGCGGTGTACCAGAAGATCTGCTGCGCGATCTGGCCCTGCGCCGGCACCGGCCCGGCCTCGCCGAAGGTCATGCCGGTGGCCTCCTTGGGCGCGTACTTCTTCATCCAGTCGACGTACTTCGTGAGCGCGTAGACGGCGGCCGGGGAGTTGGCCGCGCCGCCGCGCGACACGGAGGCACCGACCGGCGTGCACTTGTCGTCGGCCACGCGGATGCCCCACTCGTCGATCGGCAGGCCGTTGGGCGCGCCGATGTCCGCCGTGCCCGCCATCGAGAGCCACGCGTCGGTGAAGCGCCAGCCGAGCGAGGGATCCTTCTTGCCGTAGTCCATGTGGCCGTAGATCGGCTTGCCGTCGACCGTCTTCACGTCGTTGGTGAAGAACTCGGCGATGTCCTCGTAGGCCGACCAGTTCAGCGGCACGCCGAGGTCGTAGCCGTACTTGGCCTTGAACTTGTCCTTGATCTCCGGGCGCGCGAAGAGGTCGGCGCGGAACCAGTACAGGTTCGCGAACTGCTGGTCGGGCAGCTGGTAGAGCTTGCCGTCGGGCGCGGTCGTGAACTTGGTGCCGATGAAGTCCTTCAGGTCGAGGCCGGGGTTGGTGTACTCCTTGCCCTTGCCGGCCATGTAATCGGTGAGGTTCATCACCTTGCCGTACCGGTAGTGGGTGCCGATCAGGTCGGAATCGCTGATCCACCCGTCGTAGATGCTCTTGCCCGACTGCATGGAGGTCTGGAGCTTCTCGACGACGTCGCCTTCCTGGATCAGGTCATGCTTGACCTTGATGCCGGTGATCTCCTCGAATGCCTTGGCGAGCGTCTTGCTTTCGTACTCGTGCGTGGTGATGGTCTCGGAGACCACGGAGATCTCCTTCACGCCGTTGGCCTGCAGCTTCTTGGCCGCGTCGATGAACCACTTCATCTCCGCCATCTGCTGGTCCTTGTTCAGCGTGGACGGCTGGAACTCGGAATCGACCCACTTCTTCGCTTCGGCTTCCCCGGCCCAGACCGCATGGCTTCCCAGTGCGCCGGCGGCTGCGAGAGCAAGCGCGGTGTAGCGCAGTTTCATCGTTCATCTCCTCGTTGTGCTTCCCCGTTGTGCAGTGAAGGGTCACCACGGCCCCGGGGAAGGTGCGGGCCGGATCCCTGAATTGATGCGTGTCGCTAACCCTTCTTCATGACGAGCGCGAGCAAGGCCATCGAAATCACGAAGCTGACCCACACGCTCGGGTCCTCCTCGAGCTTGAACCACTCGGCGAAATGGCCGGAGAGGCCGACGAAGGCGAGGTTGAAGTAGGCGGCGGCGAGCAGGCCGATGAAGAGGCGGTCGCCTCTTGTCGTTTCTATCGGCAGGAAGCCTTTGGTGAGCCTCGTCGGCGACCTCAGCTCCCACATGGTCATGCCGGCGAGCATGAGCACGACGCAGGTGAAGAACACTGCGACGGGGGTGGTCCAGACCATCCAGTCGAACATGTTCACACCCGCCCCATGGCGAAGCCCTTGGCGATGTAGTGCCGCACGAACCAGATCACCACGGCGCCAGGGACGATCGTGAGCACGCCGGCTGCCGCCAGCACCGCCCAGTCCATGCCCGACGCGCTCACCGTGCGCGTCATCGTGGCGACGATGGGCTTGGCGTTCACGCTCGTGAGCGTGCGCGCGAGCAGCAGCTCGACCCAGCTGAACATGAAGCAGAAGAAGGCGGCCACGCCGACGCCGGCCTTGATGAGCGGCAGGAAGATGGTGAGGAAGAAGCGCGGGAACGAATAGCCGTCGATGTAGGCCGTCTCGTCGATCTCGCGCGGCACGCCGCTCATGAAGCCTTCGAGGATCCACACCGCCAGCGGCACGTTGAACACGAGGTGCGCAAGGGCCACCGCGAGGTGCGTGTCCATCAGGCCGAGCGTGGTGTAGAGCTGGAAGAACGGCAGCAGGAAGACCGCCGGCGGCGTCATGCGGTTGGTGAGCAGCCAGAAGAAGACGTGCTTGTCGCCGAGGAACGAGTAGCGCGAGAAGGCATAGGCCGCGGGCAGCGCGACGGTGACCGAGATCACCGTGTTCAGCGCCACGTAGATCATGCTGTTGATGTAGCCGGAGTACCACGACTCGTCGGTCAGGATCGTGCGGTAGTTGTCCCACGTGAAGGTCTGCGGCCAGAACGAGAAGGTCGACAGGATCTCGTTGTTGGTCTTGAAGCTCATGCTGACCATCCAGTAGATGGGCAGCACGGCGAAGACGAGGTAGGCGACGAGGAAGATCGCGCGCTTGTCGATCGCGAACGCCTTCGACCTCGAGGGCGCGCGGGCGGCGAGCGGCGGCGCCGATGCGACGGAGCTGACCGTGTTCACTGCACCACCTCCTTGGCGGCGGTGCCGACGCGCTGCATCCAGTTGTAGAGGATGAAGCACAGCAGCAGGATGATGAGGAAGTAGATCAGCGAGAAGGCGGCCGCGGGCCCGAGATCGAACTGGCCGACCGCCTTCTGCGTGAGGTACTGGCTGAGGAAGGTGGTGGCGTTGCCCGGGCCGCCGCCGGTGAGCACGAAGGGCTCGGTGTAGATCATGAAGCTGTCCATGAAGCGCAGCAGCACGGCGATCATCAGCACGCCGCGCAGCTTGGGCAGCTGGATGTAGCGGAACACCGCGATCTTGCTGGCACCGTCGATGCGCGCGGCCTGGTAGTAGGCGTCGGGGATGGCGCGCAGGCCGGCGTAGCAGAGCAGCGCGACGAGAGGCGTCCAGTGCCACACGTCCATCACGAGCACGGTGACCCACGCGTGGGTGGCGTTGCCGGTGTAGCTGTAGTCGAAGCCGAGCTTCTGCAGCGCGGCGCCGAGAAGGCCGATGTCGCCGCGGCCGTAGATCTGCCAGATCGTGCCGACCACGTTCCATGGGATCAGCAGCGAGAGCGCCACCAGCACCAGCACGGCCGAGGCCTTCCAGCCGGCGGCCGGCATCGACAGCGCAAGCGCGATGCCGAGCGGGATCTCCACCACGAGCACGGCAAGCGAGAACGTGAGCTGGCGCGCGAGCGCGGCATGCAGGTCGCTGTCGCGCATCACGGACACGAACCACTCGGTGCCGACGAAGACGCGGCGCTCGGGCGAGATGATGTCCTGCACCGAGTAGTTCACCACCGTCATCAGCGGCAGGATGGCGCTGAAGGCGACGCACAGGAACACGGGCAGCACGAGCAGCCAGGCTTTCTGGTTGACGGGTTTCATGCCACTTCCTCCGCCAACGCTGCGACCAGCTCTTCGTTGCTCGCGTAGAAGCAGGTGTGCGGGCCCATGACCCCGAGCCACACGGTGTCGCCCGCCTGGGGCACGGCGTATTCGCCGCTCACCCGCGCACGCACCACGTGCTCGCCGACCTTGGCGTGCACGAGCCAGTAGGTGCCGATGTCCTGCGCCTGCACGACGGTGGCCTGCAGCGCGCCGGGTGCGCCTTGCGCGGCCAGCACGACATGCTCGGGGCGCACGCCGAGGGTCGCCGCGCCTGCCGGGGCGCGGCGCCCGGTGTGAGGGAGGCAGGCAGGAAGTTCATGCCCGGCGAGCCGATGAAGTGGCCGACGAACATGTGCTCCGGCCGCTCGAAGAGCTGCGATGCGCTGCCGACCTGCACGGCTTTTCCCCTCGTCATCACGACCACCTGGTCGGCGAAGGTGAGCGCCTCGACCTGGTCGTGCGTGACGTAGATCAGCGTGAGCTTCAGCTCATGGTGGATCTGCTTGAGCTTGCGCCGCAGCTGCCACTTCAGGTGCGGGTCGATCACCGTCAGGGGCTCGTCGAACAGCACCGCGCTCACGTCCTCGCGCACGAGGCCGCGGCCGAGCGAGATCTTCTGCTTCTCGTCGGCGCTCAAGCCCGCGGCGCGCTGGTTGAGCTGGCCCGACAGCTCCAGCATCTCGGCGATGACGCCGACGCGCGCGCGGATCCGCTCCGGCGCGACGCCGCGGTTGCGCAGCGGGAACGCGAGGTTCTCGGCCACCGTCATGGTGTCGTAGATCACCGGGAACTGGAACACCTGCGCGATGTTGCGCTGCTGCGGCGTGGCGTGCGTCACGTCGGCGCCGTCGAAGCGCACCGTGCCGTGAGAGGGCGTGATGAGGCCCGAGACGATGTTGAGCATGGTCGTCTTGCCGCAGCCCGAGGGGCCGAGCAGCGCGTAGGCGCCGCCGTCCTCGAACGCCATGCGCAGCGGCAGCAGCGCCCAGTCCTCGTCGGACTTCGGGGTTGCCTTGTACGAGTGCGCGAGGTCGAGGTCGATGCGGCTCATGTCCTTGTCTCTCCGGAGCCACCAGCAGGTCGCCGGTCGGGTTGAAAACATACGCCTGCGCGGGATCGAGGTACAGCGTGATCGGGCTCGCGAGCTCGAAGCGGTGCACGCCGGTGAGCTGCGCCACCAGCTCGCCGACGGCCGTGGCGGCGTGCACGTAGGTGTCGGACCCGGAGATCTCGGCCAGCTCCACGGTGCCGGGCAGCGCGACATCGCCCGGGCGCTGCTGCACGCGCAGGGCGCCGGCACGCACGCCGATGGTGAGCTGGCCCGTCAGCGCCTGGGCGCCCGCTTCCGGCAGCGGCACGTGCAGCTGCAGCCCCGACGACAGCGTGACGCCGAGCGACGCGGCGCGCCCTTCGATGAGGTTCATCGGCGGGTCGCTGAACGCGCGCGCGACGCGGATCGACTTCGGGCGGCGGAAGACCTCGGCCGTCGGCCCGTACTGCAGCAGCTCGCCGGCGTCGAGCACCGCGGTGTGGCCGCCGAGCAGCAGCGCTTCGGTGGGCTCGGTGGTGGCGTAGACCACCGTCGCGTCGCCGGTGGCGAACAGCATCGACAGCTCCTCGCGCAGCTCCTCGCGCAGCTTGTAGTCGAGGTTCACGAGCGGCTCGTCGAGCAGCATGAGCGGGGCCCCCTTGGCCAGCGCCCGGGCGAGCGCGACGCGTTGCTGCTGCCCGCCCGAGAGCTCGCTCGGCAGGCGCTCGAGGAAGTGGTCGATGTGCAGGCGCGACGCGATCTCGCGCACGCGGCGCGCGATGGCGGTGCGGTCCAGCGCGCCGCGCAGGCGCAGCGGCGAGGCGATGTTGGCCGCCACGCTCATCGACGGGTAGTTGATGAACTGCTGGTAGACCATCGCGACGTTGCGCTCGCGCACCGGCACGCCGGTGACGTCGGTGCCGTCGGCGAGCACACGCCCTTGCGTGGGCTTGTCGAGGCCGGCCATCAGGCGCATCAGCGAGGTCTTGCCCGCCTGGGTGGCGCCGAGCAGCACCGTGACCGCCCGCGGCACGAGCGTGAGATCGAGCGGGTACAGGTGCGTGCTCGCCCCGACCTGCTTGCCCACCTGCTCGAGCTTCAGCTCCATGCGCGTTCCTTCAAGAGACTCGGCTCCTCGATGTGCTCTTTCCACCATTGGGCCACGCGCTCGCGCGCGGCGGGGCCGAAGTGCAGGCCGAGCTTGGTGCGCCGCCACAGCACGTCGTCCGCCGAGCGGGCCCATTCGTGGGCATGCAGGTGGCGCAGCTCGGCCTCGTGCAGCGTGGGCGCCACCTCCTCGCCGAGCGGCCGTGCGAGCAGCGCGCCGATGCGCGAGCCATAGGCGCGCACCCAGCGGCGGCGCACGGCGTCGGGCAGCTCGGGATGCGCCGCGGCGACGGCGCTTTCGAAGCGCAGCAGGTCGGTGTCGGGGCGCTGCGGCGCGCCGATCCAGGCCGACAGGTCGCCGCCGGGCAGGCTGGCGCCGGCGGTCCAGGCGCGCGCCGGGTGGCCCAGCGCGGCGCACAGCCGGTCGGCCGCTTCCTCGGCGAGCTTGCGGAACGTGGTGATCTTGCCTCCCCAGACGGACAGCAGGGCCGGACCGCGATTGTCGAGTTCGAGCAGGTAGTCGCGTGTCACCGAGGCGGCATCGCTGGCGTTCTCGTCGTCGAGCAGCGGCCGCACCCCGGCATAGCTCCAGACGACGTCGCCGGGCGCCACGGGCCGGGCGAAGTAGCGGCTGGCCTGCTCGCACAGGTAGTGCGTCTCGGCGGCGTCGATGCGGGCGTCGCCGACCGGCCCGTCGTGCTCGACGTCGGTCGTGCCGATGAGCGTGAAGTCGCCCTCGTAGGGGATCGCGAAGATGATGCGCTTGTCGCGGTTCTGGAAGATGTACGCGTGGTCGTGCTCGAAAAGCCGCCGCACGACGATGTGGCTGCCCTTCACGAGGCGCAGCGCCCGCGTGTCGGGCCGGCCGGCGTGGTCGCGCAGGAACTGCGCCGCCCACGGGCCGGCGGCGTTCACGAGCGCGCGCGCGTCCACCTGCTGCTCGAGCCCGCCGCGATGCTGCAGCGTGGCGCGCCAGCCCGCCGCGCCGCGCTCGGCCTGCGTCACGCGGCAACCGGTGACCACGGTGGCGCCGCGCTCGGCCGCGTCTACCGCTGCGAGCACGACCAGCCGGGCATCGTCGACCCAGCCGTCGGAGTAGACGAAGCCGCGCGTGAACTGCGGCTTCAGCGCTCGGCCGGCGGGATGCGTGCGCAAATCGGCGGCGTGCGAGCCGGGCAGGATCTCGCGCCGCGCGAGATGGTCATACAGGAAGAGCCCGGCGCGGATCATCCACGCGGGGCGCATCGACGGGTCGTGCGGCATCACGAAGCGCAGCGGCCGCATGATGTGCGGCGCGCTGCGCAGCAGCACCTCGCGCTCGGCGAGCGCCTTGCGCACGAGGCCGAAATCGAAGTGCTCGAGGTAGCGCAGCCCGCCGTGGATCAGCTTGGTCGACGACGACGACGTGTGCGAGGCCAGGTCGTCCTTCTCGGCGAGCAGCACCGACAGGCCGCGGCCGGCCAGGTCGCGCGCGATGCCCGTGCCGTTGATGCCGCCGCCCACCACGAGCACGTCGCACGACGTGGTGGCGGACAAAGGCGGCAGGCCGTGCGGATGGTTCAAGCGGTGTGTCCCCTGCGCGCTGGCGCCGATGGCGCGCTTTGGTTCGATTTCGGTTCGCTTTTTTTCGTTTTAAATCAGCCCTCGGTCAAACGCAAGCCCAGGCGAACCCGAATGCTCACACAGGCGCGGCCCCCGTACCCTTCCCCCGTGAGCGCCCTCATTCCCAATCCGCGCCAGGCCGGCGTGCTGGACGCCGTGCGCGAACGCGGCGCGATGAGCGTCGAGGCGCTCGCCGAGCGCTTCGGCGTCACGCTGCAGACGGTGCGCCGCGACGTGAAGCTGCTGTCCGACGCCGGGCTGCTCGCGCGCTTTCATGGCGGCGTGCGCGTGCCGAGCTCCACCACCGAGAACATCGCGTACCGCCAGCGGCAGCAGCTGAACGACGACGCGAAGCGGTGCATCGCGCGCGCGGTGGCGCGCGAGGTGCCCGACGGCTGCTCGCTGCTCATCAACATCGGCACCACCACCGAGGCCATCGCGCGCGAGCTCATGCACCACAAGGGCCTGCGCGTCATCACCAACAACCTGAACGTCGCGGCCATCCTGTCGGACAACGCGGCGTGCGAGGTGATCGTCGCCGGCGGCGTGGTGCGCACGCGCGACCGCGGCATCGTCGGCGAGGCGACCGTGGACTTCATCCGCCAGTTCCGCGTCGACATCGCGCTGATCGGCATCTCGGGCATCGAGGCCGACGGCACGCTGCGCGACTTCGACTTCCGCGAGGTGAAGGTGGCGCGCGCCATCGTGGAGCATGCGCGCGAGGTGTGGCTGGCGGCCGACCACAGCAAGTTCAACCGCCCGGCCATGGTGGAGCTGAGCCGGCTCGACCACGTGGACCGGCTGTTCACCGACCGGCCGCCGCCCAAGCCGTTCGAGGCGCTGCTGGCCGAAGCAGGCGTGACCTGCGTGGTCGCGGATGATCCTGGGCGCTCCGGAGAACTGAAATGACCCACCTGCTCGCCCTCGACCAGGGCACCTCCAGCTCGCGCAGCATCGTGTTCGATGCGAGCGGGCGCATCGTGGCGCTGGCGCAGCGCGAGTTCCGGCAGATCTTTCCGCAACCGGGCTGGGTCGAGCACGACCCGGTGGAGATCTGGGACACCCAGCTCGCCACCGCGCGCGAGGCGCTCGCGAAGGCCGGGCTGCAGGCGCGCGACATCCATGCCGTCGGCATCACCAACCAGCGCGAGACCACGCTGGTGTGGAACCGCCGCACCGGCGCGCCGATCCACAACGCGATCGTCTGGCAGGACCGGCGCGCCGAGCCCACGTGCGCCGCGCTGCGCGAGCAGGGCCGCGAGCCGCTCGTGCAGCGCAAGACCGGTCTCGTGATCGACGCCTACTTCTCGGGCACCAAGCTGAAGTGGATCCTCGACCACGTGGATGGCGCGCGCGAGCAGGCCGCGCGCGGCGAACTCGCCTTCGGCACCGTCGACTCGTGGCTCGGTGTGGCACCTCACCGGCGGGCGCGTGCACGCCACCGACGTGAGCAACGCCTCGCGCACCATGCTGTTCGACGTGCAGCGCAACGCGTGGGACGACGAGCTGCTGCGGATGCTCGACGTGCCGGCGGCCCTGCTGCCCGAGGTGCACCCGTCGGCCCACCTGTACGGCGAGACCGACGCCGCGCTGCTCGGCGCCGCGCTGCCCATCGCCGGCATCGCGGGCGACCAGCAGAGCGCGCTCTTCGGCCAAGCCTGCTTCCAGGCGGGCCTGGCGAAGAACACCTACGGCACCGGCTGCTTCATGCTGATGCACACCGGCGAGCGGTTCCGGCCATCGACCAACGGCCTCGTCACCACCAGCGCCGCCCAACCGACGGCGACCCCCGAGTTCGCGTTCGAAGGCAGCGTCTTCATCGCGGGCGCCGTCGTGCAGTGGCTGCGCGACGGGCTGCGCGCGATCAAGGGCAGCGGCGAGGTGCAGGCCCTGGCGGAGACCGTGCCGGACGCGGGCGGCGTGGTGTTCGTGCCGGCCTTCACCGGCCTGGGCGCGCCGTACTGGAAGCCCGAGGCGCGCGGCGCCATCGTCGGGCTCACGCGCGGCACCACCGGGGCCCACATCGCACGCGCCGCCCTCGAAAGCATCGCGTTCCAGAGCGCGGCGCTGCTGCAGGCGATGAGCCGCGATGCACAAGCCGCCGGCGCGCCCGCGGTGACGGAGCTGCGCGTGGACGGGGGCGCGAGCGTGAACGACCTGCTCATGCAGTTCCAGGCCGACCTGCTCGGCATCCCGGTGGTGCGGCCGCAGGTGATCGAGACGACGGCACTGGGCGCGGCCTACCTCGCCGGCCTGGCCACCGGCGTCTATGCCGGGCTGCCCGAGCTGGCGCGGCAGTGGCGGGCGGAGCGCACCTTCCACCCGACGATGCCCCGCGACCGCGCGGCCGAGCTGATGGCGAACTGGGAGCACGCCGTGCGCCAGACGGTAGCCGGCTAGCCTGGAAGCCTGCTGCGCGGACTTCTAGCCGGAAGCGGCGGATCGGCGCAGAATTCCGCACCGACACTGCGCGAGAGCCCCGGCGGCAACGCAATGCCCCAGCACGACGCCCCGCCACCGGCCGACGCAGCCGCAACGCCCGCGCGCGTCGGCCAGCGCCGTTCGACGCTCCTGCGATGGCTCGGCGCCCGGCTCGCACGCCGGCTGGTGGCGGCCTTCGTCGCCGTGAGCCTGGTGCCCACCCTCATCCTCGCCATCTACGCCTACAACCGCACCAGCGAGTGGGTCGTGGTCGGTGTCGGCGCCCTCGGCCTCGTGCTGGCGGCGGTCGCGGCCATCGCCATCGCGCGCAGCATCGCGCGGCCGATCGACGCGCTCGCGCGAGCGGCCGACACGGTGCGGCTCGGCCGGCTGGACACCCCGCTGCCGCCGGCCTCCGGCGAGGACGAGGTGGGCGTGCTCACGCACGCGTTCGCGCAGATGACGCAGCGCCTGTCCGACATGGTGGTCGCGCTGCAGGATCGCGTGGCCGAGCTCGAGCGCAGCGATGCCGCTCTACGCGCCGGAGACGAGCGGCTGCGCCAGATGATCGACGCGAACCTGGCCGGCATCGTCTTCGTCGACCTGGAAGGCCACGTGCTGGAGGCGAACAACGCGTTCCTGCGCATCGTGGGCTACACGCTCGAAGACCTGCGCGCGGGCCGCATCGTGCGCGATGTGATCACGCCGCCCGAGCACCGCGACGCGACCGCGGCGGCCATCTCGCAGGCACGCGCGCATGGCAAGAGCATGCTGTACGAGAAGGATTACGTGCGCAAGGACGGCAGCCGCGTGCCGGTGCTGATCGGGCTGTCCATCGTGGGCGTGGCGAAGGACCGCCTCGTCGCCTTCGTGCTCGACCGCACCGAGCACCGCCGTGCCGAGGCCGATCGGGAGGCGCGCCATGCCGCCGAGGCCGCGAACCGCGCGAAGAGCGAGTTCCTCACGCGCATGAGCCACGAGTTGCGCACGCCGCTGAACGCCATCCTCGGCTTCGCGCAGCTGCTGCGCCACCAGCCGGGGCTGGATGAGCGCACGCGCCACGGGCTGGGTTCGATCCGCAGTGCCGGCGAGCACCTGCTGCAGCTCATCAACGACCTGCTGGACCTGTCGCGCATCGAGACCGGGCGCTTCCACCTGGAGCCGCAACCCGCGGACCCGAAGGCCCTGGTCGACGGCGTCCACGCGATCGTGCAGGGCCGCGCGCAGGAGAAGTCACTGCGCTTCGCCGCCGAGGTGGTCGGCATGCTGCCGGCCAGCGTCATGGTCGACGAGCTGCGGCTGCGGCAGGTGCTGCTGAACCTGCTCGGCAACGCCATCAAGTACACCGCCGAGGGCGAGGTGCGGCTGCGCGTGAGCGCCACGCCGGCGCAGCCGGGCGAGCAATCGTCGGTGCGCTTCGACATCATCGACACCGGCGTGGGCATCGCGGCCAACGACCAGCGGCGGCTGTTCCAGCCCTTCCAGCAGGTGGGCGACGACCGGCTGCATGACGGCGGCACGGGCCTGGGCCTGGTCATCAGCCAGCAGCTCGTGCAGGAGATGGGCTCGCGCATCGAGGTCGAGAGTGCGCCCGGGCGCGGCGCACGCTTCTGGTTCGAGCTCTCGCTGCCGGTGCTGGCCGCCGCACGCGAGCCCGAGGCGCAGAGCGAGCCGCTGCCCTCGGCTTACTCCGGCGGCCGCCGGCGCGTGCTGGTGGTGGACGACGAGACGGTGAACCGAGCGCTGCTGGTCGACCTGCTGACCGACCGGGGCTTCGACACCGACGAGGCCGCCAACGGCGAGCTGGCGCTCGTGCGGGCGCGCGCGCACCGGCCCGACATCGTGCTGATGGACGTCTCGATGCCGGTGCTCGACGGGATCGAGGCGACGCGGCGCCTGCGCGCGGACCCGCTGCTGCGCGACGTGCGCGTCATCACGCTGTCGGCGAGCCCCGGCGAGGGCAGCCGGCGCAGCGCGATCGACGCCGGCGCCGACGCCTTCATCGCCAAGCCGCTGGACCTCGTCGCGCTGCTGCTGATGATGGGTGAACTGCTCGCGCTGCAGTGGGTGGAGAGGCCGATGGGGGTGCGCCCATGACGCAGCGCGTCACGGGACGAGCCCGGCCTTCTCCAGGTTGAGCTGCGGCAGCGGCACGACGGTCGTGCGCCCTTCCACCGGCTTCAGCGCATCGCCGCCCGCCTTCGCGTCGCCCGCGATCACGGCGCGCACGGTGCCTTCGCGCCACAGCCGCGCGGCCGCTTCGCGCACTTGCTCGGGCGTGACGGCGAGGATCTCCGGCGTGTAGCGCTGCAGCTCGTCGAGCGGGCGGTCCTGCGTGATGAGCGATGCGACGAGCGCGGCGAGGCCGCTGGTGCTTTCGAGCCGGCGCGCGAAGGCGCCCGTGAGCACGGCCTGGCGGGCGGCCAGCTCGTCGGCCGCGGGCGCCTCGCGCGCCAGCCGCGAGATCTCGTCGCGCATGAGGTCGAGCACCTGGGCCGCGGTGTCCGGCTTGGTCTGCGCCTGGGCCACGACCATGCCGCCCTCGGGATGGGCCTCGGCCTGTGCCGACGCGCCGTAGCTCAGGCCGCGCTTGATGCGCACCTCGGTGTTCAGGCGCGACGAGTAGCCGGTGCCGAGGATGGCGCTGGCCACCTGGGCCGCGCGGCGGTCGGGCGCGCCGGTGGCGACGAAGGGCGCGGCCACCGAGACGGCGCTCTGGCCGCTGCCGGGCATGTCGACCACCACGAGCGCCGGGGCGGTCGAGCGAGGGGACGGCGTCGCCGCGACCGGGCGTTCCGTGGACGGCCGCTTCCAATCGCCGAAGTGCCGTTGCGCGAGGGCCAGGCCGCGCTCCGGCGTGACGTCGCCCGCCAGCAGCAGCACGGCCAGGTCCGGCCGGTACCAGCGGCGGTGGAACCCGGCGACGTCGTCGCGCGTGAGCCGCTGCAGCGAAGCCGGCGTCGGCACGGCGCCGAGCGGGCTGTCGCCCCAGTACGACCGGCGAAGTGCGAAGGAGGCCACCTGGCCCGGCTCGCTGAATGCGACGCGCAGGCCGTCGAGCGCCTGCACGCGCGCGCGGTCCAGTTCTGCCGCGGCCAGCGTCGGCCGTCGCACGACGTCGGCCAGCAGCGCGAGCGCCGGCTCGAGCTTGGGCACCGTCACCGTCATCGCGACGTTCGAGGCGCGCCAGCTGCTGCCGCTGGCCAGCGAGCCGCCGAGCGCTTCGGCCTGCACGGCGAGCTCGGTGGCCGCGACCGCGCGGCCGCCGCGCTGCGCGCCCTTCGAGAGCAGCGTGGCCGCCATGTCGGCCAGCCCGGAGCGGCCGGACGGATCGGCCTCCGGGCCGGCGCGCACGAGCACCGTCGCCGTGACGAGCGGCACGTCGTGGCGCGGCACCACCACCACGCGCATGCCGTTGGGCAGGCGCTGGTCGCTCACCGCCGGCACGACCACCGGGCGCGGCGGGGCGGGATCGGGCGGCGCATCGACGCCCGGTGTCGCGGCGAGCGCGCGCAGCATGGCGCCGAGAAGCGCGGCCGCCGCGAGAAGACGCGGGCCGTTCACGATGTCTTCTCCTGCGTGTAGGTGACGCTCACGCGCTTGGCGCCGAGCACGTGGTGGCGCAGCACGCGCTGCACATCGGCGGCGCGCACGGCCTGCAGCTCGGCGATCTCGCGGTCGGCGGCGCGCGCGTCGCCGCGCAGGATCACCGCCCACCCCACCGCCTCGGCCTTGCCCTGCGGCGTCTGACGGCCGGCCAGCTCGGTAGTGACCAGGCGCGTGCGCACCTTCTCGAGCTCCGCAGCGGCGATGGGACCGCGCGCCAGCCGCTCGATCTCCGCCATCAGCGCCGCTTCGAGTTTCGGCGGCGCCTGGCCGCTCGCGCCGATCGCGTAGGCGGCGAGCATGCCGGCGTCGGCGTACAGGTCGGCGGTGAAGCCCGCGGCCTGGGCGATCCGGGCGCGGTAGACGAGGTGCTCGTGCAGCCGCGAGGAGTCGCCGGCCGAGAGCAGCGCGCTCGCGACCTGCAGCGCCGCGGCGTCAGGGCTCGCGGCCGGCGGCCCCTGCCACAGCAGCGCCACCGCCGGCAGCGGCACGTTGGGGCCGTGCAGCGCGACTTGCCGGCTCTGCGTGCGCGGCGGCTCGGTGGCCGTCACGCGGGGGATCGGTCGGTCGGGGCGCCGCAGCGGCGCGAAGTAGCGGTCGACCCAGGCATCGAGCTGCGGCGCATCGAAGTCGCCGGCGACGATGAGCGTGGCGTTGTCGGGCCGGTAGAACGTGGTGTGGAACGCCCGCACATCGTCCAGCGTCGCGGCCTGCAGGTCCTCGATGCTGCCGACCACCGGGCGGCGGTAGGGGTGCACCGCGAACTGCAGCGCGGGCAATGCGTTGAACAGCCGCCCGTAGGGATCGGCCAGCACGCGTTCGCGGAACTCTTCCGTCACCACGGCGCGCTCGCTGTGGAAGCTCGCCTCCGCGACGTCCAGGTTGGCCATGCGCTCGGCCTCGGCCCACAGCAGCCGCTCGAGGTGGTTGGACGGCACGACGTCGATGTAGGCGGTGACGTCCTCGGCCGTGAAGGCGTTGTTCTGGCCGCCGACGTCTTCGGTGAGACGGTCGAAGGTCTCGGCCTTCATGTGCCGCGTGCCCTTGAACATCATGTGCTCGAAGAGATGCGCGAAGCCGGAGCGGCCGGGCGGGTCGTCCTTGCCGCCGACGCGCATCCACACCTGCACGGCCACCGTGGCGCTCGTGCGGTCGGGAATGGCGATGACGGAAAGTCCGTTGGGCAGCACGCGCTGCGCGAGCGGCAGCGGCGGCACGGTGATCGCGGGCGGCCGCGCGGGCGCGGGGGCCGCGTGCAGGCGCAGCGGCAGCGCGAGCGCGCCGAGGGCGGCGACGGCGCGGCGGCGGGTGAGGCGAAACGGCATGCGGCTTCCTGTGGCAACGCGCGCGCCTAGCGGTAGCGCGCGGCGGTGATGAAGGCCTCGAACGCCTCGCACCACACGACCACGGTGTCGTAGCGGCTGACGTCGAGGGTCGCTGGCACGGCGACGATGAAGCTGTCGAAGGTGCGGATGTCGCCCACCGGCACCGACTGCGCCTTCACCTGCAGGAACTCCTGCTTGGTGCGCACGAAGCGCGGCGCGAAGTACAGCCGATAGGCCGGGCCCGGCGCGAGCTGGCCGCGAAAGGCCACGGCCGCGGGGCCGACCGACACGCGGCCTTCGCCGTAGTGGAGCGCGTCGCTGCCTTCGAGGTCGCGCCGGAACTCGCCGCGATGCGGTGCATCACGCATCGCCGCGGCGACGCTGTCCGGCGGCGGCGCGTCAGGCGCGCTGAGGATGGGCAGCAGGTAGACGCCGAGAGCGAACCCGACGGCCAGCGTCACGGCATGGCTCGCGGCGAGGAGCAGCTTGCGCATCGACGCCTTCGTCGCCCGGTGCGACCGCTCAGGCCTTTGGCGGCAGGTGGTAG
>CAWIVI010000006.1:0-131250 GCA_963839465.1 uncultured beta proteobacterium
GGCCTCGACGATCTTGCCGCAGATGATCTTCGCGTCGTTGGGGTTCTCTTGCAGGTAGTCGGACAAGAGGCGGCCGACGATGTCCTCCACCGGCGCGCGCACCTCGCTGCTGACGAGCTTGTCCTTCGTCTGGCTGCTGAACTTCGGCTCGGGCACCTTCACGCTCACCACGCAGGCCAGGCCCTCGCGCATGTCGTCGCCGGCGATCTCCACCTTCGCCTTCTTGGCGAGCTCGTTGTCCTCGATGTACTTGTTGATCACGCGCGTCATCGCGGCGCGCAAGCCCGTGAGGTGCGTGCCGCCGTCGCGCTGCGGGATGTTGTTGGTGAAGCAGAGCACCGACTCGTTGTAGCCGTCGTTCCACTGCATCGCCACCTCGACGCCCACCATCGTGTTCTGCTCGCTCATCTTCTCGCCGATGGCGTGGAAGACGTTCGGGTGCAGCACGCGCTTGCCCTGGTTGATGAACTCGACGAAGCCCTTCACGCCGCCGACGAATGCGAAGTTGTCTTCCTTCGCGTTGCGCTCGTCCACCAGCTTGATCTTCACGCCGTTGTTCAGGAACGAGAGCTCGCGCAGGCGCTTGGCCAGCACGTCGTAGTGGAAGTCGATGTTCTGGAAGATCTCGTCGTCAGGCAGGAAGTGCACTTCGGTGCCGCGCTTGTCGGTGTCGCCGACGATCTTCATCGGGCTCACGTCGAAGCCGTCGCGCTGCTCGACGATGCGGTCCTGCGGCACGCCGCGGCGGAACTCGAGGTAGTGCACGCGGCCTTCGCGCCGCACCGTCAGGCGCAGCATCTTGCTGAGCGCGTTCACGCAGCTCACGCCCACGCCGTGCAGGCCGCCCGAGACCTTGTAGCTGTTCTGGTTGAACTTGCCGCCGGCGTGCAGCTCGGTGAGCGCGATCTCGGCCGCCGAGCGCTTGGGCTCGTGCTTGTCGTCCATCTTCACGCCGGTGGGAATGCCGCGGCCGTTGTCGATGACGGAGATGGAGTTGTCGCTGTGGATCGTGACGATGATGTCGTCGCAGTGGCCGGCCAGCGCCTCGTCGATGGAGTTGTCGACCACCTCGAACACCAGGTGGTGCAGGCCGGTGCCGTCGCTCGTGTCGCCGATGTACATGCCGGGGCGCTTGCGCACGGCCTCCAGGCCTTCGAGGATCTGGATGCTGCCCTCGCCGTAGCCGGAGAGATCCGGCCGCGTGGCGTCGTTCGGTTGGGGTTCGGGAGTCGGGATCGGGTCGCTCATCAAAGTTCTCCAGAGCCGCGAAGCGCGACCCCGCCGGCATGAAACAGCGCCACCAAGGCCCTTGCGTGGTCCGTGTGGGGCAGCGACGGGAGGAGCGTGGGGGTCGTTTCATGCAGTCTCGAAAAGCGCCGAAGCGGGCCCGGCGGCCCGCTCTCGGCAAGGGGGAAACGGGCGCGCTCAGATGCGCATGGGCATCACGACATACTTGAAGCCCGCCTGCTCGGGCACCGTGATGAGGGCGCTGGAGTTGGTGTCCTGCAGCTCGATCTTCACCATCTCCTGGCCCATGTTGGCCAGCGCGTCCATCAGGTACGTGACGTTGAAGCCGATCTCGATCGCATCGCCGGCGTAGTCGATCTCGAGCTCTTCCTTCGCTTCTTCCTGCTCGGCGTTGGACGAGGCGATGCGCAGCGTGCCCGGCTCGATGTTCAGGCGCACGCCCTTGAACTTCTCGCTCGTGAGGATGGCCGCGCGCTGCAGGCTCGCCAGCAGCGGTGCGCGGCCGAGCGTGACGTGGTTCTTGTGGTTCTTCGGGATCACGCGGTTGTAGTCGGGGAACTTGCCCTCGACCAGCTTGGTGACGAACTCCATGCCCGAGAAGCTGAACTTCGCCTGGTTGGTCGCGAAGCGCATCTCGATCGTGCCGCCGTCCTCGTCGTCGTCCTTCAGCAGGCGCTGCAGCTCCAGCACGGTCTTGCGCGGCAGGATCACCTCCTGCTTCGGGATGTCGTTGTCCAGCGTGGCCTGGGCGAGCGCGAGGCGGTGGCCGTCGGTGGCCACGAGCGTGAGCGTCTTGCCCTCCGCCACGAACAGGATGCCGTTGAGGTAGTAGCGGATGTCGTGCACCGCCATCGCGAAGTGCACCTGGTTGATCAGGTCCTTGAGGGTCTTCTGCGGCACGCCGAACGACGGGCCCGAAGTCCACCGACTCGCTCACCAGCGGGAAATCGTCGGCCGGCAGCGACTGCAGCGTGAAGCGGCTCTTGCCGCCTTGCAGCGTGAGCTTGCTCTGGTTCGCCGAGAGGCTCACGACCTGGTCGGGCGGCAGCGTGCGCAGGATGTCGATCAGCTTGCGCGCGCCCACCGTGGTGGCGAAGCTGGCGCCGTCGCCGCCCAGCTCGGCATTGGTTCGTACCTGGATCTCGAGGTCGCTCGTCGTGAACTCCACCTGGCTGCCGTTCTTGCGCAGCAGCACGTTGGCCAGGATGGGCAGGGTATGCCGCCGCTCGACGATGCCGCTCACCGCCTGCAGGGCACCCAGCAATTTTTCCTGGGGAGCTTTCAAGACGATCATGTCTTCCTCTTTGCTTCTGGTAAGACTGGTAGTTGTTAGTAGAGCGCGCCCGCTCCTGTGGAGAAGGCTATTTTCGCCTAGTCGATCAAGGGTTTAGGACCCGAGGAACCCTGTGTGCCGCACCCTCGCTTGCAGACTGGGTCATCTGCAACAACTTTGCCGCGACCTGTCGCGCCTGTGGATGAGTCTTCGGTTGACAGAAACTTGTCCCCAACGTTGTCACTTGACTCAGCCCTTCAATGTCTGCTCAAGAACGTGCAGCTGCTGGTTCAGCTCGCTGTTCTTCTGGCGCTCGCCGCCGATCTTGCGCACCGCATGCAGCACCGTGGTGTGGTCGCGGCCGCCGAACAGCTCGCCGATCTCGGGCAGGCTCTTCTGCGTCAGTTCCTTGGCCAGGTACATCGCGATCTGGCGCGGCCGCGCGATGCTGGCCGGGCGCTTCTTCGAGTACATGTCGGCGACCTTGATCTTGTAGAAGTCGGCCACCGTCTTCTGGATGTTCTCGACCGAGATCTGCCGGTTCTGGATCGACAGCAGGTCCTTCAGGGCCTCGCGCGCCAGCGCGATGTTGATGTCCTTCTGCGAGAAGCGCGAGTAGGCCAGCACCTTGCGCAGCGCCCCTTCGAGCTCGCGCACGTTGGCGCGCACGTTCTTGGCGATGAAGAAGGCCACGTCCTCCGGCATGGACGTGGCCTCGGCCTCGGCCTTGCGGATCAGGATGGCGACGCGCATCTCGAGCTCCGGCGGCTCGATGGCCACGGTGAGCCCGGCGTCGAAGCGCGACGTCAGGCGCTCGTCGATGTCGACCAGCCCCTTGGGATAGGTGTCGCTGGTCATGATGATGTGCGCCTTCTTGGCGATCAGCGCCTCGAAGGCGTTGAAGAACTCCTCCTGCGTGCGGTCCTTGCCGGCGAAGAACTGCACGTCGTCGATCAGCAGCAGGTCCAGCGAGTGGTACTTCGCCTTCAGCTCGTCGAAGGTCTTGCGCTGGTAGTTCTTCACCACGTCGGAGATGAACTGCTCGGCGTGCAGGTAGAGCACGCGGGCGTCGGGCCGGTCGGCCAGCAGCGCGTTGCCCACGGCATGGATCAGGTGCGTCTTGCCCAGGCCGACCCCGCCGTAGATGAAGAGCGGGTTGTACATGAGGCCTGGAGCGCCGGCCACGTGCAGCGCGGCGGTGCGCGCCATCTGGTTGGCGCGCCCGGGCACCAGCGTGTCGAACGTGAGGCTCGTGTTCAGCCGGTGCGACGTGGCCGCCGGCACCGGCGGCACGGCGCGCAGCGGCGCTCGAGCGGTGTCGGTGCCGTTGGCCTGGCCGAGCACCGCGTGCAGCGGCCGCACGTCGGCCGTCGGCTGGCCGCGCGCCAATTCGCGCGGTGCGTCGCGCTGCAGCAGCGTGAGCTCCAGCCGCACCGGCTTGCCGGCCAGGTCGCTCAGCAGCGTCTCGATCCGCGGGGCGTACTGCGCGCGGATCCAGTCGAGCTTGAAGCGGTTGGGCACGCGCAGCGACACCACCGTGCCGGCATCGCCTTCGTCGGCAATGTCGGCGGGCGGCAGGGGGCGGATCCAGGTGTTGAACTGTTGTTCAGGCAGTTCAGCGGCCAATCGCTCGCAGCCGCGCTGCCAGAGGTCTGCGCTCATTGTGGAAAAGTAGTTCTCGAGCGGCCGGATTGTATGTCCCATCGACGTCGGCCGACGCGTGGTTATCCACAGTTGCGCGACCGCGGTCAAGCCCCCTTGCGCACCGCGACTTGCCGTGCAAGTCGTTGACCTGTAAGGGGATTCTTGCTGTAATGATGGGTTTCCCGAATGCAGATAAATCAGAGCTCTCCGCCATGAAACGCACCTACCAGGCTTCCAAGACGCGCCGCGCGCGCACCCACGGGTTCCTCGTTCGCATGAAGACCCGCGGTGGGCGCGCAGTGATCAACGCGCGTCGTGCCAAGGGCCGCAAGCGCCTGTCGGTCTGAACCCCGCCCCGCGCGCCGCCCCCGTCGGCCGCATCGTGCGCACCGCCGATTTCCAGCGCGTCCTGGGCGTGCCGCCCTGCTCCCGCAGCGCACACTTCGCCGTCCACCATGTCGCCGGAGCACCCGCTTCGGTCGGCCGGCCGGCTGGAGCGACGCCGGAAAGGCAGTTGTCCGCCGAGTTGTCAACAGATGCCGCACCAAGGCGGCACAACCCTGTGGATGACTCCGCTGCAGCAGGCTGGTGGCTCGGCGCCGTGGTGCCCAAGCGCCACGCCCGGCGGGCGGTCACGCGCTCGTTGCTGAAGCGCCAGATGCGTGCCGCCGTCGAGCGCCACGCTCCCCGCCTGCCCGCCGGCCTGTGGGTCGTGCGCCTGCGCGCGCCGTTCGATCGCACCGCCTTCCCGAGCGCGGCGTCCACCGCCTTGCGCGCAGCCGCCCGCGACGAACTCGACGTCGTGCTCGCACGAGCGTCGCGCTAGCTCTCGATGACCTCCGACCTGCCGCGCCGCGCGTTGATCGCGCTCGTCAAGGGCTACCGCCTCGTGCTCAGCCCCTGGCTCGGCAATTCGTGCCGCTTCGAGCCGACCTGCTCCGTCTACGCGATCGAGGCGCTCGAGCGTCACGGCGCCCTGGCCGGCAGCTACCTCGCCGCGCGGCGCCTCGTGCGCTGCCATCCGTGGTGCGACGGCGGCTGCGACCCCGTGCCCCCGGCCCCCCTCTTTCCTACCCAGACTGCCCCATGACCGATATCCGCCGCACCCTGCTGTGGGTGGTGTTCACGATGTCGCTCGTCCTCCTGTGGGACGCGTGGAACAAGCACACCGGCCAGCCCTCGATGTTCGGGCTCGAGCCCTCGCGGCCGGCGGCCACCTCCGGTCCGATGCCGGCCGCCAGCCCTTCGTCCACCGGCGTGCCGAGCGCCACGCCGGCCGTCCCCTCGGCAGCGTCGCCGCGCGGAGGCCGTGACCACGCCGTCTGCCCCGGGCACGGCCGCGAGCGAACGGGTGTCCGTCACCACCGATCTGATGGTGGCCACGCTCGACACGCGCGGCGGCGATCTCGTGCGCCTGGAGTTGCCGCAGTACAAGGACCATCAGGACGAGACGCGCAACGTCGTTCTGTTCGACCAGAGCGCGGAGCGCACGTACCTGGCGCGCACCGGCCTGGCCACCGTGCGGGGCGTCGCGCAGCCCAACCACGAGACGCCCATGACGCTCGCGCCGGGCCCGAGGTCGCTCGCCGAGGGCAGCAACGAGCTGCAGCTGCGCTTCGAGTCGCCCGAGATCGGCGGCGTGAAGCTGGTCAAGACCTACACGTTCCGCCGCGGCCAGTACGCCATCGGCGTGCGCCACGAGATCGTGAACGTGTCGGCGCGCAGCCGGTGACGCCGCACCTCTACCTGCACCTGTGGCGCGACGGCAACCCGCCTCCCGGCGAGTCGTCGTTCTACTTCACGTTCACGGGCCCCGCGGCCTACACCGACGCCTCCAAGTTCCAGAAGGTCGACTTCAAGGACATCGAGAAGGGTGCCGCCGACCTGCCCAAGAGCGCCGACAACGGCTGGATCGCGATGGTGCAGCACTACTTCGCGTCCGCCTGGATCGTCCCCGCGCCGCAGCAGCGCGAGTTCCGCACCGCCAAGGCCGGCACCAACCTGTACCTGATCGAGATGGTGCTGCCGCAGGGCGAGGTGGCGCCGGGCGGCACCAAGGTGCAGGACGCCACGCTCTACGCCGGGCCGCAGGAGGAGTACAAGCTCGAGGCGCTGGCGCCGGGCCTCGACCTCGTGAAGGACTACGGCTGGCTCACGGTGCTGTCGAAGCCGCTGTTCTGGCTGCTCGAGAAGCTGCACGGCCTGCTGGGCAACTGGGGCTGGGCCATCGTCGCGCTGGTGGTGCTGCTCAAGGCCGCGTTCTACTGGCTCAACGCCAGCGCCTACCGCTCGATGGCCAAGATGAAGGCCATCAACCCGCGCGTGATGGAGCTGCGCGAGCGCTACAAGGACAAGCCGCAGCAGATGCAGCAGGAGATGATGCGCATCTACCGCGAGGAGAAGGTCAACCCGCTCGGCGGCTGCCTGCCGATCCTCGTGCAGATCCCGTTCTTCATCGCGCTGTACTGGGTGCTGCTGTCGAGCGTGGAGATGCGCAATGCGCCGTGGATCGGCTGGGTGCACGACCTGTCGGTGCGCGACCCGTATTTCATCCTGCCCGTGCTGATGACGCTGTCGTCGCTGCTGCAGACCTGGCTGTCGCCCACGCCGCCGGATCCGGTGCAGGCCAAGATGATGTGGATCATGCCGCTCGTCTTCTCGGGCATGTTCTTCTTGTTCCCGGCCGGCCTGGTGCTCTACTGGCTCACGAACAACATCCTGTCGATCGCGCAGCAGTGGTTCATCAACAAGAAGCTCGGCGTGCTCGGGGAAGAAGTGACCGCTTCGCGCGGCAGCCGAGGCGACAATCCGTCGATGCTGCCGCGCCTCGATGACCCGATCGTCGCGATCGCGACCGCGCCGGGCCGCGGCGCCGTCGGCATCGTCCGGGTGTCCGGGCGCGATCTTTCCGCGCTGATCGCTGCGCTGTGCGGCCGGCCGCTGGTGCCGCGCCATGCCACCTTCCTGCCGTTCCTCGACGCCGCGGCGGCGCGATCGACCAGGGCCTGGCGATCCACTTTCCCGCGCCGCACTCCTACACCGGCGAAGACGTGCTGGAGCTGCAGGCGCACGGCGGGCCGGTGGTGCTGCAGCTGCTGCTGGCGCGCTGCCTCGAAGCCGGCGCACGCAGTCGGCTTGCGCGTCGCGGAGCCTGGCGAGTTCACGCAGCGCGCCTTCCTGAACGACAAGCTCGACCTCGCGCAGGCCGAGGCCGTGGCCGACCTGATCGATGCGAGCACCGAGGCCGCGGCGCGCTCGGCCGGCCGCTCGCTCGCCGGGGCGTTCTCGCGCGAGGTCGATGCACTGCGCGACCGGCTCGTGGAGCTGCGCATGCTGGTCGAGGCCACGCTGGACTTCCCGGACGAGGAGATCGACTTCCTCGAGAAGGCCGATGCGCAGGGGCCGGCTCGATGCGATCGCCGTCGCGGTCGACGCCGTGCTGGACCGCGCGCGCCAGGGCGCGCTGCTGCGCGAAGGCATCCAGGTGGTGCTCGCGGGGCAGCCCAACGTCGGCAAGAGCTCGCTGCTCAATGCGCTGGCCGGGGCGGAGCTGGCCATCGTCACGCCGATTCCCGGCACCACGCGCGACAAGGTGAGCGAGACGATCCAGATCGAGGGCGTGCCGCTGCACGTGGTCGACACGGCGGGTCTTCGACACGACGTCGAGGCGGCCGACGAGGTGGAGCGCATCGGCATGGCGCGCAGCTGGAGTGCGATCGGCGAGGCCGACGCGGTGATCTTCCTGCACGACCTGACGCGGCGCGGCGAGGCCGACTACGAAGCGGCCGATGCGCAGATCGCCGAGCGGCTTCGCCTGCGATGACCCGGCGCGCGTGCTGCACGTCTTCAACAAGGCGGACGCCGCAGCATCGGCGTCGGCCGGCCTCGAAGTGTCGGCGCGCACCGGGGCGGGGCTCGATGCGCTGCGCCGCGCGCTGCTCGAGCGCGCCGGCTGGCATGCGTCGCCCGAGGGCGTGTTCATCGCGCGGGCGCGCCACGTGCAGGCGCTGCGGCGCACGCGCGACCACCTGCAGCGCGCGTTGGCGCAGGCGGCAGCGCCCGATCCGGCGCTCGACCTGCTCGCCGAAGACTTGCGCCTGGCGCACGACGCGCTCGGCGAGATCACGGGAGCCTTCAGCGCGGACGACCTGCTCGGGGAGATATTCAGCCGCTTCTGCATCGGCAAGTGAGACGGACGGACCCGCAGACCGGGGTAGGGTGCTTGTGGACAGGCCTCGCTGCAGACACAATCAGCAACAGAACGGCAGGCGGAGTCATGGAAGAGCCAAGCGAACTTATCAATGCGGTGCAGACACTGAACACGCCCGATGCCTTTCGGGCCCGGATCGGCATCGAGCAGTGGCGCATGCTCACCCCCTACCTCACTCGGCACGAGGTGCGCTCGGGAGACACGCTGCTCAAGCAGGGCGACGGCGACCGCACCATGTATTTCCTCGAGCGGGGCAACCTGCAGGTCTATGTCACGCGGCCCGCCGTGCCCACGGCCACGACGTACAAGATCGCGATCCTGCGCGCCGGCTCGGTGGTGGGCGAGGGCGGTCTTTTCAGCGAAGGCGGCCGCATGGCCAACGTGGAAGCCATGACGCAGTGCGTGGTGTGGGCGCTGCGCGGTCCGCGCCTGGAAGAGCTCGCGGCGAGACTGCCCAACATCGCCTTCGAGCTCGTGCGCGCCGCGGCGGCGGTCATGTCGGTGCGCATGCGCGCGAACATGGAAAACCATATCGCGATGAGCTGAGAAGCTGAGGCGCTCAGCCGCGCAGCAGCTTCTCTTCCGCGAGCGCCAAAGTCTCCGGCATGCCGGACAGCACCAGCGTGTCGCCCGCCGCGAGCACGAGCTCGTCGTGCGCCGCCGAGGTCTGGCCGCTCGCGCGGCGCACCGACACCACCTCGACCCCGATGGCATGCAGAGCGAGCGTGCCGAGCGCACGGCCGAGGCTGGCCGCCGCCGCCGGCAGGCTGACGGTGAGCAGGCGGGCCTGGTGGCGCTCTTCCACCGTGTCGTCGTCGGCGCCGTGGAAGTACCCGCGCAGCAAGCCGTAGCGCGCATCGCGGGCGTCGCGGGCGAGGCGGATCACGCGCCGCATCGGCACGCCCACCAGCGCCAGCGCGTGCGAAGCCAGCATCAGCGAACCCTCGATGGCCTCGGGCACGACCTCGGTGGCGCCGGCGGCGCGCAGCGCCTCCAGGTCGGCGTCGTCGATGGTGCGCACCACCACCGGCACGCGCGGCGCATGCTCGCGCACGAGCCGCAGGATCTTCAACGCCGATGGCGTGTCGGCGTAGCTCACGACGACGGCGCTCGCGCGCGCGAGGCCGGCGGCCATCAGGCTGCGCAGGCGCGCGGCATCGCCGAACACCACGCTCTGCCCGGCGGCGGCGGCCTGGCGCACCCGGTCGGGGTCGAGGTCGAGCGCCATGTACGGGATGTGCTCTGAGTCCAGCAGGCGCGCCAGGTTCTGGCCCGCACGGCCGTAGCCGCAGATGATCACGTGCGCCTCGGTGCGGATCGAGCGCTTGGCGATGGAGGTGAGCTGTACCGACTGCAGCAGCCAGTCGGTGGAGGACAGCCGCGTCACGATGCGGTTGCTGTACTGGATGATCAGCGGCGTGGCGAGCATCGACAGCACCATGCTGGCCAGCACCGGGCTCATCCACTGCGGATCGATGAGGCCGTGCGCGCCGCCCAGCGTGAGCAGGACGAAGCCGAACTCACCCGCCTGCGCGAGGTACAGCCCCGTGCGCAGCGAGACGCCGGGCGGCGCGCCGAACACGCGCGCCAGCGCGGCGACGAGGCCGAACTTGGCAAGCACCGGCAGCGGCGTGAGCAGCAGCACGAGCGGCCATTGCTGCACGACGGTCGCCGCGTCCAGCTTCATGCCGACGGTGATGAAGAAAAGGCCGAGCAGCACGTCGTGGAAGGGCCGGATGTCGGTCTCGACCTGATGCTTGTATTCGGTCTCGGCGATGAGCATGCCGGCGACGAACGCGCCGAGCGCGAGCGACAGCCCGGCGTAGCTCGTGAGCCAGGCCAGGCCGAGGGTAACGAGCAGCAGGTTGAGCACGAAGAGCTCGTCGCTCTTGCGCCGCGCCACCAGCGTGAGCCACCAGCGCATGAGCTTCTGGCCGCCGGCCAGCAGCAGCGCGAGCAGTGCCGCGGCCTTGACGAGCGCCAGGCCGATGGCCATCGCCATCTCGCCCGGCTCGGCCTTCAGCGCCGGAATGACCACCAGCAGCGGCACGACGGCCAGGTCCTGGAACAGCAGCACGCCCAGCACGCGGCGGCCGTGCTCGGTCTCGAGCTCCAGCCGCTCGGCCATGAGCTTCACGACGATGGCCGTGCTCGACATCGCGATCGCCGCGCCCAGCACGACGGCGCCCTCCCAGCCGAGCTCCCAAGGCCGGTCGGTGAACGAAAACAGCCACCGCAGCAGGTAGTGGCCGATCACGGCGCCGGCGATCGTGAGCACCACCTGCGACATGCCGAGCCCGAAGACCAGCTTGCGCATGCTGCGCAGCTTGGGCAGGTTGAACTCCAGCCCGATGACGAACATCAGGAACACGACGCCGAACTCGCCGAGCACCTCGACGGCATGGGAGTCGCCGGCGAGCGCGAGCGCGTGCGGGCCGATGGCGACGCCGGCCACCAGGTAGCCGAACATCGGCGGCAGCTTCAGCGAGCGGCAGACCACCGCGCCCAGCACCGCGGCGACCAGGAACAGCAGGACGAGTTCGAGCGATGAAGGCATGCGAGCGGCCTCGAGGGCCGAGCCTAGAATGCCTCGATCCTATAAGAGCCACCCTCCGTGAAACCGAGCACAGCCGTTCGATGCGGCGCGCGCCTTGCGGCTGGCCGCCGACACCTTCGACATCGAGGCGCAGGCGCTGCTCGGGCTGAAGGCGCGGCAAGGCGACGGAGTTTCCACGTGCCGTGCAGGCCATGCTCGAGTGCACGGGCCGCGTGGTGGTGATGGGCATGGGCAAGAGCGGGCACGTGGGCCGCAAGATCGCCGCCACGCTCGCCTCCACCGGCACGCCGGCCTTCTTCGTGCATCCGGCCGAGGCGAGCCATGGCGACCTCGGCATGGTGATGCCGGGCGACGTCGTGCTGGCCATCTCCAACAGCGGCGAGAGCGAGGAGCTGGCGGTGCTGCTGCCGGTGCTCAAGCGGCTGGGGGTGACGCTGGTCGGCATGACAGGCAAGGCCGAGTCGACGCTCTCGAAGCATGCCGACGTCGTGCTGTCCTGCGCCGTGGAGGTCGAAGCCTGCCCGCTGAACCTCGCGCCCACGGCGAGCACCACCGCGCAGATGGCGCTCGGCGACGCGCTGGCGGTGGCGCTGCTCGACGCGCGCGGCTTCCGCGAGGAAGACTTCGCGCGGTCCCACCCTGGCGGAGCGCTCGGGCGCAAGCTGCTGATCCACGTGCGCGACCTCATGCGCAGCGGCGATGCCGTGCCTCGCGTGACTCCCGAAACGCCGTTCACCGACATGCTGCGCGAAATGACCGGCAAGGGCCTGGGCTTCACCGCCGTCGTGGACGGCGCCCGCGTGGCCGGCATCTTCACTGACGGCGACCTGCGCCGGCTGATCGAGAAGGGCGGCGACCTGCGCCGGCACGTGGCGCGCGAGGTGATGCACCCGCGGCCGCGGCTGGTTCGCGACGATGCCCTGGCCGTCGATGCGGCGGACGTGATGGAGCAGCACCGCATCACCAGCGTGCTGGTGGTCGATGCCGACGGCGCGCTGGTCGGGGCGCTGAACAGCAACGACCTGATGCGCGCGAAGGTCATCTGATGAGCAAGCGCCGGGCCGCTCCCAAGCTTGCGAACGCCCCCGCGGGGGGCAGGGCGCGCAGCGCCCGTGGGGGCCAACAATGAGCGGGGCACCGACCCAACTGCGGCCGTCGCTCAACTTCCCGCCCGAGCTGCTGCTGCGGGCGCAGGGGCGTGGCCTGGGCATGAAGGCCGCCATCTTCGACGTCGACGGCGTGCTGACCGACGGGCGCATCTACATCGGCGAGCAGGGCGAGGCCTTCAAGGCCTTCTCCACGCTCGACGGCCATGGCCTGAAGCTGCTGGCCCGGGGCGGCATCGCGCCGCTGGTCATCACCGGCCGCGACTCCCCGGCGGTGCGCAAGCGCGTGGCTGACCTGGGCCTGCCAAACGCGGTGTTCGGCGTCGAGGACAAGCTCGCCGCGGCCGAGCGCGAGCTGGCGGTGCTCGGCATCGACTGGGCGGACACCGCCGCCATCGGCGACGACTGGCCCGACCTGCCGCTGCTCATGCGCGCCGGCTTCGCGTGCGCGCCGCCGAACGCCCATGCCGAGGTGCGCGCGGTGGTGCACCACGTCACGGCAGCAACGGGCGGCCATGGCGCGGCACGCGAGTTCTGCGACCTGCTGCTGATCGCGGCGGGCCGCTACGCCGGCCTGCTGCAAGCCCACCAGCCGACCCTGGACCGAGCCTAGGGCACGCTGCCGCATGTCGATCGAGCTGCACGTTCCCGACCTGCCGCCCTTGACGATCGGCGCGGCGCCGCCGCCGAACCGGATGCGCGAGCCGTGGCCGGCCCGGATCCTGGAGGCACTGTCGTCGTACCTGCCGCTGCTGCTGATGGCGCTGCTCGCGGCGTCCACCTGGTGGCTGGTGCAGAACACGCCAGTGCCCGAGCCCGAGCGGCCGGCCGGCCCCGTGCGCCACGACCCCGACTACACGATGGAGCGCTTCACGCTTGCAGCGCTTCGGCGAGGACGGGCGCCTGCGCGTGCAGGTGGAGGGCGAGCAGTTGCGGCACTACCCGGACACCGATCGCCTGGAGATCGACGTCGTGCGCATCCGCGCCGTCGCGGCCGACGGCGCGCTCACGCTCGCCACGGCCCGCAGCGCCATCGCGAACGGCGACGCGACGGAGGTGCAGCTCCTCGGCGGGGCCCAGGTGACGCAGCGATGCCGGCGGCGAGCGCATCGAGTTCCGCGGCGAGTTCCTGCATGCGTTCCTGCGCACGGAGCAGCTGCGCTCGCACCTGCCGGTGCAGATCCAGCGCGGCCCGAGCGTGCTGCGTGCGGCGGGCATGGAGTACGACCACCTGTCGCGCACGGTGCAGCTCAAGGGGCCGGTGCGCGCGGTCTTCGTGGCGCCGCAGCGCAAGTCACCGGGGTGATCCCGCGAATGACACGCCGATGAACGACGCCCGGCTCGTCTACGTCACCGGGGCCTCCAGCGGCATCGGTCAGGCGTTGGCGCGACGCTACCTGCTGGCGGGCTGGCGCGTGGCGCTCGTGGCGCGGCGCGAGCAGGCGCTCGCGCGCTGGGTGGCGCAGCAGGAGGGGTACGCGAGCCGGTGCCGCGTGTACGCCGCCGATGTGCGCGATGTCGAAGCCATCACGGCCGCGGGCGCCGCCTGCATCGCGCAGCTCGGCGTGCCCGACGTCGTCATCGCCAACGCCGGGCTGAGCGTGGGCATGGATACCGCCGAGCGAGGCGACCTGGACGTGATGCGCGCGACGCTCGAGACCAACCTGCTCGGCATGGCCGCCACGTTCCAGCCGTTCGTGCAGGCGATGCGCCAGCGCGGCTCGGGGACGCTGGTGGGCGTGGCGAGCGTGGCCGGCATCCGGGGCTTGCCCGGGCATGGCGCCTACTGCGCCAGCAAGGCCGGCGTGATCGCCTACTGCGAAAGCCTGCGCGGCGAATGCCGGCCGTTCGGCGTCAAGGTGGTGACGATCACGCCGGGCTACGTCGACACGCGCGCTCACGCGCAACAACCCCTACGACATGCCGTTCCTGATGCGGCCGGACGACTTTCGCCGACCGCGCCTACCAGGCCATCGCGCGCGGCGAGAGCTTGCGCACCATTCCGTGGCAGATGGGCGTGGTCGCGAAGCTGATGCGCCTGCTGCCGAACGCGGTGTTCGACCGTCTGCTGGCCGGCCGGCCGCGCAAGCCGCGCCAGCCGGCGGCCGACTGACGCAGCGGGACCGAAAAGCGCCGCCCCAATGAAAAAGGGCGCCTGGTGTCCCAGACGCCCCTCGTCGTGCGGATGGGGCTCAGTAGCCCTGGCCGCGCCCGCCGTAGCCGCCGCCGCCGCTGCGGCCGCCGTTGCCGTACGGGCTGCGGCCACCGCCGCCGCCGCCACCGCCGTAGCCGCCGCGGCCACCGCCGCCGCCACCACCGTAGCCGCCGCCACCGCCGCCGCCGCCGTAACCGCCACCGCCGCCACCGCCGCTGCGGAAGCCGCCGGGGCGCTCCTCGCGAGGCCGGGCCTCGTTGACGACGATGGCACGGCCTTCGAGGGCCTGGCCGTTCATGCCGTTGATGGCCGCCTGCGCCTCGGCGTCAGTGCCCATCTCGACGAAGCCGAAGCCCTTCGAGCGGCCGGTCTCGCGGTCCATCATCACCTTGGCGGACGTGACGGTGCCGTATTGCGAGAACGCTTGTTGCAGAGATTCGTCGCGCACGCTGTAAGCCAGGTTGCCGACGTAAAGCTTGTTTCCCATGGGGAAGCCCCTTTCAATACCAAGAAACCATGTGGAGCTTCAACCCATCGTGAACCAACTCAAGCGAAGGTATCGCGTCCAGACACAGGCTGGGGATTATCAAACAACTTCTCCGGTCCCGGTAAAGGGGTTCGAGGTCGAGTGTTGTTTTGTGGTAGTCCGGATTAACCCTGAACTCACGCTTCCGTGAAATTTCGCATCGCCAGCCTCGTTCCAAGCGTCACTGAACTCGTCGTGGCGCTCGGGTTGCGCCCGCATCTCGTCGCGCGCACGGGCTTCTGCATCCATCCGGTGCAGGCGCTGCGCGACGTGCCGAAGGTCGGCGGCACGAAGGACGTGAACGTCGCCAAGCTGCGCCGCCTGGCGCCCACGCATGTCATCGTCAACGTCGACGAGAACCGGCTCGAGACCGTGGAGGAATTGCGCAACGTTCGTGCCCCAGGTGCTCGTCACGCACCCGTGCGCTGCCGGAGGACAACCACGTGCTGATCGACCAGCTCGCCCAGGCTTTCGGCAGCTCGGCGCGCGTCGCGGCCAGGGCGCAAGCGCTGCACGACCGGCTCGCCGCCGAGCTCGCCGCCACCACGCGCGAAGGCCGCCCGGTGCAGCGCGGTGCTGTACCTCGTCTGGCGCGACCCGTGGATGACGGTGGCGCGCGACACCTACATCTCGCGCATGCTGGCACGGGTGAACTGGTATACGGAGCCGGACCGGGACGGGGGACCGCACGGCGCCGCCCGGTATCCGGCGCTGCACGGCGACGAACCGTGGCTCGCGCGCATCGACCGCGTGCTGCTGTCCAGCGAGCCGTATCGCTTCACGGAAGCGCACCTGGCCGAGGCCGCCGCATTGGCGCCGGGCGCGCGCGTGCAACTCGTGGACGGCGAACTTCTGAGCTGGTATGGCCCCCGCGCGATCGACGGGCTGCGCTACCTGCGCGATCTGGCCGCTCCCTGAGGGCGGCCTTCGATACGATCCGTGTCATGGATCTCCTGAAGCCGCTGATCGCCTTGCTGGCCATCGTCAACCCGGTCGGCGTGATCCCGTTCTTCATTTCCTTCACGCAGAACTTCACGCCGGCGCAGCGGCGCCGCACCATCCGCGTCAGCGCGTTCACCGCCTTCTGCGTCATCGCGGTGAGCGCCGTCGCAGGCCTGCGCGTGATCGAGTTCTTCAATATCAGCATCGCGTCGTTCCAGGTCGGCGGCGGCACGCTGCTGCTCATCGCGTCGCTGCAGATGCTGAACGCGCAGCCGGCCGACACGCGCCCGACCGACGTGGCCGAGGGCGCCGAGCGCGTGGACGCCGGCGCGAGCATCGCGGTCGTGCCGCTCACGATCCCGCTGCTCACGGGGCCGGCCACCATCTCCACGATCGTGATCTACGCCGAGAAGTCGCGCGCATGGTGGGAGCAGGCGGTGCTCGTAGGCTACGGCGTCGTGATCGCGCTCGCCACGTTCGCGGTGTTCTCGGCGTCGGGCCGCATCGCCCGCGCGCTGGGGCGCACCGGCATCAACGTGATGACGCGGCTGATGGGCCTGATCCTCGCCGCGATGGCCGTCGAGCTGCTGGCCGACGGGCTCACCAAGCTGTTCCCGGTGCTCGGGTCGGTGCGCTGATGGACGGCGGGGCGCCCACCTACGATCACATCGTCGTCGGCGCCGGCACGGCGGGCTGCCTGCTCGCGAACCGGCTGTCGGCCGACCCGTCGCGGCGCGTGCTGCTGGTCGAGGCCGGGGGACGCGACAACTACGTGTGGATCCACGTGCCGGTCGGCTACCTGTATTGCATCGGCAACCCGCGCACCGACTGGCTCTACCGCACCGACGCCGACCCGGGGCTGAACGGCCGCTCGCTGATCTACCCGCGCGGCAAGGTGCTCGGCGGCTGCTCGAGCATCAACGGCATGATCTACATGCGCGGCCAGTCGCGCGACTACGACGGCTGGGCCGCGCTCGCCGACGAGCCCGAGTGGTCGTGGCAGCGCTGCCTGCCGTACTTCATGCGCCACGAGGATCACTGGCGCGGCGCCGACGACGTGCACGCGGCGCCGGGCTTCGACCGCCGCGGCCGGCGCCGCGGCGGCGAGTGGCGGGTCGAGCGTCAGCGCCTGCGGTGGGACATCCTCGACGGGTTCGCGCAGGCGGCGGTCGAGGCCGGCATCCCGCGCACCGACGACTTCAATCGCGGCAACAACGAAGGCGTGGGCTACTTCGAGGTCAACCAGCGCGCAGGCATCCGCTGGAACGCGGCGAAGGCCTTCCTGCGGCCGGTGCGGCATCGGCGCAACCTCGAGATCTGGACCGGCGTGCACGTCTCGCGGCTGCTGCTCGAGGAACGCGACGGCGCGTTGCGTGCGCTGGGCATCGAGGCGCTGCCGAAAGAGGGCGGCGCACCGCGCACGGCGCGCGCCGCGCGCGAGGTGGTGCTGGCCGCCGGCGCCATCGGCACGCCGGTGATCCTGCAGCACTCGGGCATCGGGCCCGGCGCGCTGCTGCAGCGCCACGGCATCGCGGTGCGCCACGCGCTCCAGGGCGTCGGCGCCAACCTGCAGGACCACCTCCAGATCCGCGCGGTCTTCGGCGTCACGGGCGTGAAGACGCTGAACCTGCTCGCCGGCACGCTGTTCGGCAAGGCGGCCATCGGGCTGCAGTACCTGGCCATGCGCAGCGGCCCCATGAGCATGGCGCCGTCGCAGCTCGGCGCCTTCACGCGCTCGTCGCCCGAGCACGCGTGGCCGAACGTGGAGTACCACGTGCAGCCGCTGTCGCTCGACGCCTTCGGCCAGCCGCTGCATCGCTTCAACGCCTTCACGGCCAGCGTGTGCAATCTCAACCCGACGTCGCGCGGCCGGGTCTGGATCACCTCGCCGCGCATCGACGATGCGCCGAGCATCCTGGCCAACTACCTGAGCACGCCGGAAGACCGGCGCGTGGCCGCCGACTCGCTGCGCCTGACGCGCCGCATCGCGTCGATGCCGGCGCTCGCGAGGTACGCGCCGCACGAGATCAAGCCGGGCGTGCAGTACCAGAGCGACGACGACCTGGCGCGCCTGGCCGGCGACATCGGCACCACGATCTTCCATCCGGTGGGCACTTGCCGCATGGGCCGCGCCGACGATGCCGGCGCGGTGGTGGACGGCCGGCTCCGGCTGCGCGGCATCGCCGGCGTGCGCATCGCCGACGCGAGCGTGATGCCGACGATCACCAGCGGCAACACCAACAGCCCGACACTGATGATCGCGGAGCGGGCGGCGGAGTGGCTCGCGCACGAGTAGCGCATAGCGAGTAACACACGGCTTACACTCGGCGCGCGATGTCCGTGCCGATCCCACCCGCCAGCTCCGACTCCCGGCACCCGTCGTCCCACAGCGTCCCCGAGGCAGACGCCGCGCTGGGCCGGCATCGACCGCAGCGGTGCGCGCAACGCTCTCGCCGTGGCGGCCACGGTGGTACTGCTGGTCGCTGTCGCCAGCGTGGGCCTGTGGATCGACGACGCGCGGCATCGCCTGCGGCCGGTGCTGCTCGGGGTGATGCTCGCTGCTCGGCGCGGCTGCGCTGCGCTGGCTGTGGCAGCTCACGCGGCATGCGCGCGATGCCACCGGCTCGCTGCTGCGCTTCGCCCTGCGGGTGGCGCGCGACGACGGCGCCAGCGTCATCGACGGCCGGCGCGGCGACTCCAGCATGCCCGGCGTCTCGGTGCTCGACGACATGGCGCAGGGCGTCGAGCACGCGCTGTCCGAGCGCGAGCGGCGCTGGAAGGCCCGCGCGCGGCTGTCGGCCGACTGGTACTGGGAGACCGGCCGCGACCTGCGCTTCTCATGGGTCTCGGACGACCTGAAGTCGCACATGAAGCTCGGGCTGCAGCCGGAGGACCTGCTCGGGCGCCGGCACGACGAGGTCGAGCACTACGCGCCGCCGGAGGGCGGCTGGAACGAGCTCAACGAGCGCATGGCGCGCCGCCGGTCGTTCCGCGAGGTGCGCATCGAGGTGCGGCGCCCGGGCCGCTCGTCGGTGTGGATCGCGATGTCGGCCAAGGCCCGGCGCGACGCGGAAGGGCGCTTCATCGGCTACGAAGGCGTGGGCCGCGACATCACGGAGCAGCATCTCGCGTTCAAGCGCCTGCACGACAGCGAGCGGCGCTACGCGGTGATCGCCGACCTGTCGGCCGACTGGTACTGGGAGACCGACGCGCAGCACCGCATCACCGTGCTCGGCCCGCTCGCGCAGGACTTGCTGGGCGATGCCGCGACGCAATCCATCGGCCGCCGGCGCCGCGAGCTGAGCCCGGAGGGCACGACCGAGGAGGCCTGGGCGCGGCACGAGGCGGACCTCGATGCGCATCGTCCGTTCCGCGGCTTCGAGTACCTGATGCAGCGACCCGGCCCGCGCGGGCCGCTGTGGGTGTCGGCGAGCGGGATGCCGCGCTTCGACGCCAAGGGCATCTTCATCGGCTATCACGGCGTCGGCCGCGACATCACGCTGCGCAAGCGCGCCGAGCGCGTGCTGCTGCTGCGCAACGCGCAGCTGGAGCGCCTCGTGGCCGAGCGCACGGCGGAGCTCGAGCAGAGCAACCGCGATCTGGAGGCGTTCTCGCGCCAGCTCGCGCACGAGCTGCGCACGCCGATCGGCCACGTGCTCGCGTTTGCCGAGCTGCTGCAGATGCGCGGCGAGCACCTCTCGGACGACGAGCGCAGCTGGGTCGCGATGCAGGCGCAGGCGGCGCGCTCGATGCAGGCCACGGTGACGGCGCTGCTCGAGCTCGCGCACTCGAGCGCGATGGCTCTGGAGCGCGAGCCGGTGGACCTGTCGTCGCTTGCGCTCGCGCTGATCCGCGAGCTGCCGTCGATCGAGCGCCGGGCCGCGGTGGAGTGGCACGTCGAGCCCGGCCTGGCGGCCCATTGCAGCGCGCCGCTGCTGCGCGTGGTGCTGGCCAACCTGCTGTCGAACGCAGCGAAGTTCACGCGCGACGTGGCCGCGCCCCGCGTGGCGCTGCGGCGCGTGCAAAGCGAGGGCGGCGTGCCGGTGTTCGCGGTGGAGGACAACGGCGCGGGCTTCGATGCCGAGCGCGCGCAGCGGCTGTTCCAGCCCTTCGTGCGGCTGCACACGAGCGAGCAGTACGCCGGCACGGGCGTCGGCCTGTCCATCGTGCGCCGCATCGTCGAGCGCCATGGCGGCTTCATTCGTGCGGGCGCCACGCCCGGGGTCGGCGCCCGGTTCGAGTTCACGCTGGCCCCGGCCGCGGCCTCGAACGCGGGGGAAACTACGGATGACGCGGCGCTGCCGGCTGCTTAAATTGCGCCCACTCGCAGCGGCGCCGGCACGGCGCCGCCTTGACGGGGGACTGAGGAGACAGTCAGACACCACAGCAGGGTGAGCCGGCGCCGCGCGCCGGACCACGATTCGGACGCCGGCCTTGCCGGCGTTTTTTTTGGCGATGCGCGCCCGTGCGCGCCGTCCTCAGTCGAGAACCACCTCGGTGCGCACGACACCCGCTCTGTCCGCGCGCGCTGACAGCGCCAGGCGCGTGTTGCGCGGGGCACGCACGACCCACTCGGCCACCGCGCGATCGGCCGTGAGGTCGCGCGCGGGCAGGAAGGCGTGCAGCGAGTTGCGGGGCGCGTGGCCTTCGAGCTGCGGTCCCTCGATGCGCTGCTTGCCGTTGCACAGCGTCACGCCGGCGTCCGGCGACTCGGGCAGGTGGATCTCGAAGATCACCCCGCGCACCGTCTTGCGTGCGATCGCCCGCTTGCTCACGTAGGCCGGCAGCCAGCCGCTGTTCGCCACCGCGAAGCGGATGCGCCAGGTGTTGCCGCCCAGGGCGCGAACCTCGGTACGCAGCAGCTCGAGCCGCGGCAGCGACAGCGCGATCTGCGTCATCCAGTCGGGAAAGCGCGCGGCCTCGCGCTCGCGCAGGTGCGGCGGCGGATTGCGCCAGAAGTTCATCTTGTCCCAGCCGCCGATTTCCACCGGCCCGAGCTGCGGGTGGTGGAACGGCCGCCAGTCGACGTGCGCGGCGCCGCCGCACTGCTCGTCGCTCCACTTGAGCAGCTTCAGGTCGTCCTCCGGCGGGTGGTCGCGGTACCAGTCGATCCACTTGTACCCGGTGATGCCGGCTTCCTTGTTGGGGGCCCAGATCTCCACCGTCCAGAACAGCGCACCCAGGTGCTCGTAGATCCAGTCCTGCGTGCCGGTGACGATCTCCTTCGGGTGGTACTTGAAGTCATGGTGAATGCTGATGGCCGGGTAGCCGGTGAGCTTCTCGCCGAGCGCGGAGAAGCGCTGGTAGGCCCACAGGTCCTCCGGGATCATCTCGTCGTCCGGCTGCGTCCCCATCGGGCGCAGGATCACGCCGCTGTGCGTGTGGAAGCTCACTGCCGCGCCGATGTTGGGCCGGTGCGCGATGAAGTCGACCATCGCACGCACCTCCGGCTCGCTGGCCGGGTAGGGCCCGGCGCCGAGCTGCTCGTACTCCTGGCGCCACAGGCTCGGGAAGTTGCGGTTGAGGTCCAGGCCCTCGCGATCGCGGTTGGCGGTGATCGTCAGGCCGTCGTAGTTCTTCAACGTGCCTTCCGGAATGACCCGGTAGTACTCGCCGCCGAACTCCCCCGGCTCGCGCGCGATCATCACGCGCGGCTCGGCGGGGTGCTTCTTGTGCGTGCCATGCGGGTCCGGGATGCGCATGGACAGGATGCGTCCGTCGCCGTCGACGTCCTCGATGGTCAGACCGTCGACCGGCTCTTCATCGTACGGATAGGGCCGCACCGACGAGCGGATGTGGCGCGGGCGGTCGGCCAGCGCCAGCTCGGCGCCGTCCGGGTTCAGTCGGGGGCAGATGTAGACCGCGCGCGTGTCCAGCAGCTGCGTGATGCGCACATCGCTGCCGTAGCGCTCGACCAGGCGGTGCAGGTAGTACAGGCACGCGGTGCTCGCGGTGAGCTCGGCGGCGTGGATGTTGCCGTCGATCCACAGCGCGGGCTTCTCGTCGGCCGGGCCGGTGGCGGCGTTCGTCACCGCGGCGAGCCAGATGGCGCGCCCCTCGTGGCTCCTGCCGAGCGAGCGCACGGACACCAGGTCCCGCCGCGTCTCGGCGTAGTCCATGAGCAGGCGGGTCAGCTCGTCGTAGCGGTAGAACTGGTCGAAGCGGGGAGCCGGGATCTCGGGCATGGATGTCGGGTGTTGCGGCTTGGTCGCCGCATGCTAGCGGCGCGCGCTGCAGACACCATCGACAAAAACACGCAGCTCGCCCGCGGAGAACGGCACCCATTGCTCGTTGGCGGTCAGCGGTTCGGTGGCGATCACGGCCACGCGGTCGTCGGCCGTGGTGACGCTCGAAAAGTCGACGCTCAGGTCCTCGTCGGCCAGCGTTGCGTGCGCGAAGGGGTGGCGCCGCTCGAGCCAGAACAGCCGCGTGGAGCCGTGGGCCCACAGGGCCTGGCCGTTGGACAACAGCATGTTGAAGGTGCCGTGCCCATTGAGCTGCGCCACCAGCTCCGCCAGCGTGAGCGTCGTCTCCTCGATGCTCGGCACGCCGGCGTGCGCTTTCGACATCTCCTGCATCAGCCAGCAGAAGGCACGCTCGCTGTCGGTGTCGCCGACCGGCCGGAAGGCGGCGTGCAGCCTCGGGTGGAAGTCCTTCAGGTCGCCGTTGTGGGCGAACACCCAGTACCGGCCCCACAGCTCGCGCATGAACGGGTGCGTGTTCTCCAGCGCCGTGCGCCCCTGCGTGGCCTTGCGGATGTGGGCGATGACGTTGTCGCTCTGGATCGGGTAGCGCTTCACGAGCTCGGCCACGGGGGACACCCGGGCGCTGACGTGGTCGACGAACAGCCGCAGGCCGCAGCCCTCGAAGAAGGCGATGCCGAAGCCGTCCTTGTGCTCGTGGGCGCGCGTGGCCAGCCCCGTGAAGCTGAACATCACGTCGGTCGGCGTGTTGGCGTTCATGCCGAGCAGCTGGCACATGGGCGGTCGCGCACGATAAGTGCCTCAGGGCGAGACACTAGCATCGCACGATGGAAGTCCTGTTCCAAACCCTGAGTCGGCGCCTGCGCGAGATGTGGCGCCCTGCGAAGACCCCGCGCGCCTCACGCGCCTTCCGCTGTCGCTGCGGGCGCCCCGTGTTCTTCCGCAACAGCCAGTGCCTGGCCTGCGGCACGCCGCTCGGCTATTTGCCGGAGCGCCTCACGCTGCTCCCGCTGCAGCCGGCAGAAGACGACGCCGGGCACTGGCAGGTGTGGGACGAGAGCGACGGCCCGCGCCTGAAGCGCTGCGCGAACTTCGGCCTCGCAGCCTGCAACTGGATGCTGGATGCGGGCAGCGCGGCCACGCTGTGCGTCTCTTGCCGGCTCAACCGCGTGATTCCCGACCTGTCCATCGATGAGAACCGCGTCGCGTGGGAGCGGATCGAGAACGCCAAGCGGCGCCTCGTGTCGCAGCTCCTCGCGCTCGGGCTGCCGGTGGTCTCGCGCGTCCCCGGGGCGGGCGGCGAGGACATCGAGCGCGGCCTCGCATTCGACTTCCTGCGTCCCACGCCCGAGCAGCCCACCATCACCGGACACGCCGGCGGCATCGTCACGCTGAACATCGAGGAGGCCGACGACGCCACCCGGGAGCGCATCCGCACGCAACTGCGCGAGCCCTATCGTACGTTGCTCGGCCATGTGCGCCACGAGGTCGGACACTACTACTGGGACCGTCTGATCGACGGTACACCCTGGCTAGACCCGTTTCGCGAGCTCTTCGGTGACGAGCGCGCCGACTATGCGGATGCGCTGAAGCGTCATTACGAGCAGGGGCCGCCGGCCGACTGGGCGCAGCGGCATGTGAGCGCCTACGCCGCGGCGCACCCTTGGGAAGACTGGGCCGAGACCTGGGCCCACTACCTGCACATGGTCGACACGGTCGAAACGGCCATGAGCTTCGGCCTGGAGGCCGACGCGCTCGAAGTGGACACGGAGCCGTTCGGGACCGACGTGCTGGATGGGCAGGGCTCAGACCCCGGCGCGGCGGACTTCCTCGCGTTCGTGAACGCCTGGGTGGAAATCACCGCACTGCTGAACGAGATGTCCCGCAGCATGGGCCTCCATGACTTCTACCCCTTCGTGCTCAGCCGTGCGGCGGTGCGCAAGCTCTACTTCGTGCACGAGGTGATCGAGGGCGGGAACGCACGGGCTAGCGAATCGGAAGGAACAGCCGAGTCAGCCCGCGCAGCGTGACGAGGTTGCCCGGGTTGCCGGTTTCCTCCAGCACGCCTTCCATGCGCCGCAGGATGCGCGCGCTCCGGTTGGCGCGCCAGATCGAGCAGGTCCGCCAACCACGGGTGCTCGTTGACGCGGTTGGCCTTCTCGTAGAGGTCGAAGCGCGGCTTCAGCGCGCGCAACTCGGCCTCGTACTTCGCGCGGCAAGCTTCGTCGTCGAGGTCGGATGCGAGCAAGGCCTGCGCGGCCAGCAGTCCCGTCTCCATCGCCTTGCCGATGCCCTCGCCGGTGAAGGCGTACGTGCTGCCCAGCGCCTCTCCGGTGGCGAGCAGCCCGGGCCGCGTGTAGCGCGCACCCTCGAGCGAGCAGCGCAGCGGGGCGCCTTTCAGGTCGCCGAGCGGCGTGCCGCCCTGCATCAGCGCGCGCGCCGGGGCGTAGAACGTGCAGAAGGCATTGAACATGTCGCGCAGGTTCACCTCCTGCATGGTGTGCCGGCCATCGCGCACCTTCGCGTGGCTGTGCGCCACGCCCACGCCGAGGTTGAACACCCCGTCGCGGCACGGGAAGATCCAGCCATACCCCGGCCGCAGCTTGCGGTGCCACACCACCTCCATTTCCGTGATGCGGCCCCCCATGGCCGGATTGCGCACATAGCCGCGCAGCGCCACGCCGCTGGGCGTGCGCCGCTCGCACAGCCCGGCCGCCATCAAGGCCTGCGGCACGGCGCCGGTGGCGAGTACCACCTGGCTGGCCCGCACCTCGCGCGGGCCATCGGCCGTGGTCAGCCGCGCACCGGCGACGCGCTCGCCCTCCATCAGCGGCGCGAAAAACTTCGCCACCTGCCAGCGCGCGCCGGCGCGCAGTGCCGCACGCTGGATCACGTGATCGAGCTCCCGCCGCGGCAGCACCGACAGCGAACCCGGCACGTCGACGCGCCCGCCGCGCGGCCCGACGCACCCCACGTGCCGCACGCGCTGTGCCAGCGCCATCACCTCCTCCAGCACGCCCAGGCGCGCCAGCGCCCGATGCGCGTCGGGGATCAGGCCGTCGCCGCACACCTTGTCGCGCGGGAAGTCGTGCTGGTCGACGAGCAGCACGTCGCGCCCGGCGCGCGCGAGCCACTGCGCACAGGCGCTGCCGGCCGGGCCGGCGCCGACAACGAGCACGTCGCAACGGATGGGAAGATCGGGGAGTGTCATGCGTGACTGCCGCGATGCAGCCGCCGAATTGTAGGCAGGCGCGCAGAGCCGCCGCGTCACCCACGCCGTGCGTGCGGCGGCACCTTCAGCAACGGCGGCACGAGCGCGCCAGCCCTTCAGAGCTCCTCGTACAGCGGGAGCGTCAGGAACTCCGCGAACTCGTCCTGCGTGCTCATCTGCTCGAAGATCTTCGCCGCGCGGTCGAACTTCCCCTCCACGCCGGTCGCCTTGATCTTGCCGAGCTCCTGCGGGATCAGCTCGCGCACCAGCGCCGCCGTGACCTTGCGGCCGTCGTCCAGCACGCCCTTGGGGCTGCGGATCCACTGCCACACCTGGGAGCGGCTGATCTCCGCCGTCGCCGCGTCTTCCATGAGGTTGTGGATCGGGACGCAGCCGTTGCCCGCAAGCCAGACGCCCAGGTAGTGGATGCCGACGTTGATGTTCATGCGCAAGCCCGCCTCGGTGATCGGCTGCTCGGGCTGGAAATCCAGCAGATCGGCCGCGCCCACGCGCACGTCGTCGCGCTGCTTGCTCCACTGGTTCGGCTTGTCGCCCAGCACCGCGAGGAACTCCTGCATCGCCGGCTCCACCAGGCCCGGGTGCGCCACCCAGCCGCCGTCGTAGCCGTCCATCGCGTCACGCTTCTTGTCGCCCACGATGCCGGCCATCGCGATGGCGTTCTTCTCGGGGTCGTTCTTGATCGGGATCAGCGCGCTCATGCCGCCGATGGCGGGGGCGCCTCGCTTGTGGCAGGTCTTGAGCAGCAGCAAGGCATAGGAGCGCATGAACGGGGCCGTCATCGTCACCTTCGCACGGTCGGCCAGGCAGAAGTTCTTGTCCAGCTTGAACTTCTTGATGCACGAGAAGATGTAGTCCCAGCGCCCGGCGTTCAATCCGGCCGAGTGCTCGCGCAGCTCATAGAGGATCTCGTCCATCTCGAACGCCGCGAGGATGGTCTCGATCAGCACCGTGGCCTTGATGGTGCCTTGCGGCAGGCCGATCTCCTGCTGCGCCTTCACGAAGATGTCGTTCCACAGCCGGGCCTCGAGATGGCTTTCCATCTTGGGCAGGTAAAAGTACGGCCCGGCCCCGCGCGCGAGCTGCTCCTTCGCGTTGTGGAACAGGAACAGCGCGAAGTCGAAGATGCCGCCTGACACGCGCTGGCCGTCCACGAGGACGTGCTTCTCGTCGAGGTGCCATCCTCGCGGGCGCACCTGCAGCGTGGCGATGCGATCGTTCAGGCGGTAGGTCTTGCCGCCCTGCTCGAGCGTGAGCGTGCGCCGGATGGCACGCCCCACGTTGATCTGGCCCTGAATCTGGTTCGTCCACGACGGCGCGTTGCTGTCCTCGAAGTCCGTCATGTAGCTGTCGGCGCCCGAGTTGAACGCGTTGATCACCATCTTGGCCTCCACCGGGCCCGTGATCTCGATGCGCCGCCGCTCCAGCGCCTTGGGCACCGGCGCGATCTTCCAGTCGCCGGCGCGGATGGATTCCGTCTCGGCGAGGAAGTCGGGCCGCTCGCCAGCGTCCAGCCGCTTCGCGCGCTCGGCCCGCGCGGCCAGAAGTTCGCGCCGGCGGCCGTTGAATGCGCGGTGCAGCGTGGCCACGAGGCCCAGGGCGTCGGGCGTCAGCACCGTTTCGAAGCCCGGAAGGATCGGGGCGTTGATCTGCATGCCGGGAGGCAGCGCAAGCGTCGTCATGGAAAGCTCCTCAGTTCGGAAAGAAATCGAGCACGTCGCGCAGGCTGCGGCCGATGTGCGTCGGCGGGGTGTCGAGCTGCTCGAGCGGGGCGCCGGCGCGGTTCACCCACAGCGTGGTGTAGCCATGCCACGTGGCGCCGATGGCGTCCCAGCCGTTGCTCGAGACGAAAAGAATGTCCTGCGCCGGCAGGCCGAGGGCAGCGGTGCCGACCGCGTAGGCCGCTGGGTCGGTCTTGTAACGGCGGGTCGCCTGCACCGACAGCACCGGCTCCAGCAGGTCGCCGAATCCGGCGCTGCCGACGGCGTCCGACAGCATGTCGGGATCCCCGTTGGAAAGCACGCCGGCCTGCACGCCGCGCCGCTTCAAACCGTCCAGCACCTCGCGGTTCTCAGGGAAAGCGGACAGGCGCCGATACTGGTCCATCAGACGCTCCTCGCCGCTGGCGTCGAGCAGCAACCCGAGGCGTTGCGCCGCAAAGCGCAGGCCGGCGCGCGTCAGATCGCGGAACGGGCGGTAGCGCCCGCTCATCGACACGAGCCGGGTGTACTCGATCTGCTTGTCGCGCCACAGCGCCGCCAGCGCCTCGCCCCGCCCCGGGTGGAGCTCCTCGGCCAGCTGAGCCACGCTGTAGACGTCGAACAGCGTGCCATAGGCGTCGAAGAGGATTGCGCGCGGCGTGACCATCGTTGGCACTGTAGTGCCGCTAGGCGTAAATATTGAGTTCGGCGCAAGCGCGGCAACTTTGCGCCGCGCGGCGCAATCGCCGCGGCGCGCCGTGCTGGCATCACTCCAGCTGGTCGATGTCGCGCGGAAAGCTCGCCTTCAGCAGCCGCGAGAGCGCCCGGTCCGCCAGCACGCGGCCGCCGGTCTGGCAGCGTGCGCAGTAGTTCGTCTCGTTGTCGGCATAGACGATGCGCTGCACCGGGGCGCCGCAAGCGGGGCAGGGCTGCCCGTATCGCCGTGCACCGCCATGCCCTCGCGAAACGCGCTCACCTTCTGCGGAAAGTCGCCGGCCTCGTCGCGCAGGCGGCGTGTCCACTCGCCGAGCACCGCGCGCATGGCGTCGTACAGGCGCTGCAGGGCTGGTGAATCGAGTGCCTGCGTCAAGGCCAGCGGCGAGAGCCGCGCGCGATGGAGGATCTCGTCCGAGTAGCTGTTGCCGAGGCCGCTCAGCGTGCGCGGATCGGTCAGCGCACGCTTGAGCGTGTGGTTCGCGGCCGTGAGCCGCTTCGCGAAGTCGTCGAAGCTGCAGTCCAGCGGCTCCAGCCCTTTCGGATCCAGCGCGTCCAGCGCGTCGGCGCCTTGCAGTACGTGCAGCGACGCGCGCTTGCGCGTACCGGCTTCGGTCATCACCAGCGCCCCGTGATCGAAGCGCAGCACGGCCAGCGCGTGCCGCGGCACGGCGCGCTCCGCCGCGTGCCAGTGCAGGCGGCCGGCAATCATGAGATGGATCGCGAGAAACATGGCTGGCTGCGCGGCAAATTCCAGCACCACGCGCTTGCCGAGGCGTCGCACGCCGACGACCTCTCGCCCGACCAGGTCGCTGGCCGGCGGAACGGCCGTGCGCAGCACGAAGGCGCTGCGCAATTCCAGCGCGCGCAGAGCGTGGCCCACCGTCTTGGCAGCGGTGCGCTCGACGTACACGGCGACATCGGGAAGCTCGGGCATCGGCGACGGCCTTCTGCGAAATCATCGCCGCTCGGTACGGATTCGCAACCGCGCTACGCATAATCGCCGACCATGGATCGGCTGAAGCAGATCGAGTCTTTCGTCGCTGTCTCGACGAAGGGCAGCCTGACGGCGGCGGCCCATGCCGAAGGTGTCGCGCCCGCGGTGATCGGCCGGCGCATCGACGCGCTGGAAGAGCGTCTGGGGGTGAAGCTGCTGGTGCGGACCACGCGCCGGATCACGCTCACGCATGAGGGCAGCGCCTTCCTCGAAGACGCTCAGCGCGTGATGGCCGAACTGGCGAATGCAGAGGCCAGCGTTAGCGCCGGCGGCGTAAAAGCAAGCGGTCACTTGCGCGTCACGGCGCCGGCTGGATTCGGCCGCCGCCACGTGGCTCCGCTCGTGCCGCGCTTCGTGGCCGACCATCCCGATGTCAGCGTGTCCTTGAATCTGTCCGACCGGGTCGTCGACATCGTCAACGAAGGGTTCGACTGCGCCGTGCGCGTCGGCGACCTGCCCGACTCGAGCCTGGTCAGCCTGCGCCTGGCAGACAACCGGCGGCTGTGCGTCGCGTCCCCGCGCTACGTGGAGCGCGCCGGCACGCCGCGGCACCCTTCCGACCTGGCCCGGCACGATTGCCTGCCGCTGAGCTCCGACGCCAGCCAGACCCGGGGCTGGGCCTTCACGGTGGACGGCCAGGTGACGCACCTGCGGCCGCACGGACGGCTCGACTGCAGCGACGGCCAGGTGCTGCACGACTGGTGCGTGCAGGGGCTGGGCATCGCGTGGCGCAGCACCTGGGAGGTCGAGCAGGACATCGCCGCCGGCACGCTCGTCACGGTGCTGGACGAATACGCGGCGCCGCCCAACGGCATCTATGCCGTGTTCCCTCAGCGGCGCCACCTGCCGTTGCGCGTGCGCCTGTGGATCGACTTCCTCAAGCGCACCTACGGCGACAGCCGCTACTGGACCGGGGCCAACTGATGATGCTCGAACCCCTGCTCGCCTACATCCACTTCGTCGCCATCCTCGGCCTGGTGACCTTCCTCACGAGCGAGGCCGCGCTGTGCCGCGCCGAGTGGATGAACGCCGCCATCGTGCATCGGCTGCTGCGCGTCGACCGGCTCTACCTGGTGGCGGCCATCACGGTGCTGGCCACGGGCATTGCGCGCACCTGGTGGGGCGCCAAGGGATTCGGCTGGTACTGGAGCCAGCCGCTGCTCCACCTCAAGGTGACCTTGTTCGTGGTGATCGGGATGATGTCCGCCGTGCCCACGCGGGCGTTCCTTCGCTGGCGCCGGACCCTCGCCGCCTCGGGCGCCTTGCCGTCCGCAGAGGAGGTCCGGCGAGCGCGGCGCTGGATCATGATCCAGGCGCACGCGCTGCTGCTGGTTCCGCTCGCGGCCGTCTTGCTGGCGCGCGGAGTGGGCACTCGCTGAAGGTCGAATCAGGGCTTCTTCTTTTTCAGGCACTCGCTCATGAAGGCGCGGCGTTCATCGCCCTTCTTGCCCTTGGCGTCCACGTTGCACTGCTTCATCTTTCCCTGCTGCGTTCCCTGCTGCGTGCTCACCGGCTTGAGGCAGCTCTTGAGGAACGACTTCTTCGCATCCCCCGCCCGATCGCCGGCCTGCTTTTCGCAGTTGTCCAGCGTCGCGGCTCCCGAGGGCGCCGCCTTCTGAGCGGAGGCGGCACCGGTGGGCGCGCCGGCCTTGGACGGCGCTGCCGTTTGTGCGGTCGCGGGAAAGGTGCAGGCGGCCGCCAGTACAAATGCGGCGGCGAGGTGTCGATCGAGTTTCATGAGGTTCCTCCTTGATGGGTTGTCGATGACCGGCCGAAAGCCGGCGCGCATTCGACCAGCGCGCGGTCGCCGCGCCCATCCCCAACTCAAGGAGGCCCTGCGACTTAAAATTCCGCCTCCCCCGGAGCCTTCTCTTGCAATACCCGAAGCAGTTCGACGTGATCGTGATCGGTGGCGGCCACGCCGGCACCGAGGCGGCGCTGGCCAGCGCGCGCATGGGCTGCGCCACGCTGCTGCTCACGCACAACATCGAGACGCTGGGCCAGATGAGCTGCAATCCGTCCATCGGCGGCATCGGCAAGGGGCACCTGGTCAAGGAGATCGACGCGCTCGGCGGTGCCATGGCGGCCGCCACCGACGAGGGCGGCATCCAGTTCCGGATCCTCAACGCATCCAAGGGGCCCGCCGTGCGCGCCACGCGGGCCCAGGCCGACCGCATCCTCTACAAGGCGGCCATCCGGCGCCGCCTGGAGAATCAGCCCAACCTCTGGCTGTTCCAACAGGCGGTGGACGACCTCTGGCTCGAGGGCGGCCGCGTCGCCGGCGCCATCACGCAGATCGGCCTGCGGTTCCGCAGCCGCGCCGTGGTGCTCACCGCCGGCACCTTCCTCGATGGCCGCATCCATGTCGGCCTTCAGAACCACAGCGCCGGCCGGGCCGGGGATCCTCCCGCGATCACGTTGTCTGCGCGCCTGAAGGAATTGAAGTTGCCTCAGGGCCGGCTCAAGACCGGCACGCCGCCACGCCTCGACGGCCGCACGATCGACTTTGCCCGGCTGGCCGAGCAGCCTGGCGACATCGATCCTGTGCCGGTGTTCAGCTTCATGGGCACGGCGGGCCAGCACCCTCGCCAGGTGCCATGCTGGATCACGCACACCAACGAGCGCACGCACGCCATCATCCGCGAGGGGTTCGACCGCAGCCCCATGTTTACCGGCGTCATCGAGGGCGTGGGCCCGCGCTACTGCCCGAGCATCGAGGACAAGGTCAACCGCTTCGCCGACAAGTCGAGCCATCAGATCTTCCTCGAGCCCGAAGGGCTGGCGACGCACGAGGTCTATCCCAACGGCATCTCCACGTCGCTTCCGTTCGACGTGCAGATCGCGGCCGTGCGGTCGATGCAGGGGCTGGAGCAGGCGCACATCCTGCGGCCGGGCTACGCGATCGAATACGACTACTTCGATCCGCGGGCGCTGCGTCCCAGCTTCGAGACGCGTGCGATCGAGGGGCTCTTCTTCGCCGGCCAGATCAACGGCACCACGGGCTACGAGGAGGCGGCAGCCCAGGGTCTGTTCGCCGGGCTCAACGCCGCGCTGCAGGTGCAGGGCCGAGACGCCTGGCTGCCCGCTCGGGACCAGGCCTACCTGGGCGTGCTGGTCGACGACCTCATCACCAAGGGCGTCACCGAGCCCTATCGCATGTTCACGAGCCGCGCCGAGTTCCGGCTCCAATTGCGGGAAGACAACGCCGATCTGCGTCTCACGGAAGCCGGACGGCGCCTCGGCCTGATCGACGATGCGCGGTGGACGCTGTTCTGCCAGAAGCGAGACGCTGTTTCACGTGAAACACAGCGGCTCGCATCGACGTGGGTGCATCCGGGCATTCTGCCGGCCGCCCATGCGGAGCAGGTGCTCGGGAAGCCACTCGAACACGAGCACACGCTGGCGGACCTGTTGCGGCGGCCCGGAGTCCGGTTCGACGACATTGCGACGGTGGCCTCGGTGGCACGGCCCGAGGCGGGCGTTTCGCGTTCCGTGCTGGCGGCCGAGCTGGGGGAGGCCCTGGCCACGGCAGTGATCGAGCAGGTGGAGATCGCCACCAAGTACGCCGGCTACATCGGCAAGCAGGTCGACGAGGTGCGCCGTGCCGCCGCCTACGAACACCTCAAGCTGCCGGAGGAGCTGGACTACGCCCAAGTGACCGCGCTGTCGTTCGAAGTGCGGCAGAAACTGTCCCGGCACCGGCCCTCGACGCTCGGGCAAGCATCCCGCATCTCCGGCGTCACGCCGGCGGCCATCTCGCTGCTACTCGTGCACCTGAAGAAGGGGCGCTTCAAGGGGTTCGAGCGGCTTGCCGCCAATGATGGCCCGCCGGTGGGCGATGCCGCAGCCTAGGTGAAACAACCCCCACGCTCTTCCCGTCGCTGCCCCCGAGGGGCTCTTCCAGCGGCCGGCGGAGCCGGGGATTGTTGGCCCCCCCGAAGGGGGCTCCACGCAAGGCCTTGGTGGGGCCGTTTCATGCCGGCGGGGGTCGCGCTTCGCGGCGGTGGACCACTAGGATGAGACTGTCGCCCTTCGGCCCGTTGCGGTCGGTCGTGCCATCTCAAAGCAGACATGCCTGCATTGGCGCGACAAAGGTGCGGGCAGGCCGGCCGCGACGCGCGACGGCGGCGGTCGGCCCTGCGGGCCGACTCCCCGGGCTTGTGCGCTGCGGGGGGCGCGCCGTCCACTTAGCTCCGCGCGCGTTGCGCGCTGCGCACGACGCCGGCGAGTCAGTTCACGAAGCGTGCACTGCGTGCACGCCGCCCCCCGCAGCACCCAAGCCCGGCGCCGCCCACGCGCGCCGCGGCCGGCCTGCCCGCACCTTTGCAGACACGCTCTGGCAAGTGCACGCCTGCCTCCCTCTCCCGCTTGCGGGAGAGGGCCGGGGTGAGGGCGGTGCATGCGCATCGCGACGACTGTGGCAGTCGCTCCGCCGCGCTCTCACCCCAGCCCTCTCCCACAAGTGGGAGAGGGAGAAGATCTCCCGCGAACGGCCGGCCGCCCCGACCCTGCAGGAGAGCTGCTTGGGGTGCGGGCGCGGCGGGCCGTGGGAGGCGGCGAGGACCGCAGGGCCGGGGGCGGCGCGCGCAGCGCGCTTCGTGATCTGACTCGCCGGCGTCGTGCGCAGCGCGCGAAGCGCACGGAGCTAAGTGGACGGCGCGCCCCCGGCCCGAGGACCGCAGCGCAGTCGGCCCGAAGGGCCGACCGCCTCCCTCGGCCCGACGCGCCCGCACCCCAAGCAGATCGGGCGCGCCAATGTCAGAACGCAAGCCGACCGACCGCAAAGGGCCGACAACGGACAATCCCCGCAACAGCGTCTCATGCGCCGCGGGTGGCGCAAAGCGCAATGGACCACTGACATGCCGACGCTCGAAGGCATTGCCCGCCGGCTCGGACTGACGTTGGATTCCGCAGCCCTCGAGCGGCTCCACGCCTACCTTTCGCTGCTGCAACGCTGGAACGCCACCTACAACCTCACCGCCGTTCGCGATCCGGCGCTGATGTTGACGCACCACCTTGCCGACTGCCTGGCCATCGTGCCGTCGTTGCGGCGGCACGTGGGGGAGGGCCCGGCCCGACTACTGGACGTCGGCAGCGGCGGCGGCCTGCCTGGAGCAGTAGTTGCGATCGTGATGCCGCACGTGCACGTGACCTGCGTCGACGCAGTCGCCAAGAAGGCGGCTTTCGTGCGCCAGGTCGCCTCCGAACTGGGGCAGGGCAACCTGGCTGTCGAACATGGCCGGGTCGAGAACGGAGTCGGGCGGTTCGATCTGATCGCCAGCCGTGCTTTTGCGTCGCTTTCCGACTTTTCCACGCTGACGACACCCCGGCTGCGCCAAGGCGGCGTATGGCTTGCGATGAAGGGCCGAGTGCCGGACGCGGAGCTGCAAGCGCTGCAAAAAGACGTCGACGTGTTCCACGTGGAACAACTCGACGTTCCGTACCTCGACGCTCAACGTTGCCTCGTGTGGATGCGCCGGGCGACCGCCTGACCGGGCAAAATGCCAGCTGCGCCGTCACGAAGGCGCCAACGTCCCGAAGGGTGTCCCGATGTTCGGAGTGGCCGACTTCGGCGCGTTCTGCGCCGCCGTGATCGTTTTTCTCGCGTTGCCGGGGCCCGGCACCTTCGCGCTGCTCACGTCGACCGGCCACGGCGGCTTTCGGGCTGGCGCCGCGGCGACGCTCGGCCTCATCGTGGGCGACCAGGTGCTGCTGTGGCTGGCGGTGGCCGGCGTGGCGGCGCTCCTCGCGGCCCATCCGGCATGGTTCCAGGCCGTGCAGTACGCCGGCGCCGCGTACCTTGCATGGATCGGCCTGCGGCTCATGTTCCACCGGGGGAAGCGCGCCGCCTCGCCGGTGCGCATCGAGCCCCGCCGGTATGCGCGCCAGGCTTTTCTCATCACGCTGCTGAACCCGAAGGCCATCGTCTTCTACATGGCCTTCTTCCCGTTGTTCATTGATCCGGCCACGCACCGCGGATGGTCGACGTTCGCGGTGATGGCGCTCACCATCGCGGTGATCACCGCCGCCTGGTGCCTCACGCTCTGTGCGTTCGCCGACGCGCTGGCCGACCGTGTCCGGGCACACCGCCGCATCGCGCGATCGCTCGAGCGCGTGGCCGGCCTTTTCCTGATCGGGTTCGGTCTGCGCCTCGTGCGCGACTGAAGCCATCGCTCACATACAAACGATGGCTCGAATTTTCTGTGTCGCGAACCAGAAGGGCGGCGTCGGCAAGACGACCACCACGGTCAACCTCGCCGCCGGCCTCGCGCAGATCGGCCAGCGCGTGCTCGTGGTCGACCTCGATCCCCAAGGCAACGCCACCATGGGCTCGGGCATCGACAAGCGCACGATCGAGCTCAGCGTCTACGACGTGCTGCTGGAGTCCGCGACGGCGCCGGAGGCCATCCGAAGATCGGAGAAGGGCGGCTACGACCTGATTCCGGCGAACCGCGAGCTGGCGGGGGCGGAAGTGGAGCTCGTGCACGTGGAGCGGCGCAACGAACGCCTGCGCAAGGCGCTGGCCGCGGTGGATCCCGAGTACCAGTTCGTCCTGATCGATTGCCCGCCGAGCCTCAGCCTGCTCACGCTGAACGGCCTGTGCAGCGCCCACGGCGTGATCGTGCCGATGCAGTGCGAGTACTTTGCGCTCGAAGGCTTGTCCGACCTGGTGAACACCATCAAGCAGGTGCACGCCAACCTCAACCGCGACCTCAAGCTGATCGGCCTGCTGCGCGTGATGTTCGACCCGCGCATCACGCTGCAGCAGCAGGTGAGCGAGCAGCTCAAGTCTCACTTCGGAGACAAGGTGTTCGACACCGTGATCCCGCGCAACGTGCGTCTTGCCGAGGCGCCTAGCTACGGTCAGCCCGGCGTCGTCTTCGATCCCGGATCGAAGGGTGCGCAAGCCTATGTCGAGTTTGCCCGGGAGATGGCCCGGCGCATCTCGACGCTCTGAGCGGTCCCGCATGAACGACCGGGAAGGCTCGAACGCGCACGACGCCACCCTGCTGTCGCGCATCGAGGACGCCGGCATCAATGCGAGCGCGCCGCCCCAGCAGCGTTGGCTCGACGGATGGCTCCTCCGGTTCTCCCCCGGCAAGGCCAAGCGTGCCCGCTGCATCAACGCCGTGGCCCTGGGCCGCCAGTCGCCCGAACGGAAGCTGGAGCTGGCGCGCGCCGCGTACGCGGACGCCGGGCTGCCGTTGATCGTGCGCATCACCCCCTTCACGCAGCCCGAGGGGCTGGATGCGCTGCTCGCCTCGATGGGCATGCGCACGCTGGACGACACCCGCGTGATGGTGTGTGCCGCGCTCGCCGACCTGGACGAGGGCGCTCTACCGCCGGGGATCTCGATGCAGCTGGTGGGACACGAGCCGTTCGCCTATGCCGTGGGCGGCTTGCGCGGTTCTGCGCTCGCGCAGCGCCAGGCGCATGCGCAGCGGCTGACGTTGTCGCCGGTCACGTTCGAGGCCTACGTGGTCAAGCGAGACGACGACGGACGCCTGCTGGCCTGCGGCCAGTTCGCGCTGGAGAACGACCTGGCGGGTCTCTACGACGTCTTCACGGCACCCGAGGCGCGAGGGCAGGGCCTGGCCCAGTCGCTGTGCCGCCGGCTCTTGTCGCTGGCGCGCCAGCGGGGCGCTCGCGTGGGGTATCTGCAGGTGGAAGGCGACAACCTCCCGGCACGCAACGCGTACCGGCGCCTGGGGTTCGCCGATGCCTACGCCTACCACTACCGCACCGAGGACCCGCAGGCGCGCTAGCGGCAGCGCCAGCGGGCCGGCTGCGTCAAAGGCCTAGCGATTCGTCGAGGCCGAGGTGCACGTTCATGCACTGCACCGCAGCGCCGCTGGCGCCCTTGCCGAGGTTGTCGAGTCGCGCCACGAGCACCGCCTGCTGGGTATCGCCGAAGACGAAGATGTCGCACTGGTTGGTGTCGTTGCACGCCTGGATGTCGAAGTAGCCGTCTTCCAGCGTGGCCGCATCGGACAGCGGCATCACGCGGATGAACGGCTCGCCCGCGTAATGCTGCTCGAAAGCCCGCTGCAGGGCCGCCGCGTCGGCGCCGGGCGAGAGCTCCGAGAAATGCAGCGGCACGCTCACGGCCAAGCCCTTGTAGAAGTTGCCGACGATGGGCAGAAACACCGGCTTCGTGGCGAGGCCCGTGTGAACCATCATTTCGGGAATGTGCTTGTGCGCCAGCGCCAGGCCGTACGGGCGCGGAGACATGAGCTTCGCGTCGCCGCCGGCGCGGTACTGCTCGATCATCTTCTTGCCGCCGCCCGAGTAGCCGGTGATGGACGTGGCGCTGATCGGCAAGCCCGGCGCGACGATGCCGGCATCCACGAGCGGGCGCAGCAGCAGGATGAACGCCGTGGCATGGCAGCCCGGGTTCGCGATGCGCTTCGTGGCGCGCAGGCGGTCGCGCTGGCCCGGCGCGAGCTCGGGCAGCCCGAACACCCACTCGGGCCGGGTGCGATGCGCCGTGCTGGCGTCGATCAGGCAGGTCTTCGGGTTCGTGACGAGCGCCACGGCCTCGCGGGCAGCCGCGTCGGGCAGGCACAGGAACGCGACGTCGGCCGCGTTCAGCAGCCGGGCGCGCTCGGTCGAGTCCTTGCGCTTGTCCGGGTCGATGGCCAGCAGCTCGATGTCCTTGCGTTTTCCGAGCACCTCGTGGATGCGCAGGCCCGTCGTGCCTTCCTGGCCATCCACGAACACCACATGCTTCATCGCGACCTCGCCGTCGACCCTTGCGAAAGGCACAGGATAAGCCACGAGACGGATCGAAGGTCCGTTCGGGGACAATCGAGCGCCATGGCCACGAAGAAACCCAAGGGGCTCGGCCTCGGGCTCGAGGCGCTGCTCGGCCCGAAGGTGACCGATGCGCCGGCGCCCATGCCCGGCGCGCCTTCCAGCCTCAAGCTTGCGCAGCTGCAGCCCGGCCGGTACCAGCCGCGAACGCGCATGGACGAAGGGTCGCTCTACGAACTGGCGGAGAGCATCCGGTCGCAAGGCGTCATGCAGCCGATCCTCGTGCGCCCGCTTGCCGAGGCGGGGGGCAGCCGCTACGAGATCATCGCCGGCGAGCGGCGGTTTCGCGCCGCGAAGCTGGCCGGCCTCGACGAAGTGCCCGTGCTCGTCAAGGAGGTGCCCGACGAGTCTGCCGCTCGTGATGGCCCTCATCGAGAACATCCAGCGCGAGGACCTGAACCCGCTGGAGGAAGCGCAGGGGCTGCATCGCCTCATCGACGAGTTCAAGCTCACGCACGAACAGGCGGCGCAGGCGGTCGGCCGCTCGCGCAGCGCCGCGAGCAACCTTCTGCGCCTGCTCAATCTCGCGCCAGCCGGTCCAGCAGATGGTGATGGCGGGCGACATCGACATGGGGCATGCCCGAGCGCTGCTGTCGCTCGACGCCGCGCAGCAGATCCTCGCGGCGAACCAGGTCGCGGCCAAGAAGCTGTCGGTGCGCGATGCCGAGAAGCTCGTCGCGCGGCAGCTCAATGCGGGGCGGCAGTCGCCGCTGCTGCGCGTGAAGAAGGACAAGTCGCGCGACATCGTCCGGCTGGAAGAAGCGCTGGCCGACGCGCTCACTGCGGCGGTCGAGATCCGCATTCATCGCAAGACTCGCCGCGGCGAACAGGGCGAGATTGCGATCGCGTTCGGATCGCTGGACGAGCTCAACGGCCTGCTCGGCAAGCTGGGGGCGCGCGATTCGTGAACAAATCGCGTGCGGGTTAATCCCACGGCGTAGCGAGGTGGTGAAGCGAGAACATTTTGCGTGCACCGAGCCTCGAATTCGTGCACAGTCACGACAACAACAACGATCCGTTCGGAAGCGTCAGCGCAGGGTCGCGGCTCCCCGCGTTGAATCTGCACGCTTCCAGCCGTCGGCCGGCAGGGCACGGACCTTGCTTAAGCTGATTTGGCGGGAATGCGACCCGCACACGCCATCGACGTGACCGGAAAGCTCTGATGACGCCCGGGCCTGTACAGCCGGGACTTCATCAGAACTTCCCAGACGCCTAGGGGGCCACGCCCCTTCGGCGCCTTCCGATTCAAGGAGGTCCGAATGGACGTGATCAGCAGTTTCGCCGCCCGCTACGAGCGCACCCGCGAGGAAGAGCTCACGCTCGAGGAATACCTCGACGAGTGCAAGCGCAACCCGCTCGCCTACGCCACCGCCGCCGAGCGCATGTTGCAGGCGATCGGCGAGCCGCGCACCATCGACACGCGCAACGACCCGCGCCTGTCTCGCATCTTCGCCAACAAGGTCATCAAGATCTACCCGGCGTTCGACGAGTTCTACGGCATGGAGGATTCGATCGAGCAGGTCGTCTCCTACTTCCGCCACGCCGCGCAGGGCCTGGAGGAAAAGAAGCAGATCCTGTATCTGCTCGGTCCCGTCGGCGGCGGCAAGAGCTCCATCGCCGAGCGGCTCAAGCAGCTGATGGAGCGCGTGCCGTTCTTCTCCATCAAGGGCTCGCCGGTGAACGAGTCGCCGCTCGGCCTGTTCGACCCGGTGGAGGACGGCCCGATCCTCGAGAAGGAATACGGCATCCCGGTGCGCTACCTGAGCCGCATCCTCTCGCCGTGGGCCGTCAAGCGGCTGGAGGAGTACGGCGGCGACATCCGCAAGTTCAAGGTCGTCAAGCGCTTCCCGAGCGTGCTCAAGCAGATCGCCGTGGCTAAGACCGAGCCGGGCGACGAGAACAACCAGGACATCTCCTCGCTCGTCGGCAAGGTGGACATCCGCAAGCTCGAGACCTACGCGCAGGACGACCCGGACGCCTACAGCTACTCCGGCGGCCTGTGCCTGGCGAACCAGGGCCTGCTCGAGTTCGTGGAGATGTTCAAGGCGCCCATCAAGGTGCTGCACCCGCTGCTCACGGCCACCCAGGAAGGCAACTTCAAGGGCACGGAAGGCTTCGGCGCCATCCCGTTCGACGGCATCGTGCTTGCGCACAGCAACGAGAGCGAGTGGAAGAGCTTCCGCAACAACAAGAACAACGAGGCGTTCCTCGACCGCATCTACATCGTCAAGGTGCCGTACTGCCTGCGCGTGTCGGAAGAGGTGCGCATCTACGAGAAGCTGATCCGCAACTCGTCGCTGTCGGAAGCGAAGTGCGCGCCCGGCACGCTGAAGATGATGTCGCAGTTCGGCATCCTCACGCGGCTCAAGGAGCCGGAGAACTCCTCGCTCTTCTCGAAGATGCATGATCTACGACGGCGAGAACCTGAAGGACACCGACCCGCGCGCGAAGAGCTACCAGGAGTATCGCGACTACGCCGGCGTCGACGAAGGCATGAGCGGCGTGTCGACTCGCTTCGCCTTCAAGATCATCTCGAAGGTCTTCAACTTCGACTCCACCGAGATCGCGGCGAACCCGGTGCACCTGATGTACGTGCTGGAGCAGCAGATCGAGCGCGAGCAGTTCCCGCCCGAGACCGAGCAGAAGTACCTCGGCTTCATCAAGGAGCACCTGTCCACGCGCTACTCCGAGTTCATCGGCAAGGAGATCCAGACCGCCTACCTCGAGAGCTACAGCGAGTACGGCCAGAACATCTTCGATCGCTACGTGACCTATGCCGACTACTGGATCCAGGATCACGAGTACCGCGACACCGACACCGGCGAGGTGTTCGACCGCTCGGCGCTGAACGCCGAGCTCGAGAAGATCGAGAAGCCCGCCGGCATCGCGAACCCGAAGGACTTCCGCAACGAGATCGTCAACTTCGTGCTGCGCGCGCGCGCCAACAACCAGGGCAAGAACCCGGTGTGGACGAGCTACGAGAAGCTGCGCTCGGTGATCGAGAAGAAGATGTTCTCCAACACCGAGGAGCTGCTGCCCGTGATCAGCTTCAACGCCAAGGCGAGCGCCGACGAAGCCAAGAAGCACGAGGACTTCGTCACGCGCATGGTCGACAAGGGCTACACGCCCAAGCAGGTGCGCCTGCTGTGCGAGTGGTACCTGCGCGTGCGCAAGAGCTCCTGAGCCGAGGTCGCCATGCTGCAGCAGATCATCGATCGTCGGCTGGCCGGGAAGAACAAGTCGATCGGCAACCGCGAGCGCTTCCTGCGGCGCTACAAGGTGCAGATCCGGGAGGCCGTGAAGCGCGCCGTCGATGGCCGCGGCATCCGCGACATGGAGCGTGGCGAGGACATCCGCATCCCCAAGAAGGACATCCACGAGCCGGTGTTCGGCCACGCCCAGGGCGGCGTACGAGAGATCGTGCACCCGGGCAACCGGGAGTACGTGCGCGGCGACCGCATCGAGCGGCCGAAGGGCGGCGGCGGGCAGGGCTCGGGCGGCGGACAGGCGAGCGATTCCGGGGAGGGGGACGACGACTTCGTCTTCTCGCTCAGCAAGGAAGAGTTCATGCAGGTCTTCTTCGAGGACCTGGCGCTCCCGCACCTGATCCGCACGCAGCTGGCGGATACGCCCGAGTGGAAGAGCCACCGCGCCGGCTTCACGAGCGACGGCACGCCGACGAACCTGCACGTGCTGCGGTCGATGCGCGGCGCGATCGGCCGGCGCATCGCGCTCGGCTCCGAGTCCAGGCGCGAGCTGCGCGAGATGGAGCTGCAGCTGGCCGAGCTGAAGCGGCAGCCCGTGGGCCACGAGGCGGAGATCCGGCAGCTCGAGCTCGAGATGGAGGCGCTGCGCAACCGGCTGCAGCGCATACCCTATCTCGACCCGATCGACCTGCGCTTCCGCGCCCGCGTCCGCGTGCCGGTGCCGACCTCCAAGGCGGTGATGTTCTGCCTGATGGACGTGTCCGGCTCGATGGACGAGTCGCGCAAGGACCTCGCGAAGCGGTTCTTCATCCTGCTGTACCTCTTCCTCACGCGGCACTACGAGAAGATCGACATCGTCTTCATCCGCCACCATACGCAGGCGCAGGAAGTCGACGAGGACAACTTCTTCCACGCCACCGAGACCGGCGGCACGGTCGTGTCGAGCGCGCTCGTGCTCATGGAGGAGATCATCCGCGCGCGCTATCCCGTCGGCGAGTGGAACATCTACGGCGCGCAGGCCAGCGACGGCGACAACTGGCACCACGACAGCGGCCGCTGCCGCGAGATCCTGAACGACAAGCTGCTGCCGCTGGTGCGCTACTTCGCCTACGTGCAGGTGGCCGAGGAAGAGCAGAACCTCTGGGAGGAGTACACCCAGCTGGTGGAGGTGAACCGCAACTTCGCGATGCGCAAGGCCGTCGAGGCCTCGCAGATCTACCCCGTATTCCGGGATCTCTTCAAGAAAGAGGGAGCCGTGGCGGCATGAAGACGACGGAGATGAAGGATCTGGGGCGCGGCCCGCTGCCGTTGAAGAACCGGCCGACCGAGCCCCTGCCGGCGCCGAGCGACTGGTCGTTCGAGCTGGTCGAGCGCTATCACGAAGTGATCCGGAACGCCGCCCAGCGCTACGGCCTGGACACCTATCCCAACCAGCTCGAGGTGATCACCGCCGAGCAGATGATGGATGCCTACGCGAGCGTGGGCATGCCGGTGAACTACCGCCACTGGAGCTACGGCAAGGAGTTCATCGCCACCGAGAAGAACTATCGCCGCGGACACATGGGGCTGGCCTACGAGATCGTCATCAACAGCAACCCGTGCATCGCCTACCTCATGGAAGAGAACACCATGGCGATGCAGGCCCTGGTGATCGCGCACGCGGCCTACGGCCACAACAGCTTCTTCAAGGGCAACTACCTCTTCAAGATGTGGACCGACGCGTCGTCCATCATCGACTACCTCGTCTACGCGAAGAACTACGTCAACGAATGCGAGGAGCGCCACGGCCTGGACGCGGTGGAGTCGCTGCTCGACTCCTGCCATGCGCTGGCCAATCACGGCGTCGACCGCTACCGCCGGCCAAGCCGCAAGTCCCTCGCGCAGGAACTGGCCGCCCGCAAGGACCGCGAGGCCTATGCGCAGCGCCAGGTGAACGACATCTGGCGCACGCTGCCCAAGCGGCCGGGCAAGGCCGAGGAAGCCCAGGAGAGCAAGCGCTTTCCCGAGGAGCCGCAGGAGAACCTGCTTTACTTCATCGAGAAGAACGCGCCGCTGCTGGAGCCCTGGCAGCGCGAGGTCGTGCGCATCGTGCGCAAGGTGTCGCAGTACTTCTATCCCCAGCGCCAGACGCAGGTGATGAACGAGGGCTGGGCCACCTTCTGGCACCACAAGCTGCTGAACACGATGTACGACGAGGGCTACCTCACCGACGGCGTCATGATGGAGTGGCTCAAGTCGCACACCAACGTGATCTACCAGCCGCCGGTGGGACATCGCGCGTACAGCGGCATCAACCCCTATGCGCTCGGCTTCGCGATGTACAACGACATCAAGCGCATCTGCGAGCAGCCGACCGACGAAGACCGCCAGTGGTTCCCCGACATCGCCGGGCGCGACTGGCTGCCCGCGCTCGACCACGCGATGCGCAACTACAAGGACGAGAGCTTCGTGGGCCAGTTCCTGAGCCCCAAGCTGATGCGCGAGATGCGGCTCTTCGCCATCATCGACGACGAGAAGGAACCCGAGCTCGAGGTGAGCGCCATCCACGACGAGGCCGGCTACCGGCGCGTTCGCGAGGCGCTCTCGCACCAGTACGACCTGGGCTCCCGCGAGCCGAACATCCAGGTCTGGAACGTGAATCTGCGCGGCGACCGCTCGCTCACGTTGCGCCACACGCAGCACATGGACCGCCCGCTGCACGACAACGCCCAGGAGGTGCTCAAGCACGCCGGGCGCCTGTGGGGCTTCGGCGTGCAGCTCGAAAGCGTCAACGCGAAGGGCGACGTGACGAAGCGCTGGTCATTGCCGGCGCCGAACGGGTGACACTCACAGGCTGAAGATCTTGCCCGGGTTCATGATGTTCTTCGGATCGAGCGTGCGCTTGATCTGACGCATCAGTGTCGACGGCGCCCGCGCCGGCTTCGTCGATCAGGAACCCCATCTTGTGCAGCCCGATGCCGTGCTCGCCGGTACACGTGCCTTCCATCGCGATCGCGCGCTGCACGAGGCGCTCGCTCAGCCGCTCGGCGGCAACCCGCTCGTCGGGCAAGGCAGGATCGATCAGGTAGCCGACGTGGAAGTTGCCGTCGCCGACGTGGCCGACCACGAAGTAGGGCAGGCCGCCGGCGTCGGCCTCGGCCAGCGTCTCGCGCACGCACTCGGCCAGGCGCGAGATCGGCACGCAGGTGTCGGTGGTGACGCAGCGGCACCCCGGGCGCGTCTGCAGCGCGGCGAAGTAGGCGTGGTGCCGGGCCGTCCACAGGCGGGTGCGCTCCTCCGGCGTGGTGGCGAACTCGAAATCCTCGCCGCCTTGCTCGCGCGGCGATCTCCTGGACCGTGCGCGCCTGCTCCTGCACGCTGTCGGGCGATCCGTGGAATTCCATCAGGAGCATCGGCGTCTCGCGCAGCTGCAGCTTGTCGTGCCGGTTCACGGCGCGCACGGCATTGGCGTCGAGCAGCTCGCAGCGAGCGATCGGCACGCCCATCTGGATGACCTGGATCGTCGTGTCGACGGCGGCGTCGATGCTCGGGAAGTGGCACACGGCGGCAGACATCGCCTCGGGCAGGGGGTAGAGCTTCAGCGTGATCTCGGTCATCACGCCAAGCGTGCCTTCGCTGCCGACGTAGAGCCGCGTGAGGTCGTAGCCCGCGCTGGACTTGCGGGCCCGCGTGCCGGTGTGCACCACCTCGCCCGTCGCCGTCGACCACAGTGAGGCCGAGCACGTTGTCGCGCATCGTGCCGTAGCGCACCGCGTTGGTCCCCGAGGCGCGGGTGGCGGCCATGCCGCCGAGCGTCGCGTCGGCGCCGGGGTCGATCGGAAAGAAGAGGCCGGTGTCCTTGATCTCGCGGTTCAGCTGCATGCGCGTCACGCCGGCCTGCACGGTGACGGTCAGGTCCTCCGGGTTGACGCGCAGCACACGGTTCATGCGTGACAGGTCCACGCTCACGCCGCCCTGCACCGCCAGCAGGTGGCCTTCGAGCGACGAGCCGACGCCGAAGGGGATCACCGGCACCGCATGGCGATCGGCCTGCGCCACGACGAACGCGACGTCGTCGGTCGTCTCGCAGAACACCACCGAGCTCGGGCGGCGGCACGTCGTACGGCGATTCGTCGCGGCCGTGCTGCTCGCGCACCGCCCGCGCGGCCGAGCAGCGCTCGCCGAAGCGGGCCTTCAGCGCCTCGGCCATTTCGCTGGGGACGGGACGCGGCTCCAGGCGCGGCATGAGGTCGGACGGCGCGTTCATGGAAGCTCCTCGGTCGACGATCCATTCTAGGCAGCCGGCGTGCCCTTGCCGCCGGCGTTGCGCGGTGCGACCATGGCCTTTGTCATCCCGCGCGAAACGGAGGCTTCCATGGAAGCATGGCCCTGGATCGTCGTCATCGTGGCGTTGGTGCTGCTCATCGCGGGCACGGTGCGCTTCGACCTGCTGTCCGCCGCATGGCGCGAGCGCCTCGGCGGCCAGAGCAAGCGGCCCGTCGAGCCGCGCCCACCTGCTGCCCATGGGCACGGCGCCGCAGCGCACACCGGCCACGTGGCCTCGCACGGGCCGGGCCGCCGCCGTCAGGCGACGCCGCGCCACGACAAGCGGCACGGACCTGTCTAGGATGCCCGCATGGCCAATCGATTGACCCAGATTGCGACACGCACCGGTGACGACGGAAGCACCGGGCTGGGCGACGGCAGCCGCGTCCCGAAGGACCACGCCCGCGTGGCGGCGATGGGAGACGTCGACGAGCTGAACTCGCAGATCGGGCTTGCTCCTGACCGAGCCGGTGCCCGACGGCGTGCGCGAACTGCTTCTGACCGTGCAGCACGAGCTCTTCAACCTGGGCGGCGAGCTGTCGATCCCCGGCTACACGCTGCTGAAGGACGATGCCGTGGCGCGCCTGGACGCGGCGCTGGCGCAGCACAACGCCACGCTGCCCCGGCTGGCGGAGTTCATCCTGCCCGGCGGCTCGCGCGGCGCGGCGCTGGCGCACGTGGCGCGCACCGTGGCCCGCCGGGCCGAGCGTTCCGTGGTGTCGCTCGGCGCGCTCGACACGGTCAACGCGGCGCCGCGCCAGTACCTCAACCGGCTGTCGGACCTGCTGTTCGTGCTGGCCCGCGTGCTGAACCGGTCCGGCGGCGGCGACGACGTGTACTGGCAGAGCGAGCGGCTCGGCCGCCAAGCCTGACGCGCCGCACGGCCGGTCAGCCGCGGCGCACGCGAACCGCGTCCGACAGCACCTCCAGCACGCTGCCCGAGTCGTCCCAGCCGATGCAGGCGTCGGTGATGCTCTGGCCGTAGGTCAGGCGCGCGGGATCGTCCTTGCCCGGGTCGAACTTCTGTGCCCCGGCCACCAGGTGGCTTTCCACCATCAGCCCGAACACGCAGCGGCTGCCGCCGGCGATCTGCCCGGCCACGTCGCGCGCGACGTCGCGCTGGCGCTCGTGCTGCTTGCTGCTGTTGGCGTGGCTGCAGTCGACCATGAGGCGGCAGGCGAGCCCGGCCGCCTCGATCTGCTCGCAGGCTGCCGCGACGTGCGCGGCGTCGTAGTTGGGCGTCTTGCCGCCCGCGGAGGATCACGTGGCAATCGGGGTTGCCGCGCGTCTCGACGATGGCGACCTGCCCGTTCTTGTGCACGGAGAGGAAGTGGTGGGCCCGTGCCGCGGCCTGGATGGCGTCGGTCGCGATCTTGATGTTGCCGTCGGTGCCGTTCTTGAAGCCGATGGGCGCCGACAGGCCCGAGGCAAGCTCCCGGTGGACCTGGCTCTCGGTCGTGCGCGCGCCGATGGCGCCCCAGGAGATCAGGTCGCCGATGTACTGCGGCGAGATGACGTCGAGGAACTCGCTGCCGGCCGGCATGCCGAGCCGGTTGATCTCCAGGAGAAGCTGTCGCGCGATGCGCAGCCCCTCGTCGATGCGGTAGCTCTCGTCGAGGTACGGGTCGTTGATCAGGCCCTTCCAGCCCACGGTGGTGCGCGGCTTCTCGAAGTAGACGCGCATCACGATCTCGAGCGTGTCGGCGTACCGGTCGCGCAGCGGCTTCAGCCGCTTCGCGTACTCGAGGGCCGCGTTCGGATCGTGGATCGAGCACGGCCCCATCACGACCAGCAGGCGGTCGTCCTTGTCCTGCAGGATGCGCCGGATGCGCGCCCGCGTGTCGACCACGAGCCGCTCCATGGCGGTGCCGCGGATCGGGAAGAACCGGATGAGGTGCTCCGGCGGCGGCAGCGGCATGATGTCCTCGATGCGCTCGTCGTCGGTCTGGCTGGTACGGTCCACCGGGTGCTCGGCGTGCCATTCGTCGGTCTGGGCGGCCTTGGCGTTCATGGCGATTTCCTCATGGGCAAAAAAAACCGCCGGGGGAGGCCCCGGCGGTGGTGGTTCGGTGTGTCGTCTTGCGTGTCGTTTGCCTTACGCGTTCACCTCTCCTCCGCCAGGGCGGTGCGAGAACCAGAAGTGCGCAAAGTAGAAACGGCCGACATCCATGTGCGCGAATGTAGCCGCGCATTGTGCGGTGCGTCAAGCCGAAAGGCACGGCGCCTGCCGTCGTGGATTACAGCACGCTTACAAGGCGTCCTATCGCTAGAGGTAAAAGGAGCTCATGCGTCTTTTTTCTCGACTGATGATTCTGGCCATCCTGGCATCCGTGCTGGTGGCTTGCGGCGACGAGCCGGTGCGCTCCTTGAAGGACGTACGCCGCATCGCCGTCGTGCCGGTGGCAGGCGAGACGATGCAGCTCGCACGTGTCGGCCAATTGCCCTTTGCCAACCGGCGCGCCCAGCTCGACGTGAGCGACTGGGATTTGCGGGACGAAACGTATCTGGCGGTGAAGCGGTTGCTGGAAGGGAGCGGGCGCTACCTGGTGTCTCGCCTGGACGCCTCCCCGGACGTCTTCCCCGCCTTGCACGCCGCCGCGGGCCAGGGCGCTTGCCGCGACCGGAACGCCCGGCGAGAACTCGCTCGCCTGGCCGACCTCTGCTCGTGCGACGCGCTGCTGCTCATCATCGACGACCGTCGCCAGCTCGAGACCGACCGGGCCCAGTACTTCCAGGGCTACAGCTGGGTGGGCCACGCAGGCGTTGCAGGGGCCGACGTGTCCGCGAGCCAGGCCGTGGTGGCCCTGCGCGCCGTGCTGGTGGACGCACGCACGCAGAAGGTGATCGCCGAGCGGCGCAACGACGAGCCGGGCGGCTATCCGGGCGTGCCGCGGGGGCCGGTGGACGCGCGCTGGTGGCCGGCGGACATGGCAAGCGTGGGCCACGAGGGGCGAGCGCGGCTGGAGCCGCTGTTCGTGTCGCTCACGCAGGACACCGTGCGCCGCGCCGTCCAGGGCACGGGGCTGCTCGCGAGATGACGCTGCGGCGCCCGCGTCAGGCCGTGCCGCCGACAGTCATGGCGTCGATGCGCAGCGTGGGCTGGCCCACGCCCACCGGCACGCTCTGCCCTTCCTTGCCGCACGTGCCGACGCCGGTGTCGAGTTCGAGGTCATTGCCGATCATCGACACGCGGGTGAGGGCGTCCGGACCGTTGCCGATGATCGTGGCGCCCTTCACGGGGTACTGAACCTTGCCGTTCTCGACCCAGAACGCCTCGCTGGCGGAGAAGACGAACTTGCCGCTGGTGATGTCCACCTGGCCCCCGCCGAAGTTCGTGGCGTAGAGACCGCGCTTGATGGACGCGACGATTTCGTCCTTCGTGCGGTCGCCGGCAAGCATGTAGGTGTTGGTCATGCGCGGCATCGGCACGTGCGCGTAGCTCTCGCGTCGGCCGTTGCCGGTGGGCGCGACCTTCATCAGGCGCGCGTTCATCGAATCCTGGATGTAGCCCTTGAGCACACCGTCTTCGATCAGCACGTTGCGTTGCGTGGGGTTGCCCTCGTCGTCGACGTTCAGGGAGCCCCTGCGGTCGGGCAGGGTGCCGTCGTCGAGCACCGTAACGCCCCTGGCCGCCACGCGCTGGCCGATGCGGCCGGCGAAGGTGCTGGAGCCCTTGCGGTTGAAGTCGCCTTCGAGGCCATGGCCGACGGCTTCGTGCAGCAGCACGCCGGGCCAGCCCGGGCCGAGGACGACCGTCATCTCGCCGGCCGGTGCCGGGCGCGACTCGAGGTTCGTGAGCGCCGCGTTCACGGCCTGGTCGACGTAGCGCTCGAGCACGTCGTCCTGGAAATAGCCGAGGCCGAAGCGCCCGCCGCCGCCGCCGCTGCCGATCTCGCGCCGCCCGTTCTGCTCGGCAATGACGGTGACCGACACCCGCACCAGCGGGCGCACGTCTGCCGCGCGCGTGCCGTCGGCCCGGGCGACCATCACGACGTCATACTCGGCGGCCACGCCGGCCATCACCTGCAGAACGCGGGGATCCTTGCGCCGCGCCAGCTGCTCCACCTTCTCGAGCAGGGCGACCTTCTGCGCGCTGTCGAGGCTTCCGATCGGGTCCATCGGCGCATACAGGGTGCGGCTGCCTGCCACGGTCGACCGCGCAGGGCACGTGCACGCGGCGCGACTGGCCGGCCGCCGCAATCGTGCGGACCGTGCGCGCGGCATCGAGCAGCGCTGCCTCGGAGATGTCGTCGGAATACGCGAAAGCCGTCTTCTCGCCGGCCACGGCGCGCACGCCCACGCCCTGGTCGATACTGAAGCTGCCGCTCTTGACGATCCCTTCCTCCAGGCTCCACCCCTCGTGGCGGGTGGTCTGGAAATACAGGTCCGCGTCGTCGATGCGGTGCTCGCCGATGGTGGCCAGCGCACGCGACAGTGCCGAGTCGTCGAGCCCGAACGGCTCCAGCAGCAGGCTTTGCGCGACGGCCAGGCGCTCGAGGGTGGGTTCGCGGGAGATCATGGGTCATTGTAGAAGCCGGCCCCCGCCGCGATCCGCGCAGGGGTTCACGGCGCCGGGCGTTGTTCGAGTGCCCGGGCGTAAAGCCGGTTGCGCGGGGCACCGGTGAGCGCGGCAGCCAGCGACACGGCCTGCTTCAGCGGCAGGCCGCCCTCCATCAGCACGGTGAGCGCCCGCTCCGCCTCGGGCGGCAGCTCGTCCGGCGCAGGCGCGGAGGCGGCTGCGGAATGAAGCACGAGCACGAATTCGCCGCGCGCGTGGTTCGGGTCTTCCGCCAGCCAGGCAGGCAGCGCCGCAGCGGCCATCGTGTGCACGGCTTCGAACTGCTTGGTCAGTTCCCGGCACAACGTGACGGTGCGCTCGGGCCACTGGTTTGCGAGCGCCTGGCCGAGGGCGGCGATGCGATGCGGCGCTTCGAACAGCACCGCCGTGCGCGGACCAAGCGCCTCGAGTGCGGCGCGCCGCTCGCCGGCCTTGGATGGCAGGAAGCCGGCGAAGTGAAATCCCTCGACCAGGCCATCGCCCGCGACGCTGAGCGCCGCCACGGCGCTGCTGGGCCCGGGGATCGGGATCGCCCGGACGCCCGCGGCGCGCACGGCGGCAACCAGCGCGGCGCCGGGATCCGAGATTGCGGGCGTGCCGGCGTCACTCACATATGCGATGCGCTGGCCTTGCCCGAGGCGCTCGACCACGGCGGCGGCGGCGCGTCCCTCGTTGTGCTCGTGCAGTGCCATCAGCGGCTTGTCGAGGCCGAGGTGGCGAAGCAGGCCGCCGGTGATGCGCGTGTCTTCGCATGCGACGGCGTCGACGAGGGCGAGCACGTGAATCGCGCGCAGCGTCATGTCGGCGAGGTTGCCGATGGGAGTGGCCACGACGTAGAGCGCGCCTGCCGGATACTGCTGGGCGCCCGCCGCTGCGGCGGCAGCCTGCTGGAGCAAGGGAGCGATGTTCAAGAAGAGCAGCAAGGACGAAGGAGATGCCGCCGAGTCGCGGGCCCTGGCGCACCTGGAGCGCCACGGGCTTGCGCTCGTGCAGCGGAACTACCGCATCGCCAGGGGGCCCACGGGGCGAGGCGGCGAGATCGACCTGATTGTGCGCGACCGCGACGGAACGCTGGTGTTCGTGGAAGTGCGGCAGCGTCGCAGTGCCAGCTTCGGCGGAGCCGCGGCGAGCGTCGATGGGCTCAAGCGCCATCGCCTGGTATTCGCCGCACAGCACTTTCTGCGCCGCTACGCGGCGCCGCCGCCCTGCCGCTTCGACGTGGTGGCGATCGATGGCGACGCGTTGCTCTGGCTGCGCGCGGCATTCGATGCCGCGTGAGCCGCGGACTGGCTGGTTATCATCGCGGCCATGCTCGAGCAGCGCATTCAGCAGCAGTTCTTCGACAGCGCAGACCTCAAGTACCAGGCTGCCGAAACGCTCACTCGTCCCATCGCGGATGCGGTGAACGCGGTGCTCGGCTGCATCACCGCCGGCGGCAAGGTGCTCGCGATGGGCAGCGGCGCTTCGGCGGCCGACGCTCAACGGTTTGCGGCCCAGTTCGTGGGCCGCTTCGAGCGCGACCGGCCGGGGCTGGCTGCCCTGGCCCTGAGCGCGGACGGCGCCGTGATGGCGGCCGTGGCGGACCAGGCCGACTACGCCGACGTGTACGCGCAGCAGGTGCGCGCGCTCGGCTCGCCGGGGGATGTGCTCGTCGCGCTCGCCGGCGCGGGGGATTCGCTGAACGTGCTGCAGGGCGTGGAGGCGGCTCACGCCAAGGAAATGACGGTCATCGCGCTCACCGGCCGCACCGGCGGTGCCTTGCGCGAGCGGCTGGCCGAGACGGACGTCCACATCCCCGTGCCGCACGACCGGCTCGTTCGGGTGCAGGAGGTGCACACCCTCGTGCTGCACTGCCTGTGCGACGCCGTGGATCTGCAATTGATGGGTGAACAGGACAACGCATGAACTCTCTCTTCTCGCGGCGCCTCGTCGCTGCGACCTTGCTGGCTTCCAGCACCTTGCTGACGGGCTGCGCGCCGCTGGTGATCGGCGGCGTCGCGGTCGGCAGCATGATGGTGTTCAGCGACCGACGCACGTCGGGCACGCAGCTGGAGGACCAGTCCATCGAGCTGAAGGCCTCGAACCGGGCCCGCGACATCGTCGGCGACCGCGGCCACGTGAGCGCCACGAGCTACAACCGGGTCGTGCTCCTCACCGGCGAGGTGCCGTCGGAAGCGGACCGCGCGGCCGTGGAGAAGTCGATCGCGCAGGTGGAGAACGTGAAGTCCACCGTCAACGAGCTGGCCGTGATGGGGCCGACCTCGATGACGGCGCGCTCGAACGACTCCGTGCTGAGCAGCAAGGTGAAGGCGACTTTCGTGGACGCGAAGGATCTGCAGTCCAACGCGTTCAAGGTCGTCACCGAGCGCGGCACCGTCTACCTGATGGGGCGGGTCACCGAGCGCGAGGGCGAGCGCGCCACCGAGCTGGCTCGCAGCGTGGCCGGCGTGCAGCGGGTCGTGCGCGTGTTCGAGTTCCTGAGCGAGGCCGAGCTCGCGAACCTCGGGCAGAAGAAGTAGAGCGGCGCCGCGCAATCAGCGCAGGCGCTTGATCAGGCTCGACGTGTCCCAGCGGGATCCGCCGAGGGCCTGCACGTCGGCATAGAACTGGTCGACGAGTGCCGTCACCGGCACTCTGGCGCCGTTGCGCCGCGCCTCGTCGAGCACGAGGCCGAGGTCCTTGCGCATCCAGTCCACCGCAAAGCCGAAGTCGAACTTGTCGTCGATCATCGTGGCGCCGCGGTTGTCCATCTGCCAGCTCTGGGCGGCGCCCTTGCCGATGACATCGAGCACGAGCTTCATGTCCAGGCCGGCCTTCTGGCCGAAGGCGATCGCTTCCGACAGCCCCTGCACGAGGCCGGCGATCGCGATCTGGTTGACCATCTTGGCCAGCTGACCGGCGCCCGGGTCGCCCACGCGAGTGACGGCCTTGGCGAAGGCCATCGCCACCGGCTTCATCGTGTCGAAGGGCTGCGGCTCGCCGCCGCACATCACGGTCAGCATGCCGTTCACGGCGCCGGCCTGGCCGCCCGAGACCGGCGCATCGACGAAGTGCAGCTTGTTCTCGCGCGCCGTCGCATGCAGCGCGCGCGCGACCGAGGCCGAAGCGGTCGTGTGATCGATGAAGATGGCTCCCGGCTTCATGCCCGCGAACGCGCCGTCGGCGCCCAGCACGACGGATCGCAAGTCGTCATCGTTGCCGACGCAGGCGAAGACGAGGTCGCAACCCGCCGCCGCCTCGCGCGGCGTGGCCGCATGACCTCCCGCCATGCTCCGCTCACCCAAGCCTGCGCCTTGGCCGCGGTGCGGTTGTAGACGGTCACCTGGTGCCCGGCCCGCGCGAGATGCCCGGCCATCGGATACCCCATGACGCCCAGCCCCAGGAAGGCAACGCGCCGCGATTGGATCGGTTCGTAGGTCTTCATGCGGCTAGTGTAGGCACCTGCGCCAAGGATCATGTACGCCAGGGCCAGGTTCCCCCTGGGACAGGCCGCCAAGGGCGGCCAGGGGCAGCGCCGTTAGCGCCCGGTCCTCGATCCGGGTCCCCCGGTCGAGGACCGCAGCCCCCACGGGGGGCGGCCGCCAGGCGGCCGGGGACTCACACGATAGTCAGGTGCTCGGTGCCGGCGGCCAGGTCGGTGTTGCGCGCTCGGTGGCTGTTCAGCTTGATCTGCAGGCGCAGGTCGTTCAGCGAGTCGGCGTTGCGCAGCGCGTCCTCGTAGGTCACGAGGTTGGTCTCGTAGAGGTCGAACAGGGCCTGGTCGAAGGTCTGCATGCCGACTTCGCGCGAGCGCTTCATCAGCTCCTTGATCTCGCCGACCTCGCCCTTGAAGATCATGTCGGACACCAGCGGCGTGTTGAGCAGGACCTCCACTGCCGCGACGCGGCCCTTGCCTTCCTGGCGCGGCAGCAGGCGCTGCGAGACGAGCGCCTTCAGGTTCAGCGAAAGGTCCATCAGCAGCTGGGCGCGCCGCTCTTCGGGGAAGAAGTTGATGATGCGGTCCAGCGCCTGGTTGGCGCTGTTGGCGTGCAGCGTGGCCATGCACAGGTGGCCGGTCTCGGCGAAGGCCACCGCGTGCTCCATCGTCTCGCGGTCGCGGATCTCGCCCATCAGGATGACGTCCGGCGCCTGGCGCAGCGTGTTCTTCAGCGCCGACTCCCAGCCCTCGGTATCGATGCCGACCTCGCGCTGCGTGACGATGCAGTTCTTGTGCGCATGCACGAACTCCACCGGGTCTTCGACGGTGATGATGTGGCCGAACGAATTCTCGTTGCGGTGGTCCACCATCGCCGCAAGCGACGTGCTCTTGCCCGAGCCGGTGGCGCCGACGAAGATCGTCAGGCCGCGCTTGGTCAGTGCGATGTCCTTCAGCACCTGGGGCAGGCCCAGGCTGTCGATGGTGGGGATCGTCTGCGGGATCGTCCGCATCACGACGCCCACGTGCCCCTGCTGCATGAACGCGTTGCAGCGGAAGCGGCCGATGCCGGCCGGGGAGATCGCGAAGTTGCACTCCTTGCTGCGCTCGAACTCGGCCGCCTGCTTGTCGTTCATGATCGAACGCGCGAGCGCCATGGTGTGCTGGCCGGTGAGCGGCTGCGGCGACACCTTGGTGACCTTGCCGTCGACCTTGATCGCGGGCGGGAAGTCCGCGGTGAGGAAGAGGTCGGACCCGTTGCGCGACACCATCAGGCGCAGCAGGTCGTTGACGAATTTCGATGCCTGGTCGCGTTCCATGACGCAGCTCCCTTCTTGTGACGGTCAGCCGGGGAAGTTCTCGGGGAACTTGGCCTTGGCGCGCGCTTCGGCCGGCGAAACGATGTTCCGGCGCACGAGGTCGGCAAGGTTCTGGTCGAGCGTCTGCATGCCCAGGTTCTGGCCGGTCTGGATCGACGAGTACATCTGCGCGATCTTGTTCTCGCGGATCAGGTTCTTGATGGCGGACGTGCCGAGCATGATCTCGTGCGCGGCCACGCGGCCCGGACGCGTCCTTCAGCTTGCACAGCGTCTGCGAGATCACCGCGACGAGCGACTCCGACAGCATCGCGCGCACCATGTCCTTCTCGGCCGCGGGGAAGACGTCGACGATGCGGTCGACGGTCTTGGCGGCGCTGGACGTGTGCAGCGTGCCGAACACGAGGTGGCCGGTCTCGGCCGCGGTGAGCGCAAGGCGGATGGTCTCCAGATCGCGCATTTCGCCGACGAGGATGGCGTCCGGGTCTTCGCGCAGCGCCGAGCGCAGCGCGTTGGCGAACGACAGCGTGTGCGGGCCGACCTCGCGCTGGTTGATCAGGCACTTCTTGCTCTCGTGCACGAACTCGATCGGGTCTTCGACCGTGAGCACGTGGCCGTACTCGTTCTCGTTGAGGTGGTTCACCATCGCCGCCAGCGTGGTGCTCTTGCCGGAGCCGGTGGGGCCGGTCACCAGCACGAGGCCGCGCGGCTTGAGCGAGAGCTCGGCGAACACCTTGGGCGCCGCCAGCTGCTCGAGCGTGAGGATCTTGCTCGGGATCGTCCGGAACACGGCGCCGGCGCCGCGGTTCTGGTTGAAGGCGTTGACGCGAAAGCGCGCCAGGCCCTGGATCTCGAAGCTGAAGTCGCACTCCAGCGTGTCCTCGTAGTTCTTGCGCTGGGCATCGTTCATGATGTCGTACACCATGCTGTGCACCTGCTTGTGCTCCAGCGGGTCGACGTTGATGCGGCGCACGTCGCCATGCACGCGGATCATCGGCGGCAGGCCGGCCGACAAGTGCAGGTCGGACGCCTTGTTCTTGACCGAGAAGGCCAGCAGTTGCGTGATGTCCATGGGGAGTGGTGCGTTAGGCTGCGACCATTATGGAGAGCATCGCGCAGAAGTTACAGCAAGTACGTCACCGGATCGCCTTGGCGTGCGCAACGGCGCACCGGCCCGTGCAAAGCGTCACGCTGCTGGCGGTGGGGAAGACGTTCGAAGCGACGCACCTGCGGGCCGCCCACGACGCCGGCCAGCGCTGCTTCGGCGAGAACTACGTGCAGGAGGCGCTGGCCAAGATGGACGCGCTCGCCGACCTGGACATCGAATGGCACCTGATCGGCCCGCTGCAGAGCAACAAGACGCGTGCGGCCGCGGAGCGCTTCGACTGGATCCACAGCGTCGATCGGCTGAAGGTGGCGCAGCGGCTGTCCGCCCAGCGGCCGGCGGACGCGGCCGCCGCTGAACATCTGCCTGGAGGTGAACATCGACGGCGAGCCGAGCAAGAGCGGGTTGGCGCCGGCGGCCGTGGGCGCGGTGGCGCGGGAGGTCGCCGCGCTGCCCGGCCTGCGATTGCGCGGCCTGATGGCGGTTCCCGAGCCGGCCGACGGCTTCGACGGCGCAGCGGCTGCCGCATCGGCGCCTGCGCGAGCTGCTGGAGGCGCTGAATCGCGACGGCCTCGCGCTGGACACGCTGTCCATGGGCATGAGCGCAGACCTCGAGGCGGCGATCGCCGAAGGGGCGACGATCGTGCGAGTGGGCACGCGCGCTGTTCGGCGCCCGGCCACCGGGAACTCGAGATCTTTCGCTGTCGATCCGGCCGTAAGCTGCCGATCATGACTCCCCACCCGACCTTCGCCGCACCGGCCGAGCGCGAGCGGCTGCCGTTTCCCTACCGGCCGGAAGCGGCCGTGGTGCGCGCGGCGCTGGCCCGGCTGCGGGGTCTGGACTGGCCGGCGGTTGCGGCGACCGCGCGACCGTGGGTCGAGGCGGTGCGTGGCCGCCCCGCGCCGTTCTGGGCCATGGAGTCGCTGCTGCGCGAGTACCCGATCTCCACGGCCGAGGGGCTGGCGCTGATGCGGCTGGCCGAGGCGCTGCTGCGCGTGCCGGACGCGGAGACCGCGATCGCGCTCACTGCCGACCAGCTCGGCCGCGCCGACTTCGACGCCGACGGCGCTGAAGGGCCGCATCGCATGCTGGCCAGCCTCTCGGCCACCGCCATCGCAATGTCGAAGCGGCTGTTGCCGCAGGCCGAGCACGACGCCGGGCTGCTGAAGCGGCTCGGGGCGCGGACGGTGGTGGCGGCCACCGTGCGCGCGATCCAGCTGCTCGGCCGGCAGTTCGTGCTGGGCCGCTCCATCGGCGGAGGCCATGGCCGAAGCGGCGGGCCAGCGCAAGGACCACGCCGGCCTGCGCTTCTCGTACGACATGCTCGGCGAAGGGCGCGCGCACCGACGAGGACGCGCGTCGCTACCTGGCCGCTTACCGCGACGCGATCGCGCGCGATCGGCGGGGCGCGCGCGGCGACGTCGCCGGAAGGGGCCGACGGCATCTCGATCAAGCTGTCGGCCCTGTTCGCGCGCTACGAGGAGACGCAGCGCGAGCGTGTGTTTGCCGAGCTGCTGCCGCGTGCGTGGTCGCTCGTGGAGCAGGCCGCCCGCGCCAACATCAACCTGACGATCGACGCCGAGGAGAGCGATCGGCTGGAGCTGTCGCTCGACGTGCTGGAGGCGCTCGCCGGCCGCATCGCGCAGGCGTTTCCGCAATGGCGCGGCTTCGGCCTGGCGGTGCAGGCCTACCAGACGCGCTCGCTGGAGCTCGTCGACGAAGTGGCGCGCATCGCGCGCGCCCACGGCCTGCGCTTCATGGTGCGGCTGGTGAAGGGCGCCTACTGGGATGCGGAGATCAAGCGGGCGCAGGAGATGGGGCTGCCCGGCTACCCGGTGTTCACGCACAAGCAGCACACCGACCTCGCCTACCTTGCCTGCGCGCAGTCGATGCTCGCGCACCGCGACGTGATCTATCCGCAGTTCGCCACGCACAACGCGGGCACGATCGCGGCCATCGTGCGCATGGCCGGTGATGCGCCGTTCGAGATGCAGCGCCTGCACGGCATGGGCGAGGCGACGTACCGCGAGGTGAGCGCCGCAGCGCGTGCCGCTGCGCATCTACGCGCCGGTCGGCGAGCATCGCGACCTTCTGGCCTACCTGGTGCGCAGGCTGCTGGAGAACGGCGCGAACTCGTCGTTCGTGCACCAGCTCGCCGACGATGCCGTGCCGGCCGACACGCTGCTGGCGTCGCCGCTGCAATGGCACGAGGCGGCCGTCGCTGCCGCTGCCGGCCGAGCTGTACGGGACGCGCGCGGCGCAACTCCGCCGGGGTCGACCTGGCGTCGCTCACGCAGCGTGCGCCGCTGCTGGAAGCGGTCGCGCGCGAGCACGTTCGGCCGGTAGCCCGAAGCGACGCCGGCCGAGGTCGATGCCGCGATGGCCAGGCTGCAGCGCGGCTACCCGGGCTGGAACGATCGCCCCGTCGCGCAGCGCGCGGCGGTGCTCGACCGCGCGGGCGATGCGCTCGAAGAGCGGCTGCCGGAGTTTTGCGCGTTGCTCGTGCACGAGGGGCGCAAGACGCTCGGCGACGCCGTGGCCGAAGTGCGCGAGGCGGTGGACTTCTGCCGCTACTACGCAGTGCAGGCGCGCGAGCGGCTCGCCCCGCATGAGCTGCCCGGGCCGACCGGCGAGCGCAACGAGCTGCGGCTGCACGGGCGCGGCGTGTTCGTCTGCATCAGCCCGTGGAACTTCCCGCTCGCGATCTTCGCCGGCCAGGTGGTCGCGGCGCTGGTGGCCGGCAACGCCGTGGCGGCCAAGCCGGCCGAGCAGACACCGGGCGTGGCGCACCGTTTCGTGGAGCTGCTGCATGGCGTCGGCGTGCCCGGCGATGCGCTCGCGCTGCTGCACGGGCCTGGCGAGACGGTGGGCGCGGCGCTGGTGGCCGATGCCCGCACCGCAGGTGTCTGCTTCACCGGCAGCACGCAGGTGGCGCGCCACATCAACCGGGCCCTGGCCGCGAAGGACGGGCCGATCGTCCCGCTGATCGCCGAGACCGGCGGACTGAACGCGATGGTGGTCGACAGCAGCGCCTTGCCCGAGCAGGTGACGGACGCGGTGGTGATGAGCGCCTTCCGCTCGGCCGGGCAGCGCTGTTCGGCGCTGCGCCTGCTGGCGCTGCACGACGGCATCGCCGACGGCGTGATCGCGATGCTGCGCGGCGCGCTGGCAGAACTGGCGGTGGGAGAGCCTTCGCGGCTGGCCACCGACGTCGGCCCGGTGATCGATGCCGAGGCGCACGACAAGCTGGCTCGCCACGTCGAGCGGTTGAAGCGGGAAGGGCGCCTGATCGGCGAGACGACGGTGCACGGCCCCGTGCCGGACACCATCGCCCCGGTGGCGTTCGAGATCGCACGCATCGCCGATCTGAAGGAAGAGGTTTTCGGCCCCGTGCTGCACGTGGTGCGCTGGCGCGGCGACGCGGAAGCCGTGATCGACGAGATCAACGCCCTGGGCTACGGCCTCACGCTGGGCGTGCAGACGCGCATCGACAGCCGCGCCCTGCGCTTGGCCGAGCGCGCGCGGGTGGGCAATGTCTATGTGAATCGCAACATGATCGGCGCGGTGGTCGGCGTGCAGCCGTTCGGGGGCGAGGGCTTGAGCGGCACCGGGCCGAAGGCCGGGCGGCCCGAACTACTTGCTGCGCTTTTGCGCCGAGCAGACCCTCACGATCAACACCGCGGCGGCCGGCGGGAACGCGGCGCTGCTGGCCGGCGTGCCGCAGGGCGGGATCTGAGAAGCGCAGCTCAGCGCAGAACCGGCGCGGAAGGCGGCAGCGGCGGCACCGGGTCCGGCGGATCGGGCGGCTGGGGCGGGGCGGCGCGGGACGGCGAGGACGGGGTCATTGCTCGATCTTCAAACCGATGCGCTGGATGATCGCGCCCCAGCGCTTCATGTCGGTCTCGACCGTGCGCCGGAAGTCCACCGCCGAGCCGCCGACCGGCGTGAGGCCCTGGTTGTCGAGCGCGGTGCGCACGCCTGAATCGTTCAAGGCCGCGTTCACGTCGGCGTTGATCTTCTCCACCACCGCCTCCGGCGTGCCGGCCGGCACGAACAGGCCGTTCCATGCCAGCGACTCCACCGCACCGTAGCCCGCCTCGGCGAGCGTGGGCAACTCCTTCAGGGCTGCAGGCCGCTCCTTGCTGCTCACCGCCAGCATGCGCACCTTGCCGCTCTGCACGTGCGCGAGCAGCGCCGGCGCCACCATGAACGTGCCGTGCGCTTCGCCCTGTGCCACGGCCGTGGCGGCGGGCGGCGAGCCGTTGAACGGAATGTGGGTGGCGGTGATGCCCGCCTCGGCGAGGAAGAGCTCCATCGTGAGATGCGCCGAGCTGCCCTTGCCGAGCGACGAGTAGTTCATCTTCCCGCCCTGCGCCTTGGCCCAGTCGACGAACTCCTTGACGGTCTTCGCCGGCACGTTGGCGTTGATGGCAAGCACGTTGGGCTGGGACGTGGTCATCACCACCGGGACGAGATCCTTCGCCGGATCGTAGGGCGTCCTGGTGTACATGAACGGCGCGAACGCGATCGGGCCATTGAAGCCGATGGCCATCGTGTGGCCGTCGGGCGCGGCCTTGGCCGCGGCGTCCATGCCGATCATGCCGCCCGCCCCCGGCTTGTTCTCCACCACCACGGGCTGCGCCCAGCGGTCCTTCAGCTTGTCGCCGAGCAGGCGCACGATGATGTCGAGCGAGCTGCCGGCCGGGGCCGGCACGACGATGCGCACGGGTCGCGTCGGCCAGGCGGTCTGCGCGTGGGACGGAAGGGCGAGCGCTGCGCCGGCGGCGAGCGCGAGGAGGGTGCGGCGTTGCATGGCGGGATGAAGGAATGCGGGCATCGAGGGCCTTGCATCGTAGTCCGCCCGCGCCGGCTTGCCTACACTCGGCGCATGAGTGCGCAAACCCTGGTGTTCATCGGCGGCGGCAACATGGCCGGCGCGATCGTCGGCGGCCTGGTCCGGGCCGGCCGGGCGGGCGATTCCATCATCGTCGTGGAGCCTTTCGATGCGTCGCGCGAGCGCCTGGCCACGCAGTTCGGCGTGCGCACGACGGCCGCGGCCGATGGCACGCTGGCAGGCGCCGCGATGATGGTCTGGGCTGTCAAGCCGCAGGCGTTTCTCGCAGGCTGCGGCGCCGGTGGCGGCGTGGGGCGCCAGCGCGCTGCACCTGAGCGTGATGGCGGGCATTCGCAGCGACGCGATCACCCGCGCCATGGGCACCGAGCGTGTCGTGCGCTCGATGCCGAACACGCCGGCGCTGATCGGTCGCGGCATCGCGGGGTTGTTCGGGCGCCCGGCAGCTTCGGACGCTGATCGTGCGATGGTGGAGTCGGTGCTGGCGCCGACCGGCGAATGCGTGTGGGTCTCGCGCGAGGACGATCTCGACGCCGTCACCGCGCTGTCCGGCTCGGGGCCGGCGTACGTCTTCTACTTCGTCGAGGCCATGATGCAGGCGGCGGCCGAGATGGGGCTGAGCGAGGCGCAGGGCCGCCAGCTCGCGCTCGCCACGTTCTCGGGCGCGGCGGCACTGGCGCAGGGCTCGGCCGACGCGCCGTCCGTGCTGCGCGAGCGCGTCACGTCGAAGGGCGGCACGACGCATGCGGCGATCGCCGCGCTCGAAGCGGCGGGGGTCAAGGAGGCGTTTGTTCGCGCACTGCACGCGGCGCGCGTGCGGGCGAAGGAACTGGGCGACGAGTTCGGCGCGGCGTGAGGGTCCTGCTGCGGCGGTGGGTGCGGGCGCCAGGGTCGCTGAGCCGCAGGCTGTGCGCGCTCGGGCGCTTCGAGGTGCAGACATTGCGCGAGGGCGTCGCGCGGCTGTTGCCGGGCGAGCGTTGCGGCATGACCAGTGCGAGCGGCCGGCATTGGGTTCGTGAGGTGATTCTGCGCGTCGACGGCGTGCCGGTGGTGTGGGCCCGCAGCGTGACGCCGTGTCGCATGAAGTGCGGGCCGTGGCGCGCCGTGCATCGGCTCGGCACCCGGCCGCTCGCGCAATTGCTGTTCGACGATCCATCGGTCGTGCGCTCTGCGCTGCGCAGCGAGGTGCATCGGTGCGGCGCGATGTGGCACAGGCGTGCGGACTTTGCGTGGCGGTCGGGCGGCAGCCGCGCGTGGCCGTCTGCGGTCGTGGCTGGCCGCAGTTCCGTATTCATCCGGCATGGCATGCCGTTGCGCGTGTTCGAAGCGTTCTCCACGGATGTCGTCGAGAAGCTTGGGGTGTGTCGGCGCCGGTTCAGGCTCTAGAGTGCGCGCCCTCTGGCCCCGCGGTGCTCTCAGCGCAGCGCCAAGTCCACCGCCGTTCCGGCGAACACCGCGAAACCGACCCAGTGGTTGAGCCGGAACGCCTTGAAGCACCCATCCCGACCACGGTCGCGGATCAGCGTGAAGTGCCACAGCATCTGCAGCGCCGCGACCATCATCCCTGCCATGAACCACAGGCCCAGGCCCAGCAGCCGGCCGAGCAGCGCCCACGTCACCAGGTAGGCGCCGTAGAACGCCATCACGCCGATCACGTCGAAGCGGCCGAGGGTGATGGCTGATGTGCGGATGCCGATCTTCATGTCGTCGTCGCGATCGACCATGGCGTACTCGGTGTCGTAGGCCATGACCCAGAAGAGGTTCGAGGCGAGCAGCGCCCAGGCATGCGGAGGGACCGACTCCGCCACCGCCGCGAGCCGCAACTCGCTGCCGCCGAGCACGGCGGAGAACGCCATCGGGATGCCGAAGCTGAACGCGACGCCGAGCACGGCCTGCGGCATCGCGAAGATGCGCTTGGCGTACGGATAGGCGATGGTGATGGCGAGCGCGGCGACGGACAGCAGGATCGTGGGCGGGTTCGTGGTGACGACCAGCGCGAAGGCCGACAGCGCCAGCATGGCTCCCACGAGCAGCGCCTCGCGTGGCGGCAGCATGCCGCTCGTGACGGGCCGCGAGGCCGTGCGCTGCACGTGCCGGTCGAAGCGACGGTCCGCGACGTCGTTGACGCAGACGCCGGCACTGCGCATCAGGATCGTGCCGAACACGAACACCGCGAGCAGGTGCCAGCCGGGAAAGCCGTCGGCCGCGATCCACAGCGCCGACAGCGTGGGCCACAGCAGCAGCAGCCAGCCGGCGGGCCGGTCCCATCGCACGAGGTCGAGGTAGATCGACAGGCGCGACGGGGCCGGCCCGGCTGGGGTCTCGGCCACGCTCACGCGCTCAGCCTCTGCTGGAAGACGAGCCCCGCGTGCTCGCGCAGCGCATGGAAGCGGATCTTCGGCCAGTTGCTTTCGATGGCACGCAGCTCGGGCGCGTACTCCACGAGCAGCGTCGGCGCGTCCACGGCGTCGTGGGCGACACGGTGCGCGTTGCCGTCGATGAAGCGCTGCAGCTCCTTCGCGCCTCCATCCTCGTCCGGGCACGTCACCCAGCGGGCGATCGAGAAGCGGCTCGGCTGCACGCGCGCCTTCACGCCGTATTCGTGCTCCAGCCGGTGCGCCACGACCTCGAACTGCAGCTGCCCGACGGCACCGAGCAGCAGCACCGAGCCGGCTACCGGGCGGAAGACCTGGATCGCGCCTTCCTCGCCGAGCTGCGTGAGCCCGGCCTTGAGCTGCTTCGTGCGCAGCGGGTCGGCCACCTCCACGGTGCGGAACATCTCGGGGGCGAAGAACGGCAGGCCGGTGAACTGAAGGCTCTCGCCTTCGGTGAGCGTGTCGCCGAGCTGCAGAACGCCGTGGTTCGGGATGCCGATGATGTCGCCGGCGAAGGCTTCGTCGAGCAGCTCGCGGCGCTGCGACAGGAACGACACCACCGTGTTGGGCCGCAGCTCCTTGCCCGAGCGCGCCACCTTCAGCCGCATGCCGCGCTCGAAGCGGCCGGACGCCACGCGCACGAAGGCGATGCGGTCGCGGTGCGCCGGGTCCATGTTGGCCTGGATCTTGAACACCACGCCGCTGAAGCGCCCCTCCTCGGGCTTCACCTCGCGCTGCAGCGTCGCGCGCGCGCCGGGCGGCGGCGCGAGATCGACCAGCGCATCGAGCACCTCCTTGACGCCGAAGTTGTTGATGGCCGAGCCGAAGAACATCGGCGTCTGGCGGCCTGCGAGGAAGTCGGCCTCGTCGAACGAGGGCGCGGCCATCTGCACGAGCTCGATGTCGTGCTTTGCGTGCGTCCACTCGGCGCCGAAGCGCTCGGCATAGAGCGGGTTGTCCAGGCCCTGCAGCAGCTCGTCGTCGGCGCTGCGCTGGCGGTCTTCGCCGGGCATGAACACGCGCATGCGCTCCTCGCGCAGGTCCATCACGCCGTGGAAGGCCTTGCCCATGCCGATCGGCCACGTGAACGGCACCACCGACATGCCGAGCTCGCGCTCGATCTCGTCCATCAGGGCGAGCGGCTCCTGCACCTCGCGGTCCATCTTGTTCACGAAGGTGAGGATGGGCGTGTTGCGCGCGCGGCAGACCTGCAGCAGCCGCCGCGTCTGCGGCTCCACGCCGTTGGCCGCGTCGATCACCATCAAGCGCCGCGTCGACGGCAGTGAGCACGCGATAGGTGTCCTCGGAGAAGTCCTGGTGGCCGGGCGTGTCGAGCAGGTTGATCACGCAGTCGCGGTATTCCATCTGCATGACCGAGCTGGCCACCGAGATGCCGCGCTGCTTCTCGATCTCCATCCAGTCGCTGGTCGCGTGGCGGCTTGCCTTGCGCGCCTTCACCGAGCCGGCGATCTGGATCGCGCCGGAGAACAGCAGCAGCTTCTCGGTGAGCGTGGTCTTGCCGGCGTCGGGGTGGGAAATGATGGCAAAGGTGCGGCGGCGCCGCACCTGGCTCGCGAGATCGGGGGACATGGCGGCGGATTATCCGCCGCGCACTTCCGCTCCCGCGACGAACGGCTCCACCACGCCGAGCACGTGCTTGACGTAGGTTTCCTTCTCGCCCACGGGTGCCACGTAGTGCAGCGCTGACGCGGCGGCATCGCGGCCGGCGCCGCGCCAGATCGTCCAGGCTGCCAGGTAGACGGACGCCATGCAGCCGCCCGCCGTGGCGATGGGCCCGCGCGCGCGGAACGGCTCGTCGACCACCAGCACGCCCGCTTCGACGACCCACGGCTTGGTGGTCGTGTCGGTGCACGCCGGCATGTCGCCCAGGAGGCCGAGCCGTGCCAGCAGCAGCGTGCCGGAGCACTGCGCGCCGATCGTCTGGCGCAGCGGGTCGAGGCGCAGCCGGTCGAGCACGACGCCGTTCTCGGCAATGGCGCGCGTGTAGATGCCGCTGCCGAACAGCACCGCATCGGCTTCGTTTGCGAACTCCAGCGGCTGCTGCGCCTGCACGACGACGCCGTTCATCGACGTCACCTGCGGCGTCGGGCAGGCCAGCTCGGCCGTCCAGCCGAGCGTGCGCATGCGGTTGATCAGGCCGAGGGCGATGAACGAGTCGAGCTCGTTGAAGCCGTCGAAGGTGAGGATGGCTACGCGCAAGGCCTGCTCACTCTTCGAGCAGGCTGCGAAGCATCCAGGCCGTCTTCTCGTGGATGTCCAGCCGCTGCGTGAGCAGGTCCGCGGTCGGCTGGTCGTCCGCCTCGGCAGCGATCGGGAACACCGCGCGCGCGGTGCGCGCCACGGCCTCGTGGCCCTGCACGAGGATGCGCACCATCTCCATGGCCTTCGGCGGCGTGGCGGGCACGTCGGCGATCGAGCTCAGGGCGCCGAACTGGGCATAGGACCCGGGGGCGGGGTGCCCGAGCGAGCGGATGCGTTCGGCGATCGGGTCGACCGCGTTCCACAGCTCGGTGTACTGCGTCATGAACATCGCATGGAGCGTGTTGAACATCGGCCCGGTCACGTTCCAGTGGAAGTTGTGGGTCGTGAGGTAGAGCGTGTAGGTGTCGGCGAGCAGGCGCGACAGGCCGCCGGCGATGGCGCCGCGGTCCTTGTCGCCGATGCCGATGTCGATCGGGATGGCCATCGGAGAGCACTCCTTCGGAGGATCAGGGGACTGTAGTCGAGGCCACGTTAAGCCGCTGGGCCGGCGCCGTCCAATTGACAGCGCAGCGGCTAGTCGGCCGCTGCGGCCATAGCGGCAGCGGATCGGCGCGGCACTGTGGCGCCGAGGCGTCGAGGCGCTCGGAGGTCAGCCGTCACGCCCTCGAGCCGGCAGGCATAGACGGCGTTGCGCAGCGCGGCGATGGCCTCGTAGCGCGTGAACGTGCGCCGCCAGGCCAGCACCACGCGCCGCGTCGGCACCGGCGGCGCGAACGGGACGTAGCGCACGAGCGGCTGCGTCTCCTTGGGCACCGACAGCTGCGGCACCACGGTGACGCCCATGCCCGACGCGACCATGTGCTTGATCGTCTCCAGCGACGAGCCCTCGAAGCTCTTGCGGATGCCCTCGGCGTCGCTGGAGAAGCGCGCGAACTCGGGGCAGACCTCCAGCACGTGGTCGCGGAAGCAGTGGCCGGTGCCGAGCAGCAGCATCGTCTCCCGCTTGAGCTCCTCGGCGGTCACGCTCTTGCGCTTGGCCAGCGGGTGCGACTTGGGCACCGCCACCATGAAGGGCTCGTCGTACAGCGGCGCGATGGCCAGGCCGGTGTCGGGGAACGGCTCGGCCATGATGGCGCAGTCGAGCTCGCCGGTGCGCAGCATCTCGAGCAGCTGAACGGTGAAGTTCTCCTGCAGCATCAGCGGCATCTGCGGCGTGAGCTCGATCGCCTGGCGCACCAGGTCGGGCAGCAGGTACGGCCCGATCGTGTAGATGATGCCCAGGCGCAGCGGGCCCGGTGAGCGGGTCCTTGCCGCGCTTGGCGATCTCCTTGATGGCCGCGGCCTGCTCGATCACCGACTGCGCCTGGCGCACGATCTCGTCGCCGAGCGGCGTCACGCTCACCTCGCTGGCGCCGCGCTCGAAGAGCTTGACGTCGAGCTCCTCCTCCAGCTTCTTGATCGCCACGCTCAGCGTCGGCTGCGAGACGAAGCAGGCCTCGGCGGCGCGGCCGAAGTGCTTCTCGCGGGCGACGGCGACGATGTAGCGCAGCTCGGTCAGCGTCATGCGGCCGGTGCCTTCGGCCGGCGCAGCGCAGCAAGCGGCCGCCGCACTTGGCGGCGGCTCGCCGGCGAGCGTCGCCAGGCAGCACGGACAGCGCTCCACCACGGCGATGCGCGGTCCGTGCAACAGCCGTCGGCATGCGATCTCCATGGCTCGCCTGTCGGCGGGCGACTCCGAGCTGTCGCCGCGTCCGCAGCAAGAGCCCCTGCTCGGCCGGGGCAGCGACGGGAGGAGCGTGGGGGCTCGTCATTCAGGCCTTGAGGAACTCTGCCCGCCCCCCGAGCCAGCGCTCCACGTGGCGCCGGGCGGCCTCGGGCGAGCGGTCGAGCAGGCGCGGCGCCGCTTCGCGCGCGCGTGCGCAGCAGCGGCGCGTCGTCCTGCAGGTCGGCGAAGCGCAGCAGCGCGTCGCCGGACTGGCGCGCGCCCATGAACTCGCCGGGCCCGCGGATCTCCAGGTCGCGGCGCGCGATCTCGAAGCCGTCGTTCGTCTCGGCCATCGCGCGCAGCCGCGCCTTGCCCGTCTGCGACAGCGGGGGCGTGTACAGCAGCACGCACACGCTGGCCACCGAGCCGCGGCCGACGCGCCCGCGCAGCTGGTGCAGCTGCGACAGCCCGAAGCGCTCGGCATGCTCGACCACCATGAGGCTCGCGTTGGGCACGTCGACGCCGACCTCGATCACGGTGGTGGCGACCAGCACCGCCATCTGCGCCGCCGGTGAACAGCGACATCACCGCCGCCTTCTCGGCCGGCCGCCATGCGGCCGTGCAGCAGGCCCACCATCCGGCCCGGCAGCGCCGCGCCCAGCTGGGCGTGCGTCTCGGTGGCGTTGCGCAGGTCCAGCGCCTCGCTCTCCTCGATCAGCGGGCACACCCAGTAGACCTGCCGTCCGCGCGCCGACCTCGTCGCGGATGCGCGCGATCACCTCGTCGCGGCGCCCGTCGGCGAACACCTTCGTCACCACCGGCGTGCGGCCGGGCGGCAGCTCGTCGATGGTGCTGACGTCCAGGTCGGCGAAGTAGGTCATCGCCAGCGTGCGCGGGATCGGCGTCGCGCTCATCATCAGCAGGTGCGGCTCCAGCGGTGCGCCGGAGGTCGCCAGCTTGCGCCGCAGCGCCAGCCGCTGCGCGACGCCGAAGCGGTGCTGCTCGTCGATGATCGCCAGGCCCAGGCGGCGCGAAGCGCACGTCGTCCTGGATCACCGCGTGCGTGCCGACGACCAGCGCCGCCTCGCCCGACGGCCACGCGCTCCACCATCTGCGTGCGCGCCCTTGCCCTTGCGGCTGCCGGTCAGCCAGGCGATGCCGACGCCCAGCGGCTCCAGCCAGCTGACGAGCTTGCGGAAGTGCTGCTCGGCGAGGATCTCGGTGGGCGCCATCAGCGCGCACTGCCAGCCGGCATCGATCGCCACCGCGGCGGCCAGCGCCGCGACCACCGTCTTGCCCGAGCCGACGTCGCCCTGCAGCAGGCGGTGCATCGGGTGCGGCGCGCGCGAGGTCGACGCGCGATCTCGCTCGGCCACGCGCTGCTGCGCGCGCGGTGAGCGCGAAGGGCAGCGCCTGCAGCAGCCGCTCGTGCAGCCCGCCGGCGCTGCGCGGCGCAGCGCCGGCGCGTGCAGCAGCGCGCGCTCGCGCTGCGCCTGCTGCTGCGACAGCTGCTGCGCGAGCAGCTCGTCGAACTTCAGGCGCTGCCAGGCCGGATGGCTGTGGTCCTCGAGCGTGGCGAGGCGGCACGTCGGGCGGCGGGTGGTGCAGGAACAGCAGCGCCTCGCGCAGCGACGGCAGCCCGGGCGGCAGCACGTCGGCGCGGCAGCAGCTCGTCGAGCGGCGCGCGCGGCCAGCGCCGAGGCGATGGCCTTGCGCAGGTAGGCCTGCGGCAGCTGCGCGCTCGTCGGGTAGACCGGCGTCAGCGACGCTGGCCAGCGGCGTCGTCGCCGACGACCGCCTTGTAGCGTCGGGTGCACCATCTCCCGCCCGAGGAAGCCGCCGCGCAACTCGCCGCGCACGCGCACCCGGCGTGCCGGCCGCGCAAGGTCTTCTGATGCGACGGATAGAAGTGCAGGAAGCGCAGCACCAGCTCGTCGCTGTCGTCGGCCAGCCGCACGACGAGCTGGCGGCGCGGGCGGAACTCGACGCGGCAGTCGCTCACGACGCCCTCGACCTGGACGCGTCTCGCCCTCGCGCAGCGTCGGCGATGCGCACCAGCGCGTCTCGTCTTCGTAGCGCAGCGGCAGGTGCAGCGCGAGGTCGATGTCGCGCCGCAGCCCCAGCTTGTCCATCGCCCTTTGCGGACCGGTCTTGTCTCTTTTTGTCGGCGTTCTCGCGTCGGGCATGGAACAATTCTGCCCGTGATGACCCGCACCTTCACGCTCAGCGACTTCGATTTCGAGCTGCCGCCCGAACTGATCGCGCAGCATCCCGCGCCCGAGCGCAGCGGCTCGCGCCTGCTCGACGGCACGGGCCCGCTGCCGGTGGACCGCCGTGTTCCGCGACCTGCCCGCGCTGCTGCAGCCCGGCGACCTGCTGGTGTTCAACGACACCCGCGTGATCAAGGCGCGCCTGCACGGCCACAAGGCCACGCGGCGGCGCGGTCGAGGCGCTGGTCGAGCGCGTGCTGCCGCCGCCGACGAGGTGCTGGCGCAACTGCGCGCGAGCAAGTCGCCGAAGGCCGGGCAGCCACGCATCCGCTTCGCCGACGCGTTCGACGCCGAGGTGCTGGGCCGCGCCGGGCCCGACGGCTCGCTGTTCCGCCTGCGCTTCCCGGCCGACCCGCTCGCGCTGCTGGAGGCCCACGGCCACGTGCCGCTGCCGCCCTACATCGCGCATCGCCGACAGCGCCGACGACGCGCAGCGCTACCAGACGGTGTTCGCCGCGCGTCCCGGCGCGGTCGCCGCGCCCACGGCGGCGCTGCACTTCGACGCAGCCCGTGCTCGACGCGCTGCAGGCGCGCGGCGTGGGCACCGCCGGCGTGACGCTGCACGTCGGCGCCGGCACGTTCCAGCCGGTGCGCAGCGAGAACCTGGCCGAGCACCGCATGCACAGCGAGTGGTTCGAGGTCGGCGCAAGCCACGGTGGCGGCCATCGAGCGCCGCGCGCGCCCGCGGCCGGCGCATCGTGGCCGTCGGCACCACCACGCTGCGCGCGCTGGAGTCGGCCGCGGCCGGCGGCCGCCTGGTGCCGGGCGCGCGCGAGACCGACATCTGTTCATCACGCCCGGCTTCGACCTTCAACGTGGTGGACCGCTGCTCACCAACTTCCACCTGCCGCGCAGCACGCTGCTGATGCTGGTCAGCGCCTTTGCCGGCCATGCGCACGTGATGGCGCTGTACCGCCACGCCATCGAGGCGCGCTACCGCTTCTTCAGCTACGGGGACGCGATGCTGCTGGCGCGGCAGTGTTGAAGTTCGAGCTGCTGCGCACCGAGGGCGCGGCCCGCCGCGGCCGCCTGACGCTGAACCACGGCATCGTCGAGACGCCGGTGTTCATGCCGGTGGGCACCTACGGCACCGTGAAGGGCGTGCTGCCGGCGTCGCTCGAGGAGATGGGCGCGCAGATCATCCTCGGCAACACCTTCCACCTGTGGCTGCGGCCGGGGCTCGACGTGATCGGCCGTTTCGGCGGCCTGCACCGCTTCGAGGGCTGGACGCGGCCCATCCTCACCGACAGCGGCGGCTTCCAGGTCTGGAGCCTGGGCGAGATGCGCAAGATCAGCGAGGAGGGCGTGAAGTTCGCGTCGCCGGTGAATGGCGACAAGCTGTTCCTCACGCCCGAGATCAGCATGCAGATCCAGACGGTGCTCGACAGCGACATCGTCATGCAGTTCGACGAGTGCACGCCGTACGAGACGAAGGGCCACGTGACCACCGAGGCCGAGGCGCGCGCCTCGATGGAGCTCAGCCTGCGCTGGGCGCGGCGCAGCCGCGACGAGTTCCAGCGCCTGGCCAATCCGCAACGCCCTGTTCGGCATCGTGCAGGGCGGCATGTTCGAGTCGCTGCGCGAGGCGTCGGTCGGCAGCGCTGGTGCAGCTCGACCTGCCCGGCTACGCGGTGGGCGGCGTTTGGGTCGGCGAGCCGAAGGACGCCATGCGGCGCATCGTGGCGCACACGCCGCGGCTATTGCCGTCGGCCAAGCCGCGCTACCTGATGGGCGTCGGCACGCCCGAGGACCTGGTCGACGGCGTCTCGAACGGGGTCGACCTGTTCGACTGCGTGATGCCCACGCGCAACGCGCGCAACGGCCACCTCTTCACGCGCTTCGGCGACCTGCGGCTGCGCAACGCGCGCTACAAGACCGACGAGCGGCCGATCGACGAGACCTGCGGCTGCCACGCCTGCGCGCGGTTCAGCCGGGCCTACCTGCACCACCTCGACCGCTGCGGCGAGATGCTCGGCCCGATGCTGGCCAGCATCCACAACCTGCACTACTACCTCGACCTGATGCGACAGGTGCGCGAGGCGCTCGACGCCGGCCGCTTCGACATCTTCCGCAGCGCTTTCGCCGCCGACCGCGCACGCGGCGTCTGACGCCGGCCCGGCGAGGGTCGCCGTGGCGAGCGCGAGCAGTGCCAGCGCGAGCGCAATACAAGTCAGGAAGCGCAAGCTCATCGGGTCGTCCCCTGGTGCTGAAAAGGGACGCAGTGTCTTGGCGACGCTGGAAAAGTACCAATGCTGTGAATGGAGTGCGTAGACGCTGAGATGGTGGGTACCGTAGCGTGGTACCTCGCAATCTTGGGGGGAATCTCGATGAGCGGAACCGCAGCCCTCGTCACGGCGCTCAAGGCCGAGCTGCGCGCCGCGGGCGTCACCTATGCCGACGTCGCGCGCGAGATCGGCCTGGCCGAAAGCAGCGTGAAGCGGCTGCTCGCCAAGGGCGACCTTCCGCTGTCGCGCATCGACCAGCTGCTGCGCGTGCTGAAGATGGATTTCGCGGAAATCGCGCGCAAGGTGGCCGACGCCCAGCCCCTGCGCAGCGATCTCACCGCCGAGCAGGAGGCGGCGGTGGTGGCCGACCGCAAGCTGCTGCTGATGGCCATCTGCTGCCTGAGCCACTGGACGTTCGAGCAGATCATCGCGGCCTACACGCTGAACGAAGCCGAGTGCGTGGCCTGCCTCGTGCGCCTGGACCGCCTGGGCATCATCGAGCTGCGGCCGCTGAACCGCTACCGCCTCAAGGTGGCCAAGACCTTCCGCTGGCGCCCGGACGGCCCGGTGATGGCGTACTTCCGCCAGCACGTGGTGCCCGACTATTACGGCGGCGGGTTCGCCGGCGAGGGCGAACTGCTGCTGCTCGTTCACGGCCAGATCGGGCGTGGGCTGGCTCAGCAGTTCAACGAGCGCCTGTCCCGCGTCGCACAGGACTTCGCACAGCAGCACCGCGCCGACCGGCGGCTGCCGCCGCAGCACAAGAAGCCCTACACGCTCCTGATCGGCATGCGGTCGTGGCTCTTCGAGGCCTTCCGCGACCTGAAGCGCGCGACGTGACGCGGGCTCACCAGAACTGCCAACGGCCCGTGGCCACGACCCATGCGCCGAGTGCGCCATTGGTCACCGCGTGCGCGATCACCGGTGCCCAGAGCGTGCCGGTGCGCACATAGAGCCAGGCGTAGGCGAGGCCCGCGATCACGGCCGCCAGCCACATCGTGTGGGCGAGCGTGAACACGAACGTGGACAGCACGATCGCCTTCAGGCCGACGCGGCGCGGGTCCACCGCCTCGAAGCGCGGGTGCTGGATCCAGCGCATCAGGAACGAGCGCCAGAACAGCTCCTCCATCAGCGGCACGACGAGCGCGGCGCCGATCCAGCGTGCCGCCACGAGCGGCACGTCGAGCTGCCCGCCGGCATCCAGCGGCACGAACCGGGCGCTCGGCTCGCCGAGCATCATCCACGGCGCATCGAGGGCGATCCACGCGCCGAACACGGCCACGCCGATGGCCACCGCCAGCAGCAGCTCGCGCCCGTCGGGCCAGTTCTGGCGCGCCAGCTCACCGTATTCGCGCCAGAAGGCAGCGAGCAGGCCGCCCACCACGAGCACCGTGGCGCCGTAGATCCACCGCGGGTCGAAGCCCCACGAGCCATCTTCCGGCGCGGCGCCGCGCAGGGCCAACAGCAGCATGAAGGCCGCGAACGGGATCACCCGCAGCAGCAGGGCTCGGTTCCAGCGCATGTTCTTGGCGCGCTACGCGGCGCGTTGTTCGAGCAGGAAATGCGCGCCATCGTACTGTCCGAGGGCGTCGGTGAGCCACGGCAGCACGGCGGCCAGCGTGGCGTGCAGCTTGAACGGGGGGTTGAGCACCACCATGCTGCTGCCGATCAGGCCGAAGCCGCGTTCGTCTGCGCGCTGCACCGTCAGGCGCGCGTGCAGCCAGCCGCGAGGCGCTGCCGCATCGGCGGCATGCGCCAGCCGCTGCGGGAGCTCGGCACTCTCCAGCAACTGCAGCTGCGGCACCCAGACCAGCACCACGGCCTCCGGAAAGCGCAGCAACGCTTCGCGCACCGCGCCGAGCACACGCTTGTAGTCGCTCTTCAGCTCGTACGAGGGGTCCATCAGCAGCACGCCGCGGCGCGACGGCGGCGGAAGCTCGCCCTTGATGGCATCGAAACCGTCCGCCATCGTCACCTTCGTGTGCGGCGCCGGCCCAGGAACGCCTGCAGGATGCGCTCGTCGGTAGGATGCAGCTCGTACAGCGCGCAGGCGGTCGTCGGCACGCAGCAGCATCTGAGCGAGGCCGGGCGAGCCGGGGTATTGCTCGAGCTGCCCGCCCCCGTTGAACTCCCGCACGAGCGCGAGGTAGTCGGCCACCGCGGGCGGCGCGTCCTTGCGGTTCCACAGCGCGCCGATGCCGGTGCGGTACTCGGACTTCTTCTGCGCATAGCGCCCGCCGAGGGCGTAGCCGCCCGCGCCCGCGTGCGTGTCGACCAGCGTGTAGGGCTTGTCCTTCTCGGCCATGTGGCGCAGGACCTGCACGAGCACGAGGTGCTTGAGCACGTCGGCATGGTTGCCGGCGTGGTAGGCGTGGCGGTAGGCGAGCATGGCGTGACTTTACGTGGCGCTCAGGCCGCCTCGCGCAGTGCGGCGTGGCGGCGCTCCACCGCCACCGCCTTGAACGCGGCCACGACCGGCAGACCGGCCGCAAGCCCGAGGATCGAGACGGAGCGTCGGGTCACGAGTGCCCAAAGCCGCTCGCCGGCCGCGCGCGACCCGCCCAGCCCCACTTCGACGGCTGCGTAGGGCCCCTCCCGATCGAGCACGCTCAGCACGACGCCGGGAAGCTGGTTGTTCGCGCTGGTCTCCACCGCCTGCGGCTGCAGGGTGATGTCGCGCGCCCGCAGCCGCAGCCGCACGGCGGCGCCCACCGGCGCGTCGATCTGCGGCACCGTGACCAGGCCGCCAGCGACCTGGACGCGCGTGAGCTGCCACGGTGTCCACTGCTCCACCACGCGGCCGGCGAGCACGCTGCCGGCCTCGAAGCGCCCGAGCACCGGATGGAGCGAGAAGTCGGACATCAGCTCCAGCGCCGGGCCGGCCGCGGCACACCGGCCGTCGTCCATCACGATGAGCTGGTCGGCCAGGCGGAGCACTTCGTCCATCTGGTGCGTGACGTAGACCAGCGGCAGCCCGAAGCGCCGCGGCAGGCCGGCCAGGTAGCTCATCAGCTCCTGGCGCCGCGCCGGATCGAGCGACGCGAGCGGCTCGTCCATCAGCAGCGCGGCCGGCCGGGAGAGCAGCGCGCGCCCGATGGCCACGCGCTGCCGCTCCCCGCCCGACAGCGTGTGCGGCCGGCGCTCGAGCAGGCCGCCGATGCCCAGCAGCGCCACGACGTCGTCGAACGCCGGCCCGTCGCGGCCGAGCGCGCGCCGGGCGCCGTACTCGAGGTTGCGCCGCACGCTCAGGTGGGGAAAGAGGCGCCCCTCCTGGAACACCACGCCCAACCGGCGCTGGTGGGGCGGCAGGTCGAGGCGCCGGGCGCTGTCGAAGAGCGTCCGGTCGAGCAGCCTCACGTGTCCGTCGGCCGGCCGCAGAAGGCCCGCCAGCGCGTGCAGCAGGCTCGACTTGCCCGAGCCGCTGCGTCCGATCACGGTGGTGATGCCCTGCGCGGGCAGTCGGGCCGAGGCGTCGAGCCGGAAGTCGCCCCGTACCAGGCGGACCGAGAAGTCGATCATGGACGCGGCGGCGCCTGGCCGAGCCAGGCTTGCACGCGGCGGTGGCCCCACTGCGACAGCACCAGCGCGGCCAGCGCCAGGACCACGGACAGCCCCACGAGTCGGGCCGCCGCGGCGTCGCCGCCGGGCTGTTGCAGCGCGCTGTAGATGGCCAGCGGCAAAGTCTGCGTCTGCCCGGGCACGTTCGACACGAAGGTGATGGTGGCGCCGAACTCGCCCAGGGCTTCGGCATAACCGAGCACGGCTGCCGACAGGAGGCCGGGCGACATCAGCGGCAGCGTGATGCCGAAGAAGACGTCGCCGCGCGAGGCACCCAGCGTGCGTGCCGCCGCTTCCAGGCCGGTATCGACCGCCTCCAGCGCTTGCCGCATGGCTCGCACCATGAGCGGCAGCGACATGACGGCAGCCGCGATCACGGCACCCTTGAAAGTGAACACAAACTGCCAGCCGAACGCCTCGTACAGCCAGCGGCCCACCGGGCCCTGGCGCCCGAAAACGATCAGCAACGCATAGCCGATCGCGACGGCCGGAAGCACGAGCGGCAGGTTGATGGCGGCTTCCAGCAGCACCTGTCCCGGAAAACGCCGCCGTGCGAGCAGCCACGCCAGTGCGAGGCCGGCCGGCATGGCCAGCACCACCGCCGCAAGCGCCACGCGCAGGCTCAGCCACAGCGCTTCGATCTCGAGAGCAGTCATGGGGAGGCCGGCGCTATCGGCTCATTGGGTCATCCTCATTAGCGCGACCCCCGGGGTTGGGGCGGTTACCAAGCCATTACACTGGAACGAGAATTGCCCCCAGGAAGCACGGCGCGGTCGGTGCGTTCCTGACGAAACTAGCAGTAATCGGTCGAGGGGCGGCGGCATTGGGCGAGCGTCGCGTGGGGCACCCGTGCGGGGCTCGCCCAATACCGCTTCCGACTTGGAGATTGTTCATGAACCAACCCGCCTTCGAGGGGATGCACCTGAACGTACCGGCCCATGTGAAGCATGAGAACCTGATCGACTGGGTCGCGGAGATCGCTGCCCTGACCGAGGCGCGCGATGTCTACTGGTGCGACGGTTCCGAGGCGGAATACAACCGGCTGTGTGCCCAGCTGGTGAAGGCGGGCACCTTCCGCAAGCTGAACCCGGAGCTGCGCCCGAACAGCTACCTCGCCTGCAGCGACCCGAGCGACGTCGCGCGGGTGGAAGACCGCACGTTCATCTGCAGCGAGCGCGAGGACGACGCCGGTCCCACGAACAACTGGATGGCGCCGGCGCAGATGCGCGAACTCCTGCAGACCGGCGACCGCGCGCTGTTCCGCGGCTGCATGCGCGGCCGCACGATGTACGTGGTGCCGTTCTCGATGGGGCCGCTGGGATCGCCGATCGCCCACATCGGCGTCGAGCTGTCCGACAGCCCGTACGTCGCCGTGAACATGCGCATCATGACCCGCATGGGTCGCGCGGTGCTCGACGTGCTCGGCCGCGACGGCAAGTTCGTGCCGTGCGTGCACAGCGTGGGCGCGCCGCTCGCGCCCGGCCGCAAGGACGTGCCCTGGCCCTGCAACGAAACGAAGTACATCGTCCACTACCCCGAGACGCGCGAGATCTGGAGCTACGGCTCGGGCTACGGCGGCAACGCGCTGCTCGGCAAGAAGTGCTTCGCGCTGCGCATCGCGAGCCAGATGGGCCGCGAGCAGGGCTGGCTGGCCGAGCACATGCTGATCCTCGGCGTGACCGACCCGCAAGGGTCGCAAGCACCACGTGGCCGCCGCGTTCCCCAGCGCCTGCGGCAAGACGAACTTCGCGATGATGGTTCCGCCGGCCGGCTTCGAAGGCTGGTCGGTCACGACGATCGGCGACGACATCGCCTGGATCAAGCCCGGTGCCGACGGCCGCCTGCGCGCCATCAATCCGGAGGCCGGCTACTTCGGCGTCGCGCCCGGCACGAACGGCAAGACCAATCCGAACTGCATGGCGTCGCTGGCGCGCGACGTGATCTTCACCAACGTGGCGCTCACCGACGACGGCGACGTGTGGTGGGAAGGCATGACCGACGCGCCGCCGGCGCACCTGATCGACTGGCAGGGCCGCGACTGGACGCCCGCGATCGCGCGCGAGACCGGCGCGAAGGCGGCGCATCCGAACGCGCGCTTCACGGTGGCCGCGACGAACAACCCGGTGCTCGACCCGGCCTGGGACGATCCCGAAGGCGTGCCGATCGACGCCTTCATCTTCGGCGGGCGCCGCTCGACCACCGTGCCGCTCGTGACCGAGGCGCGCGACTGGACGGAAGGCGTCTACATGGCCGCCACGATGGGCTCGGAGACGACCGCCGCGGCGGCCGGCCAGCAGGGCGTGGTGCGGCGCGATCCCTTCGCGATGCTGCCGTTCGTCGGCTACAACATGAGCGACTACTTCGGCCACTGGCTGGCGCTGGGCGACAAGCTCGCGGCCGCCGGCGCGCAGCTGCCGAAGATCTATTGCGTGAACTGGTTCCGCAAGGGTGCGGACGGCAAGTTCGTGTGGCCGGGCTATGGCGACAACATGCGCGTGCTCGAGTGGATCCTGGGCCGTGTCGACGGCCGCGCCGACGGCGCGGAGAACGTCGTTCGGCGTGAGCCCGCGCTACGAAGACCTGACGTGGGAGCGGGCTGCCATTCACGCGCGAGCAGTTCGAGTCGGTGATCAGCGTGGACAAGGCGGCATGGCGCGACGAGCTGGCGCTGCACACGCAGCTCTTCGAAAAGCTCGCGCTGCGGCTGCCTCCGCAGCTGCCCGCCACGCGCGACAGTCTCGAGGCGAGGCTCAAATCCTGACCCCCCGTTGAAGCTCGATCTCACCGATGCCGAGCTCGACGAGCTCGACGCGTTGCTCGCGGCCACGCCGCAGCCGCTCGAGCCGCTCGACGTCGCCATGCTCGACGGCTACCTCTGCGGCGTGATCGTGCAGCCGCAGGCGCTTTCCTTCGAGCAGTGGCTCCCGTTCGTGTTCGACCATGCCGGCCGCCCCGTACCCGAGACGGCCGACGCCAGATGGCGATCGCGCGCGCAGGCGCTGGTGCTGCGCCGGCACGAGGCACTGGCCCGATCCCTGGAAGACGAGGGCGCATTCAGCCCGGTGCTGCCGGGCGACGCAGCGGCCAGCCGACGACGCATCCCTGCGCGACGCGCTGCGCGAGCTGCCCGAGGTGTCCCGCCCGCTGGTGCCGTGGGCGCTCGGTTTCCAGAACGCCTGCTCCCGGTTTCCCGCGCTGCTCGGGCTGAACGAGCCGGCCGTGGACACTGCCCTGGCGCGTGTCTTCCGCCACCTGCCGGTGGCCGAGCCGAAGGCGCGCGAGGCCTTCGCCGAGCTGGAGCGCGCGATGCCGCTCGCCACCGAGGACGACGCCGTCGACGATCTCGTGATGGCGGTGGCAGAACTCTGGGAGCTCACGAACGAGTACCGCCTGGCCGTGGCCACCGTCCGGCGGGCGGCGCCGAAGGTGGGCCGCAACGAGCCCTGCCCCTGCGGCAGCGGCCGCAAGTTCAAGCACTGCCACGGCGCCTGAGGGCGCCACGCCATGCTGCTGCAGTGCCTGTCGGACCTGCACCTCGAGAGCGAGGATTTCGCACCCGTGCCGGCGCCGGGCGCCGAACTCCTGGTGCTGGCCGGCGACATCGACAGCACCTGGGCCGGCTTCGAACGCTTCGCCGGCTGGCCGGTGCCGGTGATTGCCGTCGCCGGCAACCACGAGTTCGACGATCGAGAGCTGGACGAGGCCTGGCCGGCCCTGCGCACGTATTGCAGCGGCCTGGGGATCCGGCTGATCGAGCGCGAGGCCGTGGTGCTGGCCGGTCGCGACGGCCGCCCGATCCGGTTCGTCGGCACGGTGCGGTGGACGGACTTCGATCTCTTCGGCGCCGCCCAGCGCGAGCGCGCGATGCGGGCCGGCGCGTACTTCATGAACGTGCAGCGGTCACGCCGGCATGAGGCCGCGTTCGACGCCGAGGCCGTGCGCGACGAAGCGCTCGGGTGCAGGGCCTGGCTGGCCGCGGAACTGGCCCGGCCGCCGCAGGGCGGCTGGGACGCGACGGTCGTCGTGACCCACTTCGCGCCGAGCGTGCGCAGCGTGGACCCGCGCTATGGCCGGCAGTCGGGGAGCGCCAGCTTCTGCAATGCCGACGACGACCTGCTGCCAGCGGCTGACCTGTGGCTGCACGGGCACCTGCACTGCAGGCACGACTACGTCGCGCAGCATCCGGGCGGGCGGAGCACGCGAGTGGCCTGCCAGGCACGTGGCCTCGTCAGCAAGGGCGAGGATGCCGGGTTCGACCCGGCGCAGCTTTTCGCCATCTAGAAGCTCAGGCCCGGCGCATACTTGCCGCCACTCGAATGGAAGGGACCGCCATGAAGATTCTGATGGCCGTAGACGGCAGCGCACACACCCGGCGCCTCGTGGACTATCTCGTCGCACACCCGGAGTGGGCCGCTCCCACGCACCACTACACCGCCGTGCATTGCGTTCCCGCGGTGCCGCCAGGCGCCGCGTCGATGCTGAACTCGGAGGACCTGAAGGCGTACTACGACGAGGAGGCCGAGAAGGTGTTCGGTCCGATCCGCGACTTGCTGCGGCAGAAGGGATGGCACGCCGAGTTCGTCACCAAGGTGGGCAATGCGGGCGACACCATCGCGCAGATGGCCGAGAAGGGCGGCTACGAGCTCGTCGTGATGGGCTCGCACGGGCACACCGCGCTCGGCAAGCTCGTCCTCGGCTCCGTGGCCACGCGAGTCATGGCCCAGTGCCGCGTGCCGGTACTGCTGGTGCGCTGAGGTTCAGCGCGGTCGCAGCCGCATCCGCTCGAGCCAGCCGCCGGGATGCACATCGGCAGCAGCAGTCACCGGGTCGTCGGGCGGCGGCTGCACGCTGATGTCGAGCCCGAACGCGGTGCCGAGATCCGCCGGTTCGGGTTCGGATGCCATGGCGCCCCGAAGCCATCGGGCCAGGAAAGAGTCGTCAGGTGCGTTTGCCATGGTCGTCCTCTCGCGGTGCGCCCAGTGTGATAGGTAACGGGATGTTTGGCGCATTGAAAAGAACGCCGGGTGTGGCGCAGTTCGCGCGAGCGCGCGACTGTTCATCCGGTTTCCATTCCGCGCTGTTTTTCCCCGTTCGCTGGATGGCGTTGGCAGCGTCATCGCACTAGGCTTGGTGCATGCGTCGCGCTGTCTTGCAAGTCCTCACTTGGGCCACAGTGGCCGGTGCCGTGGTGAGTGCTCTGTGGCTGGCGTCGGTCGACCCTGGCTGGCCGGAGTGGCGCCAGCTTCCGGCGACCCCCTCCCACCGCTAGCTCCGGCCGGGCCCCGGCCCTGCTTCGGAGGCGAGCGCTGCGCTCGCGCCGACGGCCAGCGCGGCACCGATGCGATCCAGCAGACTAGGCGCCGCTTTCTCGTCGTTTCCCGCCTGCCATTGGTGCCAGTGCAGCGACACCGGCACGTGCACTGCCGGCTCCAACGCCATCAGGCTGCCATCGTCCAGCAGCGGCCTCACCTGCAGTTCAGGCAGCACGCCAACGCCCCAGCCCATCGCCGCTGCACGCGCGTACGCCTCGCTGGACGGCACGAAGCGCTCCTGCAGGCGCGGGTGCCGCACGCCGAACGCGCGCGAGACCCATTGCGACTGCATGTCGTCCTTGCGGTTGAACACGAGGAAGGGCACACGGGCAAAGTTGTCGCGCGTGAGGCCCCGCGGCAGTGCTCGCGCCGCGAACGAGGGGCTCGCGACGGCGATGTAGCGCATCACGCCCAGCGCACGCACGCTGCAGCCGCGCAGTGCCTCGCGCACGGTGCTCACGCAGCCGAGCACCGCCCCCTGGCGCAGCCAGTCGTGCGTGAAGTCCTGGTCGTCGACCACCAGCTCCAGGCCGTGCCCCGCCTGCACGATCGGATCGAGCGCCGGCAGCACCCAGGTGGCCAGGCTGTCGGCGTTCACGGCAATGGGCAGGCGCTGGGTCTCGTGGAGACGGGCGCCGAGCTCGCGCGCGGCATCGGCGCGTAGTGCCTGCCACTGGCGGGCGTAGCGCAGCAGCACCTTGCCCGCCTCGGTCAGCTGCAGCGGCCGCGACCGCACCACGAGCGGCTGGCCGACGCTGCCCTCCAGGGTGCGCAGCCGTTGCGAGACGGCCGACTGGGTGATCGCCAGCCGCTCGGCCGCTCGGTCGAAGCTGCCGTTGTCCGCGAGTGCCGCAAGGCAGTCGAGCGCTGCAGGGTCCAGGCCATTCATAAGTCGTTCTAATGTAACCTGAAATCTCGTGAGAACCACTCATGAGACGGGCTTCGCGCATCAGAATCGACCGATGACTTCGACCGCGGCGTTCGCCCAGGGCTGGCTGATGATGGCCGGCCTCATCGTGGCCATCGGCGCTCAGAACGCGCTGGTGCTGCGGCAGGGGCTGGCGCGCGCGCACGTGGGTGCGGTGGTCGCGCTGTGCACGGTGTCCGACATCGTGCTCGTGATGGCCGGCGTGTTCGGGCTGGGCGCCCTGGCGGCGTCGTCGCCGGGCGCGATGTCGGCGATGCGGTTCGGCGGCGCGGCGTTCCTGCTGTGGTGCGCATGGCGTGCCGCGCGGCGCGCGTGGCTCGGCACCGGGGCGCTCGACGTCCGCTCGGCAGGGGGCGGCCTCGCCGCAACGCTCGCCACGACGGCTGCGCTCACCTGGCTCAACCCGCACGTCTATCTCGACACCGTGGTACTGCTCGGCGCCGTCGGCGCGCAGCAGGCGCCGGCGATGCGCGCGCCGTTCGCGCTCGGCGCGAGCGCCGCGTCGGCGATGTGGTTCGCCACGCTGGGCTTCGGCGCCGCGGCGCTGGCCCCGTGGCTCGCCCGCCGCAACACCTGGCGCGCCATCGACGCCGCCGTGGCGGCCGTGATGGCCGCGATCGCCATTCAATTGCTCGTCCAAGGAATCCCGTCATGAAAGTCATCGTCCTCGGCGCCGGCATCATCGGCATCAGCACCGCGTGGTATCTCCTCGACGAAGGGCACGACGTCACGGTCGTCGACCGCCAGGCCGATGCGGCCCTGGAAACCAGCTTCGCCAACGGCGCGCAGATCTCGGTGAGCTTCTGCGAGCCGTGGGCGAGCGCGGATGCGCCGTTCAAGGTGGCGAAGTGGCTGCTGCGCGACGATTCGCCGCTGCTGTTCCGTCCCCGGCTCGATCCGCACCAATGGCGCTGGGGCCTGGCTTTCCTCGGCCAGTGCAGCGATGCGGCGTTCGAGCGCAACGTGCAGCAACTGGTGGCGCTCGGGCGCTACAGCCACCAGGCGCTCAAGTCGCTGGTGGCGCGCACCGGCATCGAGTACCAGCGGCTCGAGCGCGGCATCCTCCACTTCTTCTCCAGCCAGGCCGACTTCGACGCCGGAGCGGCCGGCGCGGAAGTGATGCGCCGCCATGGCGTCGACCGGCGCATCCTCTCGCGCGAGGAAGTGCTCGCGGTGGAGCCGTCGCTCGGATCGTTCGCTTCGCAGATTGCCGGCGGCACGTTCACGCCGAGCGACGAGTCGGGCGACGCGCGCGTGTTCACGCAGGAACTGGCGCGCAGGTGCGCCGAGCGGGGCGCGAGGTTCCTGTTCGGCCACGACGTGCTCGGGTTCGAGTCCGGCTCGGGCGAAGTGCAAGGTGTGTGCGTGGCCGACCGGACGACGGGCGCGGCCCGCACCCTGCCGGCAGACCACTTCGTGGTGGCGGCCGGATCGTTCAGCGCGCCGCTGCTGCGCCCGCTCGGCGTGCGGCTGGACATCTATCCGGCCAAGGGCTACTCGGCCACGCTGCGGCTGAAGGCGCCGGAGCGCGCCAGCACGGTGAGCATGATCGACGACGCGCGCAAGATCGCGATCTCGCGCCTCGGGGACCACGTGCGCATCGCCGGCACCGCCGAGATGGCCGGCTACGACAGCGGCCTCGACAGCCGGACCGCGCGCGTGCGCTGCGCCGCGCTGGTGCGGCGCTACGAGGAGCTGTTCCCCGGCGTCGCGGACACCAACGAGCCCAACTTCTGGTCCGGGCTGCGGCCGAGCACGCCGAGCAACGTGCCCTACATCGGGCGCGCGCCGCGGATCGGCAACCTGTGGGTGAACGCCGGCCACGGCACGCTGGGCTGGACGCACGGGGCGGGCTCCGGCCAGGCGCTGGCGCTGCTGATGAGCGGCAAGCGGCCGCAGCTCGAGTTCGGCTTCTACGGCCCGGCCATGCCGGCGCCCACCGTGCGCGTCGCCATGGCCTGAGAAGCTGGGCCTTCGCGGGCGCGATGCTCCTAGAATCGCGCCCCCCATGGCCTATTGTGCGATCGACTTCGGCACGTCGAACTCCGGCATCGCGGTGCCGGACGGGCGCGGCGGCGTCACGCTCGTGGAGCTCGAGCCCGGCCATCGCACGATGCCGACCTCGGTGTTCTATCTCACCGACGGCGCGACGGCGCACGAGCCTCTGCCGCGGCTGTACGGGCGCGCCGCGCTCGCCGCCTACGTGGACGGGCTGGACGGCCGGCTGATGCGCTCGATGAAGAGCATCCTCGGCTCGAGCCTGGCCGAGCAGGGCACGGACGTGGGCGGCGGGCGCTCGGTGCGCTATGCCGACGTGATCTCGGGCTACCTGCGGCACCTCAAGGCGGTGGCCGAATCGGCGGCCGGCACGGCGCTGCAGCGGGTGGTGCTCGGCCGGCCGGTGCGCTTCGTCGACGACGACGACGAGCGCGATGCCCGCGCCCAGGCCACGCTGGAAGCGGCGGCCCGGGCGGTGGGCTTTCGCGACGTGAGCTTCCAGTTCGAGCCCATCGCCGCGGCGCTGCATTACGAGCAGGGCCTGACCGAGGAGCGGCTGGTGCTCGTGGCCGACATCGGCGGCGGCACGTCGGACTTCTCGCTCGTGCGCGTGGGGCCGAGCCGGCGCGGCCGTGCCCGGCGCGACGACGACATCCTGGCCAACCACGGCGTGCACGTGGCCGGCACCGACTTCGACCGCCACCTGGAGCTGGCGGCCATCCTGCCGCTCGCCGGCTACCGGGGCCGCGGGCCGGATGGCCGCGAAGTGCCGAGCCGGGTGTACTTCGACCTCGCCACGTGGCACCTCATCAACACCGTCTACACGCCGGCCCGCGTGGGCGAGCTGCGGCGCATGCGCGGCTTCCACGCCGATCCGCGCCAGCACGATCGCCTGATGCGCATCGTCGACGACCGGCTCGGCCACGCGCTGGCGGCGAAGGCCGAAGCGGCCAAGATAGAGCTCGCCGCGGGCGGCGCCACGACGATCGACCTGGATGCCGTGGAGCCATCGCTGAGCGTCGCGCTCGGACGCGAGCCAGGCGGCCGCCGCGCTGGAGGCCGACATCGAGCGCGTGGTGAACGCCGCGCGCCGCACCGCGGCGCTGGCCGGCGTGAGTCCGGCCGCGGTGCAGGCGCTTTACTTCACCGGCGGATCGACGGGGCTCGCCTCGCTGGTGAATCGCATCGCGGCGGCCTTTCCGCAAGCGGAAGCGGTGCACGGCGACCACTTCGCGAGCGTGTCGCAGGGGCTCGGCGTGCATGCGCGCCGCGTGTACGGGCGCCCGCGCTCGGGGAGAAGCTGGGACCCTGCCACAGTGGGAGTCACTGGCGGCGCGGCTTCGCGGACTTCCTGGGCGTCACCCGGCGCGGCCGGCTCACGTCGGCGATGAGCAGCGTGGCCCGCACCAGGCCCTCCACCGCCTCGGTGAGGTCGGCCGGCGGCTCGAGGCTGTCGATCTCCTCCAGCAGCAGCTCGGCGTCTTCCAGGTCCTCGGCGGGCAGGTGCCGGTAGACGAGCGCCAGCGGCTCCAGGATCGCGGCCTCGTGCTGGCGCAGCAGGCCGGGGAAGAGGGAGAGCGCGGTGGCGAAGCCGGCCGCCCAAGGCAGCACGGCTTCGGAGGGCGAGGCGTCTTCATCGAGCTCCCAGACCCACGGATCGAACCAGCGCCGCGCGCCGATCGCGGCGTCGAGCTCGGCATGGCGCCGCCGGACGAGGGCGTGCAGCGGCGCCAGCATGACGGCCCGCGGGAGCCGGCCGTGCATCGACGTCGTGCACATGGGCGAGCCAGTTCGCCTCGGGCACGGCCGCCGGCTGCAGCAGCACGCCGCAAAGGAAGCCGTCGAGCATGCCGGGGTCCAGCGGCTCCAGCGGCGGCGGCAATTCGTCGAGGCGTCGCTCGAGCTCGGTGAGCTCGGCATCCGTGAGAGCAGTTGGGTTTCATTCGAGGCAAGGGCGAGAGAAGCGGGTACAGACATTGCTCTTAATGAGTGACTGGAGCGTGCGATGCTGCGCTGCGCGCCCCACATTCTGGGGATGGCGGTGCGGTGCGCAGATGCCCAGAATGATCGCTCCCAACGACGTCCTTTCTGAGGACTTCCATGCCCACCCCCTAGCGGGTGGGCATTTTTTTTCTGCCGAAGCCTTCGCTCCAGGTGTTGCGCACGGGGTTCCCGACGCTACCGGCATTGGCAGGGCTGCGGCCGATGCCTAGACTGAAGGCATCACAGGAGACGAGCATGGGTGCACCCGAAGCTTTCATCGCCACCGGCAACGTGGGCCACTGGATCGGAGGCCGGCTCGCGGCAGGCGGCAGCGACCGCTTCCAGCCGGTCTACAACCCGTCCACAGGCGACGTCGCGCGCCAGGTGGTGCTCGGCACGGCGGCAGACGTGGGCGCGGCGGTGGCGGCGGCGAAGGCGGCCTTCCCCGCATGGGCGGACACGCCGCCGATCCGGCGCGCGCGCGTGCTGTTCCGCTTCCTCGACCTGCTCAACCAGCAGCGCGACACGCTGGCCGCGATGATCACGAGCGAGCACGGCAAGGTGTTCAGCGATGCGCAGGGCGAGGTGACGCGCGGCATCGAGATCGTCGAGTTCGCCTGCGGCATTCCGCAGCTGCTGAAGGGCGATCACACAGAGCAGGTGAGCACCGGCATCGACAACTGGATCATGCGCCAGCCGCTCGGTGTGGTGGCGGGCATCACGCCGTTCAATTTTCCGTGCATGGTGCCGTGCTGGATGTTCCCGCTGGCCATCGCCTGCGGCAACACCTTCGTGCTCAAGCCGAGCGAGCGCGACCCGAGCGCCTCGCTGTTCATGGCCGACCTGCTGAAGCAGGCCGGGCTGCCCGACGGCGTGTTCAACGTCGTGCAGGGCGACAAGGCGGCGGTGGACGCGCTCATCGAGCACCCCGACGTGAAGGCGCTCTCGTTCGTCGGCTCCACGCCCATCGCGCACTACATCCACGAGCGCGGCTCGCACTTCGGCAAGCGCGTGCAGGCGCTGGGCGGTGCCAAGAACCACATGGTCGTGATGCCGGACGCCGACATCGAGCAGACGGTCGACGCGCTGATCGGGGCTGCCTACGGCTCCGCCGGCGAGCGCTGCATGGCGATCAGCGTGGCCGTGCTGGTGGGCGACGCGGGCGAGCGCTTGATGCCCCAGCTGGCCGAGCGCGCGAAGGCGCTGCGCATCGCCGACGGCATGGACGCCGGCGCCGAGATGGGCCCGGTCGTCACGCGGGCCGCGCTCGAGCGCATCGAAGGCTACATCGAGCTCGGCGTCAAGGAAGGCGCGACCCTTCTCGTCGACGGGCGCGGCCACCGGGTGGAGGGCCGCGAAGGCGGGTTCTTCACGGGCGGCACCCTGTTCGACCACGTGAAGCCGCACATGCGCATCTACCAGGAAGAGATCTTCGGCCCGGTGCTCTGCTGCGTGCGTGCGCACGACTTCGCCGAGGCGCTGGAACTCGTGAACGAGCACGACTTCGGCAATGGCGTGGCCTGCTACACGAGCGACGGCCACGTCGCGCGCGAGTTCGCGCGGCGCGTGCAGGTGGGCATGGTGGGCATCAACGTGCCGATCCCGGTGCCGATGGCCTGGCACGGCTTCGGCGGCTGGAAGAAGAGCCTCTTCGGCGACATGCACGCCTATGGCGAGGAAGGCGTGCGCTTCTACACCCGGCAGAAGTCGGTGATGCAGCGCTGGCCCGAGAGCACCCCCAAGGGCGCCGAGTTCGCCATGCCGACGTCGCGGTGACTGTCCCGGCAGTCCGGCTGCCGGGAGCGGCGTTTGCTAGCCTAGCGCCGCGGCGGCCGCTTGCCCGCCGGGAGATACCCATGCAGATGCTTCGTCGCGCGGCCATGGCCGCGGTGGTGCTCGGGGCGTTCGGCGCTTCGATCCTGGGAAGCGCCACGGCGCTGGCGGATGAGAAGAAGGCGTTCACGCCCGAGGTCGGCCAGCCCGGCAAGGACGTGGTCTGGGTGCCGACGCCCGACGCGGTCGTGCAGAAGATGCTCGACATGGCTCAAGTGACGAAGAAGGACCGCCTGGTCGACCTGGGGTCCGGCGACGGCAAGATCGCCATCGCCGCCGCAAAGCGCGGGGCGCGCGCCAAGGGCGTGGAGTTCAATCCCGACATGGTGGCCCTCTCCAAGCGCAACGCGCAGGAGGCCGGCGTCAAGGTCGAGTTCGTGCGCGGGGACATCTTCGAGACCGACTTCTCCGACGCCGACGTGCTCACGCTCTACCTCCTGCCGGAGCTGAACGAGCGCCTGCGCCCGATCATCCTGAAGATGGCGCCGGGAACCCGGGTGGTCTCGCACCAGTTCACGATGGGAGACTGGGAGCCCGACGAGGAAGCCACCATCGACAGCCATCGCGCACTGTTCTGGCTCGTGCCGGCGCGCGTGGCGGGCAACTGGACGGTGCAGGTCGCGGACGAGGGCGGCAAGGGCACCATGAAGTTGCAGTTGCGCCAGCGCTACCAGAAGGTGGAGGGCCAGTCGACGTGGGACGGCGCAAGCCGGCCGATCACGGACGGCAGGCTGTCGGGCGCCAAGCTGCGCTTCACCGCCACCGACGGGAGTGGAACGGTCCATCGCTTCGAGGGCACGGCGCAGGGCGCTGGCCGGCTGAGCGGCACGGTGACCACCGACGGGACGGGCGCACGGCCGTTCCAGGCGAAGCGCCAGTGAGCGCGCGGCGATGAGCGCGCGCCCATGAGCGCCCTCGGCGTGCCCGGGCCCGAGCGCGCGGCCGCCGCCGATACCGTGCCTCGGCGCGGCGAGCCGCATGCGGTGCTGCAGCTGCGCGAGGCGGTGGCCATCATCGTCGGCATCGTCATCGGGGCCGGCATCTTCAAGGCGCCCGCGATGGTGGCGCAGATGAGCGGCAGCGCGCCGTGGATGTTCGCTGCCTGGGCGCTCGGCGCCGTGGTGTCGCTCATCGGAGCGCTCTGCTATGCCGAGCTCGCCAGTGCCTATCCGCATGCCGGCGGCGACTATCACTTCCTGCACCGCGCCTACGGGCGCCGGCTTGCGTTCCTGTTCGGCTGGGCGCGCTTCGCCGTGATCACCACCGGCTCGATCGCGCTGCTGGCCTTCGTCTTCGGCGACTACATGACGCAGCTGCTGCCGCTCGGCCGGCACAGCGCGGAGCTGTACGCGGCCGCCTCCGTGGTCGTGCTGTCGTGGGTGAACCTGCGCGGCCTGCGCAGCGGCGTGGCCACGCAGAGCTGGCTCACGCTGCTGGAGATCGCGGGCCTGCTGCTCGTCGTCGTGGCAGGCCTCGTGGCCGTGTTCGGCACAGGCGCTCCGCCGGCGCCCGCGGCCGCGGCAGGGTCACCTTCGGCCGGTGCGTTCGGGCTGGCGATGGTGTTCGTGCTGCTGTCGTACGGGGGCTGGAACGAAGCGGCCTACCTGAGTGCGGAGATCCAGGACCGGCGGCGCAACATCGTGCGCGCCTTGCTGCTGTCGATCGGCATCATCGCGGCGCTCTACCTGCTCGTGAACTGGGCCTACTGGCAGGGCCTCGGCATCGCCGGCATGGCGGCGTCGCAGGCGCTGGCGGCCGACCTGATGCGCGTGGCCTTCGGCCAGACCGGCGGAGCGCTGATTTCCATCATGGTGGCACTGGCCGCGCTCACGTCGATCAACGCGACGATGATCGTCGGCGCCCGCACCAACTTCGCCGTGGGGCGCGACTGGCCGGTCCTCGGCCGGCTCGGCCGCTGGGACGAGGCGCGCGGCACGCCCATGGCGGCCATGGCCTGCCAGTGCGCGATGGCGCTGCTCCTCGTCGGAGTGGGCGCGGTCGCGGGCGGGGGCTTCAAGTCGATGGTCGAGTTCACCGCGCCGGTGTTCTGGCTGTTCTTCCTGCTCGCCGGCTTGTCCCTGTTCGTGCTGCGCCGGCGCGAGCCGCAGGTGCCGCGCCCCTTCAAGGTGCCGCTGTACCCGCTCACGCCGGCGATCTTCTGCGCCGTGTGCGCTTACATGCTGTGGTCGAGCCTGTCCTACGTGCACAGCCAGGAGCTGGGCGGGTTCAACGCCGCATGGATCGGCATTGCGGTGCTGGCGTCCGGCCTCCTGCTGCTGGCCCTCATGCCGCGCTCGCGGGCGGCCGCCGAGGCCGCCTGACGGCCCACGGCTACAGCTTCTCGGTCTCGCCCGCCTTCGGCTGCCACTTCATCAGGCGCCGCTCGATGCGCCCGACGAGCATGTCGAGCCCGAGGGCAAAGGCGGTGAGCACCAGGATGCCCGCCATCACGGTGTTGATGTCGAACGTGCCCTCGGCCTGCAGGATGAGGTAGCCCACCCCTTGCGGCCGAGCCGAGGTATTCGCCCACGACGGCGCCGACGAACGCCAGCCCCACGGAGGTGTGCAGCGAGCTGAAGACCCAGCTCGTGGCGCTCGGCAGGTACACGTGGCGCAGCAGCTGGCGCTGGTTGGCGCCGAGCATGCGCGCATTGGCGAGCACGACCGGGCTCACCTCCTTCACGCCCTGGTAGACGTTGAAGAAGACGATGAAGAACACCAGCGTGACGCCGAGCGCCACCTTGCTCGCGATGCCGAGGCCGAACCAGACCGCGAAGATCGGCGCGAGGATGATGCGCGGCATCGAGTTCAGCGCGGTGATGTAGGGGTCGAGGATGGCCGCGGCCATCGGGCTCAGCGCGAGCCAGAGGCCGAACGCGAGCCCGAACAGCGCGCCGAGCCCGAACGCGAGCACCGTCTCGATGAGCGTGACCCAGAGGTGGCGATAGATGTCCGCGTCGACGACGAACCAGCGCCAGATGCGGCCGAAGATCGCCAGCGGCTGGCCGAAGAAGAAGGCCGCCTGGCTGTCGTTGTCGAACAGGAAGGGCGGCACGAGCCCGGGCTCGGTGAGCACGTACCAGACGGTGAACACGGCCACGAGCACGAGGGCCTGCCACAGGCGCACGTATTTCATCGGCGACCGCCTTCTTCTGCTGCTCGTAGCCCTTGAGCACCTCTTCGCGCAGCACGTTCCAGATCGCCTTGTGCAGCTCGACGAACCGCGGCGTCGAGCGCACCTCGGCCACGTCGCGCGGCCGCGGGATGTCGATGCCGAACTCGCCGATCGGGTGCGACGCCGGGCCGGCCGACAGCACGACGACGCGGTCGCTCATGGCGATGGCCTCGTCGAGGTCGTGCGTGATGAAGAGCACCGCCTTGCGCTTCGCGGCCCACAGGTCGAGCACCTCGTTCTCCATGAGCTGGCGCGTCTGGACGTCGAGCGCCGAGAACGGCTCGTCCATCAGGATGATGTCCGGGTCGAGCGCCAGCGTCTGCGCAAGCGACGTGCGCTTGCGCATGCCGCCGGAGAGCTGGTGCGGGTAGCGGTCGCCGAAGCCGCCGAGCCCGACACGCTTGAGCCAGTCGTCCGCCTGGGCGCGCGCGTCGGCCAGAGGCACGCCACGGAACTCGAGCCCGGCCGTCACGTTGGCCTGTGCCGTGCGCCACGGCATCAGGCTCTCGCTCTGGAACATGTAGCCGGCGCGGCGGTTCAAGCCCGCCAGCGGCTGGCCGAATACGCGCACGCTGCCGGTGCTCGGCGGCAGCAGCCCGGCGGCGACGTTGAGCAGCGTGCTCTTGCCGCAGCCCGTGGGGCCCACCACCGAGACGAACTCGCCAGCGCCGACATCGAGGTGGACATCTCGCACGGCGGTGTAGCGCTGGCCCGGCGCGTCGGCGCTCACGAAGGTGCAGGAGACGTCCGCGAGTTCCAGCGCGGGGGGCCCGCCTGAACTCATGCCTTGTACTTCGCGTTCGCCTTCTTCACGAAGTCGTTCGTGTACACGGCGCTGAGGTCCACTTTCGCCTTCGCGATCTCCGCGTCGATGCTGGCCAGCGCCCGGTACGCCGTGTCCGCGCCCTTCTCCGGGATCATGCCGTCCGGCGACAGCGCGCCCTTGGCCGCGAGGAAGGCCTCGATGTAGACGGCGCGGTCGCCGAGCAGGTAGCTCTCCGGCACCGCCTTGATGATGTCGCCCGGGCCCGCGGCCTGGATCCACTTGTCGGCGCGCACGATCGCGTTGGCCAGCGCCTGCACGGTGTTCGGGTACTTGTCGATGAACGACTGCGGTGCGTAGAGGCAGCCGGCGGGCATCGGGCCGCCGAACACCTTCTCCGCCTCGGCGACGATGCGTGTGTCGGAGACCACCTTGAGATCGCCCGAACGCGCGAGGAGCGTGATCACCGGATCAAGATTGCTGATCGCGTCGATCTGGCCGCTGCGCATGGCGGCCACCGCGCCCTGCGACGCGCCGACGCCGATGATGGAGACGTCGGTCGGCTTCAGGCCCGCCTTGGCGAGCACGAAGTTGACCATCACGTTGGTCGAGCTGCCGGGTGCGCTGACGCCGATCTTCTTGCCCTTCAGGTCGGCCACGGACTTGAAGTTGGGCATCGTCTTGGGGTTGATGCCGAGCACGATCTGGGGCGCGCGGCCTTGCAGCGCGAAGGCGCGCAGGCGCTGGCCCTTGGGCTGCATGTTCACGGTGTGCTCGAACGCGCCGGACACGACATCGGCGCTGCCGCCGACGACCGCGCGCAAGGCCTGAGAGCCGCCCGCGAAATCGACGATGTTCAGGTCGAGCCCTTCCTCCTTGAAGTAGCCGAGCTGCTCGGCCACCGTGAGTGGCAGGTAGTACAGCAGGTTCTTGCCGCCGACGGCGAGCGTGACCTTGGGCTTCTCCAGCGCCTGGGCCCGCAGCACGGCGGGCGCCGCGAGCGCTGCGGCGGCGCCGATCATCAGGGTGCGTCGTTGCATCGACCGTCTCCTCAAGGGTTACGCGCCGACTGTACTCAAGCGGCCGAGCCCCTACCATCGGGGGAAATCGCGCATCGCTTCGAGAAGAGAACCGACCTTGGGAACTGTTCTGATCACCGGCGGCAGCCGGGGCATCGGCGCCGCCACGGCGATGCTGGCGGCCGAGCGCGGCTGGGACGTGGCAGTGAACTACGCGCGTGATGCCGACGCGGCGGACGGCGTGGTTGCCGCGGTACGAGGCGCGGGGCGCCGCGCACTGGCCGTGCAGGCCGACGTGGCGGACGAGGCGCAGGTGCTGGCGATGTTCGAGCGCGTGGACCGCGAGCTGCCGCCGCTCGAGGCGCTCGTCAACAACGCCGGCGTCGTCGACGTCGCGACGTCGCGTGGACGAGCTCACCGTGGCGCGCCTGGCGCGCATGTTCGACACCAACGTGATCGGCAGCATCCTCTGCGCGCGCGAAGCGGTGCGCCGCCTGAGCACGCAGGCACGGCGGCCCCGGCGGGAGCCATCGTGAACCTGTCGTCGGTCGGCGGCTCGGCTGGGCGCGCCGGGGCAGTACGTGGACTACGCCGCGAGCAAGGGCGCGATCGACACGTTCACCGTGGGGCTCGCGCGCGAGGTGGCGACCGAGGGCGTGCGCGTGAACGCGGTGCGCCCTGGCGTGATCGATACGGAGATCCACGCGGCCGGCGGCGAGCCGGACCGCGCCCGGCGCCTCGCGCCCATCATCCCCATGCAGCGCGCGGGCACGGCCTGGGAGATCGCGACCGCCATCGTCTGGCTGATGTCCGACGAGGCGAGCTACACCACGGGCTCGATCATCGACGTGAGTGGCGGGCGTTAGGGGCCCGCGGTGCGACTCCCGGCTAGGCAAGCAGCACGGCCGGCGCGTGCGACGGCCACTCCCACAAGCGGCCGCCGAGCAGCGCCTCGCCGGCGCCGGGGAGCGCGGCAGGCCAGCCACGGAGCACGGCAGCAGGCAAGCCGTCGCCGTCGCGCTTCCAGGCCAGCCACCAGCGCCGGGGCGCCTCGGCGGGCTCGGCCGACGCCGGCGTGCAGGCCGGCGATGTCCGGCGCCCAGACGTCGACCAGGGCCTCGATCACGTCCAGCACGAGCGGCTTGTCGGGCAGCAGGAAGTGCGACGCATCGAGCTCGAGGCGCACGTGGTTCACGGCTTCGGGCGGCGCCTGGTGGCCGGCGTGCACGCATAACCGGGCGCAAGGGGAGCCGCGAGTCGAGATGCGCGACGAGGCTCGTGGCGGCGCCGAGCAGCGGCACCGCGGGCAGCAGCGGCTCGGCGATGCCGTCGCGCGAGGACGCGGCCATGCGGCGCACCATGCGATCGATGGAGTGGTCGCGCGCGTGGTCGAGCACCGTCTCTGCCGTGCTGCTGAAGACATAGCGGCGGTCTCGGAACGAGACGTCCAGGCGGGCGTCCAGCTCCTGCAGGCGCCGTGCCGTGCGCACCAGCGCTTCCGCCACGCGCGAGGGGCTGTCTGCGCGCGGCCCCCATGACGCCGTCAGCGTGAAGCCCGGCAAAGCCGACGCGGCATCGAGCACGCCGACAGCCTCGCGCAGCGCGGTGAACTCGCGCGAGGGCGAGCCGAAGAAACCGTGGAATCGATCGTTCAAGAAGTCACTCCCTGGATGTGGTGGTTCGAGGAATTCGCGCACCCTAGCGATGCCTTCGCTGCCTCGCAAATCTCAACGCCGCGACGCTTCATCATCCGGTGACGCACCCCATGGTGCATGGGCGTGCCGGCTGGCGCAGGCGCGCCGATTGCACAAAGAGGTCATCCAGCAGCCCCAGACCGTCATGCACGCCGACCGCCCGCAATCGTTGAGCGAGGAACTGGCAAACAGCATCAGCCACGGCCTCGGGTTCGTGCTGGCTGCCGCGGCGGCTCCGGTGCTGGTGCAGATCGCGTCCGCCAGCGGCCGCCTCGTCGACGTGGTGGCGGCTTACGTCTTCAGCGGCACGATGCTGCTGCTGTACTTCTCGTCGGCCGCCTATCACGCGTTGCCCGAAGGGCGCGCCAAGCGGCTGTTCAACCGGCTCGACCACGCTGCGATCTTCCTGTTCATCGCCGGGAGCTACACGCCGTTCTCGCTCGGCATGCTCACCAGCAGCCACGACTGGGTCGTGTTCGGCCTGATCTGGGGCGTCGCGCTGGTGGGCGTGGTGCTGAAGGCGATGGACCGGCTTGTCGAATCCGTGGCTGTCGCTCGGGCTCTACATGGGTCTCGGCTGGTGCGTGCTCGTCGCCGCGCTGCCGATGCTCGAGCGCGTATCGGAGGCCGGCCTGCAGCTGATCATCGGCGGCGGCGTGACCTACACCGCCGGCGCGGTGTTCTTCGTGCTCGATTCGCGCGTGCGCTACGCGCACTTCATCTGGCATCTCTTCGTGCTCGCCGGCAGCGCTTGCCACTTCTGCGCTGCGCTCTGGCACGTGCGCTAGAGGTCTGCGTGCGCAGACCCTAGCGCTGCGCTGAATGCACGACTCCCCCGCAGCCCCCCGCCAAGCGGGGGGCTCCAGCATGGATGACGCAGCCGGCTTGCAGCCGGCACCGACATCGCGCGATGCTGGCTGTGGCGCCGCTGATGGCACCGGCCGAAGGCCGGAGTCGTTTCTCATGCTGGACCCCCGCTTGGCGGTGGGCCGGGGGGCGTGCATCAGCGCAGCGTCGCCAGGAGTCTGCGACTCCTAGCGACGCTCGACGACCACCGGCACCAGCTGCAGCGACTCGCGGATGCGCTCGGCCGCCTGGAGGGCCGCGTCGCGCGATTCGTAGGGGCCGGCCTGCAGGCGATGCACCGGCCGCTCCTCGAAGATCGCCAGCAGCGGCGCACAGCCAGTCGAGCTCGGCGGCGACGCGCTGCTGGAACGTGACGGCGCCGTCGCGTTCGCGAAACGCGCCGAGCTGCACCCAGTAGCCGCGAGCCGGCCGCCGTGGGCGCGGCAGAGGGGCCGCGCGCCGTCTCGATCGGTGTCGGTGCGGCGTCCGGCGCGGGTGCGTCGGCGGCGACCGCGGGCGCATCGGGCACCACATCGCGCCGCCATGCGCCGCTCTGGATCTCCTGGTAGGTGAGCCGCCAGATCTCGACCGGCGCGACGCCGCGCAGCAGGTCCAGCTTGAGCGCCGCGGTGTAGCTCAAGTCGATGACCCGGCCGCGATGGAAGGGCCCGCGGTCGTTCACGCGCACGATCACTTCGCGCCCGTTCGCCGGGTTGCGCACGCGCACGTAGCTCGGGATCGGCAGCGTGGGGTGTGCGGCCGTCATCGCGTACATGTTGTAGATCTCGCCGCTCGCGGTCGGGCGGCCGTGGAACTTGCGGCCGTACCACGATGCCAGCCCGCGCTCGTTGAAGGGGCGGTCTGCGGTGATCGGCACATAGGCGATGCCGAACACCTCGTACGGCTTGTTCGGCCCGCCGGCGCGGATCGGCTCGATGCGCGGGATCGGGTCGGGCACGCGATGGAGGTCCGGCGGCGGGTTCGGATCCGGGCCGTCGCGCGGTGCCGGCACGGGCCGCGTGGCGCAGCCGGCCGCCAGCAGCGCCGCCAGCGTGGCGCCCGTCCATCTCCAAGGGTTCGATCGCGGCATGGCGGCCACCCTACACGAAGCGCGATGGGCACGTCGATTGCGGAAGGAGCGAGACACCCTTTCGAAGGAGCAACCCCATGGGAACGAGCCCCCTGGCCGACGGCGGCCCGCAAGTACCGAAGCGCATCCCTGGCACCGGCACCGACGCGCTCGGACCGAGCGACACGTCCGATAGCGGCAGCGACATCGTGGGCGCGGACGGCGCCGTGGATGCCGACGACCTGGATCTCTCGAGCGGCACGAACGAGGACGTTCGGCGCGCGCCTGGGGCAGGCGCCGACATCGGCGATGCGAACCTGGACAGCGACAGCGACAGCGCAGGCACCGGCGAGCGTGCCGAGGCCGGTCGCGACACCCTGCGGCGCGAGGCGCCGGACATCGCGCCCGACTACATCGAGGGAACGGACGAGCGGGTGACCGACGTCGACGCGCTCGGCATCGACGACGGCGACATCGGCGAGGCGGAAGAAGAGGACGAGGACGCTGCCCGCTGATACACAGGGTCAGGAATGGTTGCGGCGGAAACGGCTAGGACACTCCGAGTCCCCGCCCCATCGCCGGCCGCGCCCTGAAGAGCCGAACGCCGACCTGGAATCGGCGTTCACTGCTGCACGAGTTGCGGAACGCTTGGCGCGCCCGGCTGGGATCGAACCAGCGACCCTTGGCTTCGGAGGCCAATACTCTATCCACTGAGCTACGGGCGCCAAGCGGGCGATTGTAGCCGCCGGCCCCGGCGCCCCAGGCGCTCAGCGGCTGGCGCCACCCATGGGTGCGCTGGCGGTGCCGGCGGACGTCGGCGGCGAACCGGAGGGAGAGGCGGCGTCCTGGCGGTTGCATGCGGTGAGGGCAGCGGCGGCGATCAGGGCGGCAAGCACGAAAGAGGTCTTCATCGGTCGACTCCGACATTGGTTGGTGACCCTGCGCCGCGGCACACAGCGTGCCCGCCCGCCCCGGGACGGTGCGCCAGGGGGGCGACCCTATAATCCACCGTTTTGTCCGGGCCGGCGCCATGCGCTTTCCTGCGGTTCCGCGACAGCCTTCAGTGCCCTTCGAGGACAGGACTTATGGGACAAGCGGGACAAGCCGAACGCCACGATACCAAGCACGACCTGCCGCACGAAGGCCCGATCAAGACGCCCAAGCAGCTCATCGTCACCGTGCTGCTCGCCTTCGTGATCCCGGTGGTCGCGATCATCCTGCTCGTCAACTACGTCGCGCACGATCATCGCCCCGGCGCCGGCAGCGACGGCATGACGCCGGAAGCCATCGCCCGCCGCATCCAGCCCGTGGGCAAGGTCGACATCCGCGACGCCTCGCAACCCGCCGCCCTGCGCACGGGCGAGCAGGTCTACACGGCTCAGTGCACCGCCTGCCACGCCATCGGCGCCGCCGGCGCCCCGAAGGCCGGCGACACGGCCGCCTGGGCGCCGCGCCTCAAGCAGGGGTTCGATGCCCTCGTGCAGGCGGCGCTGAAGGGCAAGGGCAACATGCCGGCGCAGGCCGGCGGCGATTTCAGCGACGTGGAGGTCGCACGCGCCGTGGCTCATCTCGGCAACCAGTCCGGCGCCAAGTTCACCGAGCCCGCCGCTGCAGAGCCGCGGCTCCCGCAGCGGCTGCCAGCCCCGCGGGCGGCACCTCGCCCGCGAATGCCGCTCAGGCCGCGCAGGCGGCCCAGGCGGCGCAAGCCGTGGCGGCGGCGGTCGCCGCCGCGCCAAAGCAGGGCCAGACCGCGCAGACCGCGGCAGTGCCCACCGTGTACGCGCAGGCCTGCCAGGTGTGCCACGCCGCGGGCGTGGCCGGCGCGCCGAAGCTCGGCGACCAGGCCGCCTGGGCACCGCGCATGGCGCAAGGCGTCGAAGCGCTCACCGCGAGCGTGATCAAGGGCAAGGGTGCCATGCCGCCGCGCGGAGGCTCGTCGGCCAGCGACGCTCAGCTGCGCCAGGTGGTCGAGTACATGGTCAACCAGGTCAAGTAGGCGAGGTCAGCGCTCACCGCGTGTCGCGGCTTGCAGGCTCACGGCTTGCGGGCTCAGCACGTACCCGAAGCGCGCCGGCATGCTCTGCGAACGGCATCTCCGCCGGCGCCGGCCAGGCGCCCGCCTCCAGCGCTTCCGCCGCAACGCCCGTGTCCAGCGTGTGCACGAGGCCGAGGCCGCGTTCGGTCTCGAAGTACAGGCGCCCCCGCTCGTCGCTCCACGCGGCGCGCGGCTGCACCGGCAGCCCCGTGTGCGAGGCGAGCGCGAAGCCGCCGTCGCGCGTCTCGGCGCGCCAGATCCAGGGCGCCACCTCGAGCTCGACATAGACACGCTGCGGGCCGTTCTGGAAGAACCAGCATCCCGCATCGTCGTGGTCGTAGTTGCGGTGGATGAACGCCTTGAGCGCGTCGTGGTCGATGCGGCTGCCCTTCACCGCGGGAAACGGGCCCGCGGCCTGCACGCGGTCGTCGCGCATGTACCAGTCGCCGCGCGCATCGAGCGCCAGCCAGCCGTGGCAGTGCGGCACGTTGGGCCACTTGCGCAGCGCCGCCTTGACGATCTCGTCCATGCGCTCAAAGGTAGCTCAGCCGCCCGTGCGCATCCAGCGCAGCACCGCCTCGGGCAGGGTCATCACGTGGCCCGGCGGCAGGCCGTGCGGCGAAGCCGACGTGTCCGCCGTGCGCCGGCTGCCAGAGCGTGACGCACGGCCCAACATGCTGCACGCTGGGCAGGCTCGCGGCCGGAACGAACGGGTCGTTGCGCGCGTTCAGCACGAGCGCCGGGATCCGGATGCGGGCAAGGTGCGGCTTGGCCGACGCGCGCCGCCAGTAGTCGTCGGTGTCGCGAAAGCCGTGCAGCGGCGCGGTGAACACGTTGTCGAACTCGTACAGGTCGCGCGCGGCCAGCAGCCGGTCGCGATCGAACAGCCCCGGGTGCTGCGCCAGCTTGGCCAGCGCCTTCGGCTTCATCGTGCGCAGGAACATGCGCGTGTAGACGAGGCGGTTGAAGCCGCGGCCGATGGCGTGGCCGCCGGCGGCGAGGTCGATCGGCGACGAGACCGCGGCCACGCTGCAGCGCGGTCGCCGGCGCGCTGCTCGCCGGCTTCCTCGGCCCAGCGCAGCAGCGCATTGCCGCCGAGCGAGACGCCGGCCGCGTGCAGCGGCGACGCCGTGGCGCTGCCGCAGCCGCGCGAGGATCCAGCCGATCTCCTCGTGGTCGCCCGAGTGGTAGGCCCGAGGCGCGCGGTTCAGCTCGCCCGAGCAGCCGCGGAAGTGGGGCACGACGAAGGTCCAGCCGACGCGGCGCGCCTCGTGCGCGAACGCCTCGGCGTAGTGGCTGCGCGACGAGCCCTCCAGGCCGTGGAACATCACGAGCACGGGCGCACCGGGCGGGCCCGGCCTGCGTGTCGACGTCGATGAAGTCGCCGTCCGGCGTCTCCCAGCGCTCGCGCGCGTACGCCGGGCGGTCGCCCGCGAAGCGGCGCGACAGCAGGGCCGGCCAGATGGTCTGCAGATGGCCGCCGGGCAGCCACGGCGGTGCGCGGTACGACAGCATCGGGCCGTCAGTGCAGCGTGGTGGGCAGGTCGTCGAGGTCGGGCAGCTCGAGCGAGGCGGAGGCGCTGGCATGGTGCGCCGCCAGGCGCCAGCCCTGCGCCGTCTTCACGTAGACGTTGGTCGCCACGACCCAGGCCGTCTGCGTGCCCTCCGTCGGTGCGGACGTCGATGCGCTCGAACACGTTGTGCACGGCGCACCCCGGCGGCCTCGAGGCGGCGCACGCCTTCGATCTGGACCGGGATGACCCCGTTGGCGAAGATCGCCTCGAAGCTCGCCGCGCACGGCCGCCGGGCCCACCACCCGCGGCCCGCCCGGATGGACGCAGACCACGTCCTCGTCGTCGGCCCAGGCGGCCATCAGGCGGACGATGTCCCCCTGTTGCAGCGCCTCGTAGAACTGGGCCTCGATGTCGTCGGGCGAGGCGAGCATCGCGGCGGCCTTGGCTTCGGGAGGGGTCATCGCTACGCCTGCGCGGAAGTTCAGCGGAAGACCACGGTCTTGTGGCCGTTGAGCAGCACGCGGTGCTCGACGTGCCATCGCACCGCGCGCGCGAGCACGCGGCACTCGATGTCGCGTCCGACCGCCGCGAGCTGGTCGGCGCTGTGGGCGTGGTCTACGCGCTCGACGTCCTGCTCGATGATCGGGCCCTCGTCGAGCTCCGGGCGTGACGTAGTGCGCGGTGGCGCCGATCAGCTTCACGCCGCGCGCATGGGCCTGGGCATAGGGCCGCGCGCCCTTGAAGCTCGGCAGGAAACTGTGGTGGATGTTGATCGCGCGCCCGGCGAGCGCCGCGCAGAACGCCGGGCTCAGGACCTGCATGTAGCGCGCGAGAACGACGAGGTCGATGCGCTCGGCATCGACGAGCGCCTCCACCTGCTGCTCCTGTGCGCGCTTGTCCGGCCCGACGCGGGAGGTGGTGGAACGCGATGCCGTAGGTCGCCGCGAGCGGCGCGAAGTCTTCGTGGTTGGACACGATGGCGGGGATGTCGACGTGCGAGCTGGCCGCTCTTCCAGCGGAACAGCAGGTCGTTCAGGCAATGGCCGTGGCGGCTCACCATGAGCAGCAGCCGCGCGCGCCGGGAGACGGCGCTCACGGTGGCCTGCATCGCGAACCGCTCGCGCGTGGGCGCGAGCAGGCGCTCGAGTGCGGCCACGTCGGCCAGCGCCGCCGGCGCCTCCACGTGCACCCGCATGAAGAAGAGCCCCGTGGCGTCGTCGCCGTCGAGGTCGCCGAACTGCTGCGAGTCGATGATGTTGCAGCCGGCCTCGTAGAGCAGGCCCGACACGGCGTGCACGATGCCGCGCGTGTCGCGGCAGGCGAGCGTGAGCACGAACTCGTGGTCGCGCGGCATCAATGCCCCGCGCCGACCTTCTCCCCGGCCTTCAGCCGGTAGAGCGTGCCGCAATAGGGGCACTGGCCCTGGCCGGTGCTCGCGACGTCGATGAACACGCGGGGATGGCCGCTCCACAGCGGCATCTTCGGGTTCGGGCAGAAGATCGCGCCGTGGCCGACGAGGTCGGCGGCCGCGACCTCGACGCTGGCGGGCGGAACGGGGGTCATACCTTCGTGAGCCATTCGGCGTACTTCGCGTTGCGGCCGTTGACGATGTCGAAGAAGGCGGCCTGGATGCGCGTGGTGACCGGGCCGCGCGTGCCGGTGCCGATCTGCACGCGGTCGTACTCGCGGATCGGCGTCACCTCGGCTGCGGTGCCGGTGAAGAAGGCCTCGTCGGCGATGTAGATCTCGTCGCGCGTGATGCGCTTTTCCTTCAGCTCGAGCCCGAGGTCGCGGCAGATCGAGAACACGGTGCTGCGCGTGATGCCGTTCAGGGCGCCGGCGGAGAGGTCGGGCGTGTAGACCACGCCGTCCTTCACGACGAACACGTTCTCGCCCGCGCCTTCGCTCACGAAGCCGCTCGCGTCGAGCAGCATGGCCTCGTCGTAGCCGTCTTCCGTGGCCTCGAGGTTCGCGAGGATGGAGTTGGTGTAGTTGCTGACCGTCTTGGCCTGCGTCATCGTGATGTTCACGTGATGGCGCGTGTAGCTGCTGGTCTTCACGCGGATGCCGTTCTTCAGGCCGTCCTCGCCGAGGTAGGCGCCCCAGGGCCAGGCCGCGATCATCAGGTGGATGGTGTTGCCCTTCGGGCTCACGCCCAGCTTCTCGGCGCCGATCCAGACCAGCGGACGGATGTAGCAGCTCGCGAGCCCGTTCACGCGCACGACCTCGCGCTGCGCCTCCATCACCTGCTCGGGGCTGAACGGGATCTGCATGCGCAGGATCTTGGCGCTGTTGAACAGCCGCTGGGTGTGCTCGCGCAGGCGGAAGATGGCGGTGCCGCCGGCGGTGTCGTAGGCACGCACGCCCTCGAAGGCACCGCAGCCGTAGTGCAGCGTGTGCGTGAGGACGTGGATCTTGGCGTCGCGCCACTCGACGAGCGCGCCGTCCATCCAGATCTTGCCGTCGCGGTCGTCCATCGACATGGGGCTCTCCGGGAAATCGAACCTGGGATTCTACGAAACGAGGCCCCGAAGGCCGGTCCGGCGGCGCGAATTCGGGACTTAGGGGGTGCCCCCGCAGGCGCGGGGGTGTGAACTATTCCTCCGCACGTAGCAATTCAATACAGTCTCGTACACCCGCCAGCTGTGCATTTTGCCCATGCGGCGCGTATCGAACGATCTATCCGGAGGGTCTTCATGAAGTTTTCTCGCAATCTGCTGGCTGCCGCCGCCGCCCTGGCGATGTCGGCCACCGCGTCGGCGAACGTGCTCACGTTCGACGGCGTCACCTTCACGACGAGCGATCTCGGCGGGGGCATGCTCCAGCTCGAGATCGACGCCGCGGCCCGCTCGGGCGGCTGGGCGAATGCCGTCTCCATCGACACCATCGGCTGGAAGGACATCGGCTCCTTCACGTCCGGCACGGCTGGCGGCGCCGGCACGGGCTGGTCGTTCTCGACCAGCGAGCTGAATGCCAACGGCTGCGCCGGCGGCGATTCCGGCGGCGCATGCTTCTCGGGCACGCCGGTGGCGCTGGCGGACGACATGCTGTTCACGTTCTCGTTCACCGGCGGCACCACCGATTTCGGCCTGCCGCACCTGAAGGTTCGCTTCCTCGACGCCTCGGGCGACAAGGAAGGCAGCCTGCTGTCGATGTCGGTCCCGGTGCCCGAGCCCGAGACCTACGCGCTGATGCTGGCCGGCCTGGGCCTGGTGGGCTTCATGGCCCGCCGTCGCCGCCAAGCCTGATCGGCTTCACGCGATGTCTCCAAACCCCGCCTCGGCGGGGTTTTTTCATTCCGGCTCGCCGTCGGCCACGTGCCATGTCGTGGCCTGGCCGCCGACGAACGTGACGGACACCGAGGCGCCGGTCGCATCGCTCCAGCGCCACACTTCGGGCTGGTCGCTCAGGGCCTCGCCCAGGCTGCCGGTGAGCCGGATCACCTGCACGAGCCGAATGCCCGGGCGCAGCGACCGGCTGAGCGCGCGGGCGCTCGCCACGCGGCCGACCGGCGCCTGCGCGGCGTGGCGCATGAGGCGCAAGGCGCGGCTGAACTGCAGCAGCAGGCCGAACACCGCCACGGTGAGCGCCGAGCACCGCGCCGCGCCAGCCGTAGAGCGCGGCGCCGCCGGCTACCGCGGCGGCGGCCAGCGCCCAACCGATGCCGGGCCTGAAATCATCGGCCGCGGCTCAATCGCCGTCCGCGCGCGACCCAGCCCGATGCGGCCGGTGCGCAAGGCGTCGGCCCAGTCGCCGCGGCGGTTGGCTTCGGCGCGGGCGGCTGCGCGCTCGAAGTCGTAGGGCGTGGCGCGAAGCGCAACGTGCCAGCCGGTGTCGCGGCGCTCCAGCAGGGCCCAGCGCGCCAGCGGGGTGCCGGTTCCATGAAATGCCGATGCCCGTGCTGGTCCTCGAACGCCTGCAGCCCCACGCTGCCCGGGTTGACGACGACGGTGCGGCCGGCCTGCAGCAGGCGCGGCATGTGGCTGTGGCCGCACAGCACCACCGGCACCGCCACGTCGCCCAGGCGCTCGCGCACTTCGTCGCCGGTGGCGGCGCGCACGCCCGGATGGCCGTCGATGCCGAAGCCCGGCACGGCCGTCTCGAGCAGGTACTGCAGGTCGGTGGATGGCGTGCCGTGGCAGCAGAACACCTCTGGATGCAGCGCCAGCGTGGGCGGCAGGCCTTCGAGCCAGGCGCGGTCGGCATCGTCGAGGGCGTCGGCGGCGTAGCGGTCGGCAGCCCCCATGCGCTCGCGCGGCTGCCGCAGCACCTGGCGCTCGTGGTTGCCGGCGATCGTGGGCAGGTGCAGCGCGCGCAGGCGCAGCGCCGTTTCGTGCGGCCACAGCGGGCCGGAGAGGATGTCGCCAAGGTTGACGACGATGTCGACACCGATCGCGCTCGATCTCGGCCAGCACGGCGTCGAGCGCGGGCAGGTTGCCGTGGATGTCGGTGATCGCGGCAATCTTCATGGTTCGTCCTTGGACCAACCATAGGCGCGCTCCACCCGGGCCACGCGCAGCTCGTAGCGCGTGAATACCACTGCGCGCGTCCGCTGTCGCGCGCGGCGGCGTGCTCCAGATGGCGCTTCCATGCCGCGATGTCTTCCAGCGTGCGCCAGTACGACACCGTGATGCCCAGGCCGCCCTCATCGCGCGTGCTCTCCACGCCGATGAAGCCCGGCTGGGCGGATGCGAGCTCGACCATGCGGTCCGCCGTCTCGCCGTAGCCGGCCTCCACGTCGGTGCGCTGCGCGGTGAAGATCACCGCGTAGTACGGCGGCTCGGGGCGTGGGGCGAAGCGGTTGACAGTCATGTCACTTCCCCATGGCCGAAGCGGGACCCTCGACGCATGAACCAACGCCACCAAGCGGCAACCGCGGATCCGGCTCCGCCGGTCCGCTGGTCGCGCCCCCTGGGGGGAGGCGCCGAAGGCGCTTCGGGGGGGTCATCAAGTTCCGGAGCAGGTCGATGGCTTCCTCGATGCGCTCGACGGGGTGGATCGCCAAGCCCTCGATCGGCTTCTTCGGGGCGTTCGCCTTCGGCACCAGCGCGACCGAGAAGCCCAGCTTGGCCGCCTCGCGCAGCCGCTCCTGGCCGCGCGGCGCCGGACGCACCTCGCCGGCCAGGCCCACCTCGCCGAAGGCGATGAACCCGCGCGGCAGCGGCTTGCCGCGCAGGCTGCTCTGGATCGCCAGCAGCACGGCGAGGTCGGCCGCCGGCTCGCTGATGCGCACGCCGCCTACCGCGTTGACGAAGACGTCCTGGTCGAGCACGCCGACGCCGGCATGGCGGTGCAGCACCGCCAGCAGCATCGCCAGCCGGTCGCGCTCGAGGCCGACGGAGAGCCGGCGCGGACTCGGGCCGCCGCTGTCCACCAGGGCCTGGATCTCCACCAGCAACGGCCGCGTGCCTTCGAGCGTGACCAGCACGCAGGAGCCCGGCACCGGCTGGCCGTGGGTGGACAGGAAGATCGCGCTCGGGTTGGCCACGCCTTTCAGGCCGCGCTCGGTCATCGCGAAGACGCCGATCTCGTTGACCGCGCCGAAGCGGTTCTTGATGGCGCGCACGAGACGGAAGCTGGAGTGCGTGTCGCCCTCGAAGTACAGCACGGTGTCCACGATGTGCTCGAGCACGCGCGGCCCCGCCAGCGCGCCTTCCTTCGTCACGTGGCCGACCAGCACGATGGTGGTGCCGCTGGCCTTGGCATGGCGCGTGAGATGCGCGGCGCACTCGCGCACCTGCGCCACCGATCCGGGGGCGGAGGTGAGCTGGTCGGAGTAGAGCGTCTGGATCGAGTCGATCACGCAGAACCCCGGCCGCTCGGCCTCGAGCGCGGCGACGATGCGTTCGAGCTGGATCTCGGCCAGCACGCGAACCTGGGAGCTGTCGAGCCCGAGGCGCCGCGCGCGCATCGCCACCTGCGCGCCGCTCTCCTCGCCGGTGACGTAGAGCACCCGCACGCGCGAGGACAGCGTGTCGGCCGCCTGCAGCAGCAGCGTGGACTTGCCGATGCCCGGATCGCCGCCGATCAGCACGACGCCGCCCTCGACGATGCCGCCGCCGAGCACGCGGTCGAGCTCCTCCTGGCCCGTGGGCGTGCGCTCGACGTCGGAGGCCTCGATCTCCGACAGCGTGGCCACCGGCTGCGTCTTCGCCAAAGCCTGGAAGCGGTTCTTCGCGGGCGCCTCGGCGACCGCCTCGATGAGCGTGTTCCATGCCCCGCAGTGCGGGCAGCGGCCGAGCCACTTCGGGTTCGTGCCGCCGCATTCACTGCAGGTATAGACGGTGCGGTCCTTGGCCATCGCGCGATTCTCGCAGCGGCGTCACTCGTGCACGGGCTTGCGCCCGGTCTTCACCTGCCCGCGCTGCACCTTCTCGTCCACGCGCCGCCGGCGCGCGGCTCTCGAGGGCTTGGTCGGCACGCGCGGCGTGGGCGGACGCGCCACGCTGTCGACGAGCGCCTGCAGCCGCTCCAGGGCCTCGGCGCGGTTCATCGGCTGGCTGCGCTGCGTCTGCGCCTTGATGACGACGACGCCGTCGGCGGTGATGCGCGCGTCGTTCAGCGCGAGCAGCCGCGCCTTGTGCGCGGCGGAGAGCGAGGAGGCGGGGATGTCGAAGCGCAACTGGACGGCGCTCGACACCTTGTTCACGTTCTGGCCGCCGGCGCCTTGCGCGCGGATGGCGGTGAAGGTCACCTCGGACTCGTCGATGCGCCGCTTCACAGGAGTTCGCCGTTCAGCCGGTTCGCGCCGGCACCCGAGGCGCCAGCGCGCACATCAGCTCGTAGCCGATGGTCTGCGCCGCGCGGGCCACTTCGTCGATCGGCAGCAGCGCGCCACCCGGCCCGCGACCCCACAGCGTGACCTCGCTGCCCGGGCCGGCATGCGGCGCGGGCGTGAGATCCACCGTGATCATGTCCATCGACACGCGGCCCACGAGCCGCGTGCGAATGCCGTCCACCAGCACCGGCGTGCCGGTGCCGGCGTGGCGCGGATAGCCGTCGGCATAGCCGCAGGCCGCGATGCCGATCGTCATCGGCGCTTCGGCGCGGAAGCTGCTGCCGTAGCCGACGCTGTCGCCGGGCGCAAGCCGCTGCACCGCGATGAGCCGTGTGCGCAGCGTCATCGTGGGTTCCAGGCGCCAGTGGGCGATGTCGTGGTGCGGGAAGTCGGGCGCGCTGCCGTAGACCATGATGCCCGCGCGCACCCAGTCGGCACGCACGCCGGCCGCGGCGGCATGGCGCAGCACGGCCGCGCTGTTGGCCAGCGAGCGCTCGCCCGGGCAGGTCTGCGGCCGCCTGCTCGAACACCGCGACCTGGTGCGCGATGCCGCGCTCGCCGTCGGCGTCGGAGAAGTGGGTCATCAGCGAGATCTCGTCCACCTGCGGCAGCGCCGACAGCCGCGCGTAGGCGCCGCGGAACGCCGCGGGCGGAAAGCCGAGCCGGTTCATGCCGCTGTTCATCTTGAGGAAGACGCGGTGCGGCTGGTGCGTCTTGTGGGCCGCGAGCCAGTCGACCTGCGCCTCGCAATGCACCACGTGCCACAGGTGCAGCCGCGAGCAGGCCTCGAGGTCGCGCGGCTCGAAGCAGCCTTCGAGCAGCAGGATCGGGCCGCGCCAGCCCAGGTCGCGCAGCCGCTGCGCCTCGGCGAGATCGAGCAGCGCGAAGCCGTCGGCAGCGCGCAGCGGTTCGTACGCGCGCTCGATGCCGTGGCCGTAGGCATTGGCCTTCACGACCGCCCAGACGCGGGCGTCCGGCGCGCAGTCGCGGGCCCTCGCGAGGTTGTGCGCGAGGGCGTCGGGGTGGACGACGGCTTCGATCGGACGCGGCATGTCGCGGGATTCTGCCCGGAACACGCGTGCTATAAACCGCGCGAACCAGGAGACAGGCCCAAAGCGCCGCGCATGAAAAAGGGCTTCTACACCATCATGTCGGCGCAGTTCTTCAGCTCGCTGGCGGACAACGCCTTGTTCGTCGCGGCCGTGGAACTGCTGAAGTCGTCCGGCCAGGCCGAATGGCAGCGCGCCGCGCTCGTGCCGATGTTCGCGCTCTTCTACGTCGTGCTCGCGCCCTTCGTCGGCGCCTTCGCCGACGCCGTCCCGAAGGGCCGCGTGATGTTCATCTCGAACAGCATCAAGGTGGTCGGCTGCCTGGCGATGCTGTTCGGCGTGCACCCGCTGCTCGCCTATGCGCTGGTCGGCCTCGGCGCCGCGGCCTACTCGCCGGCGAAGTACGGCATCCTCACCGAGCTGCTGCCGCCGTCGCAGCTCGTGAAGGCCAACGGATGGATCGAGGGCCTCACGATCGGCTCGATCATCCTCGGCGTGCTGCTCGGCGGCCAGCTCATCGGCCACCGGGTGGCCGGGCTGCTGCTCGGCATCGACCTGCCGTTCGTGGACACCGGCATCGACACCGCCTCGGAAGCGGCGATCGCGACGATCATCATGCTTCTACATCGCCGCGGCAGTCTTCAACCTGTACATCCCGCGCACCGAGGCCCCGCTGCAGCCGCTCGCGTCCAGCCCCGCGGTGCTGGTGCGCGACTTCTCCCAGTGCAATGCGCGGCTGTGGGCCGACAAGCTCGGTCAGATCTCGCTGGCCACCACCACGCTGTTCTGGGGCGTGTCGGGCAACCTGCGCTACATCGTGCTCGCCTGGGCCGCCGTGGCGCTCGGCTACGGCACGACGCAGGCGTCGTCCCTCGTCGGCGTGGTGGCGATCGGCACGGCCGCCGGCGCGGTGCTCGCGTCGGTGTCGATGCGGCTGGACCGCGCGACGAGCGTGATCCCGCTGGGCATGGCGATGGGGCTGCTCGTGATCCTGATGAACTTCATCGGCAACGTCTGGATCGCGGCGCCCTTCCTCATCCTGCTCGGCGGCATCGGCGGCTATCTGGTGGTGCCGATGAACGCGCTGCTGCAGCACCGCGGCCACAACCTGATGGGCGCGGGGCGCTCGATCGCCGTGCAGAACTTCAACGAGCAGGCGTGCATCCTCGGCCTCGGCGCGTTCTACACCGGCATGACACGCTTCGGCCTCTCGGCCTTCGGCGCGATCGCCATCTTCGGCGTCGCGGTGGCGGGCACGATGTGGCTGATCGGCCGCTGGCACCGCCGCAACTGCGTGCTGCATCGCGACGAGGTCGAGCGGCTGCTGGCCATCGCGCGCAGCGACAAGCACTAGGCGCCGATGCCCGGCGCGCCTGCTGCCGGCGCTGGCCCTCGTGTTCAACGCCTTCGTGTGGGGCGTGTCGTGGTGGCCGTTCCGCCGGCTTCACGCGGCAGGGCTGCATCCGCTGGTGGCCACGGTGCTGATCTACCTGGTCGCGATCGCCGCCATCGGCCTGTCGCGGCCGGCGGCGTGGCGGGAGGTGGCGCGCTCGCCGGCGCTGTGGGTCGTCGCGCTGGCGTCCGGCACCACCAACGCCGCCTTCAACTGGGGCGTGACGATCGGCGACGTCGTGCGCGTCGTGCTGCTGTTCTACCTGATGCCGCTGTGGGCCGTGCTGCTGGCCCGGCTGCTGCTCGGCGAGCGGCTCACGGTCGCTCGCCGGGCTGCGCGTGCTGCTGGCGCTGTGCGGCGCGGCCATCGTGCTGTGGCCGCCCGGCGGCGGCTGGCCGGTGCCGCGCGACGCGGCCGAGGCGCTGGGCATCCTGGGCGGCTTCTCGTTCGCGCTGAACAACGTGATGCTGCGGCGCGAGGCCGCGCGCGACGGGGCGGCGCGGGCCCTGGCGATGTTCGTCGGCGGCGTGCTCGTGGCCGGCGCGGCGGCCGCCGCGCTGATGGCCCGCGGCACGGTGGCGGGGCTGCCCGCGCCGGCCTACGGGTGGATGCTGGGCGCTGCGCTGCTGGCCGCGGTGTTCGTGGCGAGCAACCTGGCGCTGCAGTACGGCGCGGCGCGCCTGCCGGCCAACGCCACGGCGGTGATCATGATCACGGAGGTGGTGTTCGCTGCCGGCTCGGCGCTGATGCTCGGCGGCGGCGCGCTGGCGCCGCGCGTCGCTGCCGGCGGCGCCCTCATCATGGCTGCAGCGCTGCTGGCGGCGTGGCGTCGTTGACGGCGATGCCGAGGCCGCGCAGCGTGGCGACGCAGCGCCGGCACGTCGAGCGGCTTGGCAAGGTAGGCGTCGCAGCCGGCCAGCGTGCCGCGCACCCGGTTCATCGGCTCGTCGTGCACCGTGAGCAGCACCACCGGAGGCGCCGGCTTGCCGAGCTCGCGGTGCGAGCGCTTCAGGCGCTGGCACAGCGCCAGGCCGTCCAGCTCGCTGGCGTCGCCGAGGTCGAGATCCACGATGACGACATCGAACCGGTTCGTGGCCAGCCGCTCGAACGCCTGGGCGCTCGTCTGTGCGCGCTGCGTGCGCAGGCCGAGCAGCGGCAGCTCGCGCTCGAGCACGCGCAGCGCGACCTCGCTGTCGTCGACGATGAGCGCGTGGCCGCGCAGCGTGGCCGGATCGACGGGCGCTTCGGCGGCGGTGCCGGCAGGGGCTTCGAACGGGGCATCGGCGGCGCGCCGGCCGGGCCCGTCGCGGGGTGCGGCCCGGCGTGTCGGCGCCGGCGCCGGCGCCGGGTAGCGCAGCGCAGCCATCGCGTCGAGCTCGCGCAGCACGTACATCGGGTCGATGGGACGCATCGTCCAGGCGGCGGCCCCCTCGGGCGCCTGCGCACCCACGAAGATCGCGTCGCCGACGCGGCCGGCAGCCTCGACGGCGTCGATGACGCCGGGGTGATCGGCATCGGCGACCACGAACTCGGCCTGCGCCAGCGTGTCCACCGGCACGTAGCCCGTTGTGGCGCCGCGCGCGAGGCGGAAGCAGGAGGCAAGCGCGTTGCGCTCGAAGTCGGTGAACCCTTGCAGCGCGACGCGGTGGCGATCCTCGTTCATCGCATCGATCGTCGGGGGCGCGCCCAAGGCTGTCAACGCTGCTGAACCCTGCCGTGCGACGGTGGCGCTACGATGCGCCACCGGCCTGTTCGCCGCTCTCGAGAAGCCCCATGCCCGCCAACTCCCTCCACGATTTCGAAGCGCTGTCCATCGACGGCAAGCGCGCCCAGCTCGCCGCCCTTCAGGGCAAGGTCGTGCTGATCGTCAACACCGCCAGCGAGTGCGGCTTCACTCCGCAGTTCGCCGGCCTCGAGGCGCTGTGGGAGAAATACCGCGACCGCGGGCTCGTGGTCGTGGGCTTCCCGAGCAACGAGTTCGGCGGCCAGGACCCGGGCACCAACGAGGAGATCGGCGCCTTCTGCCAGAAGAACTACGGCGTCACGTTCCCGATGATGAGCAAGATCGAGACGAACGGCGCGAACGCGCACCCGCTGTACCGCTGGCTCGTGGCCGAGGCGCCCGGGCTGCTCGGCAGCAAGGCGATCAAGTGGAACTTCACCAAGTTCCTCGTCGGGCGCGACGGACGCGTCATCAAGCGCTACGGCCCCGGCGACAAGCCCGAGGCGATCGAAGGCGACATCGCCGCCGCCCTCGACCGCGCCTGAGCCACGCCATGTTCCAGCACGTCGAACCCTTTGCCGGCGACCCGATCCTGTCGTTGAACGAAGACTTCCAGCGCGATCCGCGGCCGCACAAGATCAACCTGTCGATCGGCATCTACTTCGACGATGCCGGCCGTATCCCGGTGCTCGACTCGGTGCGCCAGGCCGAGGCCCGGCTGGCCGCCAGCGTCGGGCCGAAGCCCTACCTGCCGATCGAAGGCGATGCCGGCTTCCGGGCGGCCGTGCAGGCGCTGCTGTTCGGCGCCGGGCACGAGGCGATCGCGTCGAAGCGCGTCGCGACGATCCAGTCCGTGGGTTCCAGCGGCGGGCTGAAGGTGGGCGCCGACTTCCTTCACCGCTGGTTTCCGGACAGCGAAGTCTGGGTGAGCGACCCGACCTGGGACAACCACCGCGCGATGTTCGAGGGCGCCGGCCTCACGGTGCACACCTACCCCTACTACGACGCGGCGACCGGCGGGCTCAGGTTCGAGCAGATGCTGCAGGCGCTGTCGCAGGTGCCCGAGCGCAGCGTCGTGCTGCTGCATGCGTGCTGCCACAACCCCACCGGCGTGGACCTCACGCCGCAGCAGTGGGACGTGCTGATCCCGGTGCTGCGCGAGCGCGGGGCGCTGCCCTACCTGGATCTCGCCTACCAGGGCTTCGGCGACGGCATCGAAGGCGATGCGGCCGCGGTGCGCAAGCTGGCCGACGCGGGCGCGAGCTTCTTCATCGCCAATTCGTTCTCCAAGAGCATGAGCGTGTACGGCGAGCGCTGCGGCGCGCTCAGCGTCGTCTGCCCCGATGCCGATGCCGCCGAGCGCGTGCTCGGGCAGCTCAAGTTCACCGTGCGCCGCAACTACTCCAGCCCGCCGCTGCACAGCGGCCGGCTCGTGGCCACCGTGCTCGGCGACCCGCAGCTGCGCAGCCTCTGGGAGCACGAGGTGAACGCCATGCGCGAGCGCATCCTCGCGATGCGGCAACGCCTGCACGCGGTGCTGTCGCAGCGGCTGCCGGGGCGGGACTTCAACTACTTCCTCACGCAGCGCGGCATGTTCAGCTACACGGGCCTGTCGGCCGCGCAGGTGGACCGGCTGCGCGAGGAGCATGCGGTCTACCTGATCCGCTCGGGCCGGCTGTGCGTGGCGGGGCTGAACACGCACAACGTGGAAGCCACGGCCACGGCGATGGCCGCCGTGCTCGACTGAACGCTGCGCCCGGGCTCAGGCCGCCGACTGGTTGGCATCGACGACCTGGCGGCGCAGCCAGCGCTGGCGCGGGTCGTCGTCGTGCCGGGCATGCCAGAGCATCTCCACGTGCACGCCGGGGAGGCTCATCGGCAGCGGCCGCGTGACGAGCTGCCCTTGGTAGCCGGTGGCGGTGATGAACGACGTGGGCAACACGGTGAGCAGGTTCGACTGCGTCACGACGCGACCGGCGGTGAAGAACTGGTTCACCGTGAGCACGACGCGCCGGCGCCGCCCGAGGGCGGCGAGCACTTCATCGATGGCGCCGTGCGGGCGGCCCGAGAAGCTCACGAACAGGTGCAGGGCCTCGCAGTAGCGATCGAGCGTGAGCTCGCCGCGCGCGAGCGGATGGCCCCGTCGCATGACGCACCGGTACTCGCTCTCGTACAGGCGCTCGCGCCGCAGCAGTGAATCCGGGCCCTGGGCCATGAGGGCGGCGATGGCGCCGGGGAAGTAGCCCACGGCCAGGTCGGCCTCGCCGCGTTCGATCAGCCGGCGCGGATCGCGCGTGGTGAGCGGCACCACCTGCAGGTTGGCCAGCGCCCGCGCCCGCTCGATGCCCTGCACCAGCGGGGGCAGCAGCATCGCGGCGGTCGCGTCGGCCATCGCGAGCCGGAAGTTCGCCGGTTCGGTGCCGGGGTCGTACTCGCCCGGGGCGATCGCCTGCTGCAGATGGGCCAGCGCCGCCCGCACGCTCGGCCACAGCGCGTCGGCGCGCGGCGTCGGCACCACGCCGAAGGCGGTGCGCGTGACGAGATCGTCACCGATGGCGCTGCGCAGCCGCTTCAGCGCATGGCTCACCGCCGACTGCGACAGGTGCAGGCGGGCACCGGCGCGCGTCAGGCTGCGCTCGGCCATCACGGCGTCGAAGACACGCAGGAGGTTGAGGTCGAGGCTCTGGAAGTTCATGGGCGGGGCGTCGACGTCATGAACGCCGTGAATATCCACTGTGCAGAGTTTTCACTTGCGTGATGGGCGGGTTAACCCTTATCTTCTCTCCTGTCAACAGAGAAGGAGTCCCACGATGAGCACCACCACCCTCACCAGCGTCATGTCGGCGCTGCCCCAGGCGCCCCGGGGTGCCCAGCTTGTCGCGCTGCTGTACGACGCGATCGAGCGGGCCGCCGGCCGCATCGAAGCCAGCCGCGCCGCCCGCGCGCGCGTCGCCGAAGCCGAAATGGTCCGCAGCTATGCCCGCTCCATGCAGGACAGCGACCCCAGCTTCGCCGCCGACCTGAACGCCGCGGCCGATCGGCACCAGAGCTAGGCACCGGCCGCCGCGCTCCACCAGGCGCCGGCCGCGGCCGAAGGCCGCTAGGCAGGGGGGTCCTATGATTCCCTTGTGGGTCGGTTCCTCTTCAAGCGCATCACCACGTTCGTCGCGACGCTCGCCGTCGCATCGATCGTGGTGTTCGTCGTTCTGGAGCTGCTCCCGGGCAACGCCGCCCAAGTGATGCTCGGGCCGACGGCCACGCCGGAGCAGGTGGCCGCCCTCGAACGCACGCTCGGCCTGGACCGGCCGCCGGCGCAGCGCTACCTCGACTGGATCGGCGGCCTGCTGCAGGGGCGCACCGCGGCTGAGCGTGTCGTACGGCACGCCGGTGTCCGAACTGATCGCCGAGCGGCTGCAGGTGAGCCTGCCGCTGGCCGTGCTCGCCATGGTGCTGACCACGGCCATCGCGCTGGCGCTCGGCGTCTACGCCGCCGCGCACCACCATCGGGCTGGCGACCTGAGCGTGATGGTGCTGAGCCAGGCCGGGCTCGCGGTGCCGAGCTTCTGGCTCGCGATCCTGCTCATCCTGCTGTTCGCGGTGAAGCTGCAATGGGTGAGCGCGGGCGGCTTCCCCGGCTGGTACGACGGGGCGTGGCCGGCCATGAAGGCACTGCTGCTGCCGGCGCTCGCGCTGGCGGCGGTGCAGGCCGCGATCCTCGCGCGCGTGACGCGCTCGGCGGTGCTGGAGGTGTCGCGCGAAGACTTCGTGCGCACCGCGCGCGCCAAGGGCCTGAGCCGGCGTGCCGTGCTGTGGGGCCACGTGCTGCGCAACGCGATGATTCCCGTGCTCACGATCATGGGGCTGCAGTTCGCGAACCTGATCACCGGCGCGATCATCGTGGAGAACGTGTTCGTGCTGCCGGGCCTCGGCCGGCTGGTGTTCCAGGCCATCGCCAACCGCGATCTCGTCGTCGTGCGCGACGTGGTGATGCTGCTCGCGGCGACGGTGGTGCTCGTGAACTTCGTGGTCGACGTGCTCTATGCGCTGATCGACCCGCGCGCTGTCGGCGCGCGATGCCTGAGCCGGCGTTCTGGCGACGCGCGGCGCGCCACCCGAGCTTCGTCGCGGGCGGGGTGCTCGTCGCCCTGCTGGTGCGCCGCGGCGCTGCTGTCGCTGTTCTGGTCGCCGCACCCGCCGGCCGAGATCGACGTGCCGAACCGCTTTGCGAGGCCCGAGCGGCGCGCACTGGCTCGGCACCGACAGCCTCGGGCGCGACATCGCGTCGCAGCTGCTGGTGGGCGCGCAGAACAGCATCGTGGTGGGCGTCATCGCGGTGGGCATCGGCCTCGTCGATCGGCGTCGCGCTCGGCTGCCTGGCCGCCGCGCGACGCGGATGGGTCGAGGAGCTCGTGATGCGCGCGAGCGACTTCACGTTCGCGTTCCCGGCGCTGCTGTCGGCCATCATGCTGACGGCCGATCCATGGCCCCGGGCTCTTCACGAGCATCGTCGCGATCGGCATCTTCAACATCCCGGTGTTCGCGCGCATCACGCGCGCCAGCGCGAACGGGGTCTGGTCGCGCGAGTACGTGCTGGCCGCGCGCGCTGCGGCTACGGCGCCTGGCGCATCACGCTCGACCACGTGCTGCCGAACATCGCCAGCGTGCTGATCGTGCAGGCGACGATCCAGTTCGCGATGGCGATCCTCGCCGAGGCGGCGCTGTCGTACCTGGGCCTCGGCACGCAGCCGCCGCAGCCCAGCTGGGGCCGCATGCTCAGCGAGGCGCAGACAGCAGATGTTCCAGGCGCCGCAGCTGTCGGTCTACCCCGGCGTGGCGATTGCGCTGTCGGTGCTCGGCCTCAACCTGATGGGCGACGGCCTGCGCGACCTGCTCGATCCTCGCCTGGCGCGGGCAAGATGAACACGATGGCCGCTCCGCTGCTCGAGGTGTCGAACCTGCGCGTCGACGCTGGACACCGATCGCGGTCCCGCGCGAGGCGCTGCGCGGCGTGTCGTTCACGCTCGATCGCGGCGAGACGCTCGGTCTCATCGGCGAGTCGGGCTGCGGCAAGTCGATCACCGCGCTGGCGCTGATGGGGCTGCTGCCGGAGAACGCGCGCGTCAGCCGGGTCAGCATCCGCTTCGACGGGCAGGAGCTCGTCGGGCTCGACGACGCGCGCGATGTGCGGCTGCGCGGCGCGCGCATCGGCATGGTGTTCCAGGAGCCGATGACGCGCGCTGAACCCGCTGCACACCATCGGGCGGCAGATCGGCGAGCCGCTGCGGCTGCATCGCCGGCTGTCGGCGGCCGACGCGCGCGCCGAGGCGCTGCGCCTGCTCGAGCGGGTGCGGCTGCCCGATGCGGCGCGCCGCCTCGACGCCTACCCGCACCAGCTCTCGGGCGGCCAGCGGCAGCGCGTCGTGATCGCCATCGCGCTGGCCTGCCGGCCCGACCTGCTGATCGCCGACGAGCCCACCACCGCGCTGGACGTGACGCTGCAGCGCGAGATCCTCGACCTGATCGACGAGCTGGTGCGCGAGCGAACGGCATGGCGCTGCTGCTGATCAGCCACGACCTCGGCGTGATGGCCGCAGCGCGTGCAGCGCATGCTGGTGATGTACGGCGGCACGCGTGGTCGAGAGCGGGCCCACGGCGGAGGTGTTCGCGCGGCTGTCGCACCCCTACACGCCGGGCCTGTTCGGCGCGCGGCCCGCGGCTCGGCCTGCCGCGCGGCACGCGGCTGGCGACGATCGCCGGCAGCGTGCCGGAGCTGGCCGACGTGCCGCCCGGCTGCCCGTTCGCCGACCGCTGCCGCTTCGTCGATCGACGACTGCCGGCGCGCGCTGCCGCCGCGCCGTGCCGGTGGGGCCGGCACATGACGCGCGCTGCATCCGGCTGGCTGTCGTGCTGCGGGAGCCGCCGTGAGCAGCTTCGCAGCGGCGCGGCGCGCCGCTGCTGGAAGTGCAGCACCTCGGCAAGCGCTACCGGCTGCCGCGCGAGAGCCTGTTCGAGCCGCCGCCGTCGGTGCAGGCGCTCGCCGGCGTGAGCTTCACGCTGCAGGCCGGGCGCAGCCTCGGCATCGTCGGCGAATCGGGTTCCGGCAAGAGCACGCTGGCGCGGCTGGTGATGGCGCTGGAGCCGCCGAGCGACGGGACGCGTGCTGCTGGACGGGCAGCGACCTGCACGCGCTTGCCGCCCGATGCGCTGCGGCGCGCGCGCGCGCGACTTCCAGATGGTGTTCCAGGATCCGTACGGCTCGCTCGACCCGCGCCAGACGGTGGCGCGCATCGTGGCCGAGCCGCTCGCCGCGCAGGGCGTCGCGCCGCGGCGAGCAGCGCACGCGCGCGGCCGAGATGCTCGAGGCGGTGGGGCTGCGCGCGGCCGACCTGGGCAAGTACCCGCACGAGTTCTCCGGCGGCCAGCGCCAGCGCATCGCGATCGCGCGCGCGCTCGTCACGCGGCCGCGCGCTGATCGTGGCCGACGAGCCGGTGAGCGCGCTCGACGTGTCGGTGCAGGCGCAGGTGCTGAACCTGATGCAGGACCTGCAGGACCGCTTCGGCGTGACCTACCTCTTCATCAGCCACGACCTCGCGGTGGTGCGACCTGGTGTGCGACGAGGTGATCGTGCTGCACGAGGGCCGCGAGGTGGAGCACGGCCGACCCGACGCGCTGTTCCGCGAGCCGCGCGCATGCCTACACGCGCCGCCTGCTGGAGGCCGATGCCGCAGCCGCCGCGCCCCGGCGCCGCTCTGAGCAACGGCGCTAGCGCATCGCGCCGTCACCGCTAGCCCCAGGAGAACTCCATGAACGCTGCACCGCGCGCTGCTCGCCATCGCCGTGCCTGGCCGCCGCTGGCCGCGCTCAGCCGTGCAGGCCCAGGGCCGCAAGGATGCCGTGACGCTCGGCATGGTGCTGGAGCCGACCCGGGCTGGACCCGACCGATGGCGCCGGCCGCGGCGATCGGCGAGGTCGTGCACTACAACATGCTCGAGGGCCTGACCAAGATCAACGTCGACGGCACCGTGACGCCGCTGCTGGCCGAGAGCTGGACGATGGACCCGGACGGCCGCAGCTACACCTTCAAGCTGCGCACGGAACGTGAAGTTCCAGGACGGCGAGGCCTTCGACGCAGCGACGTGAAGTTCAGCTTCGAGCGCGCCAAGGCCGAGAGCAGCACCAACAAGGCGAAGAAGGCGGTGTTCGACAACATCAGCCGCGATCGCCACGCCGGACCCGCACACGGTGATCCTCACGCTGAACAACGCCGACGGCAACTTCCTCTTCCGCATGGGCGAGAACACGGCGGTGATCCTCGACCCGAAGAGCGCCGCGGCGACCGCGACGAAACCGGTGGGCACCGGCCCCTTCACGTTCGACAACTGGGCCAAGGGCTCGTCCGTCACGCTGACGAAGTGGGACGGCTTCCGCGACGCGAAGAACGTGAAGCTGAACCGCGTGACCTTCCGCTTCATCAACGACCCGGCCGCGCGGGTGGCAGCGCTGCTGGCCGGCGACCTCGACGGCGTCTCGCGGCTGGATGCGCCGCAGAACGTCAAGCAGTTCCAGGACGATCCCCGCTTCACGGTGGCCATCGGCGCCACCGCGGGCAAGGGGATCCTGGCGATCAACAACAAGAAGAAGCCGTTCGACGACGTGCGCGTGCGCCGCGCGCTCGCGCACGCGATCGACCGCAAGGCCTTCATCGACGGCGTGCTCGAAGGGCTGCGGCAAGCCGATCGGCAGCCACTTCGCGCCCGCGCGACGCCGGCTACGTCGACCTCACCGCGATGTACCCGTACGACCCCGACAAGGCGAAGGCGCTGCTGAAGGAAGCCGGCGTGCAGACGCCGCTGAACGTGACGCTGACGCTGCCGCCGCCGCAGTACGCGCGCAAGGGCGGCGAGGTGGTGGCCGCGCAGCTCGCGAAGGTCGGGCGTGATCGCGAAGATCGAGAACGTCGAGTGGGCGCAGTGGCTGGGCGGCACCTTCAAGGGCAACTTCGACCTCACGATCATCAACCACGTCGAGCCGCTGGACTTCATGCAGTACGCGAACCCGCAGCTACTACTGGGGCTACGACAGCAAGCCCTTCCGCGACCTGGCGGCCAAGCACGCGGCGACAGGCAACGCGAAGGAGCGCACGCAGCTCTTCGCGCGACCTGCAGAAGATGATCGCCACCGACGCGGTCAACGTCTTCATCTTCAACCCGGCGCAACGTGGCGGTGCTCGAAGAAGGGGCTGAAGGGCCTGTGGCGAGCTCGCCGATCTTCGTCAACGACATGGCGTCGGTGTCCTGGCAGTGAGCGTGCGGCGTAGCCGGAGTGGCTGAACTGCACGAGCTCGACGCGACGACGCTGGCCGGGCTGTACCGGCGCGGGGACGCCTCGCCGGTGGAGGTGGTGCGCGCCGTGCTGGCGCGCATCGAAGCGCTGGGAGCCGCAGCTGCACGCCACCTACGCGCTCGATGCGCACGGCGGCGCTGGCGGCGGCGCGCGCGCATGCGAGCGGCGCTGGCGCGAGGGCGCGCCGCTGTCGGCGCTGGACGGCGTGCCGTGCACGATCAAGGAGAACATCGCCACGCGCGGCGTGCCGATGCCGCTGGGCACCGCCGCCACCGAGCTGGCGCCGGCGCCGGACGATGCGCCGCCGGCGGCGCGGCTGCGCGAGGCCGGCGCGGTGATCGTCTGCAAGACCACGATGCCGGACTACGGGATGCTGTCGTCGGGGCTGTCGAGCTTCCACCCGCTGTCGCGCAACCCGTGGGACCTGACGAAGACGCCCGGCGGCTCCAGCGCCGGCGCCGCCGCGGCCGCGGCGGCGGGCTACGGCCCGCTGCACATGGGCACCGACATCGGCGGCTCGATCCGGCTGCCGGCCGGCTGGTGCGGCATCGTCGGCGCTCAAGCCGAGCCTCGGGCGCATCCCGATCCACCCGCCCTATGCCGGGCGCGTGGCCGGGCCGATGACGCGCACGGTGGCCGATGCGGCGCTGATGATGGCGGTGCTGTCGCGGCCCGACTGCGCGCGACGCACGAGCCTGCCCTGCCAGGAGATCGCCTGGACGCGCCTCGACGCGGCGACGGTGAAGGGCCTGCGCATCGGGCTGCAGCTCGATGCCGGCTGGGGCCTGGCCGTGGAGCCGGCGGTCGCGCGCGGCCGTCACCGCCGCGGCGCGGGCGCTGCGAAGGCGCCGGCGCGATCGTCGAGCCGATCGGGCCGTTCATGACGCGCGCGATGATCGACGGCCTGGACCACTTCTGGCGCATGCGCTCGTGGCTCGACATCTCCGCGCTGCCGCAGGCGCGGCGCGCGAAGGTGCTGCCGTACATCCGCGCCTGGGTGGCGCGCGGCGCGTCGCTCACGCGGCGAGGAGGTGTTTCGCGGCTACAGCCAGATGGCGCGCGATGCGCGACGCCGCCGTCGCGGCCTGCCGCCCGTTCGACTTCGTGATCTCGCCGACGTCGCCGGTGCCGGCGTTCGACGCCGCGCTGGCCGAGCCCGGTCGACGACCCGCAGCGGCCGTTCGAGCACATCGCCTTCACGGTGCCCTTCAACATGAGCGAGCAGCCGGCCGTGTCGGTCAACTGCGGCTGGACCGCCGACGGCCTGCCGATCGGCCTGCAGATCGCGGGCAGCCCGGCACGACGACCTGGGCGTGCTGCAGCTGGCGCGCGCGTTCGAAGCAGCTGCGGCCGCCGCAGCGGCCCTGGCCGATGGCCGGCGCCGGGGCCTGAGTTCGTGCGGCAGGACGCGCGCGGCAATCCGATCGGCACGGCGTCGGACGCGGCGCTGGCCGCGGCCGAGCGCGCGCTGTGGCGAATGATGTCGTTCTTCGAGCCGCCGGTGGCCGATCTCGACGCCGCGATCGCCGAGGATCCGGCCTGGCTGCTGCCGCGCGTGATGAAGGCCGGCTTCCTGCTCAGCCTGACGGAGCCCGCGCTGCGTGCGACGAGGCGGCCCGGCTGCTCGACGACGCCGAGCCGCTGGGCCCGCACGCGCCGGCGCGCGAGCGGGCGCACCTGGCGGCGACGCGGCTGGTGCTGGAGGGCCGCTGGCACGACGCGTGTCGCGCCTGGGACGCGCTGCTGATGGACCACCCGCGCGACGCGCTGGCCCTGCAGTGGGCGCACCTGTGGGACTTCTACCGCGGCGACGCGCGTGCAGCTGCGGCTGCGCCCGGCGCGCGCGCTGCCCGAGTGGGACGAGGACGACGCGCTCTTCCCCTACGTGCTCGGGCTCTTCGCCTTCGGGCTGGAGGAGTGCAACCTCTATCCGCAGGCCGAGGAGGCGGGGCGGCGCGCCACCGCCGGCGCGGCGCGCGTGCCGTGGGCGGTGCACGCGGTGGCGCACGCGATGGAGATGCAGGGCCGGTTCGAGGACGGCGCGGCCTGGCTGCGCCAGCAGCAGCCGCAGTGGGCCTCGGACGACAACGGCTTCGCCGGCCACCTGTGGTGGCACCTCGGGCTGTTCCGCATCGAGGGCCTGGATGCGCCGGCGTGCTGCGGCTGCTCGATGCGCACCTGTCGGGCCCTGCGCTGCAGATCACGCTGCAGCGGCTCGACGCGGCGTCGCTGCTGTGGCGCCTGCAGCTGCTCGGGGAGGATGTGAGCGCTCCGTTTCGCGCGCTCGTCGACGCCTGGCCGTTCGACGGCGCGCATGCCGGCCACTACGCGTTCAACGACCTGCATGCCGTCGTCGCGCTGGCGGGCGCCGGCGAGCTGGCGCGCGCCGACGCCTGGATCGCCCGCTGCGCCGAGCCGCGCGCTCGACGCGGCGGACGCCCGGCGCGCCAACCACGCCATGGCGCGCGAGGTCGGGCTGCCGCTGATGCGCGGCGTGCTGGCGCATGCGCGGGGCGATCACGACGCCGCGGCCGAGCTGATGCTGCCGGCGCGCGCGCTGGCGCAGCGCTTCGGCGGCAGCCACGCGCAGCGCGACCTGATCGACCAGACGCTGATGGCCGCCTGCGCGCTGGGCCGCCGCCATCGCGCGCTCGGCCGCGCGCTCGTGAACGAGCGGCTCATGGCCAAGCCGGCGACGCCGCTGACGCGCTTCTGGGTCCAGCGCCTGGCTGGCTAGGACGTTGCTCAGCAGACATACGGCGCCCTCTCCCACGAAGTGGGAGAGGGGGCGAAGTTCTACCGATTGCCGTGCGCGTGCCGCACGCCGAAGCTCGACAATCGACGGCGCCGCTCCGGCCAGGCGCCGTCGTCCGGCTGGGGGCCGGCGAGGAGGATCCGTCGATGAGCGCCACCTACGAGGGTCAATGCTTCTGCGGCACCGTGCGCTTCACGGTCACCGGGGAACCGGCGGCCATGGGCTACTGCCACTGCGCTTCGTGCCGGCAATGGTCGGCCGGGCCGGTGAATGCGTTCTCGCTGTGGAAGGAAGGCAGCGTGAAGGTGACGGCCGGCGAGGACCGGATCGGCACCTACAACAAGACCGACCGCAGCTACCGCAAGTGGTGCAAGGAGTGCGGTGGCCACCTGTTCACCGACCATCCGGGCTGGGCACTGACCGACGTCTACGCGGCCGTCATCCCGGACGTTCGCGTTCAAGCCGATGCTGCACGTGCATTACCAGGAGACGCGGCTGCCGATCAAGGACGGGCTGCCGAAGATGAAGGACATCCCGGCGGAGATGGGCGGGTCGGGGCAGACGGTGCCCGAATAGCGCGCGTCAGAACCGCACTTCGGCGCGGCCGATGCCGTCGAAGGCGGCGACCACGCGGTTGCCGGCCTGTGCCGTGAGCACACCGCACCACGAGCCGGTGGTCACCACGGTGCCCGCCGGCACCGTGGTGCCGTCGCGCGTGGCGTGGCGCAGCCAGCCGGGCAGCACGTAGGCCGGGTCGGCGAGCGCGTGGGTGCCGGTGAAGCGCGCCACGGGCTGGCCGTCGATCTCCACCTGCAACCGCTGGGCGCCCCAGTCGCGCTGCGGGTCCCACGGCACCCAGTCGCCGAGCACGAGGGCGCCGTGCGAGCCGAGATCGGCCAGGCGCGACAGCATCGGCGCCTCCAGGCCCTCCTGCAGGCGCGACTCGACGATCTCGATGGACACGCACATCGCGTCCACCAAACGGCGCGCGCCGTCCAGGTCGAGCGTGGCGGCGCGCTCCGCATCCACATCGGCGCGCAGGCGCAGCGCCACCTCGGCCTCGATGCCGCGCAGGCGCACCGGCCAGTCGCCCACGTCGGCCGGGCTCGTCCAGACGCCCGCGGTGGGCAGCGGCGCATGCGTGAGGCCGGCGCCGCGCGAGGCGCCGCCGCTCTTCCAGTGACGGGCCTCGCCGTCGAACCAGCCGAGGACGCGGCCGACCGCCTCCTGGACGGCGTAGGCGTCTTCCTCGGTGGCGACGGGCGGGGCGGGGACCGCGCGGTTCGTGCGACGCGCAGCGAGCAACGCTTGCACAGCGAGAATCGACAGTCATTCAACGCTCCACAACGAACGAACTCCGCAACCCCACCAAGCGCCGTCGCGGATCCGGCTCCGCCGGTCCGCCGCCGGCGCCCCCTGGGGGGAGGCGCCGAAGGCGCTTCGGGGGGGTCATGTCTCGCATCCGGGCTCGGGGCCAGGATCGTCAGTGCGTATCTGCGTGGCGTGCATCACGTAGCCGTAGCGCGCCGCGGTGAGCTCGGCCAGGATGCTCACCGCGATCTCGGGTGGCGTGCGGGCGCCGTTCTTGATGCCCACCGGGCCGTGCAGCCGCGCGAGCTGCTCGTCGGTGAGGCCGAAGTGCTCCTTCAGCCGCGCCTGGCGCTTGGCCTGGTTCACGCGCGAGCCGATGGCGCCGACATAGAAGGCCGGGCTCCTCAGCGCCTCCATCAGCGCCAGGTCGTCGAGCTTCGGGTCGTGCGTGAGGGCGACGATGGCGGTGTGGCCGTCGGGCCGCAGCTCGACGAGCACGTCGTCGGGCATGCCGCGCAGCAGGCGCGCGCCGTCGGCGTGGAACTCCTGCGCGTATTCCTCGCGCGGGTCGCACACGAGCACCTCGTAGTCGAGCGCGCGGGCCATGGTGGCGAGGTATTGCGTCATCTGGCCGGCGCCGATGACCACGAGGCGCCAGCGCGGGCCGTGGGTGGTGGTGAGCGTTTGCTCCGTCAGCACGAGCACGTCGCCTTCGCCCGGCGGGTGCAGCTCCACCGCGCCGTCGGCGAGCGACAGCACGCGGCGCACGCGCTCGCCGCGGCCGAGGATCTCGACCAGCTCGGGCATGCGCGACGACTCGGTGACCGGCTCGAGCACGAGCTCCAGCGTGCCGCCGCAGGGCAGGCCGAAGCGCGTGGCCTCCTCGGCGCCGACGCCGTAGCGCACGACTTCCGGCCGCGCGAGCGCGAGGGCGCCCAGGCGCACCTTCTCGATGAGGTCGTCCTCGATGCAGCCGCCGGAGACGGAGCCGGTGATCTGGCCGTCGCCGCGCACGGCCACGAGAGAGCCGACCGGGCGCGGCGCCGAGCCCCAGGTGCGCACCACGGTGCCGAGCACCGCCCGGTGCCCGGCCGAGCGCCAGCCGATGACCTGCTTCAGCACGCTGAGATCGACGTTGTCCATCTCAGTGAAGGTACAGCGATTCGAACGCCGGCGCATTGCTTACGGGTTTGCCCTAGCGATGCACCGGACGCGCGAGTTCCTACCATGACTGTCCAACCCCCGAGGAGACAACATGACCACGCTAACGCTGAAGGTCAACGGGCAGGCTGTCACGCAGGAAGTCGCGCCGTCGACGCTGCTGGTCGAGTTCCTGCGCGAGACGCTGCGCCTGACCGGCACGCACGTGGGCTGCGACACCGCGCAGTGCGGCGCCTGCACCGTGCACGTGGACGGGCGCGCGGTGAAGAGCTGCAACGTGCTGGCGGTGCAGCTGCAGGGCGCCGACGTGACCACGATCGAAGGCATCGCCCCGGCGATCGGCGAGCTGCACCCGATGCAGGCGGCGTTCAAGAGCTGCCACGGGCTGCAGTGCGGCTTCTGCACGCCGGGCATGGTGATGAGCGCGCTCGACCTCGTGCAGCACCATCCGCACGCCACCGAGCAGGAGGTGCGCGAGGCGCTGGACGGCAACTTCTGCCGCTGCACCGGCTATCACAACATCGTCAAGGCGGTCCAGGTGGGCGCCAAGGCCATGAAGGCATGAAGCGCTTCAGGAGAACACCATGAACGCACCCCAAGGTTTCATCGGCCAGAGCGTCGAGCGTCGCGAGGACGCGCGCTTCCTCACCGGCCGCGGCCAGTACACCGACGACATCGTGCTGCCCCGGCAGACGTACGGCGTCTTCGTGCGCTCGCCCTACGCGCACGCGCGCATCCGCAAGGTCGACACGTCGGCGGCCGCGCACGCGAGCGGCGTGGTCGGCATCCTCACCGGCGACGATTTCAAGGCGGTGGGCGGGCTGCCATGTGGCTGGCTCATCAACAGCATCGACGGCAACGCGATGAAGGAGCCGAGGCATCCGGTGCTCGCCGACGGCAAGGTGCGCTACGTGGGCGACCGCGTCGCGCTCGTCGTCGCCGAGACGGCGCAGCAGGCGCGCGACGCCGCGGCGCTGGTCGATGTCGACTACGAAGAGCTGCCGGCGGTGGTGGACCTCGCCGGCACCGACGGCGCCGGCGCCCCGGTGCACGACGAGGCGCCCGACAACCAGTGCTACCTGTGGTCGATCGGCGACCGCGACGGCACCGATGCGGCGATCAAGTCCGCGCCGCACGTCTCGCGCCTGACCTTCCGCAACAACCGGCTGATCCCGAACGCGATCGAGCCGCGCGCGGCCAACGCCCACTACGACCCGGGCTCCGACAGCTACACGCTGTACGTGGCGAACCAGAACCCGCACGTCGAGCGGCTCCTGATGTGCGCCTTCGTGCTCGGCATCCCCGAGCACAAGATGCGCGTCGTGGCGCCCGACGTGGGCGGCGGCTTCGGCTCGAAGATCTTCCTCTACGGCGAGGAGACGGCGCTCGTCGCCGCGAGCCGCAAGCTCGGGCGGCCGATCAAGTGGACGGCCGAGCGCAGCGAGAGCTTCCTGTCCGATGCGCACGGGCGCGACCACCTCACGACGGTGGAGCTCGCGTGCGACAAGAGCGGCAAGTTCCTCGCGCTGAAGGTCGACACCACGGCCAACCTCGGCGCCTACCTGAGCACGTTCGCGACCGCCGTGCCGACGATCCTCTACGCCACGCTGCTCGCGGGCCAATACACGACGCCGAAGATCCATGCGCAGGTGAAGGCGGTGTTCACGAACACGCCGCCGATCGACGCCTACCGCGGCGCGGGCCGGCCCGAAGCCACCTACGTCGTCGAGCGCATCGTGGAGACGGCGGCCAAGGACCTCGGCATCGACCCGGCGGAGATCCGCCGCCGCAACTTCATCCACGAGTTCCCGTACGCGTCGCCGGTGGGGCTCACCTACGACACCGGCGACTACGAGGCGACGCTCGCGCGTGCCATCGAGCTCGCCGACGTGCAGGGCTTCGCGGCGCGCCGGCAGGCCAGCGAGGCGAAGGGATTCAAGCGCGGGCTCGGCTACTCCTGCTACATCGAGGCCTGCGGCATCGCGCCGTCGAGCGTGGCCGGCGCTCTGGGCGCACGGGCAGGGCTGTTCGAGGCGGGCGAGGTGCGCGTGCACCCGACCGGCAAGGTGACGGTGTTCACCGGCAGCCACAGCCACGGGCAGGGCCACGAGACGACATTCGCGCAGGTGGTGGCCGATCGCCTCGGCATTCCTCTGGAAGACGTGGACATCCAGCACGGCGACACGGCGAAGATCCCGTTCGGCATGGGCACCTACGGCAGCCGCTCGCTCGCGGTGGGCGGCACGGCCATCGTGAAGGCGGTCGACAAGGTGATCGCCAAGGGCAAGAAGATCGCGGCCCACCTGATGGAGGCGGCCGACAGCGACGTGGTGTTCGAGGGCGGGCAGTTCAAGGTGGCGGGCACCGACAAGGCGGTGCCGTTCGCGCAGGTCTCGCTCACCGCCTACGTGCCGCACAACTTCCCGCACGACAAGCTCGAGCCGGGGCTGAACGAGAACGCGTTCTACGACCCGAGCAACTTCACCTATCCGGCCGGCAGCTACATCTGCGAGGTGGAGGTGGACCCGGCCACGGGCGCGACGAAGATCGAGCGCTTCACCGCATGCGACGACTTCGGCAACGTGGTGAACCCGATGATCGTGGCGGGGCAGGTGCACGGCGGCATCGCGCAGGGCGTCGGGCAGGCGATGCTCGAGCACGGGGTGTACGACGGCGACGGGCAGCTGCTGTCGGGCACGTACATGGATTACGCCATGCCGCGCGCGGACGACCTGCCGAGCTTCATGGTCGAGACCGTGAAGGGCACGCCGTGCACGCACAACCCGCTGGGCGTAAAGGGCTGCGGCGAGGCCGGCGCGATCGGCTCGCCGCCCGCGCTGATCAACGCGATCTGCGACGCCATCGGCGTCCCCGACATCCCGATGCCCGCCACACCCTACGCGGTGTGGAAAGCAATGCGCTAGAAAGGAACGAACCATGCAAGCGTTCAACTACTCCAGCCCGACGTCGCTCGCCGACGCCGCGCGCGCGGCCGGCGCGCCGGACACGCGGATCATCGCGGGCGGGCAGTCGCTGCTGCCGTCGATGAAGCTCGGCCTCGCGGCGCCTGCGGCGCTGGTGGACCTGGCCGGCATCGCCGAGCTGCGCGGCATCTCCCGCAAGGGCGACGCCGTCGTGATCGGCGCGATGACGACCCACGCGGCGGTGGCGGCGTCGCCGGAGGTGCAGAAGGCGATTCCCGCGCTCGCGGCGCTCGCCGAAAGCATCGGCGACCGGCAGGTGCGCAACCGCGGCACGATCGGCGGCAGCCTGGCGAACAACGACCCGGCGGCCGACTACCCGGCGGCCGTGCTGGCCCTGGGCGCGACGATCACGACCGACCGGCGCACCATCGCGGCCGACGACTTCTTCAAGGGCCTGTACGAGACGGCGCTGAAGGAGGGCGAGATCATCACGTCGGTGAGCTTCCCCGTGCCGCAGAAGGCGGGCTGGCAGAAGTTCAAGCAGCCGGCGTCGCGCTTCTCGCTCGTGGGCGTGTTCGTCGCCAAGGGCGCGCAGGGCGTGCGCGTGGCGGTGACGGGGGCCGGGCCTTGTGCGTTCCGCGCGCAGGCGCTGGAGCAGAAGCTGTCGGCGGACTGGTCGGCGCAGGCCTGCGACGGCGTGAAGATCGACGCGTCCGGGCTGAACAGCGACCTGCACGGGTCGGCGGAATACCGCGCGGCGCTCGTGCCGGTGCTGGCGGGGAGGGCGGTTGCCGGCTCCTGACGCGCCCTCACCCTAACCCTCTCCCGCGGGCGGGAGAGGGGCCGAATGCGCGGAATGCCGCTCCTGCACTCCCTCTCCCGCCTGCGGGAGAGGGCCGGGGTGAGGGCGCGGCGGTGACAGGCATCCCCACCACCATCGACGCCACGGCCGAGCGCCTGCTCGCCCACGACTACGTGGCCGAGCGCGCGCTCGCGACCTCCGTCTTCCTCGCGCTCAAGCTGCAGCGCCCGCTGTTCCTCGAAGGCGAGCCCGGCACCGGCAAGACGGAGATCGCGAAGACGCTGGCCGCGATGCTCGAGCGCCCGCTGATCCGCCTGCAATGCCACGAGGGGCTCGACCTCGCCGGCGCTGCGTACGAATGGAACTATCCGCGCCAGATGATGGAGATACGACTTGCCGAACGCGAAGGCGTGTCGCGCGATTCGCTCGGCGCGGAGCTGTTCTCCGGCCACTTCCTCATCAAGCGGGCGCTGCTGCAGGCCATCGATCCGGCGCAGCCCGTGCCGCCGGTGCTGCTCATCGACGAGCTCGACCGCGCCGACGAGCCGTTCGAGGCCTTCCTGCTCGAAGTGCTGTCGGACTTCCAGATCACGATCCCCGAGCTCGGCACGGTGAAGGCGCTCGAGCCGCCCATCGTCGTGCTCACGAGCAACCGAACGCGAGAGATCCACGATGCGGTGAAGCGCCGCTGCCTCTACCACTGGGTGGCGTTTCCCGACGCCGCGCGCGAGTACGAGATCGTGCAGCGCCGGGTGCCCGGCGCGCCCGCGAAGCTGAGCGCGATGATCGTCGACTTCGTGCAGCGCCTGCGCGGCATGGAGCTGTACAAGCTGCCCGGCATCGCCGAGACCATCGAATGGACACGCGCGCTGATGGCGCTCGACGCCCTGGCGCTCGACCCCGACAGCGTGAACCTCACGCTCGGCGTGCTGCTGAAGTACCAGGACGACATTCTCAAGCGTGCAGGGCAGCGAGGCTGCGCGGCTGCTCGCCGAAGTACACCGTGCGGCGCAGGAGCCGGCATGACGCTGGAGGCTCGGCGGCGGTCGCCTCGCCGCCAACGTCATGCACTTCGCGCGCGTGCTGCGCGCGGCAGGCATGCCGGTGGGCACCGACCGCATCCAGCTCGCGCTGCAGGCGCTGCAGGTGGCCGGGCTCGAGAGCCGGCGCGATTTCCATGCCGTGCTCGCCACCTGCTTCATCGACCGCGCCGGGCAGCGCGAGCTGTTCGACCAGGCGTTCCATCTCTTCTGGCGCGACCCCGACCTGCTCGGCCGCGCGCTTGCGATGCGCCTGCCCACCGTGTCGGCGAAGAAGGCCGCGACCGGCCTGGACGCGCCGCGCGAAAGCCAGCGGCTGGCGAGCGCGCTGCAGCTGAACGCGGCGCAGCGCACGCCGAACGAGGCGCCCGAGCAGGTGGAGCTCGACGCGTCGCTCACGTGGAGCGAGCGCGAGCTGCTGCAGAAGGCCGACTTCGAGACCATGAGCCCGGCAGAGTGGCTCGCCGCGCAGCGCGCGCTGCGGCGGCTGCGGCTGGTGGCCGAGCCGCTGCGCACGCGGCGCTCCATGCGCGCGGCGCATCCGGGGCGAGCCGACTGGCGCGCGACGCTCTCGGCGATGGCGCGCCACGGCGGCGAGCTGTGGGACATGCGCTGGCGCCGCCCCCGCACGCGCCCCGCGCCGATCGTCGTGCTGGCCGACATCTCCGGCTCGATGAGCCGCTACTCGCGCATGCTGCTGCACTTCGCGCACACGATCGCCGCCGGCCGCACGCGGGTGGAGAGCTTCGTCTTCGGCACCCGGCTCACGCGCATCACGCACCTGCTGCGACAGCGCGACCCGGACCTCGCCATCGCGCAGGTGATGCGCGGCGTGCAGGACTGGTCGGGCGGCACGCGCATCACGACTTGCCTGCACGAGTTCAACCGGCACTGGGCGCGCCGCGTGCTGCCCGGCTCGGCTACCGTGCTGCTGATCACCGACGGGCTGGAGCACGGCGACGCCGCGCCGCTCGCCTTCGAGACCGAGCGCCTCCACAAGAGCTGCCGGCGCCTGCTGTGGCTGAACCCGCTGCTGCGATTCGACGGCTTCGAGCCGCGTGCCGGCGGCATCCGTGCGATGCTGCCGCATGTGGACCGGCTGCTGCCGGCGCACAACCTGGACAGCCTCGACCAGCTCGTGGAGATCCTCGCCGGCTCCGGCGGCCTAGGGCAACCTCTGGAACGACGTACACCGCATGCAACTCACCAGCCAGAAAACCCTCCCCGTCGCGCAGGCCGTCGCGTGGCAGGCGCTCAACGACATCGAGCTGCTGCGCGAGTCGATTCCCGGCTGCGAGTCGATCACGGCCACCGGCGAGAACGAATACGAGGCGATCGTCGTCGCGGCCGTCGGCCCGGTGAAGGCGAAGTTCAAGGGACGGCTGCGGCTGACGGACCTGCAGCCGCCGAACGCCTACACGATCCAGTTCGATGGCCAGGGCGGCGCGGCGGGCCACGGCAAGGGCAGCGCGCAGGTGCGGCTCCAGCCCGCGGGGCCGAGCGCCACCGAGCTGCACTACACCGTGAATGCGAGCGTCGGCGGCAAGATCGCGCAGGTCGGCTCGCGCCTCGTGGACATGGCGGCGCAGAAGATTGCGAACGACTTCTTCGTGAACTTCACGGCGCGCCTGCGCGAGCGGCATGCGCCCGTTGCGAACGTGGCGCCTGCGCCCGAGCGCCCGGGCCCCATGGCGCGCCTGGCGGCGTGGCTGCGACGCTTGTTCAAACGCTCCTAGCCGGAGAAGGAGAGGCCCATGGCCCTGGCCGCGGACATCGTGGTCGCGCTCGTCGCCGCGCTGCACCTGTACTTCCTCGTGCTCGAGATGTTCCTGTGGGACAAGCCAGCGGGCCTGCGAGCCTTCGGCCAGACGCTGGAGGCGGCCACGGCATCGAAGGTGCTGGCCGCGAACCAGGGGCTCTACAACGGCTTCCTGGCCGCGGGGTTGCTGTGGGGCCTGCTGCTCGGCCCCGACGGCTTCGGCGTGAAGGTTTTCTTCCTCGTGTGCGTGCTCGTCGCCGGCCTTTTCGGCGCAGCGACGGCCAGCCGCAAGATCCTCTTCGTTCAGGCGCTGCCCGCGGCGATCGGGCTTGCGCTGGTGTTCGGCTCGCGATGAGAAGGCGGCTCCTCCTGGCCGGCGCGGCGCTCTCGGTCGCACCGGCCGCAAGCGCGGCCGAGCTCGCGGCGCCCAACATGAACGTGGTCTCGCCGACGCTCGTCACGGCCGGGCAGGCGGTGGCGCGGCTGTGGTCCTCGCCCGCGGCATGGAAGCGCTTCATCGCCGGCACGCTGCGCAGTCACGGCGTATCCTTCGAGCCCTATTGACCAGCGAGGCAGACCGGCCATGGCGAAGTTCGCGAACATCCTCGAGACCGTCGGCAACACACCGGTCGTCAAGATCAACCGGCTCGCGCCCGCCGGCATCGACCTCTACGTGAAGATCGAGAGCTTCAACCCGCTCGGCTCGGTGAAGGACCGGCTGGCGCTCGGCGTGATCGAGGATGCCGAGCGCACCGGCAAGCTCAAGCCCGGCCAGACGGTGATCGAGGCCACCAGCGGCAACACCGGCATCGGCCTCGCGATGGTCTGCGCGCAGAAGGGCTACCCGCTCGTCGTCACGATGGCCGAGAGCTTCAGCGTCGAGCGCCGCAAGCTGATGCGGTTCCTCGGCGCCAAGGTCGTGATCACGCCGGCGCCCGAGCGCGGCACCGGCATGGTCAAGAAGGCGATCGAGCTGGCCGAGACGCACGGCTGGTTCCTCACGCGGCAGTTCGAGAACGAAGCGAACGCCGACATGCACTCGCGCACCACGGCGCGCGAGATCGTCGACGATTTCGAGGGCGAGCGGCTCGACTACTGGGTGACCGGCTTCGGCACCGGCGGCACGCTCAAGGGCGTGTCGCGCGTGCTCGCGAAGGAGCGGCCGGACACGAAGATCGTGGTGTGCGAGCCGTCGGACGCGCCGATGCTCACGAGCGGCGCGCCGCAGGAGCGCCATGCCGACGGCAGCGCGGTGAAGGCCATCCGGCGTGGAAGCCGCACCCGATGCAGGGATGGACGCCCGACTTCATCCCCAAGCTCACCGCCGACGCGGTGGAGACCGGCGTGATCCATCGCCTGCTCACCATCGCGAACGCCGACGCGATGCGCTGGAGCCGCGAGCTCGCGCAGAAGGAAGGCATCTTCGTCGGCATCACCGCGGGCGGCACGTTCGCGGGCGCCCTGCAGGTCTGCAAGGACGCGGCGCCCGGCTCGACCGTGCTGTGCATGCTGCCCGACACCGGCGAGCGCTACCTGAGCACGCCGCTGTTCGCCGACGTCCCCGCCGACATGACCGACGAGGAACTGCAGATCATGCGTTCCACGCCCAA
>CAWIVI010000007.1:0-175230 GCA_963839465.1 uncultured beta proteobacterium
CGACCGGGTTCGCGTGGACTACGAGACGGGCCCTTTCAACACCGGTAAGGTGGGGGGAGGGTTGGGGCGGCAACTGCATCGATAGACGATCGAGGGGTAAGGTAGGGACACTTCCCCTGCTCTCCATATGAGGGGGCGTAAGACGCGGTCACGTTACGGCGCCCAGGATTGACATACATTTCATCCGGCTGCCTCGAGGTACCGAGAGGCACGCACCGCTGACATGAAACGCAGGTCATCTCGCCGTCTGTTGGCTTCCGCACACACGCGAACCCTGGTCCCGGGAGCAAACGTTCTCCCGCGCAATGGGGGCGGCCATGGGCTCTCCGCAACAGAGGTCGCCCTGGGCATGAGCAACCTGGCGCCTTCTTGAGGGATGAATTGGTGAAGCTTTGCACTGGCCCCCGCCTTCGGCACAGACAGTTGAACTCGGAATGGCTTGAATGTCTAGAGTTAACCCCTGCACCGGCAGCAGGTCACCATGATGGCCGCTGCGAGTTGTGTGGTTCTGCTGGTGCCCTCGGCCTGGGGACAGGTGGGGACGATCGCTGCCGCGGCCGTCGCCGGCCTCGTGTTGTTCAAGCCGGAGCGCGATGCCGCCCACGACGCGCTTCCGATCACCGTCAGCCACCGCGCCGGCGTCATCTGGTGTCGCTGTCTTCGCGCTGCTCGTAGGTCTGCCGGTGCTGGCCCGATGGCTGCCGAACCAGACGCTGGCGCTTGTCGATGCCTTCTATCGTGCGGGGTCGCTGGTCTTCTCTTCGCCAGCCCGTTTCCCGGAATGGCGTCCGCGGCCTAACGTACCGAAGCTGCCCCGCCCTGCCCCCACCTGCACCGCGTCATGGCAAAAAGATCTCGCCCGTGCACCGCGCCGCCTTCTTCTCCCGCGACCGCCGCTATCCGGTACCGCCTGGGGCGCCGGTGGGGGGACGGGGCGGCACTACTCGAGACGCGGTGACGGCAGGCGCATGGCGTCAGCCTGACCAGCTGACCTTGTGCATGGTCGCGGAATCTCCTTCCCAGGCGCGGAAGTCCGCATCGGTCCAGCGCGTGCCCTTCGCGCTCGCGAGCTCCATCGACTGACTTTGGAACGCTTCCTGCGCCGCGGTGCTTTGCACGGTGGTCGCGCGCCCCGACATGTTCTTGTAAGGGGTCAGCTTCACCTGTCCGGAGCCTCCGACGGAAACGGACAAGGGCTCGCCGCGCGTGATGTCGATCGGCGTCTTCATCGACTGCAGCCAGCTAGTGACCGCCGGGCCGATCACGGCGCCGAACATGCCGCCTCTCTTGCCCGATAGCACGGCCTCAAGCGCGCCGCGCTGCGCATCGCTGGCCTTGTCGTCGAGGTACAGGCGGGCCGTACCGTTGCCGCCGAAGAAGTTCCCCGGCCATTGAACGGCAAGCGCCGTGCGGCAACCACTCACATCGACACCGTCGATCGCGCCCTTTTCTATGTCGATCACGAGCGCACCGTTGCACCAGCCCTCGTCGGGCACCGATTCCGGGCCGAGCCAGCAGGGACAGAGCGCCTTGCAACTGCAGAACTCGAGCATCGTCGCGTCAATCTGCCAAGCCATCTGCGTCTCCTTGTCGTTGGAATCGTCGACGCGACTTGAACCGCAAGTCGGCGATCCGGCATCGTCACACCGCGCCGCGGAACTGCGGCGAGGGCATGACGCTCGTCCCGTTATACGCCGTGGCGAAGTCGTTCGCTAGTCAGGCGCGTCACTGCACCAGCGTCCACACACCGGCCACGGTCATCACGACCCCTGCCGCGCGTGCGACCCGGTGTCCAAGGGGGAACGCCTTCTCGACGAGAACCAGCGCCGCCAGGAGCGCGATCCACAAAAGGTTCATCACGCCGACGCTGAAAAGCAGCGTCATCAACAGCCAACAACATCCCACGCAGTACGATCCGTGCCGGAGGCCCATGATCATCGCGCCTCGCACGCCGTCGCGCCACTCGGCAAGCAGGAACGCGAACGGGAGCCGGCACCTGGCTAGGCATGCGTACTTGAAAGGCGTGAACTGATAGATGCCAGCCACGATGAGCAACGCCGAACTGAGCGCGTCGCTCGAACTGCGCATCGACGGCGTCAGTAGCGTGGCCGCATGCAGCGCCCACTGCACCGCGGTCGCCAGCAGGCTGTAGCCCGTCCAGACCACGAGGTAGCCGAGCATGAACGCGCCGGCAAGTGCGACGTGGCTCGGGGGTTCCGGCCGGGCGCGGCTGACCCTCAGGAACGCGAACAGCATGGGCGTCGCGCTGGGCAGCATCATTCCTACCATCATCACGGCCCACATGGTGAAGCCGAGCGCGAACTCGGTCGCGCCCCATGCTCCCATGGGCATCAGCCACATCCACCGGGAGCTGTGTTGCGCTCCGTCCATCGCATCCATCGCATCCATCGCATCGGCCATGACCGCGAGGTAGAACCACGACAGGGACAGCAGCAGCGCCACGCACGCATATGCGATCAGGCGATCTCGCCCTGCACGAGAGAGGTTGGCGTCCGGACCCAACACCGCTCCTCGAGGTTGACGGTACCCGCTGATGATGCCATTTACGGTTGTTCGTGCGGTGCGCTTCCGTCATGGCGGCGTCACCGGCCAACGTCACCGGGACATACGTCATTCCCTCGAGCAATGAAACGACGGAAGGCGGCAACAGTCTCAACGAAGGTGATCACGGTTGTCCTTCCGGATGACAGTCGATTCTGCAGGCCACAGCCGGCTCGGTCGTGAGACCTTCGCCATCGGCCTCTATCCCGAGCGACAGAGGATCACCTCGGCTTCCCCATAGGAGGGGGTCGTAAGTCAGCACGCCGCTCGGCTGACCGCGCCGACCCTCAGCCGAGATCGTCACCTCTAAGCGACACGAAACCTAGCTCCAGGAGCGATGACTGCCGCGAGCGACGGGGACTGCCATGGGCTTCCCGTAACGGCATCGCCTATGACCAACCTGGTGCCTTCTCGCCTACTCGGGCAGTGGGGCACGATCTGGAAGCAGCGCCTCGCAGGCCGAAGTGGGAAAGGTGGGGAACGGCGCGCCACCCCTCCCCGTCGCCATGGAGCTGTCCAGGCGCTCAGAAGAACGCCGAGTGGGGTAGATGGGGAGCCGCTCTAAGTGCTGCTCAGTGCGTTCTTGCTAAAGACGTGGACAGATAACAAGGCATCAAGTGACCGCCGTAAGTACAGGAACGTGAGCGCCAACAGGCCGCCGCCGATGACGAGGCGCTCGCCGCGCAGGTGTGCGGCCGAAATGGACGGCCTGGGCCTCGACACGCTCACCTTCACTGCGACCGATAGTCGAACTCGGTGGCGAACCCGCAGCGCCCTTCCACCATCCACTGCAGTGCCCCGTCGGCCACGCGCATGTGGGTCGCGACGAGCTCCTGGCCCGGGTGATCGTGCCCCGGAATGCCGCAGCTCACCGGTGCGTCGATTGCCATGGGGTGCGCGGTCGCGGCATCGACGAAGGCGCCGATCCTCAGCCGTTCGTGCCCGCGCGTGTGATCGAGCTCAATGCGCGCCGGCCTGACCGCGTGCACCTCGCCGATCGCCTGCGCATAGTTCCTCGCCACCATTCCTCCGGCGCGGCCGAGGAAGATGTCCTCGAGCGCGTGCCGCTGATCTTCGGTTGCTCGTTCGTCGACGTAGAGGATCACGTGCCAGGGCGGTTCGGCATCGTCCCAACGGCCGGCCATCGCCACGAAGAGGTTCGTGAGCGGCGTGGCGCCGAAATGGCCTTCGTCGATCCGCCACGACAGCGCGAAATCGCAGGTCTCATAGGGGAAGTCGCCGCCCGGCCGGTCGCCGATCCTGCGGCAGGGGCACGGCGCATCGCAGTTGCAGACCTCGAAATACGAACCTGAAGCACGCCAGTCATTCATGGGGCCCTCCACGTTGCGGTAACCCAGCCGCTTGCCGAGCGTCTTACTTTTCTGGCAGCGAGCGCGCGTACGCCCCCGACGTCATACGCAAGACAAAGGTCAATGCCGATTACGCTTCAAGGCCGCCGCAACCCGCTTGCCAAACTCCGCCACCGCCGCTGGCGGCAGCTGCATCTCGCCCCGGATCGTGGCCCGCAACGCGTCGTCGGTCTCCATGCCCTCCCCAACGTGGTGTGCGTACTCCACGACGTACGAGCGCGCCAAGGAGAGGATCGCCGCCATTTCCGCAGCCAGTTCCGCGAACCGCTCGTCAGCTTGAGGCTCGTGGGCGTCGTGGACCCTCTCGGCCAGCTCGCCGATGGCGTCGCCCGCCGCTAGAGCAAGTCAGTGACATACATGTGTGTTCTCCATTCCGCGTCATGGTAGATCGACCCGCACTCGATGACGAGCCCGTCGTGGGGGTAGGCCGTCGCACGCTCGGCTCGGCGACCTGCCGGACGATGAAAGGTCCTGAGGATCTAGGCTTCGAAGCACATCGCTGGCTGACACCGGGTTTCCCGCCTTCCCGCCTCTCTGCGCGGACCGCAGTGGAAGAAAGCGGGAATGAGCTCAGGCGTCGCTTGCCGAACTGCCTCAGCTGGACGGGCGTGACTGCGGGAAGGCGTGTAGGTCGTCAATGGTCCGCATCCAAGCGACATCGTGACTGGTCCACGAATGGTGCGTCGGCGGAAACGCCTCGGGGGCGTCCAGCGAGCACGTCGTGACGTCGGTCTCGGTCGGCCACTTCTCGGTCTCGTACGTCAGCGGCGTTCCGCATGCAGGGCAGAACGTGCGCCGCACGCCCTCGGACGACTGGAACGATGCCGGGACACCGCTCTCGAAGCGAAACCCGTCGCGCTTGAACGTGAGCCACGGCACCATCGGAGCAGAAGCCACCCGGCGGCACGATCGGCAGTGGCAAACCATGCTGGCCATCGGCCTCGACGTTGCAACGTAGCGGACGAGACCGCAGTAGCACCCGCCCTCGATGCGTGTGTCCATCGCTGCTCTCCAGAACAGTTCCCGCCGTGAGCTTAGACCGGATGGGCTGGGGCGAAGTGGGAGAAGTGGCGTCGCAGGGCACCCCTGCCGCCATTCGACGGCGTGTACCTCGACGCTGCGATAGAGCTGTGCGGCGTCGGCGTACGAGCGGGACCCCGTTACGGAAACCTCACTTCCTCCACTTCCTGCTGCTACGCATCTCACCTCTCTCGAAGTGAAGGTGGGCGCAGCTACATCAACCGGATCATTGAGCAGAGGGACCTCCTCGCGGCTCCCCATAAGAGGGGGCCGTAAGGCAGCATCCCTGACTGAGTGTCGTTGCCGCATTGCCTCTTCCTCGCAGCGAAACCTAGGCCCGAGGCGCAACGACCGTCGCAAGCCATGGGGGCCGCCATGGGAACCCGCAACGGCGTCACCTGCGGCCAACCTGGCGCCTCCTTGGGCGCCTGCGGTTTCAACCTGCACCATCGAAGCAAGGCGACTGCGTGAGGTCGGCGTCCACGCCCATGAGCACGCTAGCCAACTCCAGCGTCCGGCGGGCATCTGCATGATGGCCTCAGGCGTCCAGGCCGCGGAGATCCAAGGCGCGGATCTCGTGGTGCTGGGCGGGCGTCACCAGCGGCCGCACGAGATCTCATCGCTCCTCTCAGCGTCACTTCTCGATCGGCTGACCCGGGACCCCGCCTTTGTCACCCTCGCCGGCTCTCGCTGGCTCGGGACGAGTTGACCCGTACTCACCGGGGGCCGCACGACAACGATCACGACGTTCAATGGGGACGGCCGTTACATGGAAACTGAGGTTAGACCCGGGGGAAAGGTGCAAAGCGAGGCGTACGTTACGTAACGTCAAATACAGCTAGCTTCGCATGCTTGCTTTAAGACTGGGCAAATCTCTTCTCACCAGCGCCGCAGCTCGCATCGCTGTGAGCTGTGCTGGGCCAGGTGGCAGGCCTGTCCGCGCCATCCCGATAGGGCTGCCTCGGCAGGCGAATTCGCCGCGTTCAGACCTCCCAAAGTTCCAAGACACGCTCCCGTCCGTGCACGCGGCAGAAGAGGCTGGCGCGTGTCTCGTCGCCCACGCGACGGAGCCCTCAGGAGTAAACCCCCTTTCTCCACCTCTTCTGCGACGCCTCGAGCATCACGGAACCTGGCCCGAGGAGCAACGACTGGCGTGAAGCGATGGGGGCTGCCGGGTGACCCCCGTCAGTGATCGTCAGTGCGAACCGCGCAAAGCGGCGCTAAGGCCGGCCAGCACGTTCGACGCTGCTGACGGTGCTCGACACTGGATAGATGTAAGGCGGAAATCGCCGGCCATCCGACCGAATGGCACATCCGTGAAGCCGCGCGGATCGCCCCGCATGAATCCAAACTCGGCAATAAGTTCGACGCTACTCTTTGATGCTAGGTAATGGTCGAACCGCCCTATCAAGTCAGCAAAGCTCGCGGGCCGTTGCGGCTCCTGGTAGGTTAACTGTCACCGCCTCGAAGAATCTCAATTCATCGATGGGGTCGGCAGGGTTCGTCGGGACCGGCGGCACGAACCCTTCCCACCTATTCGACTTTCCACTAAGCCACGAACCGTCATTCAGCAACCCATTCCGCCGCTGGACGCTATGTACTGATGGTCGACCAAAGAATCAAATGTAGCCTGATTGAAAGGCGGCAAACCTTGGGCACGGAAGGAGGAAAGCAGGCCGCTGATCAACGAATCTGGTACAAGGCTCGGAGCGGCCCATGTACCGGAACGAAAGACGACTGCTCGTCAACTTGCGTGACATCGATCGTGAACGAAAACGGTATCGGCGTGATCGGCTGTGCAATTGTAAGCCATTGATCTGGCAGACACTCGTAGGTTCGCTGGGTGCAATCGACTACTGCAACATTGAACTCCCCCTCGAAGTGAAGTCGTTCAGCCGACGCCGGCAATGCAAAGAACAGCGTCGCGGCAAACAGGAAAGCTCACTACGCGTACGGTTCATGGCTCACTCCTGCAGTTTGCCAAGTCCACACTACGCTGACCCGGGCGGACAATCTACGCCGAACTCGATGCTTCGGTGGGTACAAGGGTTGCATCTCGACAACTTGAGCCCAGTTCAGCCGAGCAACTTGCGCAGGCCGGTCGGTGCGGGGCACATCGACACCAATCTGAACTGGCCGAACACATTGAAATTCCCATGGGCGACATCGTGATCGCGAACGTACTCCAGTACGTTCGCAGCCCGCGTCGTGGCCTGCTTGCCCACCATTTCTCGCAGGAATCCGAGCATTTCGTCGCGAGTCAGCGGGCGCGACGCCTGTTCGAAAGTGACACCGCCGCTGCTCAAGAGCTCGACCTGCAGGATCCGGGCTTCGGACCGAGTGGCGTTTTCGCCGATCGGTTCGTTCCAGCTCTCGCTTGCTTCGAAGTTCCAGGCGAACCCCTCGGCGGTGGAGTGCTGTGTGACCTGGGACCGAGAGAATTGATAGGTGTCTTCCACGCGCGGCAGGGTGGCGGGACGAGAAACAGCACCTGTTCGATGGCCGGAGAGAAGGCAAGCCTCGGCCAGCCCGACGAATCCCGCGTCGTGAAGCTTTCGTGGATTGGCCCGGATGGGTTGAACTTCAGTTCCACGTCGAAGGAGAACGGCAGCGCCTCCATCGGCTGCGGACCATCGCAAGCGCTCCGAGGGCAGTGCATGACTTCCGTAAATGTGCCCTCGAAGTGGAGGACTTGGGCCGATAGCGGTCCACCCAAGACGATCAGGAGCGAGGCTGTCGAGGCGCGGAGCATCTTCATGGGGTCACCTGTAGGCGCCGCGGAAACCAGCAGCGGTACCCTACCCTAGGTGCCGCCTCGCTCTTACACCAGCCCCTCATGTCGGGTAAGCCGAGCCGTTTCGCAAGCACTTTCCTCAGCGGCTGGAGCCAGCTCCACTCCGACGGAGGCAGGGCCACATTCCAGTCGGTGAGCCACGCGAGGCGGCGAACCCGGTGAAACGGAGTTCGCGGTCGTCCCCTTCCCCACCTCTGTCGTGAGTGCAAGTGGGAGCGGCTCCATCATCGGATCATCAAAAAAGAGTGAGGGACCATCCTTTCCGGCTCCCCATAGGAGGGGTCGTAAGGCAGCCTTCCCGACTACCTGAGTGCGATACCCGCGGCCCTTCCTCGAGGAGTCCGAAACCTGCCCGCTGGAGCAAGAGTGTCCCGAGCGATGGGGGCTGCCATGGCCTCTCCGCCAGCGCCTCACCTGCGCCCAACCTCGTGCCTTCTTGGCGCCTCGGTGCTCACCTTGCCCGTCGGACAGCGGTGTCAGCTGTGCGCGACGAGTGCATCAGTGGATTACACCGTTCAGGGGGTTTGAAGAAGTCGGCCAGTGGCCTACTTTGCTTCTCGCGGCCGCCTCGCGGCCAGGGAGTCCCCATGGCCAAGCATGCGTTCGTCACGATGGTTCTGAGCCTTGGCGCCGCCATGCCTGCCTTCGCGGAGCGGCTCATCTTCGAAGGCTCGTTCAATTCCTACACGGAATGCGGCATCACGGGACGCCATGAATGCAGCGAGGGGCTGCCCGTTGACGTGCCGTTTCGCTTTACTGTCGACGTGCCGGCGGGCGTGGTCAACCTTCCGAACGTCCGGCTGGAACAGTCGACGACGTACGCCCCAGCGTCCCTAACGCCTTCCATCGTGACCACCGGGATCACACCGTCGGCCGAAGGCTTTTCGGGCCTGATTGATCGCGAACGCGTGGTGGTCACCGGCTACTTTACGACGCCCATCGTTTCCGGGCTGCGATGGAGCTTTAACACGGCGCAGCAATGGTCGGGTGTCGACATGAATTCCGCCCAGCTCGTCACCGCGAGCGAACAGCTGAGCCTGTCGCTTTCGGCCGACCTGGGCCGCGAGGGCACGCAACCAGCGACGTTTGCGGAACTGGTGCAGCTGTTCGACGTCGCGATGACGTCGCGAATCGATATCGGTGTGTCGGCCAGCACTTTCTCGGTCATCTCAGAGCAGGACAACCCCACCGGGGCCGCAGAGTCGTCCAAGTCCGTGACGGGCTCGTTCCGTATTGCTGCCGTCCAATGCCGCACACCGACGGGCATGCTAAGCCGAGTGCGCGAGGCGCTCGGTGGCTGAAGCCGTCAAGGCCAGGATCAGCGCCACCGCCGGGTGAGCGAGGGCCGTAACGCGGCCCATCGCCTCCGTGCCAGCCCCCCGCACCTCATGCCGTTCGGCACGAACCCTTGCCCCAGGAGCAACGACGGGCGTGAGCAATGGGGGCTGCCATGGGTGGCACGCAACGGCCTCGCCTGGTACCAACCTCGTGCCTTCTCGCCACTTGGGCATTGGGGTAGTGGACCCGCCTCGCAGGCCGAAGTGGGAAAGCTGGAATAGCGCGGTACCCCTCCTTCTTCGCCATGAGCTGTTCCGGTTCTCAGACCAGCGATCGAGTAGTCGGCATATGGGGGACCTCTCAGGAGGAACCCACTTTCTCCACTTCTTCTGCGACACCTCGAGCGTGCCGAAACCTGCCCCAGGGGGCAACGGCTGTCCCACGCGAAGGGGGCCGCCATGGGCCGCCCGCAACGACGTCGCCTGGGACCAACCTCAGGCTATCTTGGGCAACCACGCGAAGCCGGCGAACCCGGTGCTCGACGTCTGCCGTCTCCTCCCCACCCTCTCGTGGGTTCAGGCGGGGGCAACTACATCAACCGGATCACCAAGAAGGAGGGAGGGATCATCCTTCCCGGCTCCCCATAGGAGGGGTCGTAAGGCAGCCTTCCCGATGACTACTGGTGGACTACCCGCGCGAGTCAGCGAGGCGGGACCCTACGCCAGCATCGACAGAATCTGCCGCAGGGCGTCGGGATTGCACTGCTCGACGAACCGCGCGAGCTCGGCCGTCTGCTCCGCCGTGATGCGGGCGACATCCTCCAGCGTGACTCGCCGAAGGAGGAACGTGCTGAACGCGCCCGACGCGACCGCTGCCAGCGCCAGCGACCCCACCGGGCGCAGCAGGCGCTCGAGGAGCTTCCGCCGCACCGGCGACGCGGCGTGGCGGTACGCGTCGGCGATCTTCTCCGGAAGAGCGGCGCGTGCCCGGGGCGGCCGCCCTTGCGTCCTCGCCGCCGGTTCCACGCAATCGTCAAACTCGGTTTCCATCCGCGATGTCCTTGGTCTCTCGCCCGAAGCGCTTGTGGCGGCGATGCTGGCGCAGAGTTGCTGGTCCGCTAATGCCGACCCCTATGCCGACCGCCGAGGTCCTATACCGACCCGGCAAACGACGAAAGGGCCGCGCCCCAAACGAAGCGACCCCTCTCGATATGCCTGGCTCCCCGACCTGGGCTCGAACCAGGGACCTACGGATTAACAGTCCGGCGCTCTACCAACTGAGCTATCGGGGAAATAAGCCTTGGATTATAGCCGGGGCGAGTGGGCGCCCATGGGCACGGGGGTTGCCGACGCCTTTGCGCCTCGCGCCTTGCCATGCAGCCTCCGAACGGTCCCGCATCAGACACCGCCGAAGGCCGCTTTTCGTGGCGGCGCTGGTTGTGGCTTTCGCTCGCCACTCTCATTGCCGCCACCGGCACCGCCGTGGCGCTAGGGGTCGCTCACGTCTCGCGCCTGGCCGAGCAGACGCCCGGGCCTCAGGCGCTGAGCGACGCGCAGAAGATGCCGCGCCCGAGCGTGGTGCTGTCGGCCGACGGCGTGGTGCTCGCCACGCTGCGCCAGGCGCAGCAGGAACCTGTGCCGCTGTCGCGCATCGCACCCGACGTGATGCGTGCCCTGGTGGCCACCGAGGACCATCGCTTCTTCGAGCATCGCGGCGTGGACGTGATGCGCACGATCTCCGCGCTCGCCCACACGGCGATGGGTGACACGCAAGGCGGCTCCACGCTCACGCAGCAGCTCGCGCGCAACCTCTTCCCGAAGGAGATCGGCCGGGCGCGCAGCCTCGATCGGAAAGTGAAGGAGATCGCCACGGCAATGCGCATCGAGCGGCTGTACTCCAAGAACGAGATCATGGAGGTCTATCTCAATACCACGCCATTTCTCTACAACGCGGTGGGCATCGAGATGGCCGCGCGCACGTACTTCGGCAAGCCGGCCGCCGAGCTGCGAACGCACGAGGCGGCCACGCTCGTGGGCATGCTCAAGGGCACTCACTACTACAACCCGGTGCGCTTTCCGCAACGCGCCCTGCAGCGGCGCAACGTGGTGCTGGCGCTGATGGCGCGCCATGCGCTGATCGACCACGGCCAGTGGCGCGAAGCCACGGCGCAGCCGCTCGGCCTGCGCTTCACCCGCATGAGCGACGACCCGGGCGTGGCGCCGCACTTCATCGCTCACGTTCGCAAGTGGCTCGACGCCTGGGCGCAGGCGCGAGGCACGGATCCGAACCGTGACGGACTCGTGGTCCATACCACGCTGGACACACGGCTCCAGCGCCTGGCCGAGCAGGCTGTGGGCCGCCAGGCCGAGGCGCTGCAGAGCGTGGCCGACGTCGAGTGGGCGCAGGCCGACGCTTCGCTGCAGTCCGAGTCGACGGAGGCCTATGCCAAGCGGCGCGCGAAGGTGCAGCCGTTCCGCCACTTCTGGAAGGAGCGGCCGGATCTCCTGCGCGCATTCGTGCGCGAAACGGCGGCATACGGGAAGCTGCGCGACGCCGGATCGACCGAGGACGCCGCGATGCGCCGCCTGCTCGGCGACGAGGACTTCATCGAGCGCATGGCCGCGGACAAGACCCGCCTGGAGGCGGGGCTGGTCGCGCTGGACCCGCGCAGCGGCGAGGTGAAGGCCTGGGTGGGCAGCCGCGACTTCGCGCGCGACCAGTTCGACCACGTCGGGCAGGCGCTGCGCCAGCCCGGTTCCACGTTCAAGCCGCTGGTCTACGGCGCGGCGCTGGAGGCCGGCATCCCGCTCGACCGCCTCTACCTGGACGAACCGGTGCAGATCACGCTGGACGACGGCTCGCTGTGGGAGCCCACGGACATGAGCGGCCCCACCGGACGCGAGATGAGCCTGTACGAAGGGCTCGTGATGTCGCGCAACACCATCACGACGCGCGTGATGCAGGAGGTAGGCCTGCCGGCCATCGTGCGCGCCGCGCGCGTGGCCGGCGTGAACCGCAGCAAGCTCGACAGCGTGCCGTCGCTCGCACTCGGCACCAGCCCGGTGACGCTCATCGAGATGGCGAGCGCCTACGCCACCATCGCCTCGCTGGGCGAGCACCGGGAGCCGGTGGTCGTGAAGCGCATCGACGACCGTGACGGCAACGTGATCGCGCAGTCCGCCCCCGAGCCGAAGCGCGCGCTTTCGCGCACCGCGGCGCAGGATCTCGTCGACATGATGCGCGGCGTGGTGTCGCAAGGCACGGGCACGGCCATACGCACGCGGTTCAACATCACGGCCGACGTGGCCGGCAAGAGCGGCACGTCGCAGTACAACGCCGACGGCTGGTTCATGCTCACGCACCCGCGGCTGGTGGCAGGCGCCTGGGTGGGATTCAACGACCAGCGCGTCACGATGCGCAGCGCGCACTGGGGCCAGGGCGGGCACAACGCGGTGCTGCTGGTCGGTGACTTCTTCCGCGCCGCGATCAAGGAGAAGCTGGTCGACGCGAAAGCCAAGTTCCCGCCGCCGCGCGGGCCGCTGCCGGAAATCCCGCGCCTGCCGCCGCCCGGCGAGGGCTGGTCTTTCGACGCCACGGCGGCCGGCATGGTGATCGAACGCGACGCCGACGGCAACATCGTGATCGGCGACCGCCCCGGCGTGGAATCGATGCGCGAGCCGGGCCCCAGGACGCCGTAGCAGGGCGCTACGATGGCGGCGCAGTCCCACTCGCCCATGCAAGCCCTCGCGATTCCCTGGCTCGACGACCAGACGCCGCTGCCGGCCACCCGTGCCGCGCTCGGCCCTGACACGGAGGCGCCGGGGCTCCTGGCCGCCGGCGGCCAGCTCGGCACGCGGCGCCTGGAGGAGGCGTATCGCAAGGGGGTGTTTCCCTGGTATGCCCCAGGGCAGCCGGTGCTGTGGTGGTCGCCCGACCCGCGCATGGTGCTGCAGGTGGCGCGGTTCAAGCTGGCACGTTCGCTGCGCAAGACGATCCAGCGCTTCGTGCGCACGCCGGGCTGCGAGCTTCGCATCGACAGCGCTTTCGGCGCCGTGATCGTCGCCTGCGCGCAGGCCCCGCGCGAAGGCCAGGCGGGCACTTGGATCGTGCCGGAGATGATCGACGCCTATCGCGCCTGGCACGCCGAAGGCGCGGTGCACTCGTTCGAGGCCTGGATGGGCGGCGAGCTGGCCGGCGGCCTGTACGGCGTCGCGCTCGGACGGATGTTCTATGGCGAGTCGATGTTCTCGCGCCGCACCGACGCCTCGAAGATCGCGCTGGCCGCGCTGGTGGCCTTCTGCCGCTCGAACGGCATCGCGCTCATCGACTGCCAGCAGAACACCAGCCACCTGGCATCGCTGGGTGCGCATGAAATTTCGCGCCGCGCGTTCGAGCAGCACCTGGTCCAGGCGGTGGACGCCGCGCCGGTGGACGATTGGACCTATCATCCTCGCCATTGGGCGCAGCTCGGCCTGATGTCGGCCGATGCGCCCGGGGAAGGCCTCGAGTGACCCACCCGAAAGAGCTTCCGCTCGCGTCGCTTCAGTTCTATGCCACGGCGCCCTACCCGTGCAGCTACCTGCCCGGCCGCATGGCGCGCTCGCAAGTGGCCACGCCCAGCCACCTGATCCACGCCGACGCGTACTCCGGCCTCGTGGCCAGCGGCTTCCGGCGCAGCGGCATGTTCACCTACCGCCCCTACTGCGACGGCTGCCGCGCGTGCGTGCCGCTTCGTGTGCCGGTGCAGTCGTTCAAGCCCTCGCGCAGCCAGCGGCGCGCGTGGAAGGCCCATCAGCACCTTGCGGCCCGGGTGCTGCGCCTGTGCTTCGTGCCGGAGCACTACCAGCTCTACCTGCGCTACCAGTCGGGCCGCCATGCCGGCGGCGGCATGGACCACGACAGCGTGGACCAGTACACCCAGTTCCTGCTGCAAAGCCGCGTCAACTCCCGGCTGGTCGAGTTCCGCGAACCGCAGCCCGACGGCTCGCCCGGCCCGCTGAAGATGGTGTCCATCCTCGACGTGCTGAACGATGGCCTCTCGGCCGTGTACACGTTCTACGAGCCGGAGGCCGGCGCGAGCTACGGCACCTACAGCGTGCTGTGGCAGATCGAGCAGACGCGGCAGCTCGCGCTGCCCAACGTCTACCTCGGCTACTGGATCGAGCACAGCGACAAGATGGCCTACAAGGCCCAGTTTCGCCCGCACGAGCTGCTGGTGGACGGGCGCTGGGTGGCGGCGCCCTGACCATGGACATCCCCGCTTCGCAGCTGGAGGAACTGGGCCGGCGGCTGGTGCAGCGCCAGGCGCAGCTGCGCGCCGAGCTGGAGGCCCATCGCAGCGAACGCGAGGCGGCCGGCGACCGTTCCGCCGAGACGGCCGACCAGAAGGACGAGGCGTCGCAGCGCCAGTACGCCGCGCTGGTGGACGCCGAGGACGAGCGCGACCAGGCCGAGCTGCGCAGCATCGACGCCGCGCTGCGCCGCCTGGCCGAGGGGCGCTACGGCGCCTGCAGCGACTGCGCCGAGCCCATCGGCGTGCAGCGGCTGCTCGCCCAGCCGCATGCGCTGCGCTGCGCCGCCTGCCAAGCCGCCTACGAACGGCATCACCGATGAGAACGCAAGCATGGAGACCGCCCCGATGACGAAGATCCCCGCGCCGTCCGCCGACCTGGTGCGAGACAACACCTCGCCCGACGTGGCGCGACGCATCCGCACGCAAACGGAGGCCAGCGTGGCGGCCTGCGCGCGCGGCGGTCCGGCGGCGATCGAGCAGCGCCTGTTCGAGCTCGACCGCGAGTGGGACGTGGAGCGCTTCCTGGAGACCGGAGCGGCGTCGCTCAGCCTGCTTGGCGTGGCCCTCGGCTCGACGCTGAGCCGCAAGTGGTTCCTGCTGCCCGCCGCGATCGGGGCCTTCATGCTGCAGCACACCATGCAGGGCTGGTGCCCTCCTCTGCCCATGCTCCGCCGCATGGGCGTACGCACGGCCGACGAGATCAACCAGGAGCGTTATGCGCTGAAGGCGCTGCGCGGCGATTTCGCGAAGGTGCCCGAGGTGCCGTCGGAAGTGTCGGCCACCCATGCGTTCAAGGCCACCCTGCACTAGCGCTGGCCAACGCCCCGGAAAGGCCCGGGAATACCCGCATCCCAGGGACGCCGGAGGCCCTTAGATTTCCGCCACATCGCACAGGAGGAAGTCATGCCGCACGCGTGCAAGCCATTCCAGGTCAACGGCCAGCAGATGTGGTTCCACCTGCAGACCGACAGCTCCAACGTGCTGTTCGAGAAACGTGCGCGCGCATGCTGCTGGACGAGCCCGTTCGATGACGACGAGGAAGGCTCCAGCCCGCGCGCCGTGGTGCCCGGCGCTCACCTGTGCGTGGAGCTGCACCATCACAACACCGTGAAGCGCAACGAGGCCGACAACGCGGACTTCTGCGAGGTGGACGTGATGTCGCGGCCGAGCTTCGTGGCGCACGGCACCGCCCAGCTCGTGCTCGACAGCGGTGAGGTGGTGCACCTGCAGGCGCCGGCCTGAAGCGGCGGCGGGTCGGGCCGCTCGATCGGACGGGTCAGTCGGGCCGCGAAAAGCCGCACCAGAGCGCGTAGGCCAGCGGGGCGAGCACGAGCGATCCCACGAGCGCCATCCCGAGCGCGAACAACATTCCGACTCCCTCATTTTCAGTGCTCTTCTCGCACCATGGCGCCACTCTAGCGCCCATGCGCGCACGCGGTGTTGACCTCGCGCAGTAACAGCCGCGGCGCGCGAAGTATTAACGCTGCGCGTGCTCGTCCACGCGCGTCGCGCCGCAGCCCAGCAGCGCGCTTCGCGCCGCCTCCAGGCGAGGGTCGTCGTCGTCCAGGTCGATGCGCACCAGTGCGCCGCCGCCGCGCACCAGCGCCTCGTGTCCCGACACATGATGGTCGGGTGTCGGGCCGAACACCTCGGCGAAGAAGCTGCGGATGTGCGCCGACACGGAGTCGTCGGCGCCGTCGTCCTCGTCGATCCCGCGCGCGTCCGTCACTCGCACGAGATCGGGCCCGAAGCCGCTCTCCTGCAACGCCTGGGCCGCCTCCAGGGCCTGCCCGTGGCGCTCGAACACGCCAACGATGGTCTGTCGCATGTGCCGCTCCTTGCTCGCGCCTTCAGCTCGTCCGGGCAAGCCTGGTGCCCGCGCCGCCGCTGGACCCCCCGGCTAGAATTCGCGCTCCCATCGACAGGAGGGTTCATGGCGCCCGATGCCCACAAGGCGATCGCCGAGCTGCTGGCCTCTCAGGAGGACCACGTCCTTCGCGAGTGGCTGCGGCAGCTCAAGGAAGACGGCACGCTCGACAGCGGCCGCATCCGCGAGAACGAACAGGCCGTGCAGTGCACGCAGGTGCTGCGCCAGCTGCGCCAAGGCGCGCAGGCCGGCACCGCCGACCTCTCCGAACCCGCCTACGAGCCGCTGCGCGACACGCTGGCCGATCTCTCCCGCTCCCGCGCCATGCAGGGGTTCACTCCTCGCGAGACGGCCATGCTGGTGTTTTCGCTCAAGCAGGTGCTGTTCGACGGGCTGGCGCGCCAGTACCGCGACGATGCGGCGTCTCTCGCCAAGGCGATGGTTGACGTCGGCTTGATGCTCGACCGGCTCGGACTGCACACGATGGAGGTGTTCCAGCAAAGCCGCGAGGAACTCATCGTGCGCCAGCAGCAGGAGATCTCGGAGCTCTCCACGCCCGTCATCAAGCTGTGGGACCGAGTGCTGGCGCTCCCGCTCATCGGCACGCTGGACAGCCAGCGCACGCAGGTGGTGATGGAGAACCTGCTCGAATCCATCGTGCAGCAGGGCGCGGAGATCGCCATCATCGACATCACCGGCGTGCCGACGGTGGACACCCTCACCGCGCAGCACCTGCTCAAGACAGTGGCGGCCGCGCGGCTGATGGGCGCCGACTGCGTCATCAGCGGCATCCGTCCGCAGATCGCACAGACGATGGTGCACCTCGGCGTCGAGCTCACGGTCGTCTCCAAGGCCACGCTGGCCGACGCCTTCGCGCTCGCGCTGGCGCGGCAGGGCCGCGCGGTCATGAAGGTGCGCCCCGCCGCGCTCCACGCCGACGCCGAGCGCCGCTGAAAAGCCAGATGGACCGCATCCCCATTCTCAAGCTCGGCAACGCGCTGCTCGTGACGATCCAGGTGGACATGCACGACCGGCTCGCGACCGCGCTGGAGGAAGACCTCACTGCGCGCATCGTCTCGGCCGGCGCGCGCGGCGTGCTGATCGACATCTCCGCGCTGGAGGTGGTGGACAGCTTCATCGGCCGCATGCTGGACAACATCGCGGCCGTCTCGCGCATCCTCGATGCCGACACCGTGGTGGTGGGCATGCGCCCGGCCGTGGCCATCACGCTCGTGGAGCTCGGGCTGTCGCTCACCGGCGTCAAGACGGCGCTGAACGTCGAGCGCGGCATGTCCATGATCGGCGGCACCGGCCGGCTGGCGGTGCCGGATGACGACGACGACGGTGAGTGAGCGCCTGGAGATCCGCTCCTCCGACGACGTCGTCCGGGTGCGGCAGCGCGTGCGTGCGGCGGCGGTGGCCACGGGCCTGAGCCTGGTGGACCAGACCAAGGTCGTCACCGCGGCCAGCGAGCTGGCGCGCAACACGCTCGACCACGGCGGCGGCGGCCGCGTCGACATCGACACCGTGGAGGGCGCGCGCAAGGGCGTGGTGCTCGTCTTCAGCGACGAGGGCAAGGGCATCAAGGACATCGACACCGCGCTGCGCGACGGCTACACCACGGGCGGCGGGCTCGGCCTCGGGCTCGGGCGGCGCCAAGCGCCTGTCCAACGAGTTCGCCATCGAGTCGGCGCCCGGCAAGGGCACGCGCATCCGCATCGCGCGCTGGAAATGACGACCACGGTCGATGTCCCGAGTCGCCGACGCGAGCCAGGTCGCGGACGCGAGGCGGCGGGCCGCGGCACTGGCCGCCACCGCGGGCGTCGACGCCGCGCTGCAGGGCCGGCTCGCGCTGGTGGTGACCGAGCTGGCCACCAACCTGCTCAAGCACGCGGGCGGCAGGGCGCGTCGTGGTGGTGGTGGGCGAGCACGCCGGCATCGACGTGCTCGCGCTCGACTCCGGCCCCGGCATGGACGACATCGGTGCCTGCATGGCCGACGGCTACTCGACCGCCGGGACACCGGGCAACGGCCTTGGGCGCCGTCCGGCGGCAGTGCGAGCACGTGCATGTCCTGAGCTGGCGCGGCGTGGGCACGGCCGTGCTGGCCCGCCTGGGGGTCGGGGGCGACGACGCGATCGGCGCGCTGGTGGTGCCGATGCCGGGCCAGGAATCCTGCGGCGACGCCTGGAGCAGCCATGCCGACGCCGGCGGGCGCACCGTGCTGGTGGTCGACGGGCTGGGCCACGGCCCGGAGGCGGCCACCGCCGCCCATGCCGCGGTCCGCGAGTTCCAGCGTTGCCGCGCCGAGCCGCCGCAGGCCATCGTCGAGGCGCTGCACCAGGCGCTGCGGCCCACGCGGGGCGGCGCCGTGGCCGTGGCGCGCATCGACCGCGCGAGCGACACGGTGAGCTACGCCGGCGTCGGCAACATCGCCGCCGCGCTGGCCGGCGCGGGCGGCGGCCTGCGGCGGCTCGTGTCGCACAACGGCACCGCGGGCCTCAATGCGCGCCGCATGCAGGCCTTCGACTATCCCGGCGCGCGCAACGGCCTGCTCGTGATGCACAGCGACGGCATCAGCGCGAGCTGGTCGCTCGACCGCTACCCAGGGCTGGCACGGGCGCATCCGCTGCTGGTGGCCGGCGTGCTATACCACCATCATGCGCGCGGACGCGACGATGCGGCGATCGTCGTGGCGCGCTGCATGACGCCATGAGCTGGACCATCGCATCATTGCCGTTGATGTCGGAGGAGGACGTGGTTTGCGCGCGCCTGGCCACGCGGCGCCTGGCCGAGCTGCTCGGCTTCGACCGCCGGCACCAGACCCACCTGGCCACCGCCGTCTCGGAGATCGCGCGCAATGCGTTCCAGCATGGCGGCGGCGGCGAGCTGTCGTTCGCGCTCGATGCGCCGAGCCGCCCCAAGCTGTTCTCCATGGTGGTGCAGGATCACGGGCCCGGCATCGCCGACGTGGACGCCGCGCTGCAGGGACGGCGCTCGGGAACGGCCGCCTCGTCGGGCACCGGGCTGCCGAGCGCGCAGCGCCTCGTGCACCGCTTCGACCTTCACACCGCTCCGGGTGACGGCACCCGCGTGACGCTTGTCGCAGCGCATGGCGAGCGTCGCCGGAGCGGCTGCAGCGCGAGCAGCTGCAGGCTGCCGTGAAGTGGCTGCCGGGCGCGCGCCCGGATCCGCTCGCGGTTGTGCAGGAGCAGCAGCGCGAGCTCACGCAGAGCCTGGCGGAGCTGAGCGAGCGCGAAAGCGAGACGCTGCGCCTGCGCGGCGAGCTGGAGGAGACGAACCGGGGCGTCGTGGCGCTCTACACCGAGCTCGACGAGAAGGCCGCGCAGCTGCGCTCGGTGAGCGACCTGAAGTCGCGCTTTCTCTCGCACATGAGCCACGAGTTCCGCACGCCGCTGAACTCCATCCTGGCGCTCTCTCGGCTGCTGCTGGACCGCGTGGACGGCGAGATCAACGCCGAGCAGGAGCGCCAGGTGGAGTACATCCGCCGCTCGGCGCAGGCCCTGCTCGAAATGGTGAACGATCTGCTCGACCTGGCCAAGGTGGAGGCCGGCAAGCTGGAGGTGCGGCCTTCGGAGTTCGCGGTCGCCGACATGTTCGGCGCCCTGCGTGGCTCGCTGAAGCCGCTGCAGGCCAACCCTTCGGTGGACCTCGTGTTCGAGGATGCGGCCGCCCTGCCCCAGATGGTGGCGGACGAGGCGAAGGTGGCCCAAGTGCTGCGGAACTTCATCTCGAACGCGCTCAAGTTCACCGAGGCCGGGCGCGTGGTGGTCTCGGCCGGCTTCGATGCGGCGCACCAGCGCATGCACTTCGCCGTCTCGGACACCGGCATCGGCATCCGGCCCGAGAACCTGCGCATGATCTTCGAGGAGTTCACGCAGATCGAGAGCGGCCTGCAGCGCGGCGGCACGGGGCTGGGCCTGCCGCTGAGCCAGCGCCTGGCCACGCTGATGGGCGGCGATGTGGGCGTGCGCAGCCGCGTCGGCGAGGGCTCGACGTTCACGCTCGTGCTGCCGCTGCGATGGGGCGAAGCGGGCGTGCCCCCCGGGGCCACGGCAGGCGACCAGCGCCGCGTGCTGCTGGTCGACGACGAGGAGCCCTTCCGCTACGTGCTGCGCCACATCGCGGAGGCCGGCGGCTTCGGCGTGATGGAGGCGGCCGACGGCGCGGCCGGCCTGGAGGTGGCGCGCTCCCACCGGCCCGACCTGATCGTGCTGGACCTGCAGATGCCGAGGATGAACGGCTACGAGATGCTGGATGCGCTCTCGGGCGATGACGCGCTGCGCGACACGCCCGTGATCGTGTGCACGTCGCTCGCGCTCGACCTGGAGCAGAAGCGCTCCCTCGCGGCAGCGCACGCGATCGTCTCCAAGCACGACATCTCGCGCGACGCGCTGACCTCCCTCATGCAGGCGGCGCTCCGCACGAGACAGGAGGAGGAACCCCGCCGATGAGCACGACCACGATCCTGAACGTCGACGACACGGAGGCCGCCCGCTACACGAAGAGCCGCGTTCTGCGCCATGCCGGCTTCGACGTGGTCGAGGCCGGCACGGGCAACGAGGCGCTGCTCGCGATGGAGCGTTTGCAGCCTGCGCTCGTGATGCTGGACGTGCGCCTGCCCGACATCAGCGGCATCGAGGTGTGCCGCGTCATCAAGCAGCGCTGGCCTTCCACGATGGTGCTGCAGACGTCGGCCACCTTCACGAGCACGGCCGACCGCGTGCGCGGCCTCGACGGCGGCGCCGACGCCTACCTCGTGCAGCCGATGGACCCCGACGAGCTGGTCGCCGCCGTGCGCGCGCTGCTGCGCCTGCACGCTGCCGAGACCGCGACGCGGCTGCTGAACGAGACGCTCGAAAGCCGCATCCGCGACCGCACCGACGAGCTGAAGGACGCCAACTCGCGCCTGCTCGACCAGATCATGCAGCGCGAGCGGGCGGAGTCCGCGCTGATGCACGCGCAGAAGATGGAGGCCGTGGGCCAGCTCACGGGCGCGATCGCGCACGACTTCAACAATCTGCTCGCCGGCATCACCGGCTACCTGCACCTGATCCAGCGCACGACGCGCGAGGCGCCCACGCGCGAGTACGCCGGCAAGGCGCTGGGCGCGGCCGAGCGCGGCGGCAAGCTCACCGCCCGCCTGCTCGCCTTCTCGCGCGCCGAGCGCATGCAGACCTGGGCCACCGACGTGCGCGAGATGGTGCTCGGCATGACGGGACTGGCTCGCGCAGTCGGTGGGCAGCATGGTGCAGGTGCGCGTGAACGTGCCGGACGAACCCGTGGTGGCGCAGACGGACGCCAACCAGCTCGAGCTGGCGCTGCTCAACCTCGTGCTCAACTCGCGCGACGCGATGCCCGAGGGCGGCTCGGTGCGCATCGATGTTCGCGCGGAGCATCTCGCGCAGCCGGACGGCGAACTGGCGGCGGGCCGCTACGTGGTCATCGAAGTCGCCGACACCGGCCACGGCATGCCGCCCGATGTCGCGCTCCGTGCGTTCGACCCCTTCTACACCACCAAGCCGAGCGGCCGAGGCACGGGGCTGGGCCTCCCGCAGGTGCGCGACCTCGCGCGGCGCTCGAGCGGCACGGCGCTGCTGGCCAGCCGGCCCGGCCAGGGCACGACCGTGACGCTGTGGCTGGGCGCCGCGGGCGCGGACGAGATTCCGCCCGCCGGCCAGCATCGACCGCGTGCTGCACGGCCAAGGCGAATCGCTGCTGATCGTGGACGACGACGACGACGTGCTGCACAGCGTGGCGGGCGTGCTCACGGCCATCGGCTACGTCGTGCGCACGGCGAGCACGAGCGCCGAGGCGCTCAAGCAGTTCGTGGCCGAGCCGCCCGACCTGGTGATGCTCGACTTCGCGATGCCCGGCATCAACGGGGTCGACCTGGCGCGGCAGGTGCGCGCGCTGGCGCCCACGCAGCCCTTGCTCCTGATGACCGGCCATGCCGACGTGCAGCGGCTCGAGGCCGCAGCCGACGGCGTGCCTTTGCTGCGCAAGCCGTTCCGCGAAGCCGAACTGAGCCTCGCGGTGCGGCGCTCGCTCGGCCGCCGCGACGCCTGAGCAGCTCTGAGCGCTGCGTGCGCGTCAAGACATCGGCGGCGCGGGGTCCGGGCCGGGCAGCGGGATGAACTCGTCGTGGTCGAGGTCCGGCAGCTTCATGCGGCCCGCCCGCCAATCGGCCTTGGCCTGCTCCAGGCGCTCCTTGGACGACGAGACGAAGTTCCAGTCGAGATAGCGCGGGCCCACCGGCTCGCCGCCGAGACACATCACGATCGACGGCTGGACGGCGCGCAGCACCGCCGGCGAGCGCGGCGCGAACACCGCCATCTGCCCGGGCCCCAGCCGCTTGCCGTCGATCTCCACCTCACCCGCCGCCACGTAGGCTGCACGCTCGGCGGCCGTGTGGCGGCAGCTCGGCTCGTGCGCCCGGCTCGAGCTGCCAGTGCAGGTAGAACATCGGCGAATGGGTGCGCACCCTGGAGGCAGCGCCGAACGCCTCGCCGGCAATGAGGCGGGCGCGCAGGCCGGGCTCCTCGAACAGCGGCAGGTCCTCGGGGCCGTGGTGGAAGAACGCCGGGTCGATCTCCTCCTGGCCGTTGGGCAGCGCGACCCAGGCCTGGATGCCGTGGAGCCGCCCGCCTTCGCGGCGCGCGCGCTCGAACCGCTCGGAGTGCGTGATGCCGCGGCCGGCGATCATCCAGTTCACCTCCTCGGCCACCACCGGCTGCTCGGAGCCGACGCTGTCGCGGTGCATCAGCTCGCCTTCGAAGAGGTAGGTGACGGTGGACAGGCCGATGTGCGGGTGCGGCCGCACGTCGGCCGTGCGCGGCAGGCCGACGGGAAGATCCACCGGGCCCATGTGGTCGAAGAACACGAAGGGGCCGACCATGCGCTGGCGGATCGCCGGCAGCACGCGGCCCACTTCGAAGGCGCCGATGCTGCGGCGGCGCTGGTCGATGACGAATTCGAGCATGAGGACTCCGTGGGCCCCCTCTCCCGCGTGGCGGGAGAGGGCTGGGGTGAGGGCGGTGCATGGGCATCGTAACGGCGATGGACCCAGCGAGGCCGCGCCCTCACCCCGACCCTCTCCCGCGAGCGGGAGAGGGGGTTTGCGCGGCGTCGCGGTACAGCGCGAGGTATTGCTCGTGCGGCGTGGTCCCATGAGAAGTCCTGGGCCATGGCGGTGCGCATCACGCGCTGCCAGGCGTCCGGGCGGCGGTACAGCGCGACCATGCGCTCGAGCGCGCCTTCGAGGGCCTGCGACGAGGCGATGTCGAACTGGAAGCCGGTGGCCGAGCCGTCGGCGAGGTGCTCCGCGGTGGCGTCGACCACCGTGTCGGCCAGCCCGCCGACGCGGCGCACCACGGGCAGCGTGCCGTAGGCGAGGCCATAGAGCTGCGTCAGGCCGCACGGCTCGAAGCGCGAGGGCACGGCGATGGCGTCGGCGCCGGCGATCAGGCGGTGGGCCAGGGTCTCGTCGTAGGTGATGCGCACCGCGACGCGGCCCGGGTGCGCCCGCGCGGCCTCGCGGAACGCAGCCTCCAGCGCCGGCTCGCCGGTGCCGACCACGGCCCACTGCACGCCACGCGCCAACGCGCCCGGCAAGGCGCCGAGCACGAGGTCGAGCCCCTTCTGCGACGTGAGGCGGCTCAGCACCGCCACGAGCGGCGCGGTCGGGTCGGGCGCGAGGCCCATCTCGAGCTGCAGCGCCGCCTTGCAGGCCGCCTTGCCGTCGAGACGATCGGCGTCGTAGCGCGCGGGAAGCGCCGCGTCGTTCGCGGGCGACCACACCGCGCGGTCGACGCCGTTGAGGATGCCGCACACGTTGGCGCCGCGGCCGCGGATCACGCCGTCCAGCCCGGCGCCGAACTCGGGAGTCGCGATCTCGCGCGCGTACGTGGGGCTGACGGTGGTGACGCGGTCGGCGAACTTCAGGCCGGCCTTCATGCACGACACCTCGCCGTGGAACTCCAGCCCGCCGGGCGTCATGTAGCGCGCGGGCAGGCCGAGCAGCGCGAAGTCGGCGTGCGGGAACACGCCCTGGTAGGCCAGGTTGTGCACGGTGTAACACCGTGGCAGCGGCATTCGACGCAGGATGGGCATGCAGGTAGGCGCAGGCCGGCGCCGCGTGCCAGTCGTGGGCGTGCATCACGTCGGGCTGCCAGCCCGGGTCGAGCGCGCCGCCGCCGAGCTGCGCTGCCGTCCAGCTCAGCAGCGCGAAGCGCTGCAGGTTGTCGGGCCAGTCTCGGCCGTCGGCGTCCTGGTAGGGGCCGGCGCCGCGCCGGTAGAGCAACGGCGCGTCGATCACATAGGCCGAAACGCCGCTGCCGGGCAGGCGGCCCAGGCGCAGCGTGACGGACGCGGCTCCGAACGCCGGGCCGATCGCGGCCACCGTCTTCTGCTGCGACACCGACTCGGCGATGGCGGGCAGCCCGGGCAGCAGCAGGCGCACATCGGCACCGGCGCGTGCGAGGGCAGGCGGGAGGGCGGCGGTGACGTCGGCGAGGCCGCCGGTCTTGACGAGCGGGAAGACTTCGGCGGCGACGTGGAGGACGCGCATCGGAGTCATGCGCAAACCCCTCTCCCTCTCCCGCTCGCGGGAGAGGGTCGGGGTGAGGGCGCGGGGGTGGCGGTGAGCGGAGGCCAAGCAGAACTCCAAGGCCGCGCCCTCACCCCGGCCCTCTCCCGCGGGCGGGAGAGGGAGAACGCGGCGGCGGCTCATGCGAGCGCGGCCAGCATGTCGCGCGTCACCAGGGTGATGCCGCGCTCGCTGCGGTAGAAGCGCCGGGTATCCGCCTGCGTGTCCTCGCCGATCACCATGCCGTCGGGAATCACGCAACCGCGGTCGACGACGACGCGGTTCAGCCGCGCGCCGCGGCCGATCTGCGCGGCGGGCAGCACCACGGACCAGTCGACCCGGGAGTACGAATGCACGCGCACGCTGGAGAACAGCACCGAGCGGTAGACGGCGCCGGAGATGATGCAGCCGCCGGACACGAGCGACTCGATCGCCGAGCCGCGGCGGTCGGGCTGGTTGTGCACGAACTTCGCGGGCGGCAGCTGCGGCTGGTAGGTCCAGATCGGCCAGCGCGTGTCGTACAGGTCGAGCCGGGGCACGGTGGCGGTGAGGTCGATGTTGGCGTCCCAGTAGGCGTCGATGGTGCCGACGTCGCGCCAGTACGGCTCGTCGCCGTCGTGCGTGGTGACGCAGCTCAGGCCGAACGGGTGGGCCACCGCGCAGCCGTTGCGCACCGCGTTGGGGATGATGTCCTTGCCGAAGTCGTGGTTCGAATGGGGATCGGCGATGTCCCGTTCGAGCTCCTGGCGCAGGTAGGCGGCGTTGAAGATGTAGATCCCCATGCTGGCGAGCGCCATGTCGGGGCGCCCCGGCATGCCGGGCGGCTCGGCCGGCTTCTCGAGGAAATCGATGATGCGGTTGCGCTCGTCGACGGCCATGACGCCGAAGTCGCGCGCGTCCTCGCGCTCCACCGGGAAGCAGCCGACCGTGACTTCGCGGTCCTTGTCGACGTGGTCGGCCAGCATCAGCGCGTAGTTCATCTTGTAGATGTGGTCTCCGGCCAGCACGATGATGTAGTCGGCCCCGTAGCCGTCGATGATGTCCATGTTCTGCCAGACCGCGTCGGCCGTGCCGCGGTACCAGCTCGATTCGTCGAGCCGCTGCTGCGCGGGCAGCAGGTCGACGAACTCGTTCATCTCGCTCTTGAGGAACGCCCAGCCGCGCTGCAGGTGGCGCAGCAGGCTGTGCGACTTGTACTGCGTGATCACGCCGATGCGCCGCACGCCGGAGTTCAGGCAGTTGGACAGCGCGAAGTCGACGATGCGGAACTTGCCGCCGAAGTACACCGCCGGCTTGGCGCGGCGGTCGGTGAGGTGCTTGAGCCGGCTGCCCCGCCCGCCGGCAAGCACGAGGGCCACGGCGCGCTTAGGCAGGTCGAAATTGCGGGCCAGTTGCTGCATGCAAGCTCCCGGATGAGGAAGTTGCATGGTGCCCGCGGCCCGGGCATTGCGCAAGGCGCCGCGCCACAATGGCGCGATGAGCTCGAACAACCACTCCTTCGACGACGCGGCGGCGGCCGCCCTGGACCATGAGCTGCTCGCCACGGTGGGCATCGCGCCCGACGAGGCGACGCCGGCCGACCTGATGCGCGCCCTCGCGCAGACGCCGCGCCAGCAGCTGGCCAAGCGCTGGGTGGACACGCAGGCCGCCGAGCGCGCGGGCCGCGTGCGCCGCGTGTACTACCTCTCCATGGAGTTCCTCGTCGGGCGCAGCCTCGGCAATGCGCTGGACGCGCTCGGGCCTGCAGGGCGACGCGCAAGCCGCGGTGCGGGCGCACGCGCTGCGGCTGGAGGAGGTGCAGTCGCAGGAGCCGGACGCCGCGCTCGGCAACGGCGGCCTCGGGCGGCTGGCGGCATGCTTCCTGGACTCCATGGCCACGCTGGACATCCCGTCGTTCGGCTACGGCATCCGCTACGAGTACGGCATGTTCGCGCAGGACATCACCGGCGGGCGGCAGGTGGAGCACCCCGATCCGTGGCTGGCGGACGGCACGCCGTGGGAGTTTCCGCGCGCCGGCATCAGCGTGCCGGTGCACTTCGGCGGCTGGGTCGAGCACAACGACGGGCGCGCGGTCTGGCGGCCGGCCGACGAGGTCTGCGCCAAGGGCTACGACATGGTGATCCCGGGCCACGACACGAACCACGTGAGCACGCTGCGGCTGTGGAAGGCGACCGCGCCGGCGCACATCGATCTGCGCGCCTTCAACAGCGGCGACTACGCGCGCGCCGCCGAGATCAAGAACGAGTTCGAGAACATCTCCTGGGTGCTCTACCCGAACGACGCGACGCCGGCCGGGCGCGAGCTGCGCCTGCGCCAGGAGTACTTCTTCGTGGCCGCGTCCATGGCCGACATCGTCGCGCGCCACCTGGCCGAGCGCGGCAGCCTGTCGAGCCTGTCGGAGCGCGTCGCGATCCACCTGAACGACACGCACCCGGCCATCGGCGTCGCCGAGCTGATGCGCCTGCTCACAGACAAGCATGGCATGGCCTGGGCCGACGCGTGGGCGCAATGCCGCCGCGTGTTCTCCTACACCAACCACACGCTGATGCCCGAGGCGCTCGAGACCTGGCCGGTGGCGCTGGTGCAGCACGTGCTGCCGCGCCACCTGCAGATCATCCTGCGCATCAACCAGGAGTTCCTCGACGAGGCGGCGCACCATCGCCCGGGGGACGGCGAATTCCTGCGCCGGCTCTCGCTGATCGACGAGTCGGGCGAGCGGCGCGTGCGCATGGCGCACCTGTGCATCGTGGGCAGCCACAAGGTGAACGGCGTGTCGGCCCTGCACTCGCGCCTGCTCGTGCAGACGATCTTCGCGGACTTCGCAAGCCTGTACCCCGAGCGCTTCACGAACGTGACCAACGGCGTGACGCCGCGCCGGTGGCTCGTGCAGGCCAACCCGGGGCTGGCCTCGCTGATCGACGCCACGCTCGGCGAAGGCTGGCGCGCCGACCTCGACCGGCTCACGCAGCTGCGCGCGCAGGGCGACGACGCCGACTTCCGCACCGCGTTCGGGCGCGTGAAGCAGGCCAACAAGGAGCGGCTGGCGGCGCACATCGCCGCCACCCTCGGGCTGAAGCTGAACCCGGCGAGCCTGTTCGACGTGCAGGTGAAGCGCTTCCACGAGTACAAGCGCCAGCTGCTGAACGTGCTGCACGTGGTCACGCGCTACCAGGCCATCCTGCGCGAACCGCAGGCCGACTGGCTGCCGCGCACGGTGATCTTCGCGGGCAAGGCGGCGTCGTCATACCAGACGGCCAAGCAGATCATCCGCCTCATCCACGACGTGGCCGCGGTGGTGAACCAGGACCGGCAGGTGGGCAACCGGCTGAAGGTGGTGTTCATCCCGAACTACGGCGTGTCGCTGGCCGAGCTCATCATGCCGGGGGCCGAGCTGTCGGAGCAGATCTCCACCGCCGGCACCGAGGCCTCGGGCACCGGCAACATGAAGATGGCGCTGAACGGCGCGCTCACGATCGGCACCGAGGACGGCGCCAACATCGAGATCCGCGACCAGGTGGGCGCCGACAGCATCTTCATCTTCGGGCACGACGCACGGCAGGTGGCTGCCCTCGACCAGGGCGGCTACCAGCCGCTGCGGCTTTACGAAGGCAACGAGCGGCTGCGCGCGGTGCTCGACGCCATTGCCGGCGGCCGCTTCTCGCCGGAGGAGCCGGACCGGTACCGCGGCATCGTCGATGCCCTGCTGTGGGGCGGGGACCGCTACAAGCTGCTCGCCGACTACGACAGCTACGTGCAGGCGCAGGATCGCGTGGATGCGCTGTACCGGCAGCGCGACGCGTGGCTGAAGCACGCCATCGCCAACGTGGCCGGGATGGGGCCGTTCTCGTCGGACCGCAGCATCCGCACGTATGCGAGCGAGATCTGGAACGTGCCGACGCGCGGATGAAACGCCCTCACCCGCGCCCTCTCCCGCGCGGGGGAGAGGGGGTGAGGGCGCGGCGCCCCCCCCACCCCGCGCCCTCTCCCGCGTCGCGGGAGAGGGGGTCTGCCGCGGCGGTCTGGTGGTGGGGCCTCGGCCGCTTCGCGGCGCGCTGCCTCGAGCAGCGCCGGCAGCGCCTCCGCAGCGATGCCCTTCAAGGCGCAGAAGTTCGCCGCCGTCAGCGTGGTGCGCTCGAAGTCGCGCAGCAGCGCCGCGCGCTCCTGCCGCCCCTGCTGCTCCTGCGCGCGCCGCGCCTCCTGGCGCTCGCGTCGGCGCGCCAGTTCCTCGCGCGCGGCCTGGCGGTGCTCGTCGGAGAGCTCGCCGGCCGGGGCGCCGTCGAGGTCGTAGCGCTGCGTGGCCTTGGTGATGGCCACCAGGTAGCCGGTGCTCATCGTGTAGCGGCGGAAGAACGCGGACAGGGCCTGCTTGCCGAACACGCCGGGCGCACGCGCCTGGATGTCGGCCTGGATCTTCAGCTTGATGGGCTTCGGGGCACCGGCGAAGAGCGCCGGGAACATCTGGCGAAGCTGATCGGCGCAGTCGGCATGCGCAGGCGCGGGAGCGGGCGCTGGCGCGGACTCGGATGGAATCGAGGACATGGGGCCGGGAGGTGAGGCGTCGGAACGTGCGCATTGTGCGGCCGCAGCGGGAAACTGCGGCCGCACAATGCGCGCGCGTCAGTCGGAATCGTTGCTCGGGGCGGTGTCGGCGAACGAACTGTTCGGCGAGCGCGAGGTGTCGCGATAGGACAGGTCCGGCGGGGGGGCGGTGCCGTTGGCCTGGGCTTGCGTGAGGCCGGCGCGGTACTCGCACAGCAGCTCGAGCTCGCGCTGCACCGCCTCGGGGAAGCCGCGGCGGCCGGGGCGCGGATCGTTCAGCAGGTGCTCGAAGAACTCGAGCACGCGAGCGTGATCGGACCAGCGCTCGCTCAAGCCGTTGACGATGCGCGGATATTGGTCGCGCAAGGCCTGGGGTTGCACGACGGCCGGCAGACGGATGAGCCACTCGAGCGAGTGACCCGTGAGGGCGCGGTCGGTGGCCTTGGAGCGGCGACGGCGCTCTTCCCAATAGCCGGGCTGCATGCGGCCGAACTCGTCGACTCCCGGCGGAAGCTGGTTGTGCGCGATGCGTGCATCCCAGAAATCCGTCGGCTCATAGTCGATCGCGCCGAGTTCCGGCTTGGGGCTGGAAGGCTTGCGATCCTGCATGGCCCCTCCATTTTGAGAGACTGCGGGCCGGCTGTGCACCTCGGGCGAGGGAATTCGTCACGCCAACGAACGCCAGGCCCGTGCACTTCGCACGACGGGGATTCTTTTCCCGTTCAGCCCATGGGGCCGCGCGCGGTGTCGATGCGCCAGATGTCCGACGAGACGCCGCCGGGCAGCGGCATGCCGTGGAGCGGCTCCTCCATGGCCTCCCCGGCCAACCCGAGCTCGCGCAGGGCCTGCGCGAATTCGAGCGGCACCGGCTGCATGCCTTCAGCCGGCGGCATGGCCCGCCTCGACCAGCTTCACCAGCGCGTGCAGCGCCTGGTTGACGGGCACCGGCACGCCGAGCTCGCGGCCGCGGCGCGCAACGAAGCCGTTGAGATGGTCGATCTCGCTCGGCTTGCGGCGCGCGACGTCCTGCGCGGTGGACGAGAACTGGGCGGGCATCGCGACGGCGATGCGCTCCATCGCCTGGAGCGACGCATCGAGCGGCAGCGCGACGCCCTCGGCGGCCGCCACCGCGACGACCTCACGCACGGCGGCCTCCTGCAGCGCGCGGATCTCCGGCACGAATGCGAGCCGTCCGTACGGCGCCTGCGCCAGCGCGGAGATCGCGTTGTAGGCGCAGTTCACCATCAGCTTGGACCACAGCTGCGCCATCACGTCGCCGGCAACCACCACCGGCACGCCGGCCCGGTCGAAGAACGCGGCCACGTCCTGCATGGCGCGCGCCAGCGCAGGGTCGGCCGCGGCCTTCGAGTCGCGCGCGCCGATGACGAGATCGCCGCGGCCGAAGTGGGCGACGACGCCCGGCCGGGGCATCGCGGTGGCCACGTAGACGACGGTGGGCAGCACCGGCTGCCGCACGTGCCGCGCGATCGTGGCGGCGTTCTCCACGCCGTTCTGCAGGCTCAGCACGAGCGCGCCGTCATCGAGCAGCGGCGCGAGCTCGCGCGCCACGGCATCGGTGTCGGTGGACTTGACGCAGAAGAGCACGAGATCCGCGCCGCGCACGGCGGCCAGCCCGGTGGCTGCGCCGATGCGCACGTGCTCGATGCGCCCGCCCATCTCGAGCTGCAGGCCCTCACGCTCGATCGCCTGCACATGCGCGGCGCGGCCGATGAGCGTCACGCGCTCGCCCGCCCGCGCGAGCATGGCGCCGAAGAAGCTGCCGACCGCGCCGGCGCCGACGACGGCCACGGATTGGAAACGATGGGTCACGACGCGCCTCCGGATTTCGCACGAGCGTGGGGCCATCGTAGTGCGGAGGCCGCACGGCCGCTCGACAGCGCGGCCGAGTAGCACAATGGTGCTACAGTGGCTGCGCTTGCCCGAGCCCGCCATGCCGACCACCACCATCCGTCTCGAAGACGACCTGAAGGCCCGCGTTGCCGCCGCTGCCGAGCGCGCGGGCAAGACATCCCACGCGTTCATTCTCGACGCCATCGCGCAGACCATCGAGCAGGCGGAGGCCGACCTGGCGTTCGACCATCGTGGCCGAGGAACGCTGGGCAAAGCTCCTGCAAGGCGGCCGCTCGATCGGCTGGGACGACGCGAAAACCTACCTGGAGGCCCGCGTGCGCGGCGAGCGCGCACGCAAGCCCGCGGCGCGCAAGACTCGGCGCTGAACGCGCATGGCCCGCATCGAGCTGGCACCGGAGGTGCTGGACGACTTCGACCGCTTCCTCGATCACCTCGCGCGGTTCGACGCGAGCGACGCGCCGCAGCGCATCGGCGACATCGTCCAGGCGCTGGAAATCCTGGTGACCAGCCCGCTCATCGGCCGCCCGGTGAAAGGCGGCAAGCGCGAGCTCGTGATCGGGCGCTCATCGCGCGGCTATGTGGCGCTGTACAGGTACGTTCCTGCCATCGACATCGTCTTCGTGCTCGCGTTTCGGAGCCAGCGCGAAGCCGGCTACGCCCCTCGCGGCTGAACGAAACGGTCACGACTCGCCTCGACGGCGCTGCCGGCTCCCCTGCGACGACCCGCGCTTCTCAGGCGCCGGCGTCCTCGGCCAACACCAGCGGCTCGCTCTGATCGCGCGGATCTTCGCCGGTGTAGGCCAGGCTCCCGTATGGGCGGTAGATGGAATACAGGAACCCGAGTTCGCGGATGTCCACGATGCGGTGCGGGTGCTGGTCGACGATCGGGTGGATCGTGGATGTGTAGCAGATGGGCCCGGTCGTTCGCAACACGCCACCGAACCCGGTGCCAAACTTGGTCACGCTGTAGTCACGAAGATTCTGCAGCACCGCCGAGATGACGGCGCCCAGAAAGGGGTGACGCGGCTCGCACACGATTTGCCATTGCTCGATATCGCCTCCCGGCCATTGACGCTGCTCCGCGAAGGTCAGCCCCCAGCCGGGACTCTCCTCGTGCGCGCGGTTGCGCCACTGCGAGATCAGGTACGCGTCGTCGGGCCTGAGCACCTCGTCCAGCGGCCGGGTCGCCGTGCTCTTGATGTCCAGGTAGACCCCGCCCTCGTTGAAGCACACCACGTAGCGGAACAGGTCTGCCAGCGCCGCGCCGTACCCGGGAAGCTCGATCCGCCGAGCCAGCGCGAAGCTGTCGGCGTCGAGGTGCTGCTTCAGATAGGCCCCGACCTGCGCGTCGTCGTAGAGGCAGTGCGTCCAGCCGGGGTTCAGCCGCTTGAGCGCTTCGATGTTGGCCTTCAGTTCGGGCCGCAGTGCGGACGCGTCCCGGCAGGTCTGGTGGACAAGCTTCGGAATCATGTGATCGTTTCCGTGCCGGCGTGGCGCAGGATCGGCCCGGTCTCGTTGCCGTAGCTGTCCTTGCCCCGGTGGGTGAGGAGGCCATGCGGCCGGTAGAAGGACGCCAGGAAGCCGATGTCCCGGATGTCGAGGATCCGGCGCGGATGCTTGTCGCGAATGGCGTGGATCGCCAGCGTATAGCAGATGCCGCCGCACAGCCGCAGCAGGGCGACACCCCCCGCGCCGCACGAGTCGAGCCGGTAGGAGCGGATGTTCTTCAGCGTGGCTGCGATGACGGCCTCGAGGTAGGGGTGGCCCGGCGCCGCCACGATGTGCCAGACCTGATACTCGCCGCCGGGCACCGCCGACAGTTCCTTCTGCGAGCCCCAGCCCGGGTACTCCTCGCCGAGGCGGTTCGCCCACTGCGACAGCAGGTACCGGTCGTCCCCTCGCAACACCTCGTCCAGCGGTCGCGTGGCGCCGCTGGTGATCGACAGGTACACGCCGCCTTCGCGGTGGCCGACGACGTACCGGAAGACATGGGTCAGCAGGCCGGGGTAGTTCGGGTTCAGGCGTTTCACGAGCTGGAACTCGTCTCCTGCGAGCCGCGCGCCCAGGTACTGCAACATGTCCTCGCGCCCGTACAGCCGGTGGTCCCAGCGCGGGTTGCGGGCACGAAGCGCGTCGATGTTCTCGCGCAGTTCTCGCGGAAGCGCCGAAGGGTCGTCGCAAGCCTGGTGAATGACTCTCGGGATCATCGACGGCGTGGTGGCAGTTGCGTTGCGGCCGATGTTCATCCAAGCGCACGCCGGACGTTGCGCGTCGGACGATTCGATGAACGGCACCCCGAAGGCCGCCCTCCCCGCGGACGCGGGGCACGTCACACCGTAGTGCCTGCGCTCCGAAACCAGATCACCACTTCGGCGCGATGCGAGCGCCCGGCATGATGTCGTAGGGCGATCCCCAGCCGGGCAGCTGGCGCATGCGCTCGCGCCAGGCGGCGAGGTTCGGGTAGCGGCCCTCGATCTCGTAGTCGCTCTCCTCCACCGGATAGAACACGTAGCCCGAGAGCGAGAAGTCGGCGATCGTCGGCTGAGCGCCGGCGAAGAACGGCGTGGAGGCGAGGTGCCGGTCGGCGATGCGGTAGGCGCCGTCGATGCGCCCGCGCAGCCAGGCCATCACCGCCGGATCGGGCGCGGTGCCGGCGAAGGCCTTGGAGAAGCGGTAGCTCGCGAAGTAGCTCGTGAACTTGTGGTTGTCGAACAGCAGCCAGCGCAGGATCTCCATCTCTTCATCGGGCGTGCCGCCGCCGTAGGCGCCGTGCTTGCGGGCCAGGTAGGAGAGGATCGCGCCCGATTGAGTGAGCCGGCGCTCGCCGTCTTCCAGCACCGGCACCTCGCCCATGTCGTTCACGTGCTCGCGCCAGCCGGGGTCGCGCGTGGCGCCGTTGAAGAAGTCGATCTCGACCGCCTCGAAGGGCTGGCCGATCGCCCGAAGGAAGAAAGCGACCTTGAAGCTGTTGCCCGACTGGGCGAAGCAATGCAGGCGGACCATGAGCTTCCTTCGAAAGCTGGCGGGTGATGCCGGCCATTGTCCGCTCGCGAGCATCTTCGAACTCTTCACAACGATCTTGTCGCGATCGTGAAGCAGTGCACGCGGCACGCGCGGCTCCCCCCGAGACGATGGATTCGTTCATCCGATGCGCCCCGATAGCGTTACGTCCGCAACAGTCAACGAGGACAGCGACATGGTCAACACCAAGGAAAGCACACGGCGCCAGTTCCTGCGCGCGGCACTCGGAGGCGCCAGCCTCGCGGCAGCAGGCATGGGCCTGGTCGCGTGTGGCGGTGGTGGTGGCGAGCAGGGGCGTGAATCGCCGCTGGGCAAACCGGCGGGCCCGGACAAGACGCCGTTCGACGCACCGTCCCTCGGATGCGGCATCGGCAACACGCAGAAGTCGATCAACGTCACGATCACTGCGGGCTTGTCGGGCGCGCCGGCTGGCTTTTCGCTGCATTGGATGAAGCATGCCGATTACCTCGCGACGGGCTGGCCTGCGATGGAAGACCAGATGTGCGCGGCCGGTTTCTCGGGCAACGCCAATCTGTCCCGCTACAACCTCGGCCCAGGGGAGTCCGTCACCGTCAACGTCGGCGAGTTCCTGTTCGACAACGGTGCCTCGACCGACTGCGTCGAAGCGCTGGAATGCGGCACCGACTATGTGTTCCGGGCTTTCGCCCATGCCAATTCCGACCACAAGAGGAGCGCGTTCTCGTCGAACACCATCTGCTCGACGCTGCCGTGCTTCGTCGCCTGCAACTACACCCAGGGCTACTGGAAGACGCACGGCCCGGTGCCCACGGGAAACAACAGCAACGAGTGGCCGGTCACGTCGCTGTCGCTCGGCGGCGTGGCGTACACCGAACTGGAGTTGCTGGCGATCTTCAACACGCCCGCCAAGGGCAACGGCCTCGTGGCGATGGCTCACCAGTTGATCGCGGCGAAGCTCAATGTCGCCAAGAACGGCGGTGCGGCGACGCCTGAGATGGTGGCTGCCGACGCCATCATCGGATCGCTGGTCGTGCCGCCGGTCGGCGCGGGATCCTTGCCGCCCAGCCAGACCGGCACGCTCACGGAGATGCTTGCGGTCTACAACGAAGGCGGCAGCGGCCCGGGACATTGCAGTTGATCGGTCTGCCCGCGCTGACCGGCTTATGGCTCGGCGCCGGGCACCAGCTCGCGCAGCGTACGGATGGTGGGGAGGTTCAGCGCGGCGAAGCGCGAGTCGCGGTCGAGCAGCCGTGCCTGCAGGCCGGCGGCGAGCGCACCCGCGTAGTCGAGCTCCGGCGAGTCGCCCACCATCAGGGCATCGGCGTGCGCCATCGCGAATGGCGCCACGGCCGCATGAAAGGCCCGCGGCGAGGGCTTGCTGGCTCCCAGCTCCTCGCAGATCACCACGTGGTCGACCCACTCCGAGAGCCCGGAAGCCCGAAGCTTGCGACGCTGGCCGTCGGACGGGCCGTTGGTGAGGACCGCCGTGCGCACGCCGCGCCTGCGCAGCTCCAGCAGCACCGGCTGCACATCCTCGTACAGCAGCGGGTGGTCGTTCACGCACGCCATGAAGACGTCGTTCAGCCGCGTGACCAGTTCCGCCGGCACGGGCAGCCCGAGCGAAGTGAAGGGATCGCTGAAGCGGCGGATCCGGTACTCCGCCCGCGTCATCGCGCCCTGCTCGAACTGGCGAAACAGAGGCCGGTCGAGCGCGCTGCAGGCCTCCAGCCAGGCGGGCGCGTCGATGCCCGCCCCGTGCAGCAGCACGCGCATCGACTCGTAGGCGAGCCGGCGCGTGGAAGCGAAGTCGACGAGCGTGTCGTCGAGGTCGAAGACGACGAGCTCCATGGTCAATTCTACCGAAGGCGCTCGGGGGGGTTCATCTAGTCACTCCAGACGGGGCGCAGCCCGATCGTGGTGGTGCCCAGGCGGCCCCACTTGCCGCGGCTCGCGGCGATGCGCAGGTGGCGCGCGTCCTTGCTCCAGGCCCCGCCCTTGACGACGCGTTCGAGCGACGTGCCGGGCTCGTGGCGGTCGAGGCACCATTCGCCCAGGTTTCCGGCGACGTCGAAGAGGCCGATCTCCGTCGGCGCGAAGCGGCCCACTTCTGTCGTGCCGCCGTAGTGCTCGTCGTAGTTGGCGCGCTCGGGGTCGGGCGGCGCGTCGCCCCAGGGATAGGCGCGCTCCGGCGTGTCGTTCGCGGCGAACCGCTCCCACTCGGAGGCGGTCGGCAGGCGGGCGCCCAGCCGCTGGCACAGCAGGCGCGCGCCGGCCCAGTTGATGCCCCACGCCGGATGCTCGGCGAGCGCAGCCGGGCAGCACCAGCGGCGCGCCGCCGAGTCGAAGCGCAAGGGGCAGTCGGGGTTGTGCACGTTCACGTACCGGTAGCTCGACGCCGGCTCGGGCGGCAATGCCATGGCGTCGAGCAGCAGCACGGCGAGCCGGCACGTGACCAGCGTGGTGGCCACGCGCAAGGCGCCGCCGCCTCCGCGCGGCACGAAGCGCACAGCCTCGTCGAGATAGCGCTCGACGAGTGCGGGCTCGGCACGGTCCTTCATGCGGCGTGCCCGGCTTGCCGCGCCTCGAGCCGCGGCGCGGCGCAGGCCCGGAGCACCGCATCCACCGCCGCCACCTGCGCCTCGGTGAGATGCCGGCGCCAGGCGCTTTGCACGTCGTTGTGCGAGCGGAACGACGAGTACCGCCCGCCGCGGGTGATGCCCTGCCGTTGCCGCAGGAAATCGAGCTGCTCCGGGTGCGCCTCCAGCCCGAGGAAGCGGCACAGCTGCTGCAAGCCGGCACGCGGGTCGAGCGCGAAGTCGTCGAGCCGGATCGTGTGGTGCGCGAACGGGCCCAGCGAGCGTTGCGCCATGTCCAGCCGCACCGCCACGCTCATCGCGACGAGCTCCGCGTCGTGCTCGCGAGTGCCGGGGGCCGCGCGCCGGTAGCCGGGGCACAACGCCTCGAAGCGCGGCGGCACCAGCTCGCGGTAGCGCCAGAAGTCCATCAACCCGCTGCGCAGCACCGAGGACACGATGGCGCGCGGATCGCGCTGCACCCACAGCACGCGCAGCCTGGGCAGGTACGCCTTCAGCCATCCCAGCTTGCCGAACAGCCCCGTTTCCTTGAACCCGACCACGCGTCGCGGGTGCGACTCGCCGAGGTGCCGCCGCAGCTCGCGCAGGAAACCTCGCAGATGCGCGTGCGGCACGAGGCTGCGGTGCAGCCATCGGGGATCGAAGTCGGCGCCCGGCCAGTGCTCCAGGTCGCGCTCGCGGAAGAACGGCGTATGCATCGAGAACGGCTCGTTGATGCAGTCCACGTCGGGCCGCGCCTGCACGAGATCGTTCAGGAAGTTGGACCCCGAGCGGTGGTGGGCCAGGATCAGGAATGGTGAGGCCGTCTTGCCGGCATGCATCTCGGCATTCACGTTGGCATTCATGCGGAGCCCGTAGCGGGGCACGAGCTTAGCCGCGCCACGCGGCACTTGCCAGCACGCTTCCAGGCTCTTACGCTTGCCGCTTGCGCGGATGGGGTATTCACGCAAGGCACGCACGGTTCGCCGCAGCGTCGCCAGGGAGGACAAGAATGTCGACCCCGCCGAAAGACACCGGCCTGGCCGGTGCGTTGCCATGGGTGCGCCGCCGCTTCGTGTGGCGCTGGTTGGTCGTGGTGGCCGTAGCCGCCGCATTCGCGGTGCTCGCGCTCTCCTGGGCCGAACGCCGCACGGCCGTGCCGCCCGAACGGCTCAGCCTCGCCGTCTCCACCACGCCGCACGCGGCGCTGCTGCACCTTGCGCAGGCCCAGGGCTACTTCGCCGATGCAGGGCTCGACGTCTCCGTCACTCGCGTGAGCCACGGCAAGGCCGCGCTCGACCTGCTCATCGAGGGCCGGGTGGACCTGGCCGCAGCCACCGAAGTGCCCTTCGTGATCGGGGTGCTCGAGGGCCAGCCGCTGCGCGTGGTGTCCAGCATGCTGAGCGCGTCCGAGGAGCTCGCGGTGGTGGCCCGGCGAGACCGCGGCATCACGGCCCCGACGGACCTCATCGGCAAGCGCATCGGCGTGACGTTCGGCACCAGCGGCGACTACTTCCTGTGGGCCTTCCTCACCCGCCACAAGCTTCGGCCCGAGCGCGTCACGCTGGTCGACGTGGGGCCGGGCAGCATGGTGTCGGAGCTTCTGCAGGGCACCATCGACGCCGCCTCGCTCTGGCAGCCGGTGCGCCGTGCCGCCGAGGCCGCCCTCGGCCCGAACGGCGTGACGTTCACGGCCGCTGACGCCTACACCGTCACGCACCTGATGGTCGGGCAGGCGTCGCTGCTCGAAGCGCGCCCCGCGGCTGCGCGCAAGCTGGTGCGCGCCCTGCTCCATGCGGAAGAGTTCGCCCGCGCGCAGCCGCGACACGCACGCGCCGTCGTGGCCCGGCAGCTCCAGCTCGACACGAGCGCGCTCGAAGCGGATTGGCCGCTCCTCGAGTTCCGGGTCGACCTGCGGCAATCGCAGCTCGTCACGTGGGAAGACGAAGCCCGATGGGCGATGGCGCGCGGCCACGCCCGTCCCGGCCCGGTGCCCAACTTCCTGTGGCACCTGCATCTCGACGCGCTCGAGGCGACGCGGGCCGATCGCGTGACCATCGTCCACTGAGCCCGACCATGAAGATCAGCACCACCGGGCGCATCATCACGGTAACGACGCTCGGGACCATCGTTCTCATCGCCGCGATGGTGGGCTGGGCGCAGGCCGAGGTGAGCGCGGCCGATCGCCAGCGCGTGCGCGCCGGCGAGATCACTCGCGCCCTGAGCGACCTCCGGCTGGTGAGCTTCGAGTTCATCCTGCACCGCCCGGAGCGGGCTCGCCTGCAGGAGCAGCAGACGGCCGCGCATCTCGACCTGCTGCTGTCCGACGGCCCGTTTCGCGCAGGCGGACCCGTCCACCTCGCTGGCCGCGCTGCGCGACCGCGCCGCGGCCGCGCACCGGCTCTTCGCGGAGCTGCTCGCCCGGCCCGGCGCGATGCCGATGCCGATGCCGACGTCGTGGCGAACCGGCGCTACCTGGCCCAGCTCACGACGCGGCTGCTCCTGCAGCACCAGGAGATGGCGAGCGATGCCTTGCTGCTCGCCGATCACACGCGGGCTCGCATCGATGCGGCGCAGGGCCGGCTGATCTTCGTGATCCTGGGCGGCCTGGCACTGATGGCCGTGACCACCGCCGTGGCGGCGTGGCTCATCCACTGCAAGGTGCTGCGGCCGGTGCGCCGCATCGAGGAAGGCACGCGGGAAGTCGCGGCGGGCAACCTCGACTTCCGGCTCAACCTCGCAAGCAACGACGAGATCGGCCAGATGGCCCGCAACTTCGACGCCATGACCGACGCGCTGCGCAGCTCGTTCGAGCAGATCGAGCGCAGCAACCACGAGCTCGCGGCGTTGAACAAGGAGATGGAGGCGTTCAGCTACTCGGTGTCGCACGACCTGCGCGCGCCGCTGCGCAGCATGGACGGCTTCTCGCTGTCGCTGCTCGAAGACTATGGCGACAAGCTGGACGACGAAGGTCGCGACAGCCTCGTGCGCATCCGCAACGCCAGCCAGCGCATGGGCCGGCTGATCGACGAGCTGCTCGGCCTGGCGCGCGTCACCCGCACCGAGCTGAAGGTGCGCCAGGTCGACCTGAGCGCGATGGTGCGGGAGATCGCCGAGTCGCTGCAGCAGCGGCAGCCGGAGCGCAGCGTGCAGTGGCAGATCGACGACGGCATCGAGGTTCGCGCCGACCGCGCCCTGCTCCACATCGCACTGCAGAACCTGCTCGAGAACGCCTGGAAGTTCACGGCGCGCACCGACGAGCCGCTGATCCGCGTGGGCACCGTGGAGCACGAGGGGCAGCCGGCGTGCTTCGTCGCCGACAACGGCGTGGGGTTCGACATGGCTTACGCCGACCGCCTGTTCGGCGCCTTCCAGCGCATGCATCACGAGAACGAGTTCCCCGGCACGGGCATCGGCCTGGCCATCGTGCAGCGCATCTTCCACCGCCACGAGGCGGCACATCTGGGCTCACTCGGCGCCGGGCCGAGGGCGCCACTTTCTACTTCAAGTTCAGGGACACACACGATGAACGATCCAGACAAGGTCATCCTGCTGGTTGAGGACAACCCGGACGACGAGGCGCTCACGCTGCGGGCGCTGAGGCGCAGCCACCTGCTCAACCCGATCGAGGTCGCGCGCGACGGCGTGGAGGCGCTGGACTTCCTCTTCGCGCGCAACGCCCACGCCGCGCGCGCCGCCGAGCCGCTGCCGACCCTGGTGATCCTGGACTCAAGCTTCCCAAGCTGGACGGCCTGGGCGTGCTCAAGGCCATCCGCGGCGAGCCGCGCACGCGCTTCCTGCCGGTGGTCATCCTCACGTCCTCGCAGGAGGAGCGCGACCTGATCTCGGGCTACGAGCTGGGCGCCAACAGCTACGTGCGCAAGCCGGTCGACTTCAACGAGTTCCTCGATGCGGCCAAGGTGCTCGGCATCTACTGGCTCATGATCAACCAGCTCCCGCCGGAAAGGCCGGCGCAGTGAGCGCGCCCGGCCGCTCCGAAGCGCTCACCCCGCAGCGCGCAGCGCGCAGGGTTGCCTCATGAGCACGCCGATCCGCCTTCTGGTGGTGGAGGACTCCGAGGACGACGCCCGGCTGGCCATGCTCATGCTCCGGCGCGGCGGCTTCGATCCGAGCTTCCGGCGCGTGCAGGACCTGGACGGGCTGAGGGAGGCACTGGGCGCGGACGCGTGGGATGCGGTGCTGTCCGACTTCCGGATGCCGCGCTTCAGCGGCGTCGATGCCTTGAGCGTCTTCCGCGAATCGGGCCGGGACGTGCCGTTCATCTTCGTGTCCGGCACCATCGGCGAGGAGACCGCGGTGGAAGCGATGAAGGCCGGGGCGAGCGACTACGTGATGAAGCAGAACCTCGCCCGGCTCGTTCCGGCGATGAAGCGCGAGCTGGCCCAGGCGGCCATCCGCGCGGAGCACCGTCGGGCGCAGGCCGACCTGCAGATCTCGCGCGACTCGTACGTCGACCTGTACGACCACGCGCCCGTCGGCTACCTGACGCTCGCGGCGGAAGGAGACATCGAGCAGCTGAACCTGACCGGCGCCGACATGCTGGGCGAGCCGCGCCACCGACTCACGCGCCGCCGCTTCTCGGAGTTCGTCGCTGCGGACGACACCGATCGCTGGTACCACCACTTCCTGCACGTGCTGCACCGGGGCGAGAAGCAGTCGCCTGGAGCTCGTGCTGCGGCGCGCCGGCGGCGCGCGGTTCCATGGCCAGCTCGACCTCACCTGCGAAGCGAGCGCGGAGCCGCCGCGCGTGCGGCTCGCGCTGACGGACATCAGCCAGCGCAAGGAGGCCGAGGCCGACCTGAAGCGCTACGAGGCGCAGCTGCGGCAGGCCCAGAAGATGGAGTCCGTCGGCACGCTCGCGGGCGGCATCGCGCACGACTTCAACAACATCCTCGGCGCGCTGATGGGCAACGTGGAGCTGGCGCTGGAAAACGCGGCCGGGGGACAGTCCGTGGTGCCGCAGCTGCAGGAGATCCGCAAGGCCGGCGCGCGTGCACGCAAGCTGGTGCGCCAGATCCTCACCTTCAGCCGCCACGAGCCGCAGGAGCTCGTCGACGCAGCCGCTGCGGCCGGTGATCGAGGAGACGCATCGGCTGCTGCGGGCCACGCTGCCGGCCGGCGTGGAGCTGGACGTCGCGCATGCTGGACGACACGCCGCACGCGCATGCGGACGCGACGCAGATCCAGCAGGTGCTGATGAACCTGTGCACCAACGCCTGGCACGCGCTCAAGGGGCGGGACGGCCACATCGTGATCGGGCTCGACACGGCCGTGATCGACGATGCCAGCGGCCACGCCGGCCTGCCGCCCGGACGCTACGCGCACCTGTGGGTGAGCGACACCGGCGTCGGCATGGACCCCGCCACCCGGGACCGCATCTTCGAGCCGTTCTTCACGACGAAGCCGGTGGGCCAGGGAACGGGCCTCGGCCTCTCGGTGGCGCACGGGATCATGGTCGCGCACCATGGCGCGATCGAGGTGGACAGCCAGCCCGGCCGCGGCAGCACCTTCCATCTCTACCTTCCCGCGGTGGACGCGCCGGCGCCGGCCGCGGCGCCGGTGTCGGCCGACCGGCGTGGCCCGTCGCGGCCACGGCGAGCACGTGATGTACGTGGACGACGACGAGACCATGGTCACGATGGTGGAGCACATGCTCATCCGCGCGGGCTACCGCGTGAGCGCGTTCCAGAGCGCGCTGGCGGCCATCGCGGCGGTGCGGGCGCAGCCGCAGCGCTTCGACTTCGTGATGACCGACTTCAACATGCCCGAGTGCTCGGGCCTGGACGTGGCGCAGGCCTTGGCGAGCATCCGGCCCGGGCTTCCGGTGGCGATCAGCTCGGGCTACATCACGGCGGAGCTGCGCGCACTGGCGCAGGAAGCCGGCGTGCGGGGCCTGCTGGAAAAGGAGAACACGTTCGAGGAACTGTGCGGCCTGATCGCGGACATCCTCGCGCGCACGGAGCGGCCGCAATGAACGCCGGCGCGGCCTGGGTGTGCCGCGCGGACCGCGAGGCGCTGAACGGCCACGCCGGCGGCGTGCTGTACTTCACCGGGCTGTCGGGCGCGGGCAAGTCGACCATCGCCACGCTGCTCGAGCAGCGGCTGCACCGCGACGAGCATCCATACGTGCCTGCTCGACGGCGATGTGCTGCGCTCGGGCCTGTGCAGCAACCTCGGCTTCTCCGATGCGGACCGCGTCGAGAACATGCGGCGCGTCACGGAAGTGGCTCGCCTCATGGTGGACGCGGGGCTGGTGGTGATCACCGCGCTGATCGCGCCGTTTCGCGCCGAGCGGGCTGCCGCGCGAGCCCGCTTCGCGCCCGGCGACTTTCTGGAGGTGTTCGTCGACGCGCCCACTGGCGGTGTGCGAGGCGCGCGATCCCAAGGGCCTCTATCGGCGCGCGCGGCAGGGGCCATCGTGCGCTTCACCGGCATCGACTCGCCGTACGAGCCGCCGCTGGCACCCGAGCTGCGGATCGATACCGCGCACTGCACGCCGGAGCAGGCAGCGAGCGCGCTGCTCGCGCGCATGGCGGAATTCGGCTTCGCTCGGTCAGGGCAGCGAGGCGAGCCGCTCGAGCACCAGCGCAAGCAGCCCCTGGGCGTCGATGCGGGTGCAGACCCCCGCGGGCGAGGTGCCTGCGGGCCCGGTGGTCGGCAGGCGCCTGGCCCAGAGGTAGCCCTCGGTGAGCCCGGGCCGTCGCGTCCACGGCCACGAGGCAGGGCTCGAGCGTGAACAGGGCCGGCGCCAGCAGCCATGCGATCGGGGCACGCGTCGTGCAGCTGCGGCACCGGCCGGGCATAACCCTGCAGCATCGCGCTCGCGGCCGGCCCGCATCGGTTGCCGAGATCGGCGAGCGATCGAATCCACTGGGGCGTCAGGCTGATCTGCCGTGTCACGTCCAGCCCGAACACGCTCAAGCTGGCGCCGGCGCTCAGCACCGTGTGCGCCGCGAGTGCGTCGGCGTAGAAGTTGAACTCCGCGCTCGGCGTGACGTTGCCCGGGCAGAACGCGGCGCCGCCCATCAGCAGCACCCGGCGCGCCTGGCGCAGAAGACCCGGCCGCCGGATCTCGGCGAGCGCGAGGTTGGTGAGCGGCCCGATGGCAACCAGCGTCACCTGCCCCGCGCTCGCCGGACAGGGCTTGTTCAAGGAAGTCGATGGCGTGCGGCGCCGCCGGCGCGCGCGTGCGAGGCAGCGGCACGCCGCCGAGCCCGTCCTCGCGGTGCACGAGGTTCACGCGCGCATCGCCGTAGGCCAGGGGCCGTCTCGCAGCCGCGGTGCACCGGCACGTCGGCGCGGCCGGCGAGATCGAGCACGCGGCAGGCGTTGTCCGACGTGACTTCGACCGGCCGGTTGCCGGCCACGCAAGTGACGCCGAGAAGCTCGAGTTCAGGCGACGCGGCTGCCAGCAGGAGGGCGAGTGCATCGTCGATGCCGGGGTCGCAGTCGATCACCAGGGGCATGGGGGGCATGCGTGCTCCGCGCTGAGGGCCGCTTCGATGGCGCAGTATCCGGCGCCGCCACGCGACTTCGGCTTTCGCTGCCGGCCGAGCGTTACGGGCCGTGACATGCCGGCGCATTCAGACTAGACTTGGTCAGGCAGTGCCGAGGCTACCATGCAATCTGTGAACATCTACGAAGCCAAGACGCACTTTTCCCAACTCGTGGACCGGGCCGCCGCGGGCGAAGACGTGATCGTCAGCCGCAACGGAAAGCCGCTCGTGCGCATCACGCGCCTGCAGGCTCCGAAGCGGCGAGTCAAGTTGGGTGTGCTGAAGGGCAAGCTGAAAGTACCGGCCGGGTTCGACGCACCGCTGCCGGACGACGTGCTCGCGGGCTTCGAAGGACAGTAGTGCGTCTGCTGCTCGATACGCACGTGTTCCTCTGGCCGTCGCGGGCTCGACCTCGCTGAAGGCTCCCGCACGTCGCACCATCGAAGCCGCCGACGAAGTGTATGTGTCCGCGGCATCCATCTGGGAGATTGCCATCAAGGCACGGCTGGGGAAGATCGAAGCGAACCCGGTTGAGTTGGCGGCCGCCATCGAAGCCAGCGGATTCCTGGAGCTTCCGGTCAAGAGCATGCATTGCGCCGGTGTCTTTGCGCTGGCTGCTCATCACAACGACCCCTTTGACCGGCTCCTGGTCTCCCAGGCAGTCGCGGAGCCCCTCCGGCTGCTCACGGCCGACACCGTGCTCGCGAAATACACCGACCTTGTGATACTTGCCTGACCGGCTCAACGCGCCGACGCCACCGCGCCGCCCGGCCGCTCACGGTCCACGAACAGAACGAGCGCGCTGATCAGGAGGACGGCCGCCGCGAGCAGGCTCACCGCCGCGAGCGCGGACTCGGCCGACGTGCCGAGCCCGACCAACGCCGGCCCGGCGAGCTGGCCGAGCGCGAAGGCGGCGGTCATGGCCGAGACGAGCGTGGTGGAGCTGCCGCTGCGCCGCCTCGCCTCCTGCATGCTGGCCATCGTCGCGACCATGAACGTGCCGCCGACGCACACGGCGCAGAACAGCAGCGCGGGCAGGCCCGGGAGGACGACCGGCGCGATGACGCCGGCCGCCATGACGAGCAGGCTGACGGCGGCGACGCGCTGCGGCGAGACGCGCCCGAACAGCGTGGAGACCAGCACGGTGGACAACGCCGCCGCGAGGCCGAAGACGGGCCAGGCCCAGCCGAAGACCGCCGGGTCGTTCACGAGGGATCGGGCCAGCGCCGGGATGAACGTGGCCGGCACGATGTAGCCGAGCCCGAAGGCGCCGTAGCAGGCCACGAGCACCCAGGCGTCGCGGTCGAGCCGCGCCGGCTTGTCGGCCGCTGGCGCCGCAGCCGGCGCGGCAGCCGGCTCGGGTGCGGCCACGCCGAACGGCTTCCAGGCGGCGGCTGCCACGGCCGCAGCGATGGCGCCCAGGCCGATCCATGCCGCTGGTGCGCCGCCGTTGCCGGCGACCAGGCTGGCCGCCCCCGCCACGACGATGCCGGCGCCGACACCCGAGAACACGCCGCCGGCGAGCCGTCCTCGCCCCGCGGCGGCGAGGTGCGACAGCGCCCAGGTGGACGCGCCGACGAGCACGAGCGCGCTCGCGACGCCGGAGGCGAAGCGCAGCGCGAACCAGGCGCCGAACGACGTGGTGAAGGCCATCGGCGCGGTGGTGAGTACCACGAAGGCCAAGCCCCAGCGCGCCGCTGCGCCGGGCCGCGGTGACCGCACGAAGCAGGCGCAGGCGCCGATGAGATAGCCGAGGTAGTTCGCGGTGGCGAGCCAGGCGCCTTCCGCGAGGGTGAGGCCGTATGCCTGCTGCATGAGGGGCAGCAGGGGCGTGAACGCGAAGCGGCCGATGCCCATCGCGGCCGCGAGGCTCGCGAAGCCGACCATGGCGGCCATGAACGGGGTCATGCGGGAGGCGGCGCCCTCACCCCGGCCCTCTCCCGCGCAGCGGGAGAGGGAGGAGGGTCAGACGTTCATGATGGAGACGGCGCGGGCGGTGAGGTACGCATCCAGCGCTTCGGGGCCGCCTTCGGAGCCGTAGCCCGAGTCCTTCACGCCGCCGAACGGCATCTCGGCCGACGGCATCGCGGGCATGTTGATCCACAGCATGCCCACCTCGACGCGTCGCGCGAGCAGATCGGCATTCTTCAGCGAGCGCGTGAAGGCGTAGCCGGCGAGGCCGTAGGGCAGCCGGTTGGCCTCGCCGATGGCCTCGTCGAGCGTCTCGAACGTGCGCATCGCGGCCATCGGGCCGAACGGCTCGTCGTTGAAGACCTTCGCGTTCAGCGGAACGTCGGCGAGGATGGTGGGCTGGAAGAAGTTGCCGGCCTCGCCGATGCGCTCGCCGCCCGCAAGCACGGTGGCGCCGCGCTCCACGGCGTCCTTCGTGAACTCGGCCATCGCGGTGAGCCGGCGCGGGTTCGCAAGCGGCCCCATCTGCGTGCCATCGGCCAGGCCGTCGCCCACCTTCAGCGCCTGCGCCTGCCTGGCCAGCGCGCTGCCGAACTCCTGCGCGATGCTCTTGTGCACGAGGAAGCGGGTGGGCGAGATGCAGACCTGGCCCGCGTTGCGGAACTTGGCGCCGCCCGCGGCCTTCACCGCGAGCGCGATGTCGGCGTCTTCGGCAACGATCACCGGCGCGTGGCCGCCCAGCTCCATCGTGACGCGCTTCATGTGCTGGCCCGCCATCGCCGCGAGCTGCTTGCCCACCGGCGTGGAGCCGGTGAACGTGATCTTGCGGATCACCGGATGCGGGATGAGATAGCCGGAGATCTCGGCCGGGTTGCCGTAGACGAGGCCCAGCACGCCCGGCGGAATGCCCGCGTCGGCGAAGGCGCGGATCAGCGCGGCCGGGCCGGCGGGAGTCTCTTCCGGCGCCTTGACGAGCATCGAGCAGCCCGACGCCAGCGCGGCGCCCACCTTGCGCACAACCTGGTTGATCGGGAAGTTCCAGGGCGTGAACGCGGCGACCGGGCCGACCGGATCCTTCAGCACCATCTGGCGATTCGCAATGTTGAAGCGCGAGGGCACGATGCGGCCGTAGACGCGAAAGCCTTCTTCGGCGAACCAATCGATGATGTCGGCGGCGGCCATCGCCTCGCCCTTGGCTTCGGCGAGAGGTTTTCCTTGCTCCTGGGTGAGCAGGCGGGCGATGTCGCCGGCGCGTTCTCGCATATAGCCTGCTGCCTTGCGCATGATCTTGCTGCGCTCCGCGGCAGTCATGTCGCGCCAGGTCTCGAACCCTTTTTGCGCGGCTTCAAGAGCCGCATCCAGATCCGCCTTTCCGGCGTGCGACACGCGGCCGATCTCCTTGCCGTTGGCGGGATTGAACACGGCGAGCGTGCGGCCATCGGCGGCGTCGCGCCAATGCCCGTTGATGAAGAGCTGGGTGTTGGGATAGGTCATGGCAGTCTCGTGATGGGTCTTCGAAGGGGGACGCGACATTGTCGCGCCAGTCGCGCAGCCGTGTCGGGTGTGGGGCTCCCTCTCCCGCGCGCGGGAGAGGGTCGCGGTGAGGGGCGCGGCGGTGGGTATCGTTGGCTGACTGCGCAAGCCGCGCCCTCACCCCTGCCCTCTCCCGCGAGCGGGAGAGCGAGAGGGAGAAGAAGATGCTTCGCACAGCGCGGCGATGTCGGGTTCGACGCCGATGCCGGGGGCATTGCCGAGACGAGCCTCCCCGTCGCGCACCGCGTTCAACGGCCCGCTCAGCAGCGTGCGCAGCGGGTTGTCGTTGGCGTCGACCTCGAGCATGCCCTCCCCGCCGGCCGCCGCGAGCAGGTGCGCCGAGTGCAGCAGGCCGATGCCGGCGCCGAGGAAGTGAGGGCAGTAGCGCAAGCCCGCGGCTCGGACCTTGCGGATCACCGGCAGCACGCCGGAGATGCCGCCCCACTTGGCGATGTCCGGCTGCACGACGCGGACGGCGCCGGACCCGATCAGCGCATCGAAGCCTGCCTCGCCGGCCACGTTCTCGCCGGCGGCCAGCGGGGCGGACACCCGTGTGGCGAGCGCCTGCCATTCGCTCCACGGCCGGTCCGCGCGCAGCGGCTCCTCGATCCACTGGACGCCGGCGGCGGCGAAGCGCGGTGCTGCGTCGATCGCGGTGGCGAGATCCCAGGCCTGGTTGGCGTCGACCATCAGCGGCGCTTGCGGCCCGGCGGCTTCGCGCACATCTCCCAGGTTCGCGAGATCGTGCTCGACGCCGAAGCCCACCTTCAGCTTGAACGCCCGATAGCCCTGCGCACGCTTGCGCTCCACGACGGCAGCGGCTCCATCGGGGTTGAGCCCGCTCGCGTAGACACGAACCGCGTCGCCCGCGCCCCCGAGCAGCCGCCACAGCGGCACGCCCGCGCGGCGCGCCACGAGATCCCACAGCGCGAGATCGATGCCTGACAGCGCCTGCGCCATCGGCCCGTGCTCGCCCGACTGGATGGCCAGCACGGCGGTGGCGGCCTGCAGCCGCTCGAACGCCTCGGCGGGCGAAGCATGCTCGCGCGCGCACAGCAGCGGCGCCATCACGGTCTCGACGAGCCGGGCCCGATGCTCGGCGCCGCAGGCCGGGTAGTTGCACCAGGCCTCGCCCCAGCCGTGCGCACCGCTCGCATCCTCCACGCGCACGAGCACGGCGGGGCGATCGTGCATGACGCCGAAAGACGTGCGCACCGGCACGGCGATGGGGTGGCGCAGCACGTGCACGTCCACGCGCACCGGGCGCAGCGAGTGGTCCACGGCGCTCAAGGCTTCAGATCCATCTCGACGTGGATGAAGTCGCCCCGGTACGTGACCTCGCCGAGGTAGATGACGCGGCGCTCGGCATCGGTGAACACGCGGCGCACTTCGGCCACCGGCGCGTTCACCGGCACGCGCAGCAGCCGGGCCACCTCCATGTCGGCCGTGCCCACGGTGAGCACCTGCCGGGCATGCGCCACCACGCCCATCGCGACGAGCTGCGGGATCACGGTCTCGTTGCGGAAGCGCTTGGGGCGGCGCCGGAACAGCCGCTCGTCGAGGTAGATGTTGATGACGCAGTATGGCCGGCCCTCGCGCGAGTGGACGCGGCGCATGAAGGCATAGCGCTCGGCCGGCGTGCCGTCGTCGTCGGCGATGGGCGCGCGCGCGGTGGATTCGTCGATGTTGACGATCTCGGGCCGCGTGTCCTTGTAGACCTTCACGAGCTCGTCGAGCGAGGTCTGCACGTTCAGCCACTGGCTGCGCGGCGGCTTGTCGGTGACGAAGGTGCCGCGGCCGCGCTGCGCCGACACGAGGCCGTCGCGCGCCAGCAGCTCCATCGCCTGCCGCACGGTGACGCGCGCCACGCCGAACTGGCCGACCAGCACCTCCAGCGACGGAAGCTTCTCGCCCTTGGTCCACTGCCCGCGGGCGATGCGCTGGCGCATGAGGTCGGCGATCTGCCGGTAGCGGGGCGCTGCGCTGTCGTCGAACGGAGTGGACATGTGTGGATTGACAAACGTATGGTCAATAGTACTATTCGGGCCGCCCGAGGGGCAAGGCCCTCATCGACATGTCGAAGGATTCGATCGCCATCTCCGCTCCACCGCCCGCCCCGCGGGCCGCGCCGCCTGCCGGTTCGACGACCGGCGGCAGCCGGCTGCGGCGCGTCGCCCTCGTGCTGCTGCCGTGGGCGCTCATCGTGCTGCTGTGGTACGGCGTGCGGTCCAGCGGGCTCGTCGAGCCCGGCACTCGTGCCGGCGCCGCACGAGGTGGCGCGGCGCTTCGTCGCGCTGCTGCGCGAGCGGCTGCTGCTGGACATCTTCATGTCGACGCAGCGCGTGTTCATCGGCGTCACGCTCGGCGTGCTGCTGGCCGTTCCGGTGGGCTTCCTGCTCGGCTGGTACAAGGGCGTGCGCGCATTCATCGACCCGCTCATCAACTTCTTCCGTGCGCTCCCGCCGATCGCGCTCATCCCGCTCGTGATCGTCTACTTCGGCATCGGCGAGCCGGCGAAGATCATCATCCTGTTCTACGCGTCGTTCTTCGCCGGCGTGATAGTGATGTACGAAGGCATCGCGCAGATCAGCCCGATCTACGTTCGCGTGGCGCGCACGCTCGGCGCGAAAGACGGCGAGATCTTCCGCCGCATCATCGTGCCGCTCACCTTCCCGCACCTGCTCACCGCGGTGCGCGTGGCGCTGGGCGTGGCGTGGGCCACGCTCGTGGCCTCCGAGCTCATCGCCGCGCAGCAGGGGCTCGGCGCGATGATCCAGAACGCATCGGCCTTCTTCCAGCTCGACATCATCTACGTGGGCATCATCTGCATCGGCTTCATCGCGCTCGCGATGGATGTCGCGCTGCGGCTGCTCACGAAACGTCTTGTCGCATGGCAGGACCGCATTTCGTGAGCGCCGCCGCCCCGCCCGTGCGCATCGGCTTCGACAAGGTGTCGGTGGACTTTCCCACCGCGCACGGCCCGATGCGCGTGCTCGACCAGGTGTCGCTGGACATCCGCCACGGCGAGTTCGTGTCGATCATCGGCCCGTCCGGCTGCGGCAAGACCACGCTGATGAACATCGCCGCCGGGTTCGTGCATCCCACGCAGGGCGCAGTGCGGCTGGACGGCGCTCCCATCACCGGGCCCGGGCCCGAGCGCGGCGTGATCTTCCAGGAGTACGGCGTCTTCCCGTGGCTCACGGTGAAGCAGAACATCGCCTTCGGCCTCACGCTCGCGGCCAACCGCACGAGCGCATCCGAGCGCGAGGCCATCGTGCGGCGCTACATGGGGCTGATGGGGCTCGCCGACTTCGCGAACCACTATCCGAAGCACCTGTCCGGCGGCATGCGCCAGCGCCTGGCGATCGCGCGCGCCTATGCGGTGAAGCCGCAGTTCCTGCTGATGGACGAGCCGTTCGGCGCGCTGGACGCGCAGACGCGCTCGGCGATGCAGGACCTGCTGCTCGACGTGCTTCAGGCCGAGGGCAAGACGGTGATGCTGATCACGCACTCGGTGGAGGAAGCGATCTACCTGTCCTCGCGCATCGTCGTCGTCACGGCGCGTCCGGCACGCATCCGCACGATCATCGACGTGCCGTTCGCCTACCCGCGCAGCGGCCAGCTTCACGAAGACCCGCGCTTCGGCGAGCTGCGCGCGCACATCCGCGACCTGGTGATGCAGGAGTACGCCGCCCAGGCCCGAATGCAATGACCCCCGAAGCGCCTTCGGCGCCACCCCCAGGGGCGCCCCCGGCGGCCCGGCAAAGCCGGTTCCGCGGCGGCGCTTGATGACCACGACCAACCAGGAGACACCGAAGTGGAAGCAAACCGCAGAACGATGCTGAAGAGTGGCGCCGCAATGGCCGCCGCCACCGCGTTCCCCGCCTTGGGGCAGGCGCGAACGAAGGTGAAGGTGGGCTACCTGCACACGCCCGCGGTGGATGCGCAGATCTGGACCGGGCAGCACATCGGCTCGTTCGCCAGGCAGGGTCTGGACCTGGAGCTGGTGCAGTTCACGACCGGCCTGGAGCTCTTCCAGGCCATGATCGGCGGCAGCCTCGACATGCTCTCCACCGGCGCGGTGGTTTCCAATTTCCCGGCGCGCGGCCAGGGCAAGGTGTTCCTGATCAACAACATCGAGTACGCCACCGCGCAACTGTGGGTGGGCGGGGACGTGAAGACCATCGCCGACCTGAAGGGCAGGAAGATCTCCACCACGGCCGGCACCACAGCGCACGTGTTCCTCGACAAGGCGCTGCGCAGCGCGGGCCTCGACCCGGCGAAGGATGTGGAGATCGTGAACCAGCGCATGGCCGAGGCCGTGACGTCGTTCGTCTCCGGCGCGGTGCCGGCGGTTGCGCTCTGGGTGCCGTTCGACGTGACGGTGAAGCAGAAAGTGCCCGGCGCGCGCAAGATCGTCGATGCCTCGGCGTTCTATCCGCAGGCCGCGATCATCGGCGGCTGGGCGACGCGCGCCGACTACTACGACAAGAACCGCCCCGTGATCGACAAGCTCGTGCGCGGCTGGGCCGAGGCCAACGACCACCTGCTGTCGAAGACCGACGAGGCGCTGGACGTGCTGCAGAAGACGCAGTACACGCAAGTGCCGCTGCCGGACCTGAAGGAGCAATTCAAGGCGTCGAAGTACTTCAAGGCCGCCGAGTGGCGCGGCATGTACGCCGACGGCACGGTGACGAAGTGGCTGCAGCAGGTGACCGACTTCTTCGTGCAGACCGGCAACATCGCGAACCCGGTGCCGGCATCGCAGTACTTCGATCCCAAGCCGTATCTCGAGACGGTGAAGTGACCTTGTCACGCGGGCGCTCCCTCTCCCACGAGTGGGAGAGTGAGAGGAAAAGGCAGTTGAAGTGAGCTGGGACTACATCATCGTGGGCGCCGGCTCGGCCGGCTGCGTGCTGGCCAACCGGCTGAGCGCCGACCCGGCGTGCCGCGTGCTGCTGCTCGAAGCCGGCGGCGAGGACCGCAACTTCTGGCTGCGGCTGCCGGTGGGGTACTTCCGCACCATCTACGACACGCGGTTCTCGCGGCTCTTCCCCCTCGAGCCGCAGGCCGAGACCGGGAACCGCGAGATCCTCTGGCCGCGCGGGCGCGTGCTCGGCGGCTCGAGCGCGATCAACGGGCTGCTCTACATCCGCGGCCAGCGCGCCGACTACGACGACTGGGTGCGCCTGGGCGCGCCGGGCTGGGGCTACGAAGAGGTGCTGCCGGTGTTCAAGCGCTCCGAGCGCTACGCGGGCGGCGAGTCTCGCTACCACGGCGGCTCCGGCGAGCTGTGCGTGAGCGACCTGCGCAACGAGCATCCGTACTGCGACGCCTGGCTCGAAGCCGGCGCCCAGGCCGGCCATCCGCGCACCGGCGACTTCAACGGCGCGACCGACGGCGGGCTCGGCCGCTACCAGCTCACGCTGCGCGGGCGCTGGCGCTGCAGCGCGGCCACGGCTTTCCTGCACCCCGTGCGCACGCGGCCGAACCTCGCCGTGATGACCGGCGTGCATGTGAACCGCGTCATGATCGAGCGCGGCGTGGCGACCGGCGTCGAATGGACGACCAACGGACGCACGCAGCGCAGCAGGGTCGAGCGCGAGGTGCTGATGGCCGCAGGCGCGCTGCAGTCGCCGCAGCTGCTGCAGCTCTCGGGGATCGGCCCGGCCGAGCTGCTGCGCCGCCACGGGATCACCGTGCACATGGATGCGCCCGAGGTCGGCCGCAACCTGCAGGACCACTACCAGGCACGCGTGATCGTGCGCCTGAAGCGCCCGATGTCGCTGAACGACCAGGTGCGCAACCCGCTGAAGCTGGCGCAGATGGGCGCGCAGTGGCTGCTGCACCAGCGCGGCCCTCTCACCGTGGGCGCGGGGCAGGTCGGCGGCCTGGTGTGCACCGAGCACGCCACCGCGGGGCGCCCAGACGTGCTGTTCAACGTGATGCCGCTGTCGGTGGACAAGCCGGGCGACTCGCTGCACGCGTTCTCCGGCTTTTCGGCCTCGGCCACGCAATGCCGCCCCGATTCGCGCGGCACGCTGGAGATCCGCAGCGCCGATCCACTCGAATCGCCGCGCATCGTCTCGAACTACCTCACCGAGCCGCGCGACATCAAGACGCTCGTCGCGGGGCTGAAGCTGCTGCGCGACATCTATCGCCAGCCGGCCTTCCGCGACCTCGCCACCGATGCCGAGTACATGCCGGGCGACGTGTTGCGCAGCGACGCCGAGCTCGAGACTTTTGCGCGCCACAAGGGCGGCACGGTGTTTCATGCGGTGGGCACCTGCCGCATGGGCAGCGACGCGCGCGCCGTGGTAGACCCCGCCCTGCGCGTGCAGGGGGTGCAGCGGCTGCGCGTGATCGACGCCTCCGTGATGCCGGCGATGGTGTCCACCAACACCAACGCGGCCGCGATCATGATCGGCGAGCGCGGCGCCGCGCTCGTGCGAGGCGAGGCCGGCGAGCCCGGATTGATCGCGAATCTGCAACGATCCATTCCCGCCCGCACTGTTTTTCCCGAGGCCGCAAGTTCCTAAAGTGACGACATCGCTGAGCCGAATGACACAACGACGACTCAACGACTCCACCTCAACGTCATTGAAGGAATCGTCATGAACCGCAAGCAAGCCATCGCCCTCGCCCTCGCCATCGCCGGCACCTCCGCCTTCGCGCAGGAAGCCACGTCCGACATCTGGATGCACGCCCAGTCGAACAAGTCGTTCGAGCAGGTCCGCGCCGAGCTGGTGCAGGCCCGCAAGGACGGCACCATCAAGTTCGGCAGCGCCGGCTACATGGAGAAGGTCGCCTCCGTGAAGTCGCGCGACCAGCTGCGCGCCGAAGTGGCCAGCCGCCCGCCGCAGCGGCGAGCTGGACGCGATCGACAGCGAGGCCTACGCGTTCGCGCCGGCCGGGAAGTCGCCGACCACGCTGGCCAGCAAGTAAGACGAAGCCCCTTGCGCGGATCCGGCTCCGCCGGTCGCTCAGCAAGGAGCGCCCCCCCCGGCGCGCAGCGACGAGAGGAGAGTGGGAGTCAATTTTCAGGCCGCGCCGCGGTCGAACATCCGCTGCAGCGCTCGGCGTCGACGGGCTTGGTGCAGTGCTGGTCGAAGCCGGCGGCGTGCGCGCGCGCCCGGTCGTTCGCCCTGCCCCCAGCCCGGTGAGCGCGATCAGCACGATGTCGCGCCCCCAGGGCTCGCGCCGGATCCGCGAGGCCACCTCGTAGCCGTTCAGGTCGGGCATGCCGATGTCGAGCACCGCGACGTCGGGGTGCAGCCGATGGGCTGCGGCCAGCGCCTCGGCGCCGCAGCGCGCGGTGTGCACCTCGTGCCCCTGCATCGACAGCAGCAGCGCGAGGCTGTCGAGCGCGTCCGCGTTGTCGTCTGCCACGAGCACGCGGCGCGGCCGCGGCGACGCGGCCGGCTGCGCCGCCGCCTCGACGCCGCGGGCAGGTCCGCCGCGGCCTGCCGCGGCAGACGCACGACGAACTCCGACCCCTGCCCGAGGCCCGGGCTGTGCGCCTCGATGCGGCCGCCGTGCATCTCCACCAGGCCGCGGCTGAGCGCCAGGCCGATGCCCAGGCCGCCGTCGGCGCGGTGCAGCGCGGCCGACACCTGCGAGAACATCTCGAACACCTGCCCGCGCGACGCCTCCGCGAGCCCGATGCCGTTGTCGCGCACGCGGATCACGATCTCGTCGCCTTCCGGCTGCGCGGCGAGCGAGATGCGGCCGCCTTCGTCGGTGTACTTCGCCGCGTTCGACAGCAGGTTGGACACCACCTGCGCGAGCCGCAGCGGGTCGGCCCGACACGACGGTGGACGGCGGCGCGACGTCGATCGCCAGCTCGTGCCCGCGCGCCTGCACCATCGGCAGCACGGTTTCGACGGCCGAATCGATCACCTCGCGCAGCGGCACGCTGCGCGGCCGCAGCTCGAGGTGGCCGCGCGAGATGCGGGCCACGTCGAGCAGGTCGTCGAGCAGCAGGCTCATGTGGCGGGCCTGGCGCTCGATGACGTCGAGCGCCCAGCGTTGCCGCTGCGGGTCCACGCCGGGCGCTCCGGCCACGGCGGCCGCCTGCAGCACCGGCGCCAGCGGGTTGCGCAACTCGTGCGCGAGCGTGGCGAGGAACTCGTCCTTGCGCCGGTCGCCCTCCTGGATCGCATGCACGGCACGCACCTGCTCCGTCACGTCGTGGCCCTGCACGAAGATGCCGGTGACGCCGCCGTGCGCGTCGCGCACCGGCTGGTAGACCAGATCCACATAGGCGTCGGACCACGGACCGCCCGGCTCCTTCTGCACCGTGAGTCGCAACGCGCGGCCGACGAAGGGCACGCCGGTTGCGTAGACGTTGCGCAGCAGCTCCTCGTAGCCCTGGTTGGCCAGATCGGGCAGCGCCTCGAACACCGGCCGGCCCTGGATCGGCGCGGTGGCCCACGAGCTGGTGGTAGGCCTGGTTCACCATCTCGAAGACGAAGTCCGGCCCGCGCAGCAGCGCGACGAAGCCGGGGGCGTTGTCGAACCAGGTCTGCAGCGTCTGCGCCGCGGTCTGGGCGCGCTGGATCAGCTCGTCTCGCTCGCGCTCCGCGTCCACCCGCGGCGTCTCCTCGGTGCAGGCGCAGAAGAGGCCGCCGATGCGGCCGTGCTCGTCGTATACCGGGCTGTACGACCAGGTGAACCACGTCGGCTCGGTGTAGCCCTTGCGCTCCATCACGAGCAGCACGCGCTCGTTCCAGGTGGCCTGGCCGCGCAGCATCACGTCGTCCACCTGGGGCCCGAGCACCGGCCAGATCTCGCCCCACCAGTCGCGCGCCGGCTGCGCGAACGCGCGCGGATGGCGCTGGCCGAGCACCGGGATGTAGGCGTCGTTGTAGATGTTCACGAGCGCCTCGCCCCACCACACGAACATCGGAAAGCGCGAGTTCAGGCAGATGCCCACGGCGACGCGCAGCGCGGCCGGCCACGTCTGCACCGGGCCGATCGGCGTGCGCGACCAGTCCGTCTCGCCGAACAGGCGGCCCATCTCGGTGTCGGGCACGGGAATGTCGCCGGCGCGGGTCATCTTCGGTCTTCGGCAAGGGCCTTGCCTGCGCGGCGGCCGCGAATGGGAGGTGGCGCCCGGTCCGCCGCGACGGCGGCGGCCAGCAGGCCGCCCACCTTGCGCGCGGCCGAGCGCAGCGCGGGCCCGTCGAACCCGGAGTAGCCGATGGCCCACCCGCGGCGCCGGGCCTGCAGCGCCAGCAGCGACAGCGGCGCCAGCTCGATGCCCGCGCTGCGGGCCCGGCGAGTCACGGCGACATCGTCGAAAGCCGGGCCCATCTCCAGGCACAGGTGCATGCCGGCGGACGACGGCGCCAGCGCGACCGCGCCGCCGGTGGCCTGCCGCAAGGCCTCGATGAGCACCGCCTGCCGCTCGCGGTAGAGCTCTCGCATGGCGCGCAGGTGCTTGATCATGTGCCCCTCGCCGATGAAGCGCGCCAGCACGTCCTGCGTCGCGCCCGGCGAGTGGCGGTCCACGATGGCCTTGGCGCGCGCGAAGGCGTCGACCAGGCCGTCCGGCAGCACGAGGTAGCCCAGGCGCAGGCCCGGATGGAGGATCTTCGAGAACGTGCCGGCGTAGAGCACGCGGCCGGTGCGGTCGATGCTGCACAGCGCCGGCATGCCGAGCTCGCCGTACTGGAACTCGCCGTCGTAGTCGTCCTCCACGATCCAGCCGCGCCGCCGCGCCGCCCACTCGATGAGCGCGAGGCGCCGGCCGAGGCTCATCGTGACGCCCGTGGGGAACTGGTGCGTGGGCGTGACGATGGCCAGCCGCGCCTGCACGTGCTGCCGGGCCGCAGCGACGTCCAGGCCCTCGTCGTCCACCGGCACGCCGCGCACGCTGGCGCCCTGCGCGACGAGGTTGGCGCGGATGCCGAGGTAGCCCGGATCCTCGACGAGCACTTCGTCGCCATCGTCGAGCAGCAGGCGGCAGACGAGGTCGATCGCCTGCTGCGAGCCGGTGGTGACCATCACCTGCTCGGGCTTGCACGCGATGCCGCGCGACACGGCCAGGAACTCCGCGATCGCCCGGCGCAGCGGCACGTGGCCGGCCGGATGCTGGTAGGCAGCCGTGGCCAGCCGGGTGCCCGGCAGCGTCTGGCGCGCGAGCCGCTCCCAGAGCGCGAACGGAAAGACCTCCAGCGCCGGCACGCCGATGCGGAAGGCAGTGGCCTCCTGCGGGCGCGGGCCCCACGTGACCTCGGTGCGCGCGATGCGGCGTCCGCGGCTGGAAAGATCCGCGTCGCATGGTGGAGCGACTGCGCTGAGCGTGCCCCCGGCGGCGGAGAAGCCGGTGGCCTGCTCGGAAACGTAGGTGCCGTCGCCCACGCGCGCGCCGAGGTAGCCCTCGAACTGCAATCGCTCCACCGCCCACAGCACCGTGTTGCGCGAAACGCCGAGCACCTGCGCGTGCTCGCGCGACGGCGGCAGCCGCGTGCCGGGCTTCAGCGCACCGCGCGCGATGGCGTCGCGCAGGCGTTCGTAGACCTGCTGTCGAAGCGGCTTGCGGGCGGGTGGGATTGGCACCGGTATCGGGCGTGAATTGGTTCCTCGGATATTACCGCCACACCCTACATTGAGTGGACCAAAGCGACCAGACCACGGGATGCGCCATGTACCTGCCCAAGGCTTTCGAAGAAACGAGCACCGAGCGGCTGGAGGCCTTCGTCGCCCGGCATCCGCTGGGCACGCTGTTCCGCGGCGGCCCGGGCGGGCCGAGCGCGGACCACCTGCCGTTCCTGCTCGACGGCGCCGGCACGTCGCGCCGGAAGCTGCGCGCGCACTGCGCGCGCGCCAACCCGCTGTGGCGCGAGGCGCCGCAGTCGCCGGAGTGCCTGGTGGTCTTCCATGGGCCCTCGGCCTACGTCTCGCCGTCTTGGTATCCGAGCAAGGCCGGCGACCCCAAGGTGGTGCCGACCTACAACTACAGCGTGGTGCACGTGCGCGGCACGCTGCGCGTGATCGACGACCCCGCGTGGCTGCTGCGCATGGTCGAGGACCTCACGCAGCGCTTCGAGTCGCGGCGCGACGCCCCGTGGCAGGTGTCCGATGCGCCGGCGGACTTCATCGACACGATGGCCCGGGCCATCGTCGGCATCGAGATCGACGTGACCGAACTGGTCGGCAAGTTCAAGCTGAGCCAGAACAGGTCGCCGGAAGACCGGCAGGGCGTGATCGACGGCATGGCGCGCGAACTGCCGCCGCGCGCGCCGAACCCGTTCGTGGACGCCTGACGCTCGGTAGGATGCCGGCCATGCGCATCGAAACGGACGACCTGTCCCGCCCCGAAGTGCTCGCACTCCTGAACGAGCACCTGTCGAACATGTACGAGCTCTCGCCACCCGAAAGCGTTCACGCGCTCGACGTGTCGAAGCTCAAGGGGGCCGACATCACCTTCTGGTCGGTGTGGGACAACGACGGCCGCCTCCTGGGCTGCGGCGCGCTGAAGGAGCTCTCGCCGGCGCACGGCGAGGTGAAGTCGATGCGCACGCCGGCGGCACGCCGCCGCGCGGGGGCCGGCCGCGCCGTGCTCGAGCACATCCTGGCCGTGGCCCGCGAACGCAGGTACGAGCGCCTGAGCCTCGAGACCGGCTCGTCCGACGCCTTCCTCCCGGCGCTGCAGCTCTACGAGAGCTTCGGCTTCACGCGCTGCGGCCCGTTCGGCAGCTACCGAGAGGATCCGCACAGCGTGTTCATGACGCTGCAAGTCGAATGAGCACCACGTGGGCCAGGCACTGGCGCACTTCGCTTCTCCGAAGCGGTCTTCGCCAAGGCGAAGCCGCACAAATGCCTTGAGCGCCAGACTTCGCCGCTTTGCGCGCAAGGCGCCACACCAACAGGCCAGGGGCCCACTGAACACCCCTCGAGAGCTTATGCAAAGGATCACTGGCCACCGCACTGCGACGATCCCGTCGGCCGGAGACAGTCCCGCTGAAGATGCGGACAGGAACGGCGTGGCCGGCTCATCGGCGCAGTGCCCCCGCAGACCGGCCATGAGCCCGACATCGAGTTGCAGAGGACCGGACAGGAGTCTTCCCACGCGTGAGACCTGAGTCTGAAATCGGGCAAGTTCCCGCGCCAGGTCCGCACCTTGAGCGGGGACGACGCCTTCGCGGCGCTGGAGAACTGGGCTGCCAGGTCAGGAACGAGCGTGTTGCGTGCGCGAGACGGTCGTGGCCCGGCCCCTCGGAGGCTCGATCTGCAGCCGCTCCAGGGCCACGATGAGCTCGTCGATCGCGGCCAGGAACGCTTCACGGTTCGGCTGCGGGCTGTCGATCACGAGGCGGGCGGCATGGACGGCCAGATCACCCTCGCCGGCCGTGCGCGCCCAGCGTCGTACCTCGCAGTAGGCCAGCAGCGCGAGCCGGCCGAGGTCGCCATTGCGACGCGCGTGGACGAGGTCGGTCAGCAGGTCGTCCAGGCGGAGCCGGGTGAGGGTTGCGCTGTCCATGGTGCAGTGCAGCATCGACCTCGTTCCTGACAGTTTCCTGACAACGTTCAGTGCGATCGCGCCATCGACACCTGTCCGTCGACCCAGCGCATGCCCTCGGCGCGGGCGTTGGCCACCGCCTCGGCCTCCGAGCCGAACTCCGCGAGATCCAGGAAGCGCTGGGCGATGGTGTAGCCGCCCTCCAGCGCGGTGATCACGACTCGGGCGCGGAAGCGGCCGCCGGGCAGCGGCACGGGCGCGTAGTGCAGCAGGTGGCCCAGGTACAGGCAGCGATACCGATTGAACTGCGTCGACATGGCGTCCCTCAGCGTCTTTCGCGACCGATGCTAAGGGGCTGCGCGGATCTGCAACCAGATGCGTTCGAGGATGAGTTCACGAACCCGGCGGGGTCCGGCCCTCACAAGCGCAGAAGTCTTCTCAGACCACCGCAATACGCAGCTCGCCCAGGCCATCGACCCCGCCGACCAGCGTGTCGCCGCGCTTCACGGCGCCCACGCCGTCCGGCGTGCCGGTGAAGACCAGGTCACCCGGCCGCAGCTCGAAATAGGTGGACAGGTTGGCCACCACCTCCGGCACCGACCAGATCATCTGCGCAATGTCGCCGCGCTGGCGGTCGGCGCCGTTCACCTGCACCCACACCGCCCCCTTCACCGGGTGCCCGATCGTGTCGGCGCGATGCAGCGGCCCGATGGGCGCGGACTGGTCGAAGCCCTTGGCGACATCCCACGGGCGCCCCTTGTCGCGCAGCGCGATCTGCAGGTCGCGGCGCGTCATGTCCAGGCCCACCGCGTAACCGAAGACGTGCTCGTTCGCGCGCTCGACCGGGATGTCGCGGCCGGCCTTGCCGATGGCGGCCACAAGCTCGATCTCGTGGTGGTAGTCGGTCGTCTTCGGCGGGTAGGCCACTTCGGTGGTCTTGCCGGGCGGCGCCTCGACGACCGCGTCGGCCGGCTTGCTGAAGAAGAAGGGCGGGTCGCGGTCGGGGTCGAAGCCCATCTCGCGCGCATGCGCCGCGTAGTTGCGGCCGACGCAGTAGATGCGGCGCACCGGGAAGCGGTCGCTGCCGCCGGCGATGGCGATCGAGGCGACCTTCGGTTCGAAGACATAGCTCATGGGGACTCCTGTCGAGTCTGCGCGAGAGAGCGTAACCCGGCCTCCCCCGCCGCCAGGACTTCGTCCACCAGCGCGTCGGCGTCGGCCGCTGCGAGCGCGCCGATGCGATAGCCTGCGCACTGCCGAGTCATCGGCGGCGGGGGCTTCATGGGCGACGGCATTCTCGTGTTCTACGGCTCGTACCGCTCCGACCGGATGGGCATCCGGCTGGCCGACTATCTCGTCGCCGGCTTCCAGGCGCGCGGCGCCAGCGGCCGAGCTGATCGACGCGAAGGCCGTCGGGCTGCCGATGCTCGACCGCATGTACAAGGAGCATCCGAAGGGCGCCGCGCCGCCCGCGATGGAGGCGCTGGCCGGGAAGATCCGCGCCGCCGATGCCTTCGTCTTCGTCACCGGCGAGTACAACTGGGGCCCGCAGCCCGGGCCTCAAGAACCTGACCGACCACTTCCTCGAGGAGTGGTTCTGGCGCCCGGCGGCCATCGCGAGCTACTCGGCCGGCCGCTTCTCGGGCGTGCGCTCGGGGACGGCGTGGCACGGCATCCTTTCCGAGATGGGCATGGCCGTCATCTCGAGCACGCTCGCCGTCGGCCAGATCGCGCAGTCGCTCGACGCCGACGCCAAGCCCACGGGCCCGGGCGGCGAGGCGCTCCAGCGGGCATTCCCGCGCTTCGCGGACGACCTGGCGTGGTGGACGGAAGCGGCGCGCGAGCAGAAGGCGCGCAAGGCGCCTCCGTATTAGTGAGGGCGCGGCGTCGCAGGGCACCATCGCGTCCATGCCGGCGCACCGCCCTCACCCCGGCCCTCTCCCGCCTGGCGGGAGAGGGAGTTCCATGGGGCGGCTGGACAGCGCCGGCGCGGGCGGCAGGCCGGTGACCTCCAGGATCTCCTGCTCCGACAACGTCTCGCGCTCGAGCAGCGCGCGCACCAGCGATCCAGCGCGGCGCGGTGCTCGCGCAGCAGCCGCTTGGCTTCCTCGTGGCACTCGTTGATGATCGCTGCACCTCGGCGTCGACGAGGCGCGCCGTCTCGTCGCTGAACGGCTTCTCGCCGCCGAAGCCGCCGCCGCCGCCGAGGTACTGGTTCTGCGCGCGGCGCGAGCTGCACCATGCCCACTGCGTCGCTCATGCCCCAGCGCGTGACCATGTTGCGCGCCAGCTGCGTCGCCTGCTCGATGTCGTTCTCGGCGCCCGTGGTGCGCGTGCCGTACACCACTTCCTCGGCCGCGCGCCCGCCGAGCATGCCGACGATCCGCGCGCGCAGGTAGGCCTCGGGGTAGTTGTAGCGGTCGGTCTGCGGGCGCTGGTAGGTGACGCCGAGCGCCTGCCCGCGCGGCACGATGCTGACGCGGTGCACCGGGTCGGCGCCCGGCACCACGAGGCCCAGGATCGCGTGGCCGCTCTCGTGGTAGGCGATGCGCTCGCGGTCCTCGCGGCGTGAGCAGCAGCGGCCGCTCGGGCCCGAGCACGATCTTCTCCAGCGCGTCGAGGAAGTCCTTGTGCCGCACTTCGCTGCCCTCGCGGCGCGCGGCGAGCAGCGCCGCTTCGTTCGACGAGGTTCTTCAGGTCGGCGCCCGAGAAGCCGGGCGTCGCCGAGGCGAGCTCCTCCAGGCTCGACGTCGGCGGCCAGCGGCACCTTGCGCACGTGCACCTTCAGGATCGCCTCGCGGCCGACCTTGTCGGGCAGGTTGACCACCACGCGGCGGTCGAAGCGGCCCGGGCGCAGCAGCGCGCGGTCGAGCACGTCGGGCTGGTTGGTGGCGGCGAGCACGATGATGCCCTCGCGTCCGGTGAAGCCGTCCATCTCGGTGAGGATCTGCTGCAGCGTCTGCTCCTGCTCGCTGGAGCCGCCGATCGCCACTTGCCCGCGCGCGCGGCCGATGGCGTCGATCTCGTCGATGAAGATGATGGCCGGCGCGTTCTCGCGCGCCTGCTTGAAGAGGTCGCGCACGCGCGCCGCGCCCACGCCGACGATCATCTCCACGAACTCGGCCGCGCTCATCGAGAAGAACGGCACGCCGGCCTCTCCTGCCACGGCCTTGGCGAGCAGTGTCTTGCCGGTGCCCGGCGAGCCGATCAGCAGCACGCCCTTGGGCGCCGTGCCGCCCAGGCGCGTGTACTTCTCGGGCGACTTCAGGAAGTCGACGATCTCCACCAGCTCGTTCTCGGCCTCGTCGATGCCGGCGACGTCGTTGAAGGTCACGCGGTCCGGCCTCTGCTGGTCGTAGCGCCGCGCCTTGCTGCGGCCGATGCCCGAAGATGCCGCCCATGCCCATGCCGCCGCCGCCCTGCTGCGCGGCGCGGCGGTAGAGCCAGACGTAGAAGCCGATGATGAGGAGCGCCGGGCCGAAGCCGAGCAGCAGCGTGCCCCAGCCGGTGCCCTGCCGGATGGGCACCGCGCTGATCTCCACGCCGTGGTCGATCAGGAACGACTCCAGCCCGTCGTCGACGAACACCGGGAACTCGGTGGTGAACGTGTCCGCCGTGCGCGGCGCCGGCTGCTCGAAGCGGCGCGACACCGGCGCCGTGTTCTCGCCTCCGCCTTGGGCCGGCGGCCACGTGACCGGCTGCTTCAGGCTCCCCTCGATGCTCGTGCTGCGGCTGTAGATGGCGGCGACGTTGCCTTTCGAGACCTCCTGCCGGAACACCGTGTACGGAATGGTGATGGGGTCGTCCGGGCCCGGGAACAGGTAGTTCGTCAACAGGTAGTTGACGAACAGGATCGCGAGGAAGATCAGCCAAACCTTGCGCGGCGGCATGGCTGCCGGCCGCGTCGCGGGCTTGGCGCCGTTCATGCAGCGGCGCGCGGAAGCACGGTCAGCACCCTCTCGATGAAGTCACGGAACTCGGCCATGTAGTTGCGCAGGAACTCCGCCGTCTTCTCGTTCGTCACCTCCCCGTCGTCGGCGACGAGGTTGGGTGTGAACTGGATGTACGCCTCCATCGAGTTCATGAGCGGCGAGTTGCAGTAGCACAGCAGGCTGCGCAGGTGCTGCTGCGCCACGGCCGTGCCGATCGCGCCCGGCGACGTGCCGATCACGGCCGACGGCTTGCGCTTGAACGCGTTCTCTCCGTACGGGCGGCTGGCCCAGTCGATCGCGTTCTTCAAGCCGCCCGGAATGGACCGGTTGTACTCGGGCGTCACGAACAGCACGGCATCGACGGCGGCGATGGCCTGCTTGAACTGGCGCGCCACCGGCGGGAAGTCCTCGTCGTAGTCGTAGCTGTAGAGCGGCAGGTCCTTGATCGGAATCTCGGTGAACTCGAGGTCCTTCGGGGCGACGCGTATCAGCGCCTGGGCCAGCTTGCGGTTGATGGAGGCCTTGGCAAGGCTCCCGACGAAATAGCCGACCTTGTAGGTGGCGGCGGAGGTGGAGGTGGACGGGGAAGTGGGCATGGCAGGCTCCTTCGGCACACAGCCGTGCCCACGGTCGGAGCAGGAACCGTACCTCCGCCGTCAGGCGTCCGGCGCCACCGCGTGCCCGGCCATCAGCTCCAGCGCCTTCACGAGCGCCGAGTGGTCGAGATCGGCCATGCCGTTGGCGGCGCAGGCCTGCATGAGCTGCGCCGCGTTCGCCGTCTGCGGCAGCGACACGCCGAGCTCCCGGGCGCCCTGCAGCGCGAGGCCGAGGTCCTTCTGGTGCAGCTTGATGCGAAAGCCCGGCGCGAAAGTGCGCTTGATCATCCGCTCGCCATGCACCTCGAGGATGCGGCTCGACGCGAAGCCGCCCATCAGCGCCTGGCGCACCTTGGCCGGATCCGCTCCCGCCTTGCTGGCGAACAGCAGCGCCTCGCCGACCGCCGCGATGTTCAGCGCCACGATGATCTGGTTCGCGACCTTGGTGGTCTGGCCGTCGCCGTTGCCGCCGACGAGCGTGATGTTCTTGCCCATCTTCTCGAGCAGCGGGCGCACCTTCTCGAACACCGCCGGCTCGCCGCCGCACATGATGGTGAGCGAGGCCGCCTTGGCGCCCACCTCGCCGCCGGACACCGGCGCGTCGATGTAGTCGGCGCCGAGCGCATTCACCTGCCTCGCGAATTCCTTCGTCGCCATCGGCGAGATGGAGCTCATGTCGACGATGACCTTGCGCGCCCCGCCGCCGCCGGACTTCAGGCCCTCGGCGATGCCGCCCTTGCCGAACAGCACCGCTTCGACGTCGGGCGTGTCGGGCACCATCGTGAAGACGACCTCGGCGTTGCGCGTGACCTCGGCCGCGCTGGCGCAGGGCTTGGCGGTGGAGCCGGCAATGGTGTCCGGCAGCTTGCTGCGCGTGTGGACGTGCACTTCGTGGCCCGCGTCGACGAGATGCCGCGCCATCGGGGCGCCCATGATGCCGAGGCCGATGAATCCGATCTTCATGTTCAGTTCCTTGGTGTTCAGTAGGTGCCGGTGCCGGAGGGCTGCGGGAGGGCGCCGCGCATCTTCGCCATCACCTGCTGCGCGCCGGCCGCCATGAGCCGCGCATCGGAGCTGACGGTGACGAACTGGAAGCCCTTGGCGATGCGCTTCAGCGCTGCGTCGGTGCTTCCGTTGTGGATGCCGGCCACGAGGCCGTGCGCCTTCGCGCGCTCGAGGATGTGGTCCACCGCCTGCGCGGCCTTCGGGTCGAGATCGTCGAAGGTGGGCGTGCAGCCGAGCGCGAGCGACAGGTCCGACGGGCCGATGTAGATCGCGTCCAGCCCTTCCACCGACAGGATCGTCGTCGAGGTTGTCGAGCGCCTGCGCCGTCTCGATCATCGCGAAGGTGACGATGGTGTCGTTGGCGTGCTGCGGGTAGTCTGCGCCGCCGTACAGCAGCGCGCGCACCGGGCCGAAGCTGCGCGTGCCGCGCGGCGCGTAGTGGGTGTAGGCCACGAGCTTCTGCGCGTCCTCGCGCGTGTTCACCATCGGGCAGATCACGCCGTAGGCGCCGGCGTCGAGCGTCTTCATCAGGATGCCGGGCTCCAGCCACGGCACGCGCACCACGGGAACGGTGGGCGTGGTGGAGATCGCCTGCAGCATCGTCACCATCGACGGGTAGTCCACCACGCCGTGCTGCAGATCGATGGTGAGCGTGTCCCAGCCCTGGTGGGCCATCGTCTCGGCCGAGAAGCCGTTGGGAATGGCCAGCCAGCCATTCACGGCGGCACCGCCGGACTTCCAGATCTTTCGCAGGTTGTTCTCTCGCATGGCTGCTCCGGTTCGTGTCGTGGTTCAGCGGTCGAGCGCCGGGCGCTTCGGATCGAACGTCCAGCCCGGGACAAGATACTGCATGGCGACGGCATCGTCACGCGCGCCGAGGCCGTGCTCCAGGTAGAGCCGGTGCGCCTTCTCCACCTCCGCCATGTCGAGCTCGACGCCCAGGCCCGGCTGCTTCGGCACTTGCGACGCGGCCGCCCTCGATGCGCAGCGGCTCTTTCGTGAGACGCTGGCCGTCCTGCCAGATCCAGTGCGTGTCGATCGCCGTCACCCGCCCCGGCGCCGCGGCGCCGACATGCGTGAACATCGCCAGCGACACGTCGAAGTGGTTGTTGGAGTGCGAGCCCCACGTGAGGCCCCAGTCGCGGCAGGTCTGCGCCACGCGCACGGAGCCGGCCATCGTCCAGAAGTGCGGGTCCGCCAGCGGGATGTCCACCGACTGCAGCGACAGCGCGTGGGTGAGCTGGCGCCAGTCGGTGGCGATCATGTTGGTGGCGGTGGGCAGGCCCGTGGCGCGCCGGAACTCGGCCATCACCTCGCGGCCCGAGAAGCCGTCTTCCGCGCCGCACGGATCCTCGGCGTACGCCACGACGCCGTGCATGTCGCGCATCAGGCGCACGGCGTCCTTCAGGAGCCAGCCGCCGTTCGGGTCGAGCGTGACGCGGGCTTGCGGAAAGCGCTCGTGCAGCGCCTTCACGGCCTCGATCTCCTCCTCGCCGCGCAGCACGCCGCCCTTCAGCTTGAAGTCGTCGAAGCCGTAGCGCGCGCGCGCCGCCTCGGCCAGGCGCACGATGGCCTCGGGGGTCATCGCCTTCTCGTGGCGCAGGCGGAACCAGTCGTCGGCGGCGTCCGGTTCGGCGGCATACGGCAGGTCGGTCCTGGCCTTGTCGCCCACGTAGAACAGGTAGCCGAGCATCTCGACCGAGTCGCGCTGCTGCCCTTCGCCGAGCAGCGCCGCCACCGGCACCTCCAGGTGCTGCCCGAGCAGGTCGAGCAGCGCGGATTCGACTCGCCGTGACCGCGTGGATGGTGGTGCGCAGGTCGAAGGTCTGCAGGCCGCGCCCGCCGGCATCGCGGTCGGCGAAGCGCTGCTGCACCGTCTGCAGCAGGCGCTGGTGCGCGCCCACCGGCTGGCCGACGATGAGCTCGCGGGCGTCTTCGAGCGTCTGGCGGATCTTCTCGCCGCCGGGCACCTCCCCCACGCCCGTGCGCCCGGCGCTGTCGGTGAGGAGGAGCAGGTTGCGCGTGAAGTAGGGACCGTGCGCGCCGCTCAGGTTGAGCAGCATGCTGTCGCGCCCGGCAACGGGAATCGCGCGCAGTTCGGTGACGATGGGTGTGGAGGTGGTCATCGCGGTCTTTCGTCGTGGGACTCGATCAGTCTGCAGTGATTTTTCTGACCTCGATGACCTTCTTCCAGCGCTCGAACTCCTGCTGCTGGAAGGCGGCGAACTGCTCCATCGTATTCCCGACGATCTCCAGGCCCAGCCCGGTGAGCTGCTGCTTCGTCTGCGGCTCGTTCAGCGCGGCCACCACGGCCGCGTGGAACTTGCTGCGCACGTCGGCCGGGAGGCCCTTGGGCGCCACCACGGCCTGCCACGAATACACGTCGACGTTCTTCACGCCGGCTTCGGCCATCGTCGGCACCTCGGGCAGCACGGGCGAGCGCTTGTCGCCGGTGACGGCGAGCGGGCGCAGCTTGCCGCCCTTGATGTGCTGCAGCACCGCGTTCACGTTCTGGAACGACGCGTCCACCTGGCCGCCGAGCAGGTCGGTGATGGCCGGGCCGCCGCCCTTGTAGGGCACGTGCAGGCCGGTGGTGCCGCTCTCGAGCCAGAAGAGCTCGGCCGTGAGGTGGTCGCTCGAGCCGTTGCCCGAGGAGGCGAACGTCATCTTGCCGGGATTGGCCTTCTCGAACGCGACCACGTCGGCGAGCGACTTGTGCGGCGACGCCACCGGCACCACCAGCACGTTGGGCGCCTGCACGGCCACCGTGATGTGGTCGAAGTCCTTCAGCGCGTCGTACTGCATCGACGACTTGAACAGGTGCGGCGCGACGACGAGCGGGCCGAGCGACGTGACGAGGAAGGTGTAGCCGTCCGGCGCGGCGCGCTTCACCGCGGTGGCGCCGATGGTGCCGGTGGCGCCGGCCTTGTTGTCGACGATGAACGGCTGGCCGAACGTCTTGTTCAGCGACGGGGCGATCGCGCGCGCGATGGAATCGGTGGAGCCGCCGGGCGGGAACGGCACCACGAGCGTCACCGGCTTGCTGGGCCAGGCCTGCGCGTGCGCGCCGGCCGCGGCGGCCAGCGAAAGGGCGACGGCGGACAGGAGTTTCTTCATGGCTGGGTCTCCGAACGATATTGATGGTAGCGCTACCAAAGCCAGCCCAGATGGTAGCGCTACCTTCAACGAATTGCAAGCTCAGGCGCTCTGGCGGTCGACGATCGAGAACCCGACGTCCACGATGCGCGGCTCCACCGGCCGGCCCTCCGCCCGATCCACGATGAAGCGTGCCGCCTCGCGGCCGATGGCGGCGGCGTCGATGCGCACCGTGGTGAGCGCGGGGTTCGTGTCGGCCGCGAACTCCAGGTCACCGAACCCCACCACGGCAAGGTCGCCCGGCACGCCGATCGATCGGGACTGGGCCTCGGTGATCACGCCGAGCGCGAGCAGGTCGGAGCTGCAGAAGACGGCATCGACGCCCTTGCGCGTGCCGAGCAGCTCGACCAGCGCGCTGCGCCCGCTGCGCAGCGTGGTGGGGGCCGGCACGACGACCGTGCGCACGTCGCGCAAACCGAGCTCGCGCGCGGCCGCGCTGAACGCTCCGTGGCGCCGCCGCGACCGCTCGTCGTCCCCCGCCACGACGGCCAGGCGCCGCCTTCCTTTCGCGTGCAGGAACGCGGCCACGCGGCGGCCCACATCCTCGTGCGAGAAGCCCACCAGCATGTCGATCGGCGTCGGCGTGAGATCCCACGTCTCGACCACCGGGATGCCGGCCGCCAGCAGCCGCTTGCGCCCCTGGGCCGAGTGCACGATGCCGGTGAGCACGATGCCGTCGGGCCGCCGGCCGATGATGGCCTCGAGCAGCGCGTCCTCGCGCGAATCCACGTAGCCGCTCTGCCCCAGCATGAGCTGGTAGCCGCGGGCCGCCAGCGCTTCGGTGAGCGCGTGCACCGTCTGCAGGAACACCGGCCCGGCGATGGTCGGCACCACCGCCGCCACGAGCCGGCTGCGCGTGGAGGCCAGGCCGCCGGCCAGCAGGTTCGGCACGTAGCCGGTGCGGCGCACGGCGTCCGTCACCTTGCGCAGCACCTCGGGCGAGACGCGGTCGGGCGTGTTCAGCGCGCGCGAGGCGGTGATGGGCGCCACGTCGGCCAGCCGGGCGACGTCGTGCAGCGTCACCGCGCCGCTGCTGCGGCGCGTGCGCCGGGAGGGAGTGGCCGCAGGATCCATGGCCGGATCTTAGGCGATTCTGGTAGCGCTACCGTTGACTTCGGCGTTCACCGCACGCGCAGGACATCCAGCGCCGAGACGGGCGCCGCCGCGTTGCCCCATGACTGGCGCACGTACGTGGACACGGCGGCAATCTCCTCGTCGCTCATCAGGTGGCGGAACGGGGGCATGCCGAACGGCCTCGGGTTTCCGGCGGTGCTCGGCAGGAACCCGCCCCGGCTGATGAGCTGCACCACGTTGTTGGGCGACCCGAGCGTGACGGCGCGATTGCCGGCCAGCGCCGGGTAGATCGACGGCGCGCCCTGCCCCTGGTCGCCGTGGCACGAGGCGCAGTGCCGGTCGTACAGCTTCTGCCCGAGCTCCATCACGGCGCCGGCCGCACGCTCGAACTTTTCGGGCGGGTGCTCGCGCAGCGTTATGGACTGGAGGAACCGGGCCATGGAACGAACGTCGTGCTCCGAGAGATGCTGCGTGCTGCTGTAGACCACCTCCGCCATGGGCCCCGACACGGCACCATGCGCCGAGACGCCGGTCTTCAGCAGCCGCACGACGTCCGCCTGCGGCCATCCCTGTACTCCGGCCTCGTTCGCGCTCGCGAGCGACGATGCATACCAGGCCTCGTCGGGCATGAGGCCGCCTGCGAACTCCGCGTTCAGGCGCGTGGCGCCCAGAACGTTGCGGCTCGAGTGGCACGCCGCGCAGTGGCCGAGCCCCTGCACGAGGTACTTGCCGCGATTCCACTGCGCGTCCTGGTTCGATTCGGGCACGAACGCGCGCGGCCGGAAGAAGAGTGCACGCCACACGGCCAGCGCCGCCTGGGTGTTGTACGGAAAGCGCAGCTCGTGCGGCACGTTGGGTTGGCTCACGGGCTTCACGCTGCGCAGGTACGCGTAGAGGGCGTCGGAGTCCTCGCGGCTGACCAGCGTGAAGCTCGGATACGGGAACGCCGGGTACAGCAGGCGGCCGTCCTTCGAGCGGCCGTGATGCATCGCGCGCCAGAACTCCGCCGGCGACCACTCGCCGATGCCGGTGCGCGCATCCGGCGTGACGTTGGGCGCGAACACGGTGCCAAAGGGCGTCTCGACTCCGCGGCCGCCGGCGAACGGCTCGCCGCCCGGCACCGTGTGGCAGCCCGCGCAGTTGCCGGCGCGGGCGAGGTAGGCGCCTTGCGCGAGGACGTCCGGCCTCGATTGGGCGGGGGTCAGAAGCTGCGGCGTCAGCGCGCCCTCGCCGCGCACGTTGAGCCACGCGACGAGGGCGGCGAGCAGCAGCGCGATCGTGGCCAGCACGACGAACGCGCGCACCCAATGACGGCGCGCGCGGGGTGCCGACGGCGGCGCCGTCATCGCTCGCCGCTCCCGCACGGCATCGGCAGCGGCTCGGCGGGCGGGGCTGCCGCCTGGGTGCCCGTGGGCAGCGTCTGCGCGGAGAGCCAGCGCGCCACGGCCCCGATCTCCTCGGTGCTCAGTCGCTTCGCGATCTCGGCCATGCAGTCGGGCGCCGCCGCCTTGCGCTGGCCCGTGCGCCAGGCGCCGAGCTGGCCGATGAGGTAGTCGCTCGGCAGCGTGAGCAGGCCGGGCATCGCGGGCTGCATGCCGGCCATCTGCTTCCCGTGGCACGACACGCACGACGGAATCTTGCGATCGGGCACGCCGTCGAAGACGAGGCGCTCGGCCACGATGCGCTGCGCTGGCGTGAGGGTGTGCGGCTGCGCGGGTGGGTACGGCAGGTTTAGCTCGGCGAAGTAGCGGGCGATGTCGCGCAGGTAGTCGTCCGACAGGTGCTGCACGAGGTGGTTCATGGCCTCGTTGCGGCGCCGCCCGGCCTTGAAGTTCTGCAGCTGGTTGTAGAGGTAGCCCGCCGGCTTGCCGGCGATGCGCGGGAAGTAGCCCGCGTTCGTGGCGCGCCCTTCCTTGCCGTGGCACACCGAGCAGGCTTGCATGCGCTGTGCCATCGTGTTTTCGACCGGCGCCGGCTGGGCCGCCAGCGGCCGCACGCTGGCGGCCAGCGCGAGGACGATGAGACAGACGCGGCGGATCGGCATTGAAGTTCGGCGGGAAACGAGCCAGCATAGCCTCAGCAAACCGGAGCGAGCCATGCGAGACGGACGACCAGACGAAGCGGACCGCACGGAGTCAGACGCGCCGGCGCTCTCCTATCCGTTCAAGGACGTGCCGGCCCGCGGCGAGACGATCGAGGTGGCCGAAGGCGTGCACTGGATCCGCATGCCGCTGCCCTACGCGCTGGACCACATCAACGTGTGGGCCATCGAAGACGGCGACGGCTGGGCGCTCGTGGACACCGGCGTGCGCACCGAGCAGACGGCCGACGCCTGGCGCCTGCTGATGTCGCAGGCCGCCGACCGTCGCGGCCTCACGCGCGTGTTCGTCACGCACATGCACCCCGACCACGTCGGCATGGCGGGCTGGCTCACGCGCAAGTTCGGCGTGCGGCTGTGGATGTCGCGCGGGGAGTACCTGTCGTGCCGCGCGATGGTGTCCGACACCGGCCGCGAGGCGCCGCCCGACGCGATCGACTTCTACCGCCGCGCCGGCTGGTCCGACGTCGCCATCGAGACCTATCGCACGCGCTTCGGCAACTTCGGCAAGCACATCCACGCGCTGCCCGACAGCTACGTGCGCCTGCACGACGGGCAGGTGCTGCGCATCGGCGCGCACGACTGGCACGTGGTGGTGGGCAACGGGCACTCCCCCGAGCACGCCTGCCTCTACTGTCCGGATCTCGCGGTGCTGATCTCCGGCGACCAGGTCCTGCCGCGCATCTCGTCGAACGTGTCCGTCTACCCCATCGAGCCGGAGGCCGACCCGATGTCCGACTGGCTCGCGTCGTTGCAGAAGGTGAAGCGCGAAGTTCCCGACGACGTGCTCGTGCTGCCCTCGCACAACGAGTGCTTCCGCGGCCTGCACGCGCGCATCGACCGGCTGCACGCGGGCCAGCTCCGCTCGATCGGCCGGCTGCGCGAGATGCTGCACGAGCCGCGGCGCGCGATCGACGTCTTCAGCAGCCTGTTCGGCCGCCGCATCAACCCGGAGGACATCCCGCTGCTCGGCATGGCCACCGGCGAGAGCCTGGCCTGCCTGAACTACCTGCTGCATCGCGGCGAGGTGATGCGCGAGCTGGACGACGCGGGGGTGGCCTGGTACGGCCAGGTTTGACTGGCCGCCGCCAGGCCGCTTGCCTCTGGGGCCCGAGGTCTCCACAATCCTCAAGCCGGCCCACGACCGGCGAACACAAAGGAGACAGAGCGATGATCAAGATCCGCCCGATGCTGGGCTTCGTCATGCTCATGGGTGCCGTCACGGTATCCACTGCCCAGACGACACCCCCTCCGGCCGCCGAGCCGGGCTGGGCCAAGGGACGGCCCAAGACCGAGCAGGCCATGAAGATGGCCCCCGTGCCGGCGTTCCCGGTGCCGACGGCGGCCGACAAGCTGCCGACTTCGAAACTCAAGCTGCCGCCCGGCTTCAAGGTGGAGACCTGGGCCTCCGGCGTGCTCGATGCGCGCGCGCTGCGCCAGGGCGCGAAGGGCAACATCTTTGTGAGCACCCTGTTCGTCGGCAACAAGGTCTACGCCATTCAGGAGAAGGGCGACCGGAAGCCCAAGGTGATCATCGACAAGATGCCGATGGCCGCCGGCGTCGCGTTCCACAAGGGCAACCTGTACGTGGCGACGCACAAGCAGATCATGCGTTACGACAACATCGAGGACAAGCTGGACAACCCCGGCGAGCCCAAGGTGCTGTACGACAAGCTTCCCGGCGGCGAAGACCACAGCTGGAAGTTCCTGCGCATCAAGGACGAGAAGCTCTACTACGCGATCGGCGCGCCCTGCAACATCTGCGACCCCGGCGAGTACGCCAAGATCTACCGCATGAACCTCGATGGCTCGGGCATCGAGACCATCGCCGCGGGGGTGCGCAACACCGTGGGCTTCGACTTCCATCCGAAGACCGGCGAGCTCTGGTTCACCGACAACGGCCGCGACTGGTTCAGCGAGGAACTGCCCAACGACGAGCTGAACCGCGTCTCCAAGCCGAACCTGCACTTCGGCTATCCGTTCTGCCACCAGGGCAACGTGCCCGACCCGGAGTTCGGCTGGGGCAAGTCGTGCAGCGACTACGAGAAGCCCGCCGCGCTGCTCGGGCCGCACGCCGGCTCGCTCGGCATGACGTTCTACACCGGCAAGATGTTCCCGGCGAAGTACCAGAACGCGATCTTCATCGCCCGGCACGGCCCGTGGAACCGCACGCAGAAGTACGCCGACGTCTCGGTGGCCTACCCCGACGGCAAGGGCGGCGCGAAGGTCGAGCCCTTCATGACCGGCTTCGTCGAGAACAACAACTACCTCGGTCGCCCCGTGGACTTCCTGGTGCTCAAGGACGGCTCGATGCTGGTCAGCGATGACCACGCGGGCGCGATCTACCGCATCAGCTACGGCAAGTGACGGCCGCGCGCGCCTGCGCGCTCGGCGCGGCCGCCATCGCGGCGGCCGCGTTGCTGGTGTCCGCGCCGGCGCTCGCGCAGCAGAAGCCCGCTGAGCGCAAGACCCAGAAGCCGGCAGCGCAGAAGCCGGCGGCGCCGGCGGTCGACTACGCGCAGAAGTACGCGCAGGTCTGCGCCGCCTGCCACGGCGCCGACGGCCGCAGCGACATGCAGGGCGTGCCGCTGCTCGCCGGGCAGCCGTCGTTCTATGCGATCACGCAGCTGTTCCTGTTCCGCGAGGGCCGGCGCAAGAACGAGGCGATGACGGCGATCGCCAAGCCCATGACCGACGACGACCTTCGCGGTTTCTCCGACTTCATCGGCACGCTGCCGCCGGTGCCGCCGCCGGCTGCGGCGGCGCCGCCCGACGCGGCCCGCATGAGCCGTGGACAGGCGCTCGCGACGCAGCACAAGTGCGTGTTCTGCCACGGCGCCGATCTCGACGGCGGCCAGCAGGTGGCGCGCATCGCCGGGCAGAAGGAAGACTACCTGCGCATGGCGCTGCACGGCTTCAAGCAAGGGCAGCGGCCGGGGTACACGATGGCGATGTCCGAGGCGGTGAGCCAGGTGACGCTGGAGGAGCTGGACATCCTCGCGTACTACGCGGCGCACTTTCCCGTGAAGGCGGGCGCGCCCGCGGGCTCGGCGCCGAAACGCTGAGGCCGCAGGCCGGCGTGCCGGCGCCTACGCCGCCTGGATCGCCCCGAGGTAGGTCTCGATCACGCGCGGGTCGCTCGCCAGGCGCTGCGCCGGGCCGTCGAGCACGAGGTCGCCGGTCTCCAGCACGTAGCCGTGGTCGGCCACGTTGAGCGCCGCGCGCGCGTTCTGCTCCACGAGCAGGATGGTGACGCCGGTGGTGCGCAGCGTGGCCATCACCTCGAAGATCTCGCGCACGATGAGCGGCGCGAGCCCGAGGCTGGGCTCGTCGAGCATCAGGAGCTTCGGCTGCGCCATCAGCGCGCGGCCGATCGCAAGCATCTGGCGCTCGCCGCCCGAGAGCGTGGCCGCCTGCTGCTCGCGGCGCTCCTTCAGGCGGGGAAAGATGCCGTACACGGTGTCGATCGTGTCGCGCCAGCCCGCCGCCTTCAGCCGCTTGCGCCGCCAGCCGCCGAGCACGAGGTTGTCTTCCACCGACATCGTGCCGAAGAGCTCGCGCTTCTCCGGCACCAGCGCGATGCCGGCCATCACGCGCTCCTCGAGCGAGAGCTCCGTGATGTCGCGCCCCTCGAAGCGCACGCGGCCGCGCGACGGCAGCACGCCCATCAATGCGTTCAGCAGCGTGGACTTGCCCGGCGCCGTTCGGCCCGATCACCGTGACGACGCTGCCGGCGTCGGCCTTCAGCGAGATGCCGCGCAGCACGTCGGCCTTGCCGTAGCCGGCGTGGAAGTCTTCGATGGCGAGGAGTTCGGTCATGCTCGCAGCTCTCTCAGTGCTCCACGCCCAGGTACGCCGCTCTCACCGCCGGGCTCTTCTGCACCTCGGCCGGCGTGTCCTCGATCAGCTTCGTGCCGAACTCCATCACCACGATGCGGTCGGTCAGGTTCATCACGAAGTCCATGTCGTGCTCGACCAGCAGCAGGCTCAGGCCCTCCTCGCGCAATTGGCGCAGCACGGCTGCCAGCGCTTCCTTCTCCTTGTGGCGCAGCCCCGCGGCGGGCTCGTCGAGCAGCAGCAGCGACGGGTCGCTCGCGAGCGCGCGGGCGATCTCCACCAGGCGCTGCGGCCCGAGCGGCAGGTTGCCGGCGAGCTCGTGCACTTGCGCGTCGAGGCCGATGCGGCGCAATTGCTTCTCGGCCTCGTGCAGCGCACGCCGCTCCTCCGCGCGGTCGAGCCGGAGCATTGCCTTCACCGAGCCGGTGGAGGAGCGCACGTAGCAGCCGAGCGCCACGTTCTCGAGCACCGTCATCCCGGGCACGAGCTTCACGTGCTGGAACGTGCGCGCCATGCCGAGCCGCGCCACCTCGCGCGACGGATGGCCGTCGATGCGGCGGCCCTTGAACGACACCGTGCCGCCGCTCAGCGGCGCGACGCCCGAGATCAGGTTGAAGATGGTCGACTTGCCCGCGCCGTTCGGCCCGATCAGCCCGACGATCTCGCCGGCGCGGATCGAGAACGACACGTCGTTCACCGCGACGAGGCCGCCGAAGGTCTTGCGCGCCTCCTTCACGTCGAGCAGCAGCTCGCCGGGCGCCGGCTTCGGGCGCTCGGGCAGCGGCGGGGCATCGCCCCAGTCTCGCCGGCGCGGCGGCGCGGGCCACAGCCGCGCGATGGCCGGCCACAAGCCCGCGCGGCGCCACCTTGAGCATCACCACCAGCACGATGCCGAACACGATGACTTCGTAGTTGCCGCTGGTGCCGATGAGGCGCGGCAGGTAGACCTGGAGCTGGTCTTCCAGCACCTTCACGACGCCCGCGCCCACGAAAGCGCCCCACACGCTGCCGATGCCGCCCGACCACGGCCATGAACAGGTACTCGATGCCCCACTTGATGCCGAACGGCGACGGGTTCACGTTGCGCTGCATGTGCGCGAAGAGCCAGCCGGAGACCGACGCGAGCAGCGCCGCGATGAGGAACATCGTCACCTTGTAGTGGAAGGTCGACGCGCCCATCGCCTCGGGCATCGTCGTGCCGCCGCCGGCATTGGCGTTCAGTGCGCGCATCACGCGGCCGGGCCGCGAGTCGAGCAGGAACACGAGCGCCACGCCGCCGGCGATGGCCGCGCCCCAGATCAGGTAGTACAGACGCCGCCCGTCGCGAAAGCTGAAGCCGAGCACGTCGATCGGCGGCACCCCGAGCAGGCCGTCGTACTTGCCGAGCATGTCCAGGTTGCCCATGAGGTAGAACAGCGCCAGGCACCACGCGATGGTGGCCAGCGGCAGGTAGTGCCCCGACATGCGCAGCGTGAGCACGCCGAGCAGCAGCGCGGTGGCGGCGGTGAGCACGAGGCCGAGCGGCAGACCGATCCACGGCGACCAGCCGAGCTGCGACGTGACGTAGCCGGTGGCGTAGGCGCCGATGCCGACGAATGCCGCCTGCCCGAACGACGTGAGCCCGCCGATGCCCGTGAGCAGCACGAGGCCGAGCGCGACGAGCGCGTAGAGGCCGATGTAGTTGAGCTGGGTGATCCAGAACTCGGGGACGGGGAGTTGCGGGAGGGCGACGAGGAGGAGCACCAGGGCACCCAGCGCCAAGCGCCGGGGCGTCTGCGAGACAGCCCCCTCACCCCGGCCCTCTCCCCCGTGTCCGGGGGCGAGGGAGTCTGCTGCGGGTCTCGGCGCGGTGGTCATCTTCAGTGCTCTTCGACGTGCTTGTCGATCAAGCGACCGCCACAGCAGCACCGGCAGGATCGCCGTGAACACGATCACCTCCTTGAACGCGCTCGCCCAGAACGAGCCGAACGACTCGATCACGCCCACGATCAGCGCGCCGGCCAGCGCCGCCGGGAAGCTCGCGAGCCCGGCGAACACCGCGGCGACGAAGCCCTTGAGCCCGACCAGGAACCCCGAGTCGTAGAACACCGTGGTCGAGGGCCCGATCAGCAGCCCCGACAGCGCGCCGATGAACGCGGCCATCGTGAAGCTCAGCCGCCCGGCGCCGTCGGTGGAGATGCCCATCAGGCGCGCGCCGTTGCGGTTCACCGCCGTGGCGCGCAGCGCCTTGCCCGACAGCGTGCGGTCGAAGTAGACGAAGAGCATCACGATGAGCGCCGCGGTGGCGAGGAAGATCACGATCGTCTGCCCGCTCAGCGTGATGCCGCCGGCGCTGAAGCGCGTCTCCCACAGCCCCGGCGTGCGGAAGCCCTCTGCGCCGAAGAACACCAGCCCGAGCCCCGTGAGCGCGAAATGCACGCCCACCGACACGATGAGCAGCACGAGCACGCTCGCATCGGCCAGCGACTGGTACGCCACGCGGTACAGCAGCGGCCCCATCGGCGTGACGAGCGCCAGCGTGAGCGCCATCTGGACGAGCAGCGGCGGCTTCTGGGGCGCAAGCCAGATCGTGAGGGCAGACACCGCGATGGGCAGCGCCAACATGCCGGCCAGCCGCCGTGCCACGCGGGCCGGCCTCTGCCGCAAGCGCACCGCCTCCACGATGTCCATCACCGCCGCGAGCGCCGCCATGCCGAGCAGCAGCCACACGGTGCCCGGCACCTGGCCGAGCTGGAAATAGCCCACCGTGAGCGCCGCGAAGGCCACGTACTCGCCCTGCGGCACGAAGATCACGCGCGTGACCGCGAACACGAGCACGATGGCGATCGCGAGCAGCGCGTAGACCGCGCCGTTGGTGAAACCGTCCAGCAGCAGAATGCGCGTGGGCCCGCGATCCGGTCCGCTCGGTCCCAGTGCCCCCTGGGGGAGGCCAGGGCTTCTCGATCTCGAATTGCCAGTCGCCGTTCACGACTTTCAGGATCACGCCGGTGTCGGGAGCGAAGCCCCAGTGGTCGCTGTCGGTGTAGTCGAGCACGCCATTGGACACCGGCAGCGCCTTCGCGGATTCGAACGCGTCGCGCAGCGCGGCGCGGAACTCGGGCGTGCCGGGCTTGCCCTTCTTCAGCGCCACCGGCACCGTCTGCTCCAGCATCAGGTACATGTCGTAGGAGTGGCCGGCCAGCGTGGTGCGCGAGCCCGCGCCGAACTGCTTCTCGTAGGCCTGCACGAACTTCGTCGCCGCTTCCTTCACGGGGTGGTCGCCCGGCAGCTGCTCGGCCACGATCAGCGGGCCGGCCGGCACGAACGCCCCTTCCACGCCCTTGCCGCCCACGCGGATCAGGTCCTTCGTGGCCGCCGCGTGGGTCTGGTAGACCTTGCCCTTGTAGTTGCGCTCGTTCAGCGCGAGGTGCGGCATGGCCGCGCCGCTGCCCGAGGCCACGATGAGCACGGCATCGGGGTTGGCCGACGCGAGCTTGAGCGCCTGCGAGGTCACGCTCGTGTCGCTGCGCGCGAAACGCTCGGTGGCCACGAGCTGGATGCCCGCCTTCTCGAGGCGCGGCTTTGCTTCCTGCAGCCACGACTCGCCGTACGCATCGGTGTAGCCGATGAAGCCGAGCGTCTTCACGCCGGTCTTCTTCATGTGCGCGACCACGGCGTTCGCCATCACGCCGTTGGACTGGGGCAGGCGGAAGGTCCAGGTGTCCTTGCCCGGCGGCAGCGGCGCCGGCGACATCGCCAGGTGGAGCGTCTTGCTCTCGGCCGCCACGTCGGCCATGGGGATGGCCACGGGCGTGGCGCCGGAGCCGGCGAGCACGTCGACCTTGTCTTCGGTGACGAAGCGGCGCGCGTTCTGCACGCCCTTGGTCGGGTCGGTCGCGTCGTCGAGGATGATGACGTTCACCTTCTCGCCCGCGATCGTCTGCGGCCACAGCTTGAAGCCGTTCTGCATCGGGATGCCGAGGCCGGACGCGGGGCCGGTGAGCGGCAGGCTCACGCCCACGGTGATGTCGGCCAGCGCGCCGGCGCTGATCAGCGCCGCGGCGAGCGCGACGACGGTGGGCTTCAGGGTGCGCGGGTTCATGTGCGAGGGTCTCCTTCGGGTTGCTTGTTCAAAGTTGTTCCAAGACGCGCAGCGGCTCAGGGCGCCTTGCCCACCTTGCCGGCACGCTTGGCGAGGAAATCGCGCACGCGCTGCTTCGCGGCGTCGTCGCCCTGCGCGATGGCCGACATCAGCGACTCGACGAACAGGCCGTCGGACGAGGACATGTCCGCAATGCGCGGCAGCGCCTGCGTGATGGCGTAGTTGGACAGCGGCGCGTTGCCGGCCACCTTGCGCGCCAGCTCGAACGCCTTCTCGAGGCCCTGGCCGTCGGCGACGAGGTAGTTGCTGAAGCCCGCCGCCTGCCCCTCGGCGGCATCGAACACGCGGCCGGTGAGCATCATGTCGGTCATGCGCGAGACGCCGATCAGCCGCGGGATGCGCGCCGAGCCGCTGCCGCCGACGAAGATGCCGCGCTGCCCTTCCGGCAGGCCGTAGAACGCGCTCGCCTCCGCCACGCGCAGATGCGCCGTGGCCGCGAGCTCCAGGCCGCCGCCCACGACCGCGCCGTGCAGCACCACGATCACCGGCACCGGGCCGTACTGGATCTGGTCGAAGGCCGCATGCCACATGCGCGAATGGAAGATGCCTTCGGCGACGCTCTGCTCCGTGACCTCGGAAAGATCCAGCCCCGCGCTGAAGTGCGCGCCCTCGCCGCTGACCACCGCCACGCGCGCCTCGCTCGGCAGGTTCACGAACGCGGTCTGCAGCTCGCGCACCATCGCGCCGCTCATCGCGTTGCGCTTGTCGGGGCGGTTCAGCCGCACGTGCACGACGGGGCCGTCCACCTCCACCTTCAGGAATGCATTCGTCATGTCGTCTTTCTCACGTTCGGCAGGATCACGCCGGGGCCGCCGGCATGCAGCGCCTGCACGTCGCTGGCGCGGCGCTTCAGCACGGCCGACTGGTTGATGTAGCCCTTGTCGGTGATCTCGCCGGCATCCACGCTCGGCGGCTCCTTCAGCAGCATGGCACGCGCCGGGGTCTGCGACGAGCCGCCGCCGCCGGCGCGCAAGGTCTTCAGTGCCGCGCTCACGCGATCCGCCAGCTCCTGCGGCGCGAGCTGAGCGGCCGCCGCGGAGGGAAACACGAGCACGCCGATCTCGTCGCGGTCGTGGCCCGTGATCACCGCATCCTGCGCGTACGGCGCGAGCGCGGACACCACGCGCACGCGCAGCGTGCCCACCGACACCCAGGTGCCGGTGGTCAGCTTGAAATCCTCGGCCACGCGGCCGTTGAACACCACGCCGCGCTCGGGATGCTCGGGTGACGGCGAGGTAGCCCGCATCGCCGATGCAGTAGTAGCCCTCCTCGTCGAAAGCGCGCGCGGTGAGCTGCGGCGCATCGCGGTAGCCGGGGAACACGCTGACGCCGCGCACGCGCATCTCGAGCTTGTCGCCGCTCGGCGTGAACTTCAGCTCCATGCCGGGCAGCACGCCGCCGATGTTGCCGGCGCGCTCGAGCTTCCAGTGCGCGCTCGTGATCGCGGGCGAGGTTTCCGTGGAGCCCCACGACGTGGTGAGCCACACCGGCTCGCCGCGCAGCTTCACCGCCAAGGCCTGCAGCCGGTCCCACGTGGCCTGCGGCAGCGCCGCGCCGGCGTAGAACACGCCGCGCAGGCGCGAGAAGAAGCGGTGTGCGCGGTCGGGGTCGGCCTCCAGCAGGGGCAGCAGCATGTCCAGGCCGCGCGGCACGTTGAAGTGCAGCGTGGGCTGCACGTCGCACAGGTTGGCCAGCGTCTTCTCGATCAGCCCCGGCGCCGGGCGGCCCTCGTCGATCACGAGCGTGCCGCCGTTGCGCAGCACCATGTTGAGGTTGTGGTTGCCGCCGAAGGTGTGGCTCCACGGCAGCCAGTCGACCAGCACCGGCTTCTCGTGCTCCAGGAAGCGCCAGGCCTGCGCAATCATCTGCTGGTTCGCGCACAGCATGCGGTGCGTGTTGATCACGACCTTCGGATGCCCGGTGGAGCCCGACGTCAGCAGGTACTTGGCGTGCGTGTCGGGCGTGACGGCCTCGAACGCGTTCATCACTTCGGGGCCTTCGGTCGCGCGCAGCAGGCTGTCGAACGCGATCGCGCCGGCGTGCTCCTCGGCGCCGCGACTGAACACCACCGGCGCGTGCAAGCCGCTGGACGCGAGCGCCGGGCCGTACACCTTCGCGTCCGACGCGTAGACGAGCGCGGGGCCGAGCGTGTTCAGGATGCCGTGGATCTTGGCGTGGTCCTTCGTGAGGCGGCAGTAGGCGCTGGACACCGTGCACACGGCGCGCCCGATGTGCATGCCCGCGAGCAGCAGCAGCAGGTGGTCCAGCGCGTTGTCGGACAGCACGACGATGGGCGCCTGCGGCGCGAGCTTCATCCCGAGCAGGCTCTGCGCGATGCGGCCGACCTGCGCGCGCGCCTGGCCCCACGCGAGGCGGCGCCATCCGCCGTCGGGCGTGCGCTCGGCGAAGGCGGGCGCGTCGGGAGTCTCGGCGGCCCAGCGCTCGAGCCACTCGCCGATGCAGCGCGCGTAGGGCTTCAGCGGCTCGGGCGAGCGCAGCACGAAGCTGCCGTCGTCGAGGCCGACGCGCACCGCGCGCGGCGGCGCCAGCATGCGGGGGTCCTCGATCCAATCCAGCGCCATGGGTGTCTCCATACACATATGTATGTACTGCGGCCCGATCGTAGGACCGTGTCTTCTGGGAGGCATCGGGGTTTTCCCGTGTGCCCATACAGTTGTGCATGGCATGATGCGAGCCATCGCTTCGTCTTCCGCCAGATGCCCTCCTCTGCCACTCCGCCCACGGCGCGCCGCGCGAAACCCGCCACGCCGGCCGAAACGGTTCGCGCCACGTTGACGCCGGACACCTGGATCGAGGCCGCCACCGCGGTGCTGGTGGACCAGGGCATCGACCTCGTTCGGGTCGACGTGCTGGCCGGGCACCTCGGCGTGACGCGCGGCAGCTTCTACTGGCATTTCCGCGATCGCGAAGACCTGCTGCGCCGCGTGCTGCAGGCCTGGCACGACCAGGCCACCGAGCAGCTCACGCGGCGCCTGGAGCGCGCGCGCGACGACGCGCAGGCGCAATTGGCCGACGTGATCTCGCTCCCGTTCCGCGGCCGCGCTGCCACGCGCGCCGCCCGCATCGAGCTGGCGATCCGCGCCTGGGCGCGGCGCGACGCGATGGCGCGCCGCGCGGTGGACGAAGCCGACGCGAGCCGCATCGCCTACATCGCGCAGATCTTTTCCGCGCTCGGCTTCGCGCCGCTGGAAGCCCGGTCGCGCGCGTTCCTGCTCTACGCGTACGTGGTCGGCGAATCGCTGATGGCGACGCAGGGCGGCGCGTCGCAGAAGGAAGAGCGCCGGCGGCTGGTGGAGCGGCTGGTTCAGCAACCGCTTGCGGAGCCGGCGGCCAGTGCGTCCGCCAGCCAGGCATTGAACCGGTCAGCCGCCTCGAACTGAAGCCGCAGCACCGGCCACGATCCGTGGAGGGGCAATCGAAGGATGGACACTTGCCGCGACGCGTTGGCGCGGCGCAACTTCAGGAGCGGAGATGGTTGGGCCCAAAGAGGTGACGGAGCAGGTCAAGAACCTGTATGAAAACGACGGCTGGAAGATGGTCGGCGACGTCACCTTCGACGCCGATACCTCGGAGGATTTGCGCCAGGGGTCCGCCGAGTACGTTTCAGCGTGCCGGTTGCGCGTGCTGCGTCATCTTCCTCGACGAGGAGGTCGCCTGTTGGACATGGCTTCCGGCCCCATCCAGTATCCGGAGTATCTGAGGTACTCGGAAGGCTTCCAAAAGCGAGTTTGCGTGGATCTTTCGCAGCGTGCGCTGGCCATGGCGCGAACGAAACTCGGCGAGGCCGGCGAGTACCACGTTGGCGATTTCCTGGAGCTGGAGATTGCTCCCGTGGATGCCGCGGTGAGCTTGCACACGATCTACCACATCCATCGAGACAGGCAGGAAGCCGCCGTCCGCAAACTGATTGCAGTGACCAATCCGGGCGGGACCATCGTTGTCGTCTACAGCAACCCCGGCTACTTCGTATCGGCCCTGCTTTCTCCCCTGCGCAAGCTGGCGCGAGCGCTTCATCGCCGAGGGGGTTCTGGTGACGACCCGAGCGAGCTCTACTTCTACCGCCACCCGCTCGCTTGGTGGGACCGGTTTCGGGATTCGGGATCGGTGCGAATCCATCCTTGGCGGACGTTCAGCACGCGTGAGTTGAAGACGCTCATTCCCGACAACCGATGGGGCGCGAAGATCCTGTCGGCCCTGTTCGCATTGGAAGACAGGTTTCCACGCTTCTTCACCGCAATCGGCTGCCATCCGATGGTTGTGATTCAGAAGTCGGCGGCCAGTGCGTCTGCCAGCCAGGCATTGAACCGCTCGGCCGCCTCGAATTGAACCCAGTGCCCCGCATCGGGCACGAGCGGGCTCAGTTATCGTGCGCCGGATCCAGGTTACTGCTACCTGATTCGGGTATTGCAGATGCAATCCGGCTCGCAATGTTCTTGTCATTCAAGTCCATCGCCTGGATGGCGATCAGTTCATTCGTGGCACAGTGCTTGAGCAAGTATTGCCAGCACAAGTGTTCTGTCTTCCGATGCCGTCCGATCGTTCCAGTCATCGGAAGCAATCCGAGCGCCAACGGAGGCAATGCCAGCGAGGAAGCCGCCGTGCCCTTCGCGAGCGTCACCTCCTTGGCTTCCAGGTCGCGCGCCTGCAACCAGCAGAAGCTTACGGTCCGCTTGTCATTCGACTCGATAGCCAGTTGGGCACGGTTCCGCAGTTGTGCTGCCGACACTTCGCAGGGGAACGAAAGAACACCCAGAGCGCGTTTGGGGTGGACGACTTTCGAGGGCCGCGGGCCCTGCTCGAGAGACGGACGCAAGGGCAGGCCGGTGAGCGGATCCATGGCAGGCCGCTTGCCGCCTGGGTTCGGCGATGCACGGCCCGTCGTAGCGGATGCAGGGAGAGAGGCGGACTCGGGGCCCGCACGGCGAAGCTTCATGGCCGCTTTGTGAAAAGCCCATTGGACAGTCGCACCCACAGAGAGCACCAGCGCCGGCCGAAGAAACGTCCTTGTAGCCGAAGCGCTTCAGGCCCGGCCCGGGGACATTCGCGCCGTCGATGAAGTCGAAGGCGATGCGCGGCAGTTTGCGACGAGCCAGCTCGCGCCCCTTGGACAGGAGTACTTCGTGATGACCTTCCCCTGTCTACACTGCAGCCGTGCCCCCCGCTCGCGCCACCTTCCGCTTCTACGCGGAGCTGAACGATTTCGTCGCTCCGGCGCGGCGCTCGGGCCCGTTCGAATGCGACGTGCCGCCGGCGGCGAGCGTCAAGCACATGATCGAGGCGCTGGGCGTGCCGCACACCGAGGTGGAACTGGTGCTCGTGAATGGCGAGACGGTGGGCTTCGAGCATCCGCTGCGCAATGGCGACCGCGTGTCGGTGTACCCCCAGTTCGAGGCCTTCGACGTCAGTCCATTGCTGCGCGTGCGCGACCACGCGTTGCGCGAGACCCGCTTCATTGCCGACGCCCACCTGGGCGGGCTGGCGCGGCTGCTGAGGCTGCTCGGCTTCGACACCCTGTTCGACAACGCCTTCGTCGACGACGCGATCGAGCGTCTCTCGGCCGCCGAACACCGCATCGTCCTCACGCGCGACCGAGACTTGCTGAAGCGCCGTGCCATCACGCACGGCTGCTATGTGCGCGCGACGCACAACGGCGAGCAGCTGCGCGAAGTGATGGACCGCCTGGACCTGGCCGGCTCGGCGCGCCCGTTCCGGCTCTGCCTGGAATGCAACACGCCGCTGCGGCGGGTGGAGAAGGCGGACGTCGCCGACCGCCTCCCACCGCGCGTGAACGCCCGCTTCGAGCGGTTCACCGCATGCGACGGCTGCGGCCGCGTGTATTGGGAAGGAACGCATTGGGTGCGCATGAAATCGATCGTCGACGCGGCGCTGGTTGGGCGCCCTTAGCGCATCACACGTCGACCCGCACCACCAGCGCCGCGCCGGTGTCCCCTGCCGCGCAGCCGGTGAAGAGCCCGATCCCTCCGCCGTCGCGGCGCAGCGCCTCGACCAGCTCGGCGATGGCGCGCAGGCCGGTCGGCCCCTGCGGGTGCCCGTACACCAGGCTGCAGCCATAGGGGTTCATGCGTTCCAGCGGGAAGCCGGTCTCGCGCGCGAACCACAGGTCGTTGACCGCGAACGGGTTGTGCGTCGTCACGACCTTCACGTCGGCGAACGACAGCCCGGCATCGTGCATGGCGCGCTGCGCGGCGGTCGTGGCCGCCTTCGGCATGCGCGCTTTCTCGGCGCGCGCGAACGCGGCGGAGAGCAGGCGCACGACGCCGTCGCCGGCTTTCGCCGACGCCACGTCGACGACGAAGGCGCCGGCGGTGCCGTCGGCCGGATGCGTCTGCGTGCCGTAGGTGACGACGCCGCCCTCGCGCACCGGCTTCAGCTTGCGCAGGCCCTCCGCGGTGGTCGCGTGGATGCCCTCGTCGCGCTCCACGACCAGGCGTGCGCGCCCGCGGTCCAGCACGACGGGCTGCAGCACGGCACGCTGGAACGCGCGGTCGTCTTCCAGCGCGCGCTCGTACTGCCGGTATCGCAGCAGCGTGGTCTCGTCGAGCGCCTCGCGCGAGAAGCCGCCCTCGCCGGCCACGGCTTCCGCGGTGGCGAGCATCGACTCGGAGGTCCAGGGATCGGCGGCGAAGTTGTCGAGCACCCAGAGCTCGGTCGCCGGGCTGCCGCCGGGCGCCGCCGGGCGCGGATAGACGAGCAGCGGCCCGTTGCTCGTGCGGTCGGCCGTGACCACCAGCATGCGCGCGTCGCGGTCGCACTCCACGCCGGCGGCCGCGGCGGCCAGGCAGGCCACGGACGTGGCGCACGCCTGGGCGATCTGCGGGCCGGTGACCGCCGGCAGGCCGAGGCGCGCGGCGATCCAGGGCGCGGCGTAGAACTGGCCCGGCTGGGGCACCGTGGCGCCGAAGACGAGCTGCGTCACGCCGGCCGGATCGATGCCGCGCTGCGCCATGGCGTCGCGCGTGACGGCCACGCCGAGATCGATGGCCGAGACATCGGCCAGGCTGCCCTGCCAGCGCACGAACGGCGACGACCAAAGGTGGCGCGCGTTCAGCGCCGCACGTTCAAACTTCATGGCGGGTCTCCACGGCGCCGAATCGGTACCCTCCAGGCATGAACCGGCGCCGCCCAAGCGGCAACCGCGGATCCGGCTCCGCCGGTCCGCCAGTTGCGCCCCCTGGGGGGAGGCGCCGAAGGCGCTTCGGGGGGGTTCATCTCACGGCGAGCAAGGCGTTCTTGTAGACGTTGCGCGGCAGGCCCCCGGGCGGCAGCACCGAGACGGCGACGCGCAGCTGCAGGGCGGCCCGCACGGCAGATTCGATCTCGCGCGCCAGCGCCGCCTGCGCCGGCGCATCCAGTGGCTGCGCGGACTCGACGTCGACCTCGATCGGATCGTCGAAGCGCACCTGGTCGCGGTGGGTCTTCCAGACCCGCACCAGCGGCTGCACGCGCGCGCCGAAGCGCTCGCAGATCACATCGCGGATCGCCGCCGGGAAGACGTTCATCCCCTTGTAGATCAGCATGTCGTCGGTGCGCCCGATGCAGCGGATGCGCGGGCTCGTGCGGCCGCACGCGCAGCCCACGCCGGTGACGAGCGCATGGTCGCGCGACCGATAGCGCACGACCGGCGTGGCGTCGCGCGCGAATGCGGTGTAGACGATCTCGCCGCTGGCCCCGTCGGCCCACGGCACCGCCGCGCCGGTGTGCGGGTCGACCAGCTCGATCGCCACGTAGCGCTGAGCGTTGAAATGCATGCCGTCGTGCTGGTCGCACTCGCCCCACATCGAGGGCAGCACGTCGGCGAGCCCCATCGTGTCCCGCACATGGGAGAGGCCCAGGGCCTGCTCGATGCGGGCGCGGATCTCCGGCTGGCCCATGCCGGGCTCGCCGCCGCCGAGCACCTTCTTCAACGCCGAGCGCACGCCCGTCTCGCGGCCGGCGGCGTCCCAGTGATCAGCCGAGGTAGAGGGCGAACGAGCGTGGTCGCGAGCATCGCGGTGACGCGCAGCCGGCGCATCTCGCGCACGATGCGCTCGGTGGGGAAGCCGCCCAGCCAGCACAGCGTCGCGCCGATGCGCCGGAAGCCGTCGGCATACGGCAGGCCGCCGGCCACCATCGGCAAGCCCACCAGGTGGGCCACGATGTCGTCCGGGCGGATGCCGGCGGTGAACCAGACGTTGGCGATGGCGTCGGCGAACATCTCCGCATCGCCGCGCGTCAGCGCGTAGTAGAGCGGCCGCCCGGTGGTGCCGGAGGACGACACGGCCTGCACGATGTCTGCGGTCGGCGCGCCCTGGTTGTCGCCGAACGGGGCGTCGTCGGTCGCGGCGCCCTGCGCTGCGTGCAGGTCGTCCTTCAGCGTGAACGGCAACGCCTGCAGGTCAGCAAGGCTGCGCAGCGGCGCATGGGCCACCGCGGCGTGCAGGCGGGCGTACAAGCCGCGAGCGCGCGCGCAGCGCCGGCAACGCGGCTTCGATGGCCCGAGCCTGCCAGCGCTCGACCTCGCCCCAGGGGCGCGTCTCGAGCTCGGCGTTCCAGTACGGATCCACGTCCGCCGGCCGCGTTCAGACGGGGAGCATCGCGGTCGCTTCGATCTCCACCTTCGCGCGGTCCTCGATCAGCGCCTTCACCTCCACGGCGGTCATCGCCGCGTTGTACGCGCCGACGATCTCGCGGAACGCGCGGCCGATGTCGCGGCTCGCGGCGAGGTACTCGCGCTTGTCGGTCACGTACCACGTCATGCGCACGATGTGCTCCGGCTTGCCGCCGGCCGTGCGGACCACGTCCACGATGTTGACGAGCGCCTGCCGCGCCTGCTCGGCGAAGTCGTCGCTCGGGAAGCGGCCCTCGGCGTCCCAGCCGATCATGCCCGCGATGAACAGCTGCCGGCCCGCGGGCACGACGACGCCGTTGGCGTAGCCCTTGGGCCGGGGCCAGCCGGGCGGAAGGATCACCTGCATGGTTCTCTCCTGGTCATGTGCCGAATTCCTTGAGCAGCTCGCGCGCGATGATGAGCTGCTGCACCTCGGTCGCGCCCTCGTAGATGCGCAGGGCGCGGATCTCGCGGTACAGGCGCTCGACCGGCTGCTCGCTCACCACCCCGAGGCCGCCCCACAGCTGCACGGCGGCGTCGATCACCTGCTGCGCGCCCTCGGTGGCGCTCATCTTGGCCATGGCCGCCTCCTTCGTGACCGGCCGGCCCAGGTCGCGCTGCCACGCGGCGCGGTAGGTGAGCAGCGACGCGGCGTCGAGAGTGGTCGCCATCTGGGCCAGCTTGGCCTGCGTGAGCTGGAAATCCGCCAGGCGCTGGCCGAACATCGGGCGCGTGGTGGCCCGGTGCAGCGCCTCGTCGAGCGCGCGGCGCCCGAAGCCGAGGGCCGCGGCGGCCACCGAGGTGCGGAAGACGTCCAGCGTGCGCATCGCCACCTTGAAGCCTTCGCCCGGCGCGCCGATGCGCTGGTCCAGCGGCACGCGGCAGTTGGCGAAGCGCAGGCGCGCCAGCGGATGCGGCGCGATCACCTGGATCCGTTCGGCGATCTCGAAGCCGGGCGTGTCCGGCCTCGACCACGAAGGCCGAGATGCCGCGCGAGCCGGGCGCCTCGCCGCTGCGCGCGAACACCACGTAGAAATCGGCGATGCCGCCGTTGGAGATCCACGTCTTCTCGCCGTCGAGCACGGCATGGTCGCCGTCGACGCGCGCGGCGCACGACAGCGCCGCGACGTCGGACCCGGCGTCGGGCTCGGACAGCGCGAACGCGGCGATGGCCTCGCCGCGCGCCACGCGCGGCAGCCAGCGCGCGCGCTGCTGCGGCGTGCCGGCCAGGCTGATGGCGCCGGAGCCGAGCCCCTGCATCGCGAACGCGAAATCGGCCAGGCCCGAGTGCCGCGCCAGCGTGTCGCGCACGAGGCAGATGCTGCGCGTGTCGATGGCTTCGGCCGCGCCGCCGTGAACGGTGCCGGCGACGGCATGCTTCAGCCAACCCCCGTCGCCGAGCTGGCGCACCAGCGTGCGGCACTCGGCGTCGACATCGTCGCCGTGCGCGTGGGCCAGGTGCTCCCGCGCCCACGCGTCGAGCGACTGCGCCAGCGCGCGGTGCCGCGGTTCGAAGAACGGCCAGTCGAGGCAGGACATGTCGGCCATGGTCAGTCCCTCAGTTGCCTTCGAACACGCGGCCTGCGCTTGTTCGCGAAAGCCTCGTAGGCGCGGCCGAAATCCTGGGTGAGCATGCAGATCGCCTGCGCCTGCGCCTCCGCCTCGATGGCCTGCTCGATCGTCATGGCCCATTCGTGATGGAGCATGGTCTTGGTGATGCCGTTCGCGAACGTCGGGCCGGTGGCCAGCTCGCGCGCCATCGCCTGCGCCTCGTCGCGCAGCGCCCCCGGCTCGACGAGGCGGTTGAGCCAGCCCCAGCGCTCGCCCTCCTCGCCGCCGAGCGAGCGGCCCGTGTACAGCAGCTCGCTCGCGCGGCCGTGGCCCACGAGGCGCGGCAGGATGGCGCATGCGCCCATGTCGCAGCCCGCGAGGCCGACGCGGTTGAACAGGAACGCGGTCTTGCAGCGCGCCGTGCCCAGCCGCAGGTCGGACGCCATCGCCACGATGGCCCCGGCGCCCGCGCACACGCCGTCCAGCGCGGCCACGATGGGCTGCGGGCAGCCGCGCATGGCCTTCACCAGGTCGCCGGTCATGCGCGTGAACATCAGCAGCTCCGGCGCCTTCAGCGTGAGCAGCGGCCCGATGATCTCGTGCACGTCGCCGCCGGAGCAGAAGTTGTCGCCGGCGCCCTCCACCACCACGGCCTTCACGTCTTCGCGCATGCTTCAGCAGGCCGAACAGGTCGCGCAGCTCGGCGTACGACTCGAACGTGAGCGGGTTCTTGCGCTCGGGGCGGTTCAGCGTGACGGTGGCCACGCCGGCGTCGACGCGCCACAGGAAGTGGGTCGCCTGGTATCCGGCGGCGGTCTTGCGGTTGCCTGCGAACAGGCCGGCGGTAGCGTCGGTCATCTCGGTTCCTCGATGTCGGGTTTCAGGTGCGTGCGCAGCGTGCCGAGATGGGCATAGAGCTCTCCCAGCGCGTGGCCGTCCAGCCCGCCGAAGAGCTCGAGCACCCATTGCTCGTGCTCGCGGGCCATGGTTTCGAAGGTGCGCCGCCCGCGCGCGGTGAGCCGCAGCATCCACGCGCGCCGGTCGGTCGGGTTGCTCTCGCGCACCACCATGCCTTCGCGCTCCAGGTCGTCGGTGAGGCCGGTCACGTTGCCGCCCGTCACCCGCAGGTGGCGCGACAGCTCGCTCATCTTCAGGCCCGCCGGGTGCTTGTGCAATGCGGCGAGATAGTCGAAGCGGCCGAGCGAGATGCCGAAGCGCTTGCGCAGGCGCCGGCGGATCTCGGCTTCCATCTGCGTCGAGCACGACAGCAGGCGCAGCCACAGCTTCAGCGTCGCATGGTCGGACACGAAGGGATCGTCGCGCTTCACGAGACCTCCCCGCCCGCCACCGGCAGCGCGCAGCCCGTCACGGCCGCGGCGGCGTCGCTGCAGAGCCAGCGCACCGCATCGGCCACCTCCTGCGGCTGCACCAGGCGGCCCTGCGGGTTCGAGCGCGCGAACTCGGCGCGCGCCTCGTCCGCCGTGCGGCCCGGTCTTGGCGACGACGTTGGCGATGCTGTCGCGCAGGATGTCGGTCTCGGTGTAGCCCGGGCACACGGCGTTCACGGTGATGCCCTTGGCCGCGAGCTCCAGCGCCAGCGCGCGGGTGAGCCCGACGAGCCCGTGCTTGGCGGCGACATACGCGCTGACGTAGGCGTAGCCCTTCAGCCCGGCGGTGCTGGCGACGTTGACGATGCGCCCCTTGCCGGCCGCCAGCATGTCCGGCAGCGCCGCCTGCGTGCAGTGGAAGGCGCCGGTGAGGTTCACCGCCAGCATGCGCTGCCAGAGCTCGACGGAGGTCTTGCGCGAACGGAGCGCTTTCGGCCTGGCCGGCGTTGTTGACGAGGATCGCGACCGGCGCCGCGCTCGGCGCGCGCCTGCTCGAACGCGGCGCGCACGTCGGATTCGCTGGTGATGTCGGCGATGGCGATGCCGCTGCCGGGCAGTTCGGCCTGCAGTTGCTGCAGCGCGTCGCGGCTGCGGCCGAGCAGCGTCACTGCGGCGCCTTCGGCGGCCAGCGCACGCGCGATCGCCGCGCCGATGCCGCGCGCCGCGCCGGTGACGATGGCGTGCCGCGGATTCATCGCGAGCCTCCCTTCCGCTCCCTCTCCCGCTTGCGGGAGAGGGTCGGGGTGAGGGCGCGGCTTCCCGCGGTGCGACGTCGTTGCCATGCGAACGCACCGCCCTCACCCCCACCCTCTCCCACGAGTGGGAGAGGGAGCCAATGCGGCATTGCGCTGCCATCACACGCCCAGCGCCTGGTTGGCCTGCTGCAGCGGCGACAGGCCCGCTGGCCTGCGACGCCGCGGCGCGCTCGCGCTCGAGGTTGCGCTCGAGCTGGGTCTTCGCCGACCGGTACTGCTTCGGCCACGCGGCGCCCAGGTAGCCGATGCGGGCGGCTTCCATCAGCGTCCATGCCGGGTTGGCCAGGTGCGGCCGCGCGACGGCGCACAGGTCGGCACGGCCGGCGGCGATGATGCTGTTGGCATGGTCGGCCTCGGAGATGGCGCCGACGGCGATGGTCGCGATGCCCGCCTCGTTGCGGATGCGGTCGGCGAACGGCGTCTGCCACATGCGGCCGTAGACCGGCTTCTGCTTCTTGCTCACCTGGCCGGACGAGCAGTCGATCATGTCGCAGCCGGCGGCCTTGAAGGCCTTGGCGATGTCCACCGCGTCGTCCGGCGTGATGCCGCCCTCCACCCAGTCGTGCGCCGAGATGCGCACCGACATCGGCAGGTCCTGCGGCCACACCTCGCGCATGGCGCGGAAGACTTCGAGCGGATAGCGCAGGCGGTTCTCCAGCGACCCGCCGTACTCGTCGGTGCGCTGGTTGGTGAGCGGCGAGATGAAGCTCGACAGCAGGTAGCCGTGCGCGCAGTGCAGCTCCAGCCAGTCGAAGCCGGCCTCGGCCGCATAGCGCGTGCTGCGCACGAAGTCGTCGCGCACGCGGTCCATGTCGTCGCGGTTCATCGCGCGCGACCAGTCGCTCACGCCGTCCAGGTACTGCTGCGGCGAGGCGGAGATCAGCGGCCAGTTGCCGACCTCCAGCGGCTGGTCCTCGCCCTCCCACGGCACGCGGGTGGAACCCTTGGCGCCGGCATGGCCGAGCTGGATCGCGATCTTCGCGTCGGTATGGGCGTGCACGAAATCGACGATGCGCGCGAGCGCGTCGCGCTGCTGCTCGTTCCACAGGCCGGGGCATCCGGGCGTGATGCGGGCGTCGGGCGTCGGGCAGGTCATCTCCACGAACACGAGCCCGGCGCCGCCCATCGCGCGCGCGCCCAGGTGCGTGAGGTGGTAGTCGCCCGCGCACGCCGTCGATGCACGAGTACTGCGCCATCGGCGAGACGACCACGCGGTTGCCGAGCGTCATGCCGCGCAGCGTGAACGGCGTGAACATCGGCGGGATCGGAGACTTGCGCCGGCACCGGCGGCACGCCCGCGCGCTCGGCGATCCAGGCCTCGTAGCGCTCCACGTAGCCCTTGTCGCGCAGGCGCAGGTTCTCGTGGCTGATGCGCTGGCTGCGCGTGAGCAGCGAGTACGCGAACTGCTCCGGCGGCAGGTTCACGTAGCGCTGCACGTTCTCGAACCACTCGGTCGAGTTGCGCGCCGCGTTCTGGATCTTCAGCACCTCGACGCTGCGCACGGCCTCGTAGTCCTGCAGCGCGGCGGCGAGGTCTGCCCGGGTTCTTGCCGATGCAGCGCGCCAGCTCGATGGCGTCTTCCAGCGCGAGCTTGGTGCCCGAGCCGATGGAGAAGTGCGCGGTGTGCGCGGCGTCGCCCATCAGCACCACCGGCGCCCTGCCGTTGTGGTGGACCCAGGTCTTGCAGACCACGCGCGGAAAGCGGATCCACTGCGCCGAGCCGCGCAGGTGCGAGGCGTTGGACATCAGCTTGTGGCCGTCGAGGTACTTCGCGAAGAGCTGCTCGCAGAAGGCGATGGCCTCCTCCTTCTCCATCTTGTCCAGGCCGGCCTTCAGCCACACGTCCTCGGGCGTCTCGACGATGAAGGTGGAGGTCTCGGCGTCGAAGCGGTAGGCATGGGCCTGGAACCAGCCGTGAGGCGTTTCCTCGAACGCGAACGTGAACGCCTCGAACAGCTTGTGCGTGCCGAGCCACACGAAGCGGCACTTGCGCAGGTCGATGTCGGGCTGGTAGGTCTCGGCATGCTGCGTGCGGATGCGGCTGTTCAGGCCGTCGCTGGCGATGACGAGGTCGGCGTCGGGGTATTGCGCATCGCCCTGCACGTCCGTCTCGAACACCAGCTCCACGCCCAGCTCCTCGCAGCGCTGCTGCAGGATGTTCAGCAGCCGCTTGCGGCCGATGCCGCAGAAGCCGTGTCCGCCGGACACGGCCTTGTGGCCGCGGATGTTCACCTCGATGTCGTCCCAGTGGCTGAAGGCGTCGAGGATCTGCCCCGCGGTCTTCGGGTCGGCCTGCTGCAGGTTGCCGAGCGTCTGGTCGGAGAACACGACGCCCCAGCCGAAGGTGTCGTAGGGCCGGTTGCGCTCGACCACGCGGATGCGGTGCGAGGGGTCCTGCTGCTTCATCAGCAGCGCGAAATAGAGGCCGGCGGGGCCGCCGCCGATGCAGACGATGTTCATGTGTCACTTCCAGTTTTCAATGACGCCAACGCGCCACCCTCGTCCGATGAAGCCGCTCCTTCAAGCGGCCACCGCGGATCCGGCTCCGCCGGTCCGCTGGTGGCGCCCCCTTGAGGGGGAGCGCCGTGAGGCGCTCGGGGGTGGGCCCTGTCCCACGCGGTGGGCGTCACGCCCTGCTCGCGCAGCCGGAACTTCTGGACCTTGCCGTTCTCGGTGCGCGGCAGGTCGGGCACGATGTCGAAGTAGCGCGGGATCGCGAACTTCGGCAGCCGCGACTGGCAGTAGTCGGCCAGATCGGCGGCCAGCTCGGCGGGCTCGAGCGCCAGGCCGGGGCGCGCCACGAGCGCAGCCATCACTTCATCCTCGGCCAGCTCCGACCGCACCGGATAGACCGCGACCGCAGCCACCGCGGGGTGGCCGAGCAGCACCTGCTCGACCTCGTACGAGGAGATGTTCTCGCCGCGGCGGCGGATCGCGTCCTTGATGCGGTCGACGAAGCGGAAGCTGCCGTCGGCCTCGCGCACCACGCGGTCGCCGGTGTGGAACCACAGGTTGCGCCACGCCTCGACGGTCTTGTCCGGCAGGCCGTGGTAGCCGCTGGCGAACGCGAACGGCGCGTCCGCGCGCAGCACCAGCTCGCCCGGCTCGCCGGCGGGGAGCTCGACGTCTTCCTCGTCGACCACGCGCGCGTCGAAGCCGGGCTGCAGGAAGCCCATCACGCCGGTGCCCGACGTCTCGGGCGTGGTCGCGATGACGAAGTTGGTCTCGGTGGAGCCGTAGCCTTCGAGCAGCACGAGGCCGGTGCGCTCGCGCAGCGCGGCGGCGGCGGACGGCGGCACGCCCGGGCCCAAGCCGGTGCGCACGCGGTGATCGCGCTCCGCCGCGGCGGGCGGCTGCGCCAGCAGCATCGGCACCATCGCGCCGAGCAGGTAGACCACCGTCGCCTCGCGCCGGCGCATCGTGGGCCAGAAGCCGGACGCCGAGAACTTCGATTCGAACGCCACGCGGCAGCCCGTGACGGCGGCCTGCGCATAGGTGTTCAGCGCGTTGATGTGGAACAGCGGCAGCGTCGTGCACAGCACGTCGTCGGGGCGCAGGCCGAGGATGCGCGCGGTGTTCTCGCCCCACGCCAGGTACTGCGCGTGCGGGCACAGCACGCCCTTGGCCGGGCCGGTGGTGCCGGAGGTGTAGAGGATGGCCAGCGTGTCGCCCGGGCGCGCAGGCTCGGGCTCCGCGGCATCGGTGGCATCGGCGGCATCGGCGCCCGCGGGCCAGGGCATGCACGCGATGTCCGTCGGCCGCGGGGGGCAGCGCGCCTTCGTCGCCCACGACCCAGATGACGCGGACCGACGTCTTCGCGAGATCGACGCCCGGCGAGGCGCTCGACGAAGCGGCTCTCGATCACCAGCAGCCGCGCGCCGCTGTCGGCGAGCAGGTACTCGATCTGCGGGCCCATCGATGCGGTGTTGATCGGCACCGAGGCGGCGCCGATCCAGCCGCAGCCAAGGAAGGTCTCGAGGGCTTCCACGCGGGTGCCGCACATCGAGGCCACCCGGTCGCCGCGCGCCACGCCGGCGCGCCGCAGCGCGGCGCCGCGGCGCGCGGTCGCCTGCAGCGCGCCTGCATGCGACCAGTCCGCGCCGTCGAACGACACGGCCGGCCGGTCGCCGAACAGCGCAGCCTGGCGCCGCAGCAGCGCCGGCAGCGTGCGGTCGCGGGGGGCCAGGTCATGCATCGTCGGCACCTCCGCCCAGGTACGTGTGCTGCACGCGCGGGTCGCTGGCGAGCGCCTGGGAGGCGCCGCTCAGCGCGATCTCGCCGGTCTCCAGCACGTAGCCGTGGTCCGAGCAGTCGAGCGCGGCGCGCGCGTTCTGCTCGATCAGCAGGATCGACACGCCCTCGTTGCGCAGCCCGCGCACGATCGAGAGGATCTCGTTCACGATCAGCGGCGCGAGCCCGAGGCTGGGCTCGTCGAGCATCAGCAGGCGCGGCGACGACATCAGCGCGCGTCCCAGCGCGAGCATCTGGCGCTCGCCGCCCGACAGCGTGTCGGCGCGCTGCGCGCGGCGCTCGGCCAGGCGCGGGAAGCGCGCGTAGACCGCCTCGAGCCGCTCCTTCAGCGTGGCGCTGCGCAGGCGCTTGGCGTAGGCGCCGAGCATCAGGTTGTCGAGCACCGTGAGCTCGCCGAACAGCTCGCGCTTCTCGGGCACCAGCGTGAGGCCGCGCTCGACGCGCGCCTCGACGTCGAGCGCATGGAGGTCGTCGCCCTCGAAGCGCAGCGTGCCCTTGGACGGCAGCAGGCCCATCGCGGCAGCGAGCAGCGTGGTCTTGCCCGCGCCGTTGGGCCCGATGACGGAAACGATCTGGCCGGGCATGAGCGAGAGCGACACGCCGCGCACGGCATCGACCTGGCCGTAGGAGACGTGCAGGTCCTCGGACTTCGAGCATGGGGTGGTCATGCGCGGCTCCCTCTTCCTCTCCCTCTCCCGCTCGCGGGAGAGGGTCTGGGTGAGGGCGCGGCGCTCGCGAGGCACCGGCGTTGCACCACGAGAGGCCGCGCCCTCACCCCAGCCCTCTCCCACAAGTCGGGAGAGGGAGCCGAAACCGGTGTTGTTCGTGGCTCATCTCAAACTCCCGCCGGCTCCGCAGCCTTCGCCTTCGGCTCGGCCACGCCGCCCAGATACGCCGCCTGCACGCTCTCGTCCGCCCTGATCGCGGCCGGCGAGCCTTCGCAGAGCTTCGAGCCGAAGTTCATCACCACGAGCCGGTCGACGAGCTTCATCACGAAGTCCATGTCGTGCTCGACGATCAGGATCGTCACGCCCTCGTCGCGCAGCTTGCGCAGCAGCCCGGCGAGCGCCTGCTTCTCCTTGCGCCGCAGGCCGGCCGCCGGCTCGTCGAGCACGAGCAGCACCGGGTCGGCGGCGAGCGCGCGTGCGATCTCCAGGATGCGCTGCGTGCCGAGCGGCAGGCTGCCCGCCAGCTCCTGCGGGCGATCGCCCAGGCCGATGCGCTCCAGCTGCCGCTGCGCCTCCGCCATCACCTGGGCCTCCTCGCGCCGATCCAGCCGCAGGCCGGCGCGCAGCACGCCGGCGCTCGTGCGGGCGTAGGCGCCCAGGGCCACGTTGTCCAGCAGGCTCATCTGCGGGCGCAGCTTCACGTGCTGGAAGGTGCGCGCCATGCCGCGCCGCGCGATGGTGCGCTGCGGCTTGCCGGTCACGTCGTCGCCGAGGAACTCCACGCGGCCGCCCGGTCATCGGCAGCCGTGCCGGTGACGAGGTTGAACATGGTCGACTTGCCGGCCCCGTTCGGCCCGATCAGGCCGACGATCTCGCCCGCCTTCACGTCGAAGCTCACATGGTTCACGGCCACCAGGCCGCCGAAGCGCTTGAGGGCGTCGTGCACCTTCAGCACCGTCTCGCCGCGCTGCGGCTGCGGCCGCCGGGGCAAGGGCTCGATGGACGGATCCGCGCGGCTTCGGCGGCGGCGCCTTGAAGCGGCCGCGCGTCCATCGCGTGAGGAAGCCCATGACGCCGCCGCGCGCGTGCTGCAGCAGCACGATGAAGAGCAGCGCGAACGCCACCGCCTCGAGCTGGCCGCCGCGCGAGCTGAGCAGCGGCAGCACGTCCTGCAGCGCGTTCTTCATCACCAGCACGACCGCCGCGCCGACGAGCGCGCCGCTCAGGTGGCCGAGGCCCCCGGCCACGGCCATCAGCAGGTACTCGATGCTCGCCCGCACGTCGAAGGGCGACGGGCTGACGAAGCGGTTCATGTGCGCATAGAGCCAGCCGGCGAGCCCCGGCCAGCAGCGCGGCCAGCACGAACAGGCTGAGTCGCACGCGGAATGCGTCGGCGCCCACGCTGCCGAGCAGGATCGCCGCCGCCGCGCAGGCTGCGGATCGCGCGGCCGGGGCGCGACTGCAGCAGGTTGCGCGCGAACAGGCACGCGAGGCCGACGAGGGGCCAGATGAGGTAGTAGATCGCGCGCGGATCGGCGAGCGACCACGACCCGAGCTTCAGCGGCGGAATGCTCGAGAGCCCGGTGTGCCGGCCCAGGGCCTCGACGTTGCCGAACAGCAGCGCGATCGACAGCCCCCACGCGATGGTCGACAGCGGCAGGAAGTGGCCGCCCAGGCGCAGCGTGAGCAGGCCGATCGCCAGCGCCGCGATGCCGGTGAGCAGCAGGGCGAACAGCAGCCCGAGCCACGGGGACAGGCCCTGCGCGGTGGAGAGCCACGCGCTGCGCGTAGGCTGCGATGCCGACGAACGCCGCCTGGCCGAACGACGTGGCGCCGCCCACGCCGGTGAGCAGCACGAGGCCGAGCGCGACCAGCGCGCCGATGCCGATGTCGTTCAGCAGCGCGACGCCGAAGTTGCCCAGCACGGTCGGCGCGAGCGCGATCGCGGCGGCGGCGACGAGCGCGATCCATGCACTGCGGTGCAGCTTCATGCCTCGATCTCCTCTTCTTCTTCCTCGGCATGCGCGCTCAGCAGCGAGCGCAGCATGAGCACCGGGATCAGCAGGCTGAACACGATCACGTCCTTCAGCGCCCCGCTCCAGAACGACGCGAAGCTCTCGGCCACGCCGACCGCCAGCGCGCCGATCGCCGTGAGCGGGTAGCTCACGAGCCCGCCGATGATCGCGGCCACGAAGGCCTTGAGGCCGATCAGGAACCCGGAGTCGTAGTACATCGTGGTCACGGGCGCCACCAGCACGCCGATCAGCCCCGCGAGCAGCGACGCGAACCCGTAGGCCAGCAGCGCCGTGCGCGCCGGCCGGATGCCGACCAGCCGCGCGCCGACGCGGTTGACCGCCGTCGCGCGCAGCGCCTTGCCGGCCACCGTGCGCTGGAACGCCACGAAGAACAACCCGCTCAGCGCCACGGCCGAGGCGATCATCAGGATCACCTGGCCGCTGACGGAGAAGGCGCCGAACGAGACGCCGCCGCTGGCCAGCGGCGCGGTGCGAAAGCCCTCGGGCCCGAAGAACAGCAGCCCGAGGCCCGACAGCAGGAAGTGCAGCGCCAGCGAGACGATCAGCAGCACCAGCACCGAGGCGTTCGCGATCGGCTGCAGCGCCACGCGCGCCACGAGCGGCGTGATCGGCACGACGAGCGCGATGGCGGTCAGGATGAACACCGCATGCGGCACGTCGCGCCCCGCGACGGCCCACGCCAGCAGGCACGGCAGCGCGGGCAGCACGCCCCAGCCGAGCAGCGCCCGCGGGATGCGGGCGTGCTCGCCGCGCCGCAGCAGCGCCGTCACCTCGACGATCACCGCCACCAGCGCCAGCGTGAGCACGAGGCCGATGGTGGGCGGCAGCCGCTTCATCTCGAACGCCGCGAGGCTCAGCGCCGCGAAGGCGGCCACGTCGCCGAACGGCACGAACACCACGCGGGTGACCGAGAAGATGAGCACCAGGCCCAGGCCGGCGAGCAGGTACACCGCCCCGTTGGCCAGGCCGTCGATGCCGAGGATCAGCGCTACGTCGAGGTTCATGGCGCCGCTTGGCTCAGCGCGCTCACGGGCGACACGAGCTTCCACTGGCCGTTGTCGAGCTTCACGATCACGCGTGCACGCTCGTCCACCCCGTACAGGTTGCCCTGCTTGAAGTTGTAGACGCCGTGCGCGCCGACCACTTCCTTGGTGCTGAAGATCGCGTCGCGCAGCGAGGCGCGGAACTCCGGCGTGCCGGGCTCGCCCTTGGCGCGTGGCCGCCGCATCGGCGAACACCATGTAGCCGTCGAACGAGTAGGCCGAGAACGCGTCGGTCGACGCCGCGTTGTTCACCTTCTGGAAGGTGTTGCGGAAGTCGAGCGCGATCTTCTTGGTCGGGTAGTCGGCCGGCAGCTGCTCGGCCACGATCACCGGGCCGGTGGGCATGAAGCTGCCGTTGGCCGCCGGGCCGGCCACGCGCACGAAGTCGGGGTTGATCAGGCCGTGCTGGCCGTACACGTTGCCCTTGAAGCCGCGCTCGGCCAGTGCCAGGTAGGGCAGCGCGCCCGGCGTGCCGGAGCCGCCGGTCATCACCGCGTCGGGCCGGGCCGCGACGATCTTCAGCACCTGGCCCGTGACCGACGCATCGGCGCGCGCATAGCGCTCGTTGGTCAGCACCTTGATGCCCGCCGGCTCGGCGGCCTTCATCAGCGAGTTGTAGACGAGGTCGCCCCACGCATCGGAGAAGCCGATGTAGCCGACGGTCTTGACGCCGTCGCTTCTTCATCTTCGCCACCACCGCGTCGATCATCAGCTGCGGCGGCTGCGCGACCGTCACGGTCCAGTCGCTTTCGGCCGGCGGCAGCGAGATGGGCGACAGGCCGATCATCGGCGTCTTGCTCTCGCGGCCGACCTGCGAGATGGCGATGGTGGCCGGCACGCCCGACGAGCCCATCAGCACGTCGACCTTCTCCTCCTCGACCAGCTTGCGCGCATTGCGGCCGGCGTTGGTCGGGTCGGAGCCGTCGTCGAGCACGACGAGCTGCACCTTGCGGCCGTTGATCTCCGGCTGGTAGGCCACGGCCGCCTGCATGCCCTTGGCGTAGGGAATGCCGAGCGACGAATTCGGCCCGGACAGCGACACGCTGAGCCCGACCTTGAGGTCGGCGGCGAGCGCGCCGGCGGCGAAGGCGGCCGCGAGGGCGGCGCCGATGGCACAACGAACGAAGGACTTCATCAGGGCTCTCCTCACGGGGTGGAAAAAGCTTCGGTCATGAACTTGACCCAGGCTCGGAACTGGTTGCGCATCAGCAGCTCGTTGGTGCCGTTCACGTCGCGCGTGACGTCGCCGCGCTCGCCGGGCTCGTGGCCGCGATGCAGGCTGACCCACTCGTTGTGGCCGGCGGCCAGCCCGCTGCTGGATGCTCTCGAACAGGTGCATGTCGTCGTGCGCGACGATCGACATCGGCGCGAACACGAGCCGGTTGTAGGTGAGCGTGCGCTGCAGGAGCAGGTCCGGCGCGCCCTCGGCGCGGAAGCTCCAGGCCTCCACCAGCGTGCGGTCCGCGGCCAGCGGGCGGATGACGCGGATCGCCTGCGGCGACCCCTTCACGGACAGGCTCGGGAAGCACACCGCGTTCTGCGGCGAGCGCTGCAGGATGTCGGCCGCGCGCTCGCCGTAGGCCTGCCGCATGGCCTCCTCGTACTCGGGCACCTGGCCGTAGCCGGAGTGGATGCTGAACTGCGTGCCGAGCACGCTGTGGCCGTTGGGGTAGACGCGCCCGCCCATGCGGTCGAAGAACTCGTAGCCCGCGCCGAACGGCAGGATCTGCTCCATCGCCATCGGCTTCGGCGCGTCGGCCGGCTGGCCCTCCCACAGGGTCTTGGCGGCCTGCGTGGCCGACTCGTGCGTCGACATCGGATGCACCGTGTCGTTGATGTTCTCCAAGTACATCTTCCAGTTGCAGCGCACGATGCTGCGCAGCACGCCGCCCGCCACCTGCAGGCGCCCCACCGGCGAGCGCTCCACCAGGTTGTCGATGGCGCGCAGCGCCTCGCCGAAGTAGCTCTCGAAGTCGGGGCCGCCCGGGTTGATGCGGGCGAAGACGAAGTCGCGATAGACGGCGCTGTTCACCGGCTCCATGCCGCGGCCGGACTCGCATTCGGCCAGCCGCGTGCCTTCGTAGCCGGTCTTCAGCGGGATCGAGAGCGGCGCGCCGTCGAGCTTGTAGGTCCAGGCGTGGTAGGGGCAGCGGAAGAACCGGCCGGCATGCCCCGGCCCGTCGCTGACGAGCCGCGTGCCCTTGTGCGCGCAGCGGTTGTGCAGCACGCGCACGCCGCCGTCGGCCTGGCGCACCATCAGCAGCGGCCGGCCCGCGATCTCCACGGCGATGTAGTCGCCCGCCTTCGGCACCTGGCTCGCGTGGCCGACGAAGTTCCACGTGTTGCCGAAGAAGTGCCGCTGCTCGAGCGCGAAGATCTCGTCGCTCAGGTACAGGTCGCGGTGCACGCGATCGTCCTGCACGAGTGCAGCGATGTCGGCGGCGTTGTCGAAGCGGTTCATGTTTCTACTCAGCCTCGCGGGTTTGCTCCCTCTCCCACTTGTGGGAGAGGGCCGGGGTGAGGGCGCGGCCTCGCGCAGGCCGCCGGCCATGCAAAGCCGACGCCAGCGCCGCGCCCTCACCCCCCGCCCTCTCCCGCGCTGCGGGAGAGGGAGCCCATATGCCGTCGATACGCCGAAGGCGCTCCGGGTAAGTCACAGCGAAATGCTCCCGATGCTGGCGCCGCCGCAGACATACAGCGCCTGGCCGGTGACGAAGCCGTTGTCGGGGTGGGCGAAGAAGGCCACGGCGCGCGCGACGTCCGCCACCTCGCCGATGCGCCCGACCGGAATCGACGCCGCCAGCTTCTGCTCGCGCTCGCTGCCGGCCGGGATCACGTCGTAGAACATGTCGGTGCGGATCGGGCCCGGTGCCACGACGTTCACGGTGATGCCGTCGGCGGCCAGCTCCAGCGCCCAGGTGCGCGCGAGGCCGAGCAGGCCGGCCTTGGTCGCGGAGTACGCGGTGCGCGTCTGCGCCCCGAGCGCCGCGCGCGACGAGAGCAGGATCACGCGCCCGGCCTTGCGCGCGCGCATCGCGGGCAAGGCGGCCTGCATGAGCTGGATCGCGCATCCGAAATGCAGGTTCACGAGCGCGTCCAGGTCGTCGAGCTTCACTTCGGGCAGCAGCGCCGGCCGGATCACGCCGGCGTTGTGCACCAGCGTCGTCACGTCGTAGCGGCGCGCCATCTCGCGCGCCGCCTCGGCGGTGGCCGCGCGGTCCATCAGGTCGACCTCGATGCTGTGCAGCTTCGGGTGGTCGATGTCGCAGCGCCGCCGCGCCAGCGACACCACTTCGTACCCTTGAGCGAGCAGGTGCTCGCAGATCGCGCGGCCGATGCCCGCGCTGCCGCCGGTGACTGCCGCGACCCCGAGCGCCTTCATGATGCCGAATCCTCCACGAGCGCCAGCACGCGCAGCGGGCTGCCGCTGCCCTTCTGGATCTTCAGCGGCGGGCAGATCAGCAGCGCGCCGGTGGGCGGCAGCAGGTCCAGGTTGGCCAGGCATTGCAGCCCGTAGCGCCCGGCCCCGTGCATGAAGTAGTGGCACGGGTACGGCGGCCGCAGGTGATAGCCCTGGCCCGCATCCGTGCCGATGGCCTCCGAGCCGAATCCGAGCACGTCGCGCTGCTCGACCAGAAACTGCACCGCCTCGCTGCTCGGCCCGGGCGTGTGCTGCCCGGTCTCGTCGAAGTTCTGGTAGGCCTCCGGGTCCGCGCTGCGCTTGGACCAGTCGGTGCGCATGAGCACCCAGGCGCCGGCCGGAATGCGGCCGTGCTTCGACTCCCAAGCGCTCGATGTCGTCGACCGTGAGCAGGTAGTCGGGATCGGTCTTCGACTGCTCGGAGCAGTCGATGACGCACGCAGGCGCCACGAAGTGCTGCGCGGGAATCGTGTCCACCGAGTTGTTGGGCAGGTCGCGCCCGGAGATCCAGTGGATCGGCGCATCGAAGTGCGTGCCGGTGTGCTCGCCGCACGAGAAGTTGTTCCAGTACCAGCCCGGGCCGCGATCGTCGTAGTGCGAGATCTCCTCGACGCGGAAGGCCCAGCACTGGCCCATCTCGGGCGGCAGCGCGATCTGCGGAAAGTCGGGCGTGAGCGTCTGCGTGAGGTCGACGACGCGGATGCGGCGCGTGGCCAGCGCTTGCGAATTCGCCAGGAGTCGAGCGTCAGCGTCGGCAACCTGGACGCGTTGGTGTGTGCGCTGCGTGCAGTCGTGCTGCTGCATCGTCAGCGTCCTCCCGCCGCCAGCTCGCGCTCCAGCACCTTCGGGTTGTCGCGCCAGCGCTCCAGCCACTCCTGCGCCACCTCGCCGGGATAGACATCCTCGATGCCTTCCTTCAGCGCCTTGACGATCGCGCTCGCCAGCGCCTGCGGCGCCAGCTTCGGCGGCGGCACGTTCTGGTTCCACTCGTCGTCGATCGGCCCCGGGAACACATTGACCACGCGTATCCCGGCCGGCCGCATCTCCGCGCGCAGACATTGCGACAGCGACAGCGCCGCCGCCTTCGATGCCGAGAAGGTGCCGTGCGGCGGATAGTTGGACAGCGCGTAGACCGACAGCACGTTCACCCACGCGGCCGCGTGCGCGACGCCGTCGGCCGAGCGCCCGCGCAGCGCCGGGCCGAAGCCCTGGGCCAGCCGCAGCAGGCCGAAGTAGTTGATGTCCATCTCGGCGCGCGCCACGTCGGTGCCGCGGCGCGACGCCGATGCCGAAGGTGCGGTGCACCTCGGCGTTGTTGACCACGATGTCCACCTTGCCGCCGATCTCGCCCGCCAGCTCGCTCACGGAGCGTTCGTTGGTCAGGTCCAGCGGCACCAGCGTGACCTCCTTCATCGCCGTGATGTCGTCGAGGCCCGGCAGCTTCTTCCACGGCTCGGCGTGGCCGACCCAGACGATGTCGGCGCCGGCCTTCACCATCGCCTTCACCAGCGCCTGGCCGACCTCCGTCTTGCCGTCGGTGACGAGCACCTTGCGAAAGCGCGGGTCGCTCGTCATCTCGCGAAGCATCCGATCGTCTGCCATGTGTTCGCTCCCTTCGTCCGGAAACCCGATCAGCACCGCCTGGCCCGCGCGGTCGATCCGGGCGCCCACCTTCACGCGCTCGGGCGGGTCCTTGATCTCGTCGTGCAGGTGCACGATCACCGTCGGCCCCGCGTCCAGGTGCACGAGCCCGAGCCGCCACGGCAGGCGCTCGCGAAAGAACAGGTCGTTGCTGTGGTGCAGCCGCGTGTGCGCGAGCAGCGTGCCCTCGCCCGCCTGCGGCCGCCACTGGAGCCTCGGCGACAGGCAGCGGTGGCAGGCCTCGCGCGGCGGGTACTGCACGCGCCTGGCATTGCCGGCACACCTGCAGCTCGAAGCGGCCCTCGGCGGCGGCGGCCGTCAGGCCCAGGGCCACGCGGCCGCGCGACCACGGCGGCAGGTTCATCTGCCGCGTGCGCAGCACCGGGTTCTTGCGCCTTGGGGCTTCATCAGCGGGCATCGGTCATGCAGCCGCGCAGTGGCACGTGGGGCCGTCATGGTCTCCCAAGGATCACGGCGCCGGTGCACAGGCAGCGGTCGTAGGTCACCATGCCGAAGCCGGTCGACCAATCCCAGCTTCGCATCGCGCACCGACCGCTCCCCGGCCTGGCCCGTGAGCTGGCGGATCGCCTCCACCATGCCGACGAAGCCGCCCGCCGCGCCGGCCTGGCCCGCCGACAGCTGGCCGCCGCTGGTGTTGTTCGGAAAATCCCCGTCGTGCGTGAGCGTGCGCGAGCGCACGAAGGCCGGGCCGGCGCCCTTGTCGCAGAACCCGAGGTCCTCGAACTGCAGCATCACGATCACGGGGTAGTCGTCGTAGGTCTGCACGAAGTCGATGTCGGCGGGCGTGGCATCGGCCTGCGCATAGAGGTCGTCGCGGTCCACGCGCCAGCCGCCGCGCACCATCACCGGGTCGTCGGCATAGGCGTTGTGGCGCTCGATCGCGCCGCGCACCAGCGCATGCTTCAGCCCCAGCTCACGCGCCCGCTCCTCGCGCATCACCAGGAAGGCGTCGCCGCCCGCGCACGGCATCACGCAGTCGAACAGGTGGATCGGGTCCGAGATCGGCCGCGCGCCCATGTACTCGTCCATCGTCAGCGGCTTCTTGAACATCGCGTTCGGGTTCTTCAGCGCATTCGCGCGCTGCGCCACCGCGATGCGGCCGAAGTCCTCGCGCGTGGCGCCGAACGTGCGCATGTAGTTGGCGGTGATGAACGCGAAGATCGAGTTCGGCCCGCCCGAGCCGTAGGGGTAGCTGGCGTCGCGCGCGAAGTAGCTGAAGCCGCCCAGCATGAGCCGGAACGAGTCCACGTGGTTGGTGTCGGCCCCGACGCACGCGACGATGTCGGCATCGCCCGCCTGCACCGCGCGCGCCGCGCGGCGCAGCGCCATCACGCCCGAAGCGCCGCCGTTGGGGATGTGGTCGAGCCAGCGCGGCGAGACGCCCAGGTGCTGCGTGACGCCCACGGCGGTGTCGGGGCCGAGCGAGAAGCTGCTGACCGTGAGGCCGTCGATCTGGTCCTTCGCGATGCCCGATTCACGCACCAGCGCCTCCAGCGCCTGGCCGATGAACCAGTGGGCGCCGCGGGTGGAGTAGCGCACGTAGGGCACGGTCACGGGCACCGCGACGGCGACGCCTTCGTAGGACAGGCGGCGCTTGTCATCCCGTGCCTCTTCTTCATCGCGCGCGTATCGATGCAGTGCGCCTGGCCCGGCAGCGCGCGCGCCAGCGTCGCGCAGCTCGCCGCGCTGGATCTTCTGCGATGCCGTGAGCGGCAGCTCGTCGACGAACGCCACGTAGCCCGGCGCCTTGTAGTAGGCCAGCTGCGCCAGCGCATGCTCGCACGATGCTGCGCGCCACCGCTTCGCGGCCGCCCGGCGGCGACCGGCTCGCGCAGCACCACGCAGGCCAGCACCTCGTCGCCGCGCAGCTCGTCGGGCGCCGCCGCGACGGCGGAGGTCTTCACCGCCGGATGCTGGTTCAGCACGCTCTCCACCTCCACGGCGGAGATGTTCTCCCCGCTGCGGCGGATCACGTTCTTCTTGCGGTCGACGAAGTACATCGCTGCCGTCGTCGTCGCGCCGCACCATGTCGCCGGTGTGGAACCAGCCGCCCTGCCACGCCTCCTGCGTCGCCGCCTCGTCCTTCAGGTAGCCGCTGAAGAAATGGCGGCGCGGGTCGCGGCCGGCCGAGCGCACCAGCAGCTCGCCGGGCACCCCGGCGCGGCACGTCGCGGCCCTCGTCGTCCACCAGGCGCACGTCCACGAACGCCTCCGGCCTGCCGAAGCAGCTCGTGCCCACATGGCGCGGCTCGTGGTTGGCCATCACGCAGGCCGCGGCGCCGGTCTCCGTCATCGCCCACGCCTCCACGAGCGGAAAGCCGAAGCGGGCTTCGAAGGGCGCATGGTTCTTGCCTGTCCACGCCGGCGCCGAAGCCCCAGCGCACGCGCATGCTCGCGATCCGCCGCGCGCCGCGGGCGCCGACAGCAGCATGGCCGGCATCACGCCGAGGTAGTGCACGATCGTGGCGCGGCTGTCGCGCACGCTCTGCCACCACGTCTTCGGATGGAAGCGGTCGAGCTGCACAAGGCAGCCGCCGGCGGTGAGCACGACCATGGTCGAGAACGCCATCGCGTTCACGTGGTTCAGCGGCAGCGGCGTGATGACGCGCTCGCGCCCCGGCCGCACCGGGCAGACGTCGCCGAGCCCGGCATACCACTCACCGGCGCGCAGGAAATACGCGTTGCTCAGCCGGCAGCCCTTCGGCCGGCCGGTCGTGCCCGAGGTGTAGAGCAGCGCGCATTCGCTCGACGCGCTCGGCGCATCGAACGCCAGCGGCGCGGCGGGCGCCGCGCGGCACGGCCGCATCGGCGACCATCGCCCGCACATCGCACGCCGGCCGCTCTCGCGGCCGCACGAAGATCCTGCTCCGCGATGCGGCAGCGTCACGGCGAGGCAGATCTCGCTGTGCCCGATCAGGTACTCGAGTTCGGCCGACCGCATCTCGGCACTGATCGGCACGACGCTCGCGCCGACGCCGTTGAGCGCGAACCAGTGGAACAGGAACGCCGGCCGGTTCTCCAGCAGCAGCCCGACCCGATGCCCATGCCGATACCCCGCCGCGGCATACGCCTGCCGCAGCCGCTCGACCTCCGCCGCCGCCTCGCGCCAGGAGATGGCGCCCGGCTCGATGCCGTACGTCTGCGCCGTCACCGGCATCGACGAACAGGAAGTCGTCGTCCGGCGCCAGCGCGGCGGTGGTGCGGAAGCGTTCGAAGACGGTGTCCACGTCGCTGCAGCCACTCAGATGAAGAGCTGCACCGCCGGCAGCGCCGCGTCGCAGTTGAGCAGGTTCACGCGCTTGAGCGTCATCTTCAGCGCGCCGCCCTGCAGCGTGAGGTGGTGGAAGCAGGTGCCGACGTAGAACTGCATCGCGTCGCCCTGCGACTCGGTGTAGTGGAACTCGCTGCGCACCACGTACCGGTTGCCCGCTTCGTCGAACGTCTCGACGGTAGGCGTCTGCAGCAGGTGGTGCGCGCGGCTCGGGGGCTGCTGCGAGAAGGCGCGCGGGCTCTTCAGGCGCTCGATGCGCAGCTCGCGCAGCAGCTTGTCCTCGTACAGGTGCGACGTGTGGTTGATGCCGTCTTCCTGGTCCGGCACCAGCGGCACCCAGTACATCGCATCGTCGGTGAAGAGCGCGTTCCACTCCTCGTAGCGCTTCGCGTCGAGCAGACGCGCCTCGAGCACGACGAAGTCGATCAGGTCCTGCTTCGTGATCGGCCATGAGCCGTCCCCTCACATGGTCAGGGTCATGTACCGGGCCCAGGCGCGGTACTGGTTGCGCATCGAGATCTCGCTGGTGCCGTTCGTCGTGACGTCCGGCTGGCCGATCTCGGCCTCGTCGAAGTTGCGGTGCAGGCTCACCCACGGGTTGCCGGTGGCGTGCAGGCCCTCCTGGGCGCCGCGGTAGGCGCGCAGGTCGTCGTGGCCGACCACGGAGAACGGCGAGTTGATCAGCCGGTTGTACATGCAGGTGCGCGCCAGCAGTTCCGGCGGCGCGCCCTTCAGCCGGAACGTCCAGCTCTCGATCAGCGTCTTGTCCACCGCGATCGGTCGCACCACGCGGATCGCCTGGATCGCGCCCTTGATCGTGAGCGTGGGGTAGTACACCGTGTTGTGACGCGCCAGCCCGATGATCTGCGCTGGCGCGCTCCTCGCCGTAGGCGGCCTTCATCGCGTCGTCGTAGGCGGGGATCGCCGAGTACTTGCTGTGGATCGAGAAGTGCACGCCCGAGAAGCTGTGCCCGTTGTCGAACACGCGCACGCCCATGTCCTCGAAGAACTGGTAGTCCGACATGAACGGCACGAACTGCTCGATCGCCATCGGCTTCGGCGCCTCCGCCGGCTTGTCGGCCCACATGCGCTTGGCGGTGCCGGCGGACGACTCGTGCGCCACCATCGGGTGCATCGTGTCGTTCAGGTTCTCGATGAACATCTTCCAGTTGCAGTTGTGCAGATAGCGCAGGCAGCCGCCGGCGATCTCCAGCTGCCCTTCCGGGGAGCGGTCGGCCATGTTGTCGATCGAGCTGAGCGAGTCGCCGAAGTACTCGTCGAAGCCCGGGCCGGCATCGTTCAGCTTCGCGAAGATGAAGCCGCGGTAGAGCCGCACGTTCTTCAGCGCATCGAGGCCCTTGGCCGCCTCGCATTCCTTCAGCCGCGTGCCCTCGTAGCCGTTCTTCAGCGGGATCGCGAGCAGCGAGCCGTCCGTCTTGTAGGTCCAGGCGTGGTAGGGGCAGCGAAAGAACTTGCCGGTGTTGCCGCAGGCCTCGCGTGACCAGCTTCGAGCCCTTGTGCGCACAGCGGTTCATCAGCACCTTCACGCTGCCGTCCGTGTGGCGCACGACGATCAGCGGCCGGCCGGCGATGTCCACGCTGAGGTAGTCGCCGGGCTTCGGGATCTGGCTGTCGTGGCCCAGGTAGTTCCACGTGTTGGCGAAGAAGTGCTCCTGCTCCAGCTCGAACAGCTCCGGGTCGATGTACAGGTCGCGGTGCACGCGGTCCGGCTGCACCAGCGCGCGCACTGCCTCGGGGTTGCCGCGATACGAAGTCTTCATCGATCTTGCCTCTTCACAGGTCCAGCACGAGCCGCGCGCCGCGGGCGCGCGAGATGCAGATCTGCATCACCTTGTTCGATGCCTTCTCGGCATCGCTCAGGAAATAGTCGCGGTGGTCCACCTCGCCCTCGATCACCGGCGTCGAGCACACGCCGCATTCGCCGCGCTTGCAGTCGAACAGCGGATCGCACCCGTGCTCGATCAGGCAATCGAGGATGGTCTGGTTCGCCGGCACGGTCAGCGTCTTGCCGCTTTGCGCGAGCACGACCTCGATCGCGCGGTCCCCGGCCTCCACGACCGGCGTCGTGAACAGCTCGAAGTGCACGCGCTCGTGCGTCCAGCCGCGCGCCTGCGTCTTGGCGAGCACGGTGTCGAGCATCACCTTCGGCCCGCACACATACAGCTGGTCCTCGGGGGCGCACGCGTCGAGCAGCGCGTCCACGTCCAGCGGCGCGCCGGCCTCGTCGTCGGCATGCAGCTTCAGCCGGTCGCCCAGCAGCGCCTGCAGCTCCGGCAGGAAGGCCATCAGCGAGCGGCTGCGCCCGGCATAGTGCAGCCGCACCGGCCGGCCCTCGGCCATGCGCTGCGCCGCCATGCTCGTGATCGGCGTGATGCCGATGCCGCCGGCGATCAGCACCGCGCAGCTGTCCAGCGCGCGCAGCGCGAACTCGTTCTTCGGCGGCTCGATCTCGAGCACGTCGCCCACCTGCACGCGCTCGTGCATGAAGCGCGACCCGCCGCGGCCGTCGTCCTCGCGCCGCACCGCGATCACGTACTCGCGCGGCGCCGAGGTCGCGCCCGATTCGGTCGAGAAGTGGATCAGCGAGTAGTGGCGCCAGTCGGTGCTGCCGTCCGGCAGCGTGGCCCGCACGCGCAGGTGCGAGCCCGCGGTGAAGCCGGGCAGTGCGCCGCCGTCGGCCGCCTCGCAGCCGCAGCATGCGGATCAGCGGGTTCAGCATGCGCGCCTCGGCCACGCGCAGCGACAGCAGGCCCGTCGTCGTGATCGTCATGAGACCTCCGCGGGCGTCTCGCGCCTGGCGTCCCGCGAGGCCGCCTCGACAGGCGCCCCCAGGCGCGCCAGCGTCGCGCTGCAGCTTGTGGCCGTGCTCGTCCGCCAGCGCCGCGTCGCGCAGCTCGCGCAGCGTGGCGGGCGCCATCGCCGTGCCGGCGCGCGTCGAGCGCCGCCATCACGGCTTCGTAGTTGCGCAGGCCGCGCTCGTGCGTGTCGCTGTAGCCCTTCACCAGGCGCTGGCACTGCGCCACCTCGGCCGCCAGCTGCGGATTGGCCTTCGCGGCTCCCACGATGCGCTGCAGCCACTGCTCGATGCGCTGGTCCTCGATCGCCATAGCGCAGCGTGCTGCGGCGCCAGCGCTTCATGCGCGCCAGCAGGTACAGCATCAGGAAGCCGTGCAGCGACGTGGTGTTGATCACGCGCCCCTTGCGGGTGAAGCGCTCCACCAGGCGGCGCGGCGCGCCGGAGGCGGCCAGCCAGCGCCCGAGGCCCGCGGGCAGCGTCTCGCAGATCTCCTGCAGGCGCGGATGCATGAACTCGACGATGGCCAGCACCTGGTCGTCGCGCACACGCACCTCCGCGCTCACGCGGTCGAACCGGCTCGCGCGCGTCTTCAGGTCGGCCACGCGGATGGTGTCCTCGTAGGTCATCCACAGCGCGAGGTGGCGCGCCGTCTCGTTGAGCAGCAGCGGTGTCGCGGCCGCCCGGCGCTGCGAGCACGCGGGCGACGCGATCCAGGTAGAGCGCGGCATACGCCGGATCCTGGAAGTCGATCGTGCGGCGCACGCCTTCGATCAGCATCGTGTGCGCCGCTTCGGGAAAATCGCGCCGCACGCGCTCCACCAGCGCACGCACCTGCGGGTCGCGCGGCATCGCGGCCGGCGCGAGGTCGGCTTCCGGCCGGCCGGCGCCTCGGTCGTTCCGTCCAGTGCCGCCACCGGCGGCGCCGGCAGCGAAGCATCGACGCCCGGCCCCGCCGGTGCCGCCGGCGGCGTGCCGGCCGCGCGCGCGAACGCCGCGTCGAAGGCCTTCAGGCTCGTCTTCACGCCCACGCCGCCGCGCTCGATCGTGGCCTCGAACTGCCCGCGCCCGAACGGCAGCACGCCGGTGCCGGCCAGCGCGCCGAACAGCACCGCGCTGATGACGCTGCCCGACGCCTCGGCCGCCGCCGCCATGTCGAAGCGCACGAAGCGCCGGGCCGCCGCCTCGGCATGCGTCGAGCAGCTCGGCGTCGTCCACGCGGCCGTCGCCCATCGCCATCTTCTCGGCGATGGAATACACGCGGTGCGTGGACGCGACCAGCGTCGTGCGGTCGGGCGTCACCAGGCCGCGCTGCACCGCGCGGCCGGCTTCCATCAGCTCGGACGCGAGCACCACGTCCACGTCGCCCGGCAGCGGCATCAGCGCCAGCACCGGCCGCGCGCCGTCGCGCTCGGCCGCGGCGCGCGGGTAGAGCTCCACGTAGTAGATCGTCGCGCCGGTGCGCTGCGCGACGCCGGGCACCGACGTGGTCTGCGCGATCCACCCGTTCTCCTCGCCGAGGTCGACGATCCAGTCGGCCAGCACGCCGCCGCCCTCGCCGCCCATCGCGAGGATCGCGATCTTGATCACGTTCAGAACGCATGGCGCTCCCGTGCGCGCGCGCTCGCGCGCCTGCAGCCGGCCGATCACCGCGGCGCGCACGCGCTGGCGCAGCCGGTCCCACCGGTTCGGGTTGCTCACGATCTGCGCCCGGTAGAACGACGGGCACAGCACCGCCGCGTGCGAGACCTCGCCGCACAGGCCGCAGCCGACGCACGAGTCGAGCACGGTGGCCACCGGGTCGGTGCGCAACGGGTCGGGGTTGGGCTTGATCGACAGCGACGGGCAGCCGTTGAGCCGGATGCAGGAGTGGTCGCCCGTGCAGGTGTCCGCATCCACGCCGAAGCGCTCCCGCACGACGCGCCGGCCATCCGCGATCGCCTTGCGCTGCAGCGGCTTCTCGCGCCGCTGCTTGTTCAGCATGCACTCCGACTGCGCGATCAGCACCTTCGGGCCCTTGTCCTTCGTGGTGAGCGCCTCGCGCAGCGTGTCGCGCATGCCGGCCACGTCGTACGTGCGCCGCAGCGTGCGAACCCACTTCACGCCCACGCCGCGCACCGCGGCCTCGATGGCATGGCCGGTGCTGCGCGTCGGGTTGTGCGCCGTCGACGAGAGGATGTCCTGCCCGCCGGTGGCCGAGGTGTAGCTGTTGTCGACGACGATCGTCAGGTTGTCGCTGCGGTTGAACACCGCGTTGGCGATGCCGCTGGTCAGGCCGTTGTGCCAGAACCCGCCGTCCCCCATCACGCTGATCGCTCTCTTGCCGGCGGGCACGTTCAGCGCCGCCGCCCCCGCGGCCCCGAGCCCGTAGCCCATCGTCGTGTTGCCCAGGTTGAACGGCGGCAGGATCGAGAACAGGTGGCACCCGATGTCCGCGCTCACGTGGTGCGCGCCCAGCTCGCGCTCCACCAGCTTCATCGCGGTGAAGATGGGCCGCTCCGGGCAGCCCGTGCAGAAGCCGGGCGGCCGCGCCTGCACCGTGTCGCTCAGCGCCTTCAGCGGAATGACCTTCGGCGCCGCCGCGCGTGCCGGCGGCGCGGCGGGCTGCAGCCGGCCCTGCTGCTCCAGGAACGCGCGCACGCCCTTGAGCAGCTCGGCCGCGGTGTACTCGCCGGCCATCGGCAGCAGGTCCTTGCCATGCAGCGCGGTGGTGGAGCCGGCCTGGCGCAGCAGCGTGGCGAGGTTCTGCTCGATGAAGTTGGGCTGGCCCTCCTCCACCATCAGCACGGCGCGCTTGCCTTCGCAGAAGCGCAGCACTTCCGAGTCGATCACCGGATAGGCCACGTTCATCACGTACAGCGGCACGCGCGTGTTGCCGTACACGTCGGCCATCCCCAGGCGCTCGAGGGCGCGCACCAGCGTGTTGTAGTTGCCGCCCTGCACGACGATGCCGATGTCGTCGCCCCGCTCGTTGAAGAACTCGTTCAGCCCGTGCTGCTCGATGTAGCGCACCGCCGCGGGCCACCGGTCGCGCACCTTCTCCTGCTCGTGCAGGAAGCTCGCCGGGGGCAGCACGATGCGGCTCGTGTCGCGCCGCGGGTTCTCCAGCGCATCCTTCAGCGTGAACGCGGGCGACCGGTTGGCCCCGGCCACGAACTCCCCGTGCACATGGCAGGCGCGGATGCGCAGCTCCAGCATCACCGGCGTGTTGCTCGCCTCGGAGAGCTCGAAGCCATGCTTCACGGCCGCCACCATGCTCGGCAGGTTCGGCCGCGGGTCCAGCAGCCAGATCTGCGACTTCATCGCGAACGCGTGGCTGCGCTCCTGCATGATCGAGGAGCCTTCGCCGTAGTCCTCGCCGACGACGATCAGCGCGCCGCCGGTCACGCCGCCCGAGGCCAGGTTCGCCAGCGCGTCGGAAGCCACGTTCGTGCCCACCGTCGACTTGAACGTCACCGCGCCGCGCAGCGGATAGTTCACCGAGGCGGCCAGCGTCGCCGCCGCCGTGGCCTCGCTCGCGCTGTTCTCGAAGCGGATGCCGTACTCGGCCAGGATGTCCTGCGCATCGGCCAGCACGTCCATCAGGTGCGAGATCGGCGCGCCCTGGTAGCCGGCCACATACGCCACGCCCGACTCCAGCAGGGCCTTGGTCACGGCCAGGATGCCCTCGCCGCGGAACACCTCCCCGGCAGCCGAGCCGCAGCTTCTTCACTTCCTCGACAAACGATCTCTCGGCCATCCGGTGCCCCGCGAACTAAGCATCAGTCGGGAATAGTTTAGAGTTCGATGTATGAAAAGTCATGTACTTTCTGAGTCCGGGAAAACACCAAGGCCGCGAGACCGGGCCTGACCAAGCACACTTGCGCGCAAATGCCCTTCGTCGACGACTACCTGCCCGCCCTGCTCACGCAGGCCAGCCACCTCATCTCGGGCGAATTCCATCGTGTCGTCTCGGACAAGGGCTTCACGATCTCGGAGTGGCGCGTGCTGGCGTCGCTTGCCGGCGGCGAGCCGATGAGCATTGGCGGCCTGGCCCAGGTCACGGTGATGAAGCAGCCCACCGTGACGCGCGTGCTCGACCGCATGGAGGAACGCGGCCATGTGAAGCGCATCGCCAGCGAAGACGACCGCCGCGTCACGCTGGTGCGCATCACCGCATCGGGCGGCCGCCTCGTGGCCGGGCTCATCCCGCTCGCGCTGGAGCACGAGCGCCGCGTGCTCGAGCCGTTCGGACTGGCACGCGCCGCCGAGCTGAAGGCCACGCTCAAGCGCATGATCGATTTGCACAAGGACGGCGCCGCCGACGTTGCCGACGAGGAGGCTTGAGCTCTCTCTTCCTCCCTCTCCCGCTTGCGGGAGAGGGCCGGGGTGAGGGCGCGGCATCTCGCAGTGTGACGCCGCCTGTCTCAGGCGAACTTCAGCGCAGGGCCGAGCTCGCGATGCATTGAGGTGTGCGGGTACAGGGCGACGTGAAGCAACGGCAATCAGACCGCGAACGACCACTCCAGGAATGACGCGCGTTCCGGTCGTCGTTCCCGCTCGTGGCGCTGCCTTGCCGACGTGACCCAGCGCCGCGCCAGGGGCAGCGGCCCAAAGCCTGCCTCGGCATTGATGTGGCCGGCGGCTCCGAGATTGACCCAGTGACTCTCCCAGCGCCGGGCCCAGTGGCGCGCGCCGGCAAGACTCATCCACGGGTCGGTCTCGCTGCCGACGAGCATGCTGGTCACCGGCAACGCGCCATCCGGCAGCAGGGACGCGACGCCGAACCTGGCTGGATCGGCCGGCGCGACGAGCAGTGCCGCAGCGATCCCATGTCGCGGCTGCCGGGCCAGGTACCGGACCAGTGCGAGGCATCCGAAGCTGTGCGCCGCGGCGATCCAGGGGCCGGGTCCCGCGCGTTCGAGCGTGCTCCCGATACGCGCAGCCCAGCGGTCGAGGTCAGGCTTGGTCCAGTTGCGCTGCTCGACACGCAAAGCATGACGGTCGCCCTGTTGCAGCCAGGTCTGCCAGTGAGCCGGACCGCTGTCGTGCAGGCCAGGCACGATCAGCAGGCTTGGCGACGTCACAGCGTCGCCAGCGACACCTCGGTCGCCTTGACCAGAGCGATCACCTCCTTGCCGACGGTGAGCTTCAGCTCCTTGACCGAGCGGGTAGTGATGACCGACGTGACGACCAACCCGGCGGGTGTCTCGACGTCAATCTCGGACACAACCGGACCTTCGATGATCTCCTTGACCTTGCCGCGGAACTGGTTGCGGACGTTGATGGCGGTGATGCTCATGTGTTCTCCGTTGGTGGTGAATGTGCGTGCTCAGATCGACCAGCGCCAGGCGTCGATGCCGGGCAGGGGTTCGGCGACTTCCGCGTCGGGACGGCCCGGCTCGCGAAGCACGCGTTGCAGGACGCGGTCCTCCAGTGCTGCGAAGGCGGCCAGGCCGCGCGAACGCGGCCGCGCAAGCGCGATGCGTTCATCGAGCGCGATGCGGTGATCCTCGATCAGCACGACGCGGTCTGCGAGCGCGATCGCCTCGGAGACATCGTGCGTGACCAGCAGCGCCGTGAAGCCGTGCTTGCGCCACAGCGACTCGATGAGCTGCTGCATCTCGATGCGCGTGAGCGCATCCAGCGCCCCGAGCGGCTCGTCGAGCAGCAGCAGGCGTGGCCGGTGCACCAGCGCACGCGCGAGCGCAACACGCTGGCGCTGGCCACCCGAAAGCACCGCCGGCCAGTCGTCGGCCCGGTCGGCCAGGCCAACCTGGGCGAGCGCTTCGCGCGCGCGGCGCTCGGCGTCCGCACCGGGCAGCCCGAGTGCGATGTTGTCGACGACGCGCTTCCACGGCAGCAGGCGCGCGTCCTGGAACATGATGCGGATGTCGTCGCGATGGCGTGCGAGCGCGGTGCCGTCGAGCAAGACCTCGCCTGCGTCTGCCTCTTCGAGCGCGGCCACCAGGCGCAGCAGCGTGCTCTTGCCGCAGCCGCTGCGGCCGACGATGGCGACGAACTCGCCCGGGGCGATCTGCAGGTCGATCGCCTCGAGCACATGCCGTGCACCGTAGGCCTTGGAGACACCGCGTACGTCAAGCGCCAGGCCCGCGGGAGCGGCGGGGCCAGTCCGCGCACCGGGAATGTCGAGTTCCGCGCGCAGGCGGCGCACCGGTTCGGGCAAGGTGCGCAGCGTCAGCGCCGCGCCGTCGAGTTCGGTCATATGCATAGGGTCCGTGAAGCTCAGGCTGGCCGCACCTGGTAGCCGGGGTGCCAGCGCAGCCACCAGCGCTCGAGCGCCTTGGCGAGCACGTCGGCGAGCTTGCCGAGCGCGGCGTAGAGCAGGATGCCGACCAGCACCACGTCGGTCTGCAGAAACTCGCGCGCGTTCATCGTCAGGTAGCCGATGCCCGACTGCGCCGAGATCGTCTCGGCAACGATCAGCAGCACCCACATCAGCCCGAGCGAGAAGCGCAGGCCCACCAGCACCGAAGGCAGCGCGCCCGGCAGGATGACGTGGCGCCACAGCGACCAGCCCGACAGGCCGTAGCTGCGCGCCATTTCGATCAAGCCCTTGTCGACCGAGCGGATGCCATGGAAGGTGTTGAGGTAGATCGGGAAGAAGACGCCGACCGCGACGAGGAAGAGCTTGGCGCTCTCGTCGATGCCGAACCACAGGATCACGAGCGGTATCAGCGCCAGCGCCGGGATGTTGCGCAGCATCTGCAGCGAGGTGTCGAGCAGCGTCTCGAGCGTGCGGAAGCTGCCGGTGAGCAGTCCCAGCAGCAGGCCCAGCCCGCCGCCGATTGCGAGCCCGGCGAGTGCGCGCGCCGAACTGACCAAGACGTGCTGCCACAGTTCGCCCGAGCGCAGCAGGTTCCAGAATGCCGTGGCGACGGCGAGAGGTTCGGGGAGCACGCGGGTGGAGAGCCAGCCCTGTGTGGAGGCGAGCTCCCAGCCGATCAGGATCAACACCGGCAGCGCCCACGGCAACGCCCGCTGCACGAGCCCTGCGCCGCGAAGGTCTGAAGTGATGGTCATGGCTTCAGCTCTCCGCGACCCGTTGCGGCGCGAAGCTGTTCGCGACGATCTCGCCGAACGGCCCGGTCAGCGTGCGCTGCGGCGCCACGGCCCCGCGCAGTTCGACCGGCAGCAGCGGGAACACGAGTTCGGCGAAGCGGTGCGCCTCTTCCAGGTGCGGGTAACCGGAGAGGATGAAGTAATTCAATCCCAGCGCGGCGTATTCCTTGATGCGTTCGGCCACCTGTTCGGGGTTGCCGACCAGCGCCGTGCCCGCACCACCGCGCACCAGGCCGACACCGGCCCATAGATTCGGCGCGACCTCGAGCCCTTCGCGCACGTTCGCGCGGTTGAAACGGCCCTGATGCAACGCGGCCATGCGGCGCTGGCCGACCGAATCCATCTGTGCGAACTTCTTCTGCGCCGCGCTCACCGTCGCCTCGTCGAGGTGCGACACCAAGTCGGCCGCGGCGCGCCAGGCCTCGTCCTCGGTCTCGCGCACGATGACGTGCAGGCGGATCCCGAACTCGAGTTCGCGGCCCTGGCGCGCGGCGCGCGCGCGGATGTCGGCGACCTTCTCGGCCACCGCGGCGGGTGGCTCGCCCCAGGTCAGATAGGTGTCGACCTGCTCGGCCGCGAGCTCGTGCGCCTCGGGCGACGAGCCGCCGAAGAACACCGGCGGATACGGCCGGCTCACCGGCGGATAGAGCAGCTTGCTGCCCTTGACGCGCAGCTGCGTGCCATCGAAGTCGAAGCTCTCGCCGCGGTGGCTGCGCGCCAGCAGCTCGCGCCAGATCGTCAGGAACTCGCGCGACAGCGCATACCTTTCGCCGTGCGGCAGGAACAGGCCGTCCCCCTCGAGCTCGTCGGGGTCGCCGCCGGTGACGAGGTTGACGAGCAAGCGCCCGCCGGAGAGCCGGTCGAAGGTCGCCGCCATGCGCGCCGATTGCGCCGGCTGAACCAGCCCCGGCCGCAAGGCGACGAGAAACTTGAGCCGGCGTGTCACGTCGATCAGGCTCGCGGCGAGCACCCACGAGTCCTCGCAGGAACGGCCCGTGGGCAGCAGCACGCCTTCGTAGCCGAGGCTGTCGGCCGCGATCGCGACCTGCTTGAAGTAGGCGAAGTCGGCTGCGCGTGCGCCATGGCTCGTGCCCAGGTAGCGCGCATCGCCATGGGTCGGAATGAACCAGAGGATCTTCATGTCGGTCGTCTCGATGGAAGTCGGTCAGCGGTGTTGCGCGATCGCCTGGCCCGGTTGCCAGACGATGTCGGCGACGCGAATTGGCTTCGGAATCAGCCCGAGCGTTGCGAACGCGTCGGCCACCTTCTGCTGCTCGGCAATCAGCGACGGCGTCAGGGGTCCGACCGGCGAGGGCTGGCGACGCGCAAGAAAGCGGTGCACGGTCGCCAGGCTCAGGCCGGCGTACTCGGCGTAGCGTTGCGCCGTCTCCTTGCGGTTCGATTGACCGTAGGCATCGGCCTCGGTCAACGCGGCAAAGAGTGCCCGCAGCACACCCTCGCGCTGCGCCAGCGCGCGCGAGGCGAGGTAGAAGGTGTTGTTGCCGGTGAGGCCGCGGCTGGTCGCGAGCACCTGCACGTGACCGTCGATCTCCGCGGCGGCGTAATACGGGTCCCAGATCGCCCAGGCATCGACCGAGCCGCGTTCGAAGGCGGCGCGGGCGTCGGCCGGCGCAAGGTAGACCGCGACGATGTCGGTCCAGCGGAGGTTTGCTTTCGCCAGCGCTCGCACGAGCAGGAAGTGCGCGCTCGATCCGCGCTGCACCGCGACGCGCCGGCCGTTCAGATCGGCCAAGGTCTTCAATGCCGCCTCGGGCCGGGAGAGGATCGCCGAACTGTCGGGCTTGGGCGGCTCGGCGCCAACGTAGAAGAGATCCTTGCCGGCCGCCTGAGCGAACACTGGCGGCGAGTCGCCGGTGGCGCCGAAGTCCACGCTGCCGACCGCGAGCGCTTCCAGCAACTGTGGCCCTGCCGGGAATTCGACCCAGGTCACCTTGGTCGCGGCCAAGGGTTTGTCCAGCAGAGCCAGACTCTTCAGCAATGCGAGGTTGAGCGATCCCTTCTGAAAGCCGATGCGAAGTTCGGCAAGCGAAGGCGGTGCCGCTTGGGCGGAGGGCGCCCAGGAGGCAAACCCGCCGAGGGTCGTGAACGAGGCCAGTGCGAGCGCGGCGCGGCGGCGCGAGACGAGGAAGCTGTCCATCGTGTCGTCCTTCACTTGGCCGACACGGTTCGAGCGACCGTGGGCAACGCATCGACGATGCGGATCGCCTTCGGGATCAGCTTCAGCTCGAAGAAGACATCGGCGATCTTCTGCTGCTCGGCAGCAACGGTGGCGCTGATGGGCACGATGCCGTAGGCGAAGCGCGCCGCGGCGACTTCCGCGATACCGACGTCGAGCCCGATCTGCGGGCCGAGAAACGCGGCAACTTCCTTCGGGTTGCCTTCGGCCCAGCGGTCGAGTCTTGCGAGTTCCTCGACGATTGCCTGGACCACCTGCGGGCGCTTGTCGGCATAGGCCCGCGCGGCCAGGTAAAACTGGTGGTTCGCGACCAGCCCGCGGCCGTCGGCGAGGACGCGCGCACCGACTTGCTTCTCGGCTGCGGCGAGGAACGGATCCCAGATCACCCACGCATCGACGGCACCGCGCTCGAAGGCCGCGCGCGCATCCGCTGGCGGCAGGAAGACGACCTGCACATCGCCGTACTTGAGCCCGGCCTTCTCGAGCGCCTTGACGAGCAGGTAATGCACGTTGCTGCCCTTGTTGAGCGCGACCTTCTTGCCCTTCAGTTCGGCGACAGACTTCACTGCCGATTCCTTCGGCACGACGATCGCCTCGCCCTGCGGTGCCGGCGGCTGGTTGGCGACGTAGACGAGGTCGGCGCCGGCGGCCTGCGCAAAGATCGGCGGCGCCTCGCCGACGGTGCCGAAGTCGATCGAGCCGACGTTCAGGCCCTCCAGCAACTGCGGCCCGGCTGGGAACTCGGTCCACCGGACCTCGATGCCTTGCGGTGCGAGGCGTTTCTCGAGTTCTCCGCGCGCCTTCAGCAGGGTCAGCGTGCCGTATTTCTGGTAGCCGATGCGCAGCGGTTCGGGCTTGCCTTGCGCTTGCGCGGCACTCAGCGCGAGGCCCAGGCTCAGAGCTGCGGCCAACTGCAGTGTGTGGCGTCGGGTTGCGGTGAGGAAGTGAATCATCGTTGTGTTCTCTGGAGTTCGGCAAAGGGACACCCCGCACCGGCGCCGGGCCGGCGTCGGGGTGTGGAATGGCCCGCAAGGGCCAGGAGACAAACGGATCGGCGCGTCAGGCGCTACATCGCGCCTCGGCCTCGAGCGGCACCAGCGGCTGCAGGGCGCGGTTCAGACGCTCCACGAGGCTTGCGTCGGGCACGTAGCCGCCGGACTCGTGCGGCACGAGCTGAGCATCGGTCGCGTAGACGCCATCGAGGATGTCGCGCGCGCCGAGCGCGGCGAGCACCGGCTTCAGCGCGTAGTCGAGCGCCAGGAAGTGCGCGAGGCTGCCGCCGGTGGCGAGCGGCAACACGACCTTTCCGCGCAGCACATCGGGCGGCAGCAGATCAAGGAAGAGCTTCAGCAAGCCGCTGTATGCGGCTTTGTAGATCGGGGTCGCGACGAGCAGCAGGTCGGCGCGTTGGATGTGCTCGATCGCGCGACGGATCGGCTCGGCATGTGCGTCGGCGTCGAGCAGCGCGGCGCTTGGCAAGTCGCGCACCGCAATGACGCTCGAAGCGCTGGCACTGGCTTCAAGCCGCGTCTGTGCGAGCTGCAGCAGCCAACGCGAGCGTGAGCGCTGCGAGGGGCTGCCGGAGAGACTGACGATGTGCATGGTGACTCGAGTGGATGACGAGTCGCTACGTTAGGCTGGTGCGAACATGCAGCCAACGAATCAATGCGGCTTTGCTTATGCAGTTTGCTGGCGTCCTAGCGTCTCGCCTTACCTACCTTGACCTGAGAGCCTCACCATGACGACCACCTCGCACGCCATCCGACGCGTCCGCATCACGCCCATCGCGTCCCGGGATCCGCCGCTGCTCAACGCGGCGGGCATCCACGAGCCTGGGCATTGCGTTCTGTCGTCGAGATCGAGACCGCCTCAGGTCACGTCGGCATCAACGAAAACTCCGGCGATCTGCCCATGCTGGAGGCGCTGGCCAAGGCCGCACCGGCGCTGCATGACCTGTCGCCCTGGGCGCTGAACGAGATGGAAACACGCGTAGCGGCGCTGGTAACGCCGCCCGCTCAGGCCAAATCGGAAATCCTTACCCGGCAAGTCTCGCTCGCGCCCGGCACCCATGTGTTCCAGACCGTGGCCAAGGTCGTCAGCGCCTTCGAAGTGGCAATGATGGACCTGCAAGGCCAGCTCGCCGAAGCGCCCGTAGTCGATCTGCTGGGCGGTGCCACGCGTGACCGTGTGCCCTACTCGGCCTACCTGTTCTTCAAATACGCCGGGCACATCCAGCAACCGTAGGCGCCGACCCATGGGCGAGGCGCTCACGCCGGAACAACTGGTCGCGCAGGCTCGGCGCATGATCGACCAGTACGGGTTCGAGAGCATCAAGCTGAAGGCCGGCGCGCTGCCCCCGAGAAGGAGGCCGCCGGCATCCTGGCGCTGGCCCAGGCCTTCCCAGGCAAACCCCTGCGCATCGACCCCAACGCCAACTGGACCGTGGCCACCAGCCTGAAGATCGTCGAGCAATTCGCGGCGTGCTGGAGTACTACAAAGATCCTGCCCCCGGACTGGACGGCATGGCTGCCGTGGCGCGCGCATGCGAGGTGCCGCTGGCCACGAACATGGTGGTGACCGACTTCGCCGAATTCCGCCGCAACACCGAGATGGGCTGCCCCGTCAGGATTGTGCGAGCGACCACCACTACTGGGGCGGCCTCCGTGCACACAACGCCTCTCCACCCTGTGCCGCACTTTTGACCTCGGTCTGTCCATGCACAGCAACTCGCACCTCGGCATCAGCCTGGTGGCCATGACACACCTCTGCGCCAGTGTGCCGCTGCTGACGTACGCCTGCGACACCCACTACCCCTGGCAGGACAAAGAAGTGATCGCGGGCGGTCGCTTGAAGTTCAAGAACGGCAGCCTGCGTGTGCCCACTGCGCCCGGCCTGGGTGTGACCCTGGACCGCGAAGCTTTGGCCCGTCTGCACGACAACTACCTGCGCTGCGGCATCCGCAACCGCGATGACCTTGCGCAGATGCGCAAGTACGATCCTGCCTTCACGGGTATCCAGCCTCGCTTCTGAATGCACGCATGCATGGGCCATGCCGGAAAACAGGTGGCCGCGGTGTGCCCAGCCGCACGCATTCATTTTGTCAACCCAGGAGACTTCAATGCAACACCGCGAGCTCATCCGTCGCTCCCTCGCCGCCGGCACCCTGCTGCTGGGCTGTGGACTCGTCACCCTCGTGCCTGCCGTGGCGCAGGGCAACTGGCCGACGGAAAGGCCATCACCTACGTGGTGCCGTTCCCACCAGGCGGCGACACCGACACGCTCGCGCGCCTGATCGCTCCGGCGCTATCGACAGCGCTAGGCACACCGGTGGTCATCGACAACAAGGGCGGTGCGGGCGGCAGCATCGGCTCGGCCATCGCCGCGCGTGCCGCGCCTGACGGCTACACGATCTTGGGCGGCACGATCAGTTCGCACGCAATCAATGTGAGCCTGTACGCCAAGATCGACTATGACCCGATCAAGTCCTTCGAACCCGTCGCCATGCTCGGCTCGGGCCCGCTGGTGCTGGCGGTCAACGCTTCCAGTCCGTACAAGACGCTCGACGACGTGCTTGCGGCTAGCAAGGCCAAGGCGGGCGGGCTGTCGTCGGCGTCGCCGGGTGTCGGCACCTCGCCACACATGGCGCTGGAGCTGCTCACCTACCAGTCGGGCGTGAAGTTCACCCACGTACCTTACAAGGGCAGCGGACCGGCCGTGCAGGACCTGATCGGCGGCCAGGTGGACATGATGTTCGACACCACCCTGATCGTGGGGCCGCACATTCAGGCGGGCAAACTGCGCCCCATCGCTGTCAGCAGCTCCAAGCGCCTGGAGGCGCTGCCCGATGTGCCCACCATTGCCGAGGCCGGCCAGAAGGGTTTTGACATGGGGTCCTGGCAGGCCGTTTTCGTGCCGATGGGCACGCCCAAACCGATCGTCGATCGGTTGCACGCCGAGATCATGAAGATTGTGGCCACGCCCGAAACGCAGGCGCGCCTGAAGGGCTTTGGCATGGTGCCCTCCGACATGACCCCCGCGCAACTCGGCGAGTACCAGAAGAGCGAGGTCGAGAAATGGGCGAAAGTGGTCAAGGCTGCGGGCATCAAGGCTGACTGATCGGCGCGTACGCGTCGAGGGTCGGCCTCAAGTCTGCTTCTTTTGATTTCCCCGATTCAGTTTCAGGTCCCGCTTGGCATAGTTGGGTTTCTTGCTTCCCAGCAAGAACTCCTTGGCGTTCAGGCCGTCCTTCTGGAACTCGTCCCACTTGTCGACCACGCAGCCGGTCTTGGCAAGCCCGTCCGCGCGCTTTTGCGCTTCCTTGAGCCGGAGTCGGTCGCCTTCCGCTCGCCCTCCGTGAGCGCGTCGGCGCCCGCTCCCAGTGCGACCTTCAGGCTCAGTTTCGCGAAATGAGCATAGAACGCCCCATCGATCACACGGGCAGGCCGCAGTATTGCTGCCCGAGATTGCTGGGTGCCGGCTCCTTCGATCCCCTCGACGGAGGTATGTTTGTCACCGAAGGAGAAATCATTGTCGATGGCCTTGATGGTGAGGACGCCGTTCTTGATTTCGATCAGGTAGTTCCGCTCGTGGCGGTCGATCTGGCCGGAGATGGCATCCAGCCATTGCAGGTTCACCATCGCCTTGAGGTACTGGGTTTCGATCTGGGCATCTCCCTCCAGGTCCATGGGGTTGGCCGGGCTCGTCCATAAACCTCCCCGTTGCCGTGTCCTTGCGCAGGTTGTACGTGCGAATGTCGTCGTCGGAGGCGCCGCCAACCACCTCTTGCTCCTCATCCTTCTCCAGCGACTCGCCGGAAGCGCGCTCCATGGCGATACCCGGTACTCCATCCACCGTGACCAGGTCCACGTCCGGCACGAGGTCCTGAAGTCCCAAGCCTTCGGCAAGTTTCCGGGTGGCGACATTGCGGCGCGCGAATCCGGGATCGCCGGGACGATGCCGATTTCGAGGGGACCTCCCGGCACGCGTGCGTTCGGGTCCTCAGCCTTGAAAACGCGTACTTGCTTGCCCTGGCCCGGCGGCTGGTAGACCATCTTCTGGACCTGGTTGATGCCGCCGCTGCCGAGGTGGCGGCATTTCGCCCGGTCGAGGTTTTGGTCCGAGAGCAGCGTCGGCTTGGCAAACTGGATGCCGCCGGCACGTTGCAACAGGATGGCATCTCGCAAGTTGAGCGCCTTCTCCTCCTGGGTCGTCTTCTTGTCCGTCTCGAGCTTGTTAAGCATTGCCCGCTCGCGGGCGACATTTGCAACCAGGGTCTGCATCGCAGCGACCTCGTTGGCCTTGTCGCGATTGCGGCCATGCTTGGCGATATAGGCCTGGCCGGCACGCTCCACGCTGTCCAATTGGCCCCGCAGTTCGCGGAAAGCGTTATAGGAGAACTCTGTCGCCAGGGGGACTTTCGCGAGGGTCTTGAACGAGGCGTGGGATTCGTCGAGAGAAACCAGCGTGTCCTTGTAGGACCGGCTTTTCTTCTTGTCGCGATGGGGTTTTCGGTCTCCGAACAGCCTTGATCAGATCCTCGGATTTGAGGATCGCCGGAGAACCCTGCTCGGTCTGCTGCACGCGATCGGCCGCGTAGGCGAGATGGGCACGCGCGTCTCCCAGCCGGTCGCGTGCCTTGGCCCATTGCCCGCCATGCGCGAATCCCGCCGCGTCCGCAAAAGTACGATCGAGACTGGCTTGGTTCGACTTGCTCTCATGGCCTGAAAGGCGCTCGCGCTCACGCTCGAGTTCATTGAGTTCGGCTTCGTAGGCCAGCTGCTCTTTCGACTTGCCCTCCATGGCGCTAGCCTTGCAGAGCGGCGCGGGTGACTGGAGCCCGAGCTTCGCCAGGCGCTTCTCGAAGGCTTTGGTGGCTTTGTCGTAGTCGTCGATGGGGCTCGGAACGTCCATGAAGTACCCGTAGGCCTGCACCATCATCAGGCACTCGGACACGCTGTGATGCCCCGCGACCATCATCAAGACGCTGTGCACGCCAATGAGCTTTTCCCGCTCCGCCAGCTCGCCCGCACCGACCTCGTGTGCCTCGCCGTGGTTCACGTCCCACTCCTGGCAGATGAACCGGAGCGTGCCCGAGGCGCCGCCTACGAAAGGCGCGCCCTGCGATACGAGAGCCTGAACCGTGGCGAAGTGTCGCTGGACGAGAACTGAGCGCCGCCATGGGTGATCGGCGTGTTCAAGGCGTTCTTCTGGGCCACGCTCCGTCCGGACGAGAGCGTGATGCCGACATTCCTGTTTTTATACATCTCGTCCCGGGTGCGGGGTGCGGCATCCCGGCCACGGTCGCGTCGAGGTAGGAATACTTTGCCTTGAGGGTGTCGTACTTTTGGTCGACTTCGCCTTGGGGAAGCGCGTTTCCGATGTAGTCGATCAGCCCCTTGAAACCGTCGGTGTTATCCATGACCAGCGACGCGAACTGCCATGCATCGACTTTGTCGTTGCCGAGTCCCTGGATGGCGGCGGCGAGTTTCTTTGCATCGTTCGACTTGGGAAACGCTTCGTCAGACCGACGATATGGGTGTTGACGAGCGCGAGGCCATCTTCCGGCAAGTTCTTCGCCAGGCCGATCGCCCAGTCGGACTCGCGGTTCGCGGCTTCGATGTCGTTGCCCCTCGCGTCCAGCCGACGCTGGCGGCGATTGAGTTCTTCATGGTCTTGTTGAGCGTGCTTACACATGAAGGGCTCCCGTCAGTGCGCAAGGCGAGCAGCAAGTGTGGCTAGGGCGTCGGGATCGTCGGTCCAGTCGGCGGCGCCGACTGCTCGCCAGGCGGCGTTTCTCTCCCCGCGAACGAAGGCGACAACTGGCACGCCGTCCCCCCGCTCGGGGAGGGACAGCAGGGCACCCGCCTCCCCGAACACGCGTTCGATCACGGCGCGGGCCGCGAGGGGGTCGTCGAAGGCCCCGCCGTACGGCAGTTCCAAAAACACGGCGACATGGGGAAGCACCGCGACATAGCGGACGAACCAGGTATTGGTTCCGTGGCCCTCGTAGGAGAACGCGAGGTAGGGCGGCGCATCGCCCCGGGCGGCCTCATCCGCGAGACCGGCAACCTGGGTCAGACTGGATGGCGCGCCAGGCCGCGTGGAGTACACGTGCTCGTCCACCTCCTCGAGGCGCTGGATGAGGGCTGCCGGCAGCGGAGGCAGCGGCAGGCCGAGGTCCTGGAACAGGAAAAATGCCGATTCGAGTGCGCCGCCTTCGGCGAAGGGATCGTCGGTTTCAAGCATGGCTGGGCCTCCGGCGCAGGGGAGTTTTCTGGGGACGCATAAGCACCAGTACGGCAGGCGCTAGTGGACACGGGCCGCTTGGTGTGCCTGTTCGAGGCCGGCACGGATTTCGTGGGCCCGCAGTTCGGCCCGCTCGGCATCGAGACGCGCGGAGTTGTATGCGGCGACCAGGTCCGCGTGGGCCTTTGCTTCGTCTTCGCTGGGTGCATTCTTCGCGAGTCCGGCCTCTGAGCGATCGAGTTCAAGGCGGAGACTGTCCGCTATTTCGATTCGTTGTTCCCATGCCACCAGCGCCCGCTGCCAGGCGTTTACGTCCGCAGCAATTCCGAGGTTTTCGTCTTCCGGTGAAGGACGTTCACCCTGCTGCAACGGGGCCGCGTCTCCTGGAAGCGAGGTGATTGCCGCCTTCAGAAAGCCTGGGACGAGGCCAGGGAGCTCGTTCAGCGTTGCCTCCTGTACTCGCCCGTGAAGTTTTGCCGCCTCGGCGTTGGGGCCGCGCGAACGGCGGATCCCTTTCCCGAGCGCTTGCTTCATCGCGGACGCCTTCTGTGTCAACGCCGTGGCGGGTGCGGTGCCTGCAGCGACGGCTAGGCCGGCTTCGAGCATGCGCTCGGCCTCGTCGAGCAGCGCATGGGCGCCTTCGAAGTCGCGGTTCTTGCGTGCCGCGAGTCCCGCCTCGCTGACCTTGGCTCTCACCTCCGGCGCTGCAGTCTTGACCTTGGGCACGAGCGCGGACAGGCGCGCGTTGAACGCTGCGGCCGCGGGGTCGGTTGCGCCGGCCGCGGCTTGCGGCTTCGCCGCTCCGGCGGTTCGCAGCGGCGGTGCCTGCGGAATGGTGCTGCCCTCGGCCGCCGACTCGTTGTCCTCGCCTTCTTCATCCACATCGTTCGGGTCTTCGCCTCGCACCCGCACCTTGAGCCTGAGCTCGGTCTGCTGCAGCAGCGCGGCCTTGATCTTCTTGGCCAAGCCCACGGCGGGTGCCTGCACCACGAAGGTGATCGAGCCTTGCTCGAGCAAACACGTACCGCGGATGAATTTCAGGCCGCTGGGATTGGTCATCTGGTCCTTCAGCAGCTTGCCGCGCGCGGGAGAGATGGCCTTGCGCGACAGGAGCACGACCGTCTCCTTGCCCGCCAGCGCGATCAGCGCCTGCATCTCCACGTCTCCCTTGCGCAACTCGCGCAGCAACGGGATGAGCCTGGTGGTGAGCAGCGCCGGGCTTTCCTCGTCGTCGTCGGCACCGGCCTTTCTGGCTTCTACCGCCCTTTCGGTGTCCTTGTGCAGCATCTCGGCGCTGTCGAGCAGGGCGTAGAGCTTGTCCTTCACCTCGCCGAACACCTTGTCGCCCATCTCCTTCTTGCGCTTGGCCTGGGCGGTCACCTGTTTCTTGAGCTCCTCGATGAGGCCCTGGAGCGCCTCGAGTCGCGGCTCGGGTTTGTCTTCGGAGGTCTTGTCGAACTTCGCCAGTGCCTTGACCAGTGGGGCATCTCGCAGATCGAGCTTCTGCTTCTTGCTGAAGGCGGTCCAGGTGGCTTCGCTGAACTTTTCTGCCATGACGATTCCTCCTTCGGACACGTGTTCTAAAGCGTCGAGATGACAGCCGTGCTCAGCGCACCGAAGACCGGGAAGTCCGCGCCACGGAGGTCCGCGAAGGCTCGCAGTGCCTCCGCGAAGCCGGCCGAATCGTCGTCCAGGCAGGCGACGGCCAGTTCACCGCCGGGAAGCCTCTCCACGGAAAGGACATGGGCACGTTCGAACGAGTCGGGAAAACGTGCGGCGAGGCGATCCGCTGCCGCCCGGTAGGATTCTGCGTCCGCGAACAAGAGGAAACACGGTTCGTCCACGCCCAGTGGGGAGAGCCAACCGAGCAAGGCTGATCCGGTCTCGAGCTTCATCAGTTCCGAGGCGCTCCCGGCCAGGGTCCCAGGCGCAACGACTCTTGGCACCTCGGTCCATAGCGTCGGATCCTCCTCGATCGATGCGACCGCCCCGTTCACATCGAGGCATGCCAGCTGCAGGTCCCTAAGACGGGCAAGTCCAGGATGCTCCCCCACGGTCTGGGCTACCCAGCACGCGACGACGTGCAGGTGCTGGTATTCCAGGCCCCGCCCAACGAGCTGGATTCGCCCATCCTCCAACAGCCGGCCGGTCCCGGACCATCCTGGATCGTCCATTCCCACCAGGGCATCGATGAGGGTGTCCATGCGGTGATGGTCGGGATCGTCCGCCAAGGCATGCACGAGTACGGGGACGTCCGCGCCGCGCGCCGTTGGATCGATCCATGCCCACAGCCGCGCGCCAGGCCACAGGGGTTCCAGCAATTCGGCCACCGTGGCCGCGTTGGCCGGAAGCAGTTCATCCCAGAGCGCCGGGGCGCGCACGACTTCTTCGACCGGCACGCCGGCCGTCGCAGCGGCATCATCCGAGACGACTGCCGCGCCGGCATCCATCAGTGCCGCCAGCGCTGGAGCCTCCCTCACGTGGCCCCTAGCCCACTCCGCCAGGTTGCGCAGGAAATCAGCATCTGCCCGGGGGCCGAGAAATACGAACCGGTTCCCCCCATCCACCCAGGCCACGCCCCGAACGGAAGCGTCTGACGCCTCTTCCGCTGGTAGCGGTGTCGGGGATGCCTCGCCTCCCGCCGTGGGAATCGGGTTCAATCGGAGTCCTTCCTTGGCATCGAACAGAAATTGCAAAGGGCGACTGGGTTGTCGGCCCCAAATCCGAAGAGACAAGCGCCGCCAGTCCGCAACCATCGATGACCTCCGCCGAATTGGGGCCGGATGCTGCCGCACCCGCCCTGATACACCAAGAATACAGGCCTGCGAAAGCGCTTGCACGCAGCCATCGGCTGTCCCGACGTCGGCGCGTCGACCGACAGCGCCGGGCGGGTGATGTACCGGCACAGCTGCCCCAGCCGCTTGCGGTCGTGTGCCTCGACCCGCACCGCGGCGTGCAGGCTGAAGCCATCGTGTCGGCGCACAGGGGCTGCCGCGGCATCGCCCTCTCGCGGCTGTGCACAAACCGCGAGACCGCGCCCTCACCCGCTCATCAAACGGCTTCGTCGCGGCGCGGGATCGAAGTCTGCGCGCCGTGCCGCGTCACGCACGTCGCCGCTGCGCGGATCGCGCGCTGCAGCGCCGCGTCCATGGCCTCGCCTCGCACGAGCGCCGCGCACAGCGCGCCGGCGAAGGTGTCGCCGGCCGCGGTGGTGTCCACGGCCTGCACCGGCAGCGCCGAATGGTGATGCTCGACCGTGCGCATCGGCGACCACGACGCCGCTGGCGCCCATCGTCAAGAAAACTTGCGCCGGCCCCCGCGCGCGCAGCGCGCGCGCCGCCCGGCCGGCAGATTCGATGTCGTCGACCGGGGAGCCGCACAGCAGCGCGGCTTCGCTCTCGTTGACGATCAGCAAGTCGACGCAGGGCCACAGCGCGTCGGGCAGGGGCCGCGCCGGCGCCGGGTTCAGCACGACGCGGCAGCCGGCGTCACGCGCGACCTCGGCAGCCCGCTGCACGGCTTGCATCGGCACCTCGCACTGCATCATCAGCAGCCGCGCCGTCGCAGCTCGTCGCGCAGCGCCTCGGCGTCGGCACGATCCACCGCCCCGTTGGCGCCCGGCACGACGACGATGCGGTTCTGCGCCGCGTCGTCGACCATGATCAGGGCGACGCCGGTCGGCTGCGCCCGGCGTCGTGACCACGCGCCGCGCGTCGATGCCGTCGCGCGCCAGCCCCTCGCGCAGCGTGGCGCCGAACGCGTCGTCGCCGACGCGGCCCGCCATGGCGACCTCGGCGCCTTGACGCGCGCACGCCACGGCCTGGTTCGCGCCCTTGCCGCCCGGATGGGTGGCGAACGAGTGCGCCGACAGCGTCTCGCCCGCACCCGGCGCGCGCGGCACGCGCGGCACCAGGTCCATGTTGAGGCTGCCGAAGACGACGACCTTCGGCGGCCGCGCGTCAGGCGCGATCAGCCCCGGAGTCCATCTCGTGCAGCTTCGCGACGCGGCGCGCGAAGTCGGCATCCTCGGCGGCGAAGCGGGCCTCGAGGTAGGCCTCGATGAGGTCGGCCGCGAGCCATGGTCCCACGATCTGCGCACCGAGGCACATCACGTTGACATCGTCGTGCTCCACCGACTGGTGCGCCGAATGCACGTCGTGGCACACCGCGGCGCGGATGCCCTTCATCTTGTTGGCCGCGATCGACGCGCCACGCCGGTGCCGCACACCATGAGGCCGCGCTCGGCCTCGCCTGAAACGATCTTCGCCGCGACGGCGCGCGCGATGTCGGGGAAGTCGACCGGGTTGGGGTCGTGGCTGCCGACATCGATCACCTCGTGGCCGAGGCCGCGGATGTGGTCGACGACCGCGCCCTTGAGCGAGTAACCCGCGTGGTCCGAGCCGATGACTAGACGCATGGAACCTCCTGGTTGTCGATTTGCGGTGCCGCTCACTGCAGCATGGCCGCCGGCAGGTCGCTGCCGTGGTGCTTCTTGTAGATGGTGTTGAGCTTGCCGTTCTTCAGGTTGGCCGCGACCCACTCGTTGAGCTTGGCCAGCATGCGCTCCTCGCCCTTCTTGACGCCGACGGCCAGGTCGAGGTTGCGCAGCACGATCTTGGTCTCGAACGGGCGCTGGGGATTCTTGGCGGTGATCTGGTTCAGGATGGTCTGCGAGGTCGCCACGATGTCGGCCTGGCCGCTGACGCCGGCGGTGACCATGGTCGCGTCGTCGTCGTAGCGCACCACGCGAAGTCGCGGTCCTTGGCCAGCGCCGTCAGCTCGGTGTCCTGCGTGCGTGCCGCGCGTCACCGTGACGGCCTTGCCCTTGAGGTCCGGCCATGTCCTTGATCGTCAGGTCCTTGCGCGCGCCGATCACCGACGCCAGCGCGCCGTACGGCATGGAGAAGTCGATCGCCTTCTGGCGCTCGGGCGTGATCGACAGCGTGGAGATGATGATGTCGGCCTTGCCGGTCAGCAGGTTGGGGATGCGGGTGGCGCCGGTGGTGTTCACGAACTCCAGCTGCAGGCCCCAGTCCTTGGCGAGCAGCTGCGCGGCCTCGACGTCGGAGCCGGTGGGCTTGCAGTCTTGTCGTCGAGCATGCCCGACGGCGGGATCGAGAAGTCGATCGCGATGCGGAGCTTCTTGGCCTTGATCTCGGCGAGCAGGTCGGCCTGGGCGGCGCCGGCGACGGCGATGCAAGGCCGCGGCGAGCAGGCGCGGCGCAGGGTATGGATGGGGTCATGGTGTGTCTCCTGGGTTGAAGGGAAAGCGGGCTCAAAGCCCGCTGCCGACGAATTGCGCAGCTCGGGGGTCTGCGGCGTCTTTCAGCATGTCCGGCGCTGCCGCTCTCCCAGACGCGGCCCTCGTGCATGAAGATCACCTGTCGGCGACGTGGCGCGCGAAGTCCATCTCGTGCGTGACCAGCACCATGGTCATGCCGCCTTCGGCCAGGGCCTCGATCACGCGCAGCACCTCGCCGGTGAGCTGCGGGTCGAGCGCCGAGGTGACCTCGTCGAACAGCATCACCTGCGGCTCCATCGCCAGCGAGCGCGCGATCGCCACGCGCTGCTGCTGGCCGCCGGACAGCTGCTCGGGGTAGGCCGCGGCTTTGTCCGCCAGGCCCACCTGGCGCAGCACCTCGTGCGCGAGGGCGCGCGCGTCGGCTCGCGCCATGCCCTTGGCGGCGCTGGGCGCCAGCGTGATGTTCTGTTCGACCGTCAGATGCGGGAACAGGTTGTAGCTCTGGAACACGATGCCCACGTCCAGGCGCAGCGCCTGGAGGTCGAGCGTCGGGTCGTGACCGCGTGGCCGCAGACGCTGATGCTCGCCGCTGTCGATGCGCTCCAGCCGGTCGATGCAGCGCAGCGCGGTGCTCTTGCCCGAGCCGCTGCTGCCGATGATGGCCGACGACCTGGCCCGTGCCCACGTCGAAGCCGACGCCTTCGAGCACCTTCGGTGCTGCCGAAGCGCTTGTGCACGTCGTCGAGTCGACGACGGGCTCGATGGCGTCATGGGTGTTCGAGGATGGGCTCATGGGCTTGCGGCGTGGGCCGGCGGAGGACTGGCGCTGCGCTCCAGCCGGCGGCTCCACACCGACAGCGGATAGCACAGCGCGAAGTAGAAGGCGGCGATGAGCAGGTAGACCAGGAAGGGCTGGAAGATGGAGTTGTTGATCATCTGGCCCGTGCGCGCCAGCTCGACGAAGCCGACGATCGAGGCGAGCGAGGTGTTCTTCACGATCTGCACCATGAAGCCGACGGTGGGCGGCGTGGCGATGCGCACGGCCTGCGGCAGGACCACCAGCCGCATGCGCTGCGCGCGCGACAGCGCCAGGCACTCGGCCGCCTCCCACTGCGTGCGCGGCACGGCCTGGATGCAGCCGCGCCAGATCTCGCCGAGGTAGGCCGACGACGTAGACCGTCATCGACGATGCCGGCCGCCACCAGCGCCGGCAGATCTTGAGGCCCAGCGATCGGCAGGCCGAAGTAGGCCAGGAACAGGATCACCAGCAGCGGCGTGCCCTGGACCAGCTGCACGTAGCCGATGGCGACCAGCGCACCGGCCGCGACGGGCAGATGCGGCACAGCGCCACGACGAAGCCGGCAGCCCGCCGCCGACGAAGGCGATCAGCGACAGCGCGCAGCGTCCAGCGCGCGCCCTGCAGCAGGAACTGCAGGTGGTTGGCGTTCAACCCGGTGTCGATCGTCTCACAGCGCGCGTCCCCAGCTTGCGCCGGCGCGGGAAGAGCACGCCTGCCCGAGCACCCAGAAGCCCGCGCGCATCAGCAGCGACAGCAGCAGGTAGCCCGCGGCCACGAGGATGTAGGTCTCGAAGGGCCGGTAGGTGTCGGACTGCACGCGGTTGGCGACGGCCGTCAGTTCCTCGGCCGAGATCTGCGAGGTGATCGACGTGGCCAGCATCAGCAGCACGAACTGGCTGGTCAGCGCCGGGTAGACCCGCTCCATCGCCGGCAGCAGGATCACGTGCCAGTAGACCTGCAGCGCGCGTCAGGCCCAGGCATTCGGCGGCCTCGATCTGGCCCTTGTGGATCGAGTCGATAGCCGGCGCGCATGATCTCGGTGGCGTAGGCGCCCACGTTGATCACCAGCGCGACCACGGCGACGGTGAAGGCCGACACCTTCAGCCCAGGCTGGCCAGCCCGAAGTACACCAGGAAGATCTGCACCAGCAGCGGCGTGTTGCGGATCACCTCGACGTAGGTGCCGCAGGCCTTGCGCGAGCCAGGCGTGCGTTGCTGCGCCGGCCGATGGCGCAGCAGCGTGCCGATCACGAAGCCGATCAGCGTGGCGACGAACGGACAGCTGCACCGTCAGCCAGGCGCCGTCCAGGAACAGCGGCCAGCGCTCCAGCACGGCGGCGAAGTCGAGATCGATCACGCAGCGCTCCTTGGGACCGCGTCCTGGCGCGTGCGGGCTGCATCGCGGCGGTGCGGCGGTACTCGTCGCCGATGCTGAAGTGCTTGCGCAGCGCCTGGTCGGCGCGCTCCTCGTCGCGCGCGAACAGCGGCCTGCAGGACGCGCGCATGGTCCTCGACGAGCGCCTGCTTGATCGCCGGGTCGCCGCCGACCGCGGCGCGGCGCTGGCTGTGCGAGCGCATCAGCAGGGTGGACAGCGCCGCATACAGCTGCACCAGCGTCTCGGAGCGGCTGGCGCGCACGAGGGCGCTGTGGAAATCGAAATCGGCACGCCCGCCCTCTTCCGAGTCGTCGACGGTGGCCTCGATGCGCTCGACCGCAGCGCGATGCGTTCCAGGTCGGACGTGCTCGGCATCGCGGCAGGCCAGGCGCGCGGCCTGCACCTCGATCGCGATGCGCGCCTGCATCACGTCGTCCACGATGTCGGCACGCTGGGCCATCGAGAACGCGAAGAAGTCGGCGAGCACCGACACGTCGGGCTGGCGCACGATGGTGCCGACGCGCTCGCGGATCTCGACGATTCCCATCATCGACAGCGCCCGCAGCGCCTCGCGCAGGATCGGCCGGCTCACGCCGAGCTGAAGCGCGAGCTCGCGCTCGGCATCAGGCGGTCGCCGCTGCGCAAGGTGCCTTCCAGCAGGCGCTCGCGCAGGAAGGCAAAGACCTTCGCGAAGCCGGTGCCGCCGCCGGCCGGCGGATGCGTGCGCGTGATCGACGGCGCTGGTTTCTTCGTTGTCATGCCGTGGTTTTACCAGCGGCCAGACCAGCAGCCAACTGGGAACATCCCTTAGGCTTTCCCACGCCTGGGAGAGGGACAAGGGCTTCACGATCTTGGAAGCGCGTGCTGGCGTCGTGCTCGTCTGGATGGATGCGGTACGCTGCGTCGATGCTCAGACCTGCCTTCAGATGGATCGGCGCGCTGTTCGCCATCGCCTTGCTGGCCGCAACGGTGTTCGTCGTGAATCTGATCTGGTTTCGGCCCTTCAGCCTGAACCTCTTCTATGAAAAGGCCTTCATCAGCTTCGTGCTGGAACAGCCCGAACTGCTGAGCGCGCTCGGCATCGCGGAGCAGTTCGGCTACCGGCGGCACAACGCCCATCTGGACGATGCCTCGGTCGCCAAGAACGAGCGTGATTTCGCGGCATGGCATGGCCACCTGGACGACCTGAAGGCCTACGATCTCGCCGGGCAAACGCCGGAACAGAAGCTGTCGACTCGCGTGTTGACCTGGTTCATCGAAAGCCAGCTCGAGGGCGAAAGGTTTCGCTTCCACGACTACCCGGTCAACCAGCTTGCCGGCGTACAAAGCCAGACGCCGGACTTTCTCATCAACGTGCACGGCATCGGCGATCTGCGCGGTGCCGAAGACTATCTCTCGCGACTCGGCGAAGTTGGCCGCAAGTTCGATCAGGTCCTGGACGGCCTGGCGGTACGCGAGCGCAAGGGTTGATGCCGCCGCGCTTCGTGATCGAGCGCGTGCTCGCCGAGATGCGCGCCTTCGCCGGCAAGCCGACGCTGGAAAGCCCCTTGTACCTTCACTTTGCCCGGAAGGTCGACGCCTTGCCCGGGCTGCCGTCGGCCGACAGGCAGGCGCTCCTCGCGCGCTGTGCCCGGGCGATCGAGAGCGGCGTGGTGCCCGCTTACCGCAAGTTGATCGCCTACTTCGAGGGACAACGGTCACGATCCAGCACCGACGACGGCGTCTGGAAGCTGCCGGACGGGGATGCCTACTACGCGTATCGCCTGCGCAGCGAAACGACCACGGCGATGACGCCGCAGGCGGTGCACGACCTCGGCCTGGTGGAGGTCGCGCGCATCGAGGAGGAACTGCGCGCTCCTCCTCGCCGCGCAAGCGCAATTGCAACCGGGGAGACGCCGGCCCGGGCCGTGGCGAGGCTGAGCCGGGACCCCGATACCTCTATCCCGATACGGACGATGGCGGCAAGGCCGCGCTCTCCGACTACAGCCGCATGATCGCGGATCAACTCGTGCGATCACGCGCGGTGATCGGGCTGGTGCCCGAAGGCCTCGATCGAGGTCAGGCGGTGCCCGAATTCAAGGAGGCGACGACGCCAGCGGCGTACTACAGCGTACCCGCGGCCGACGGCACGCGTCCTGGCATCTTCTACGCGAACCTGCGCAACATGAACGAAGTGCCTACCTTCAGCATGCGAACGCTCGCAGTTCACGAAGGTGTGCCCGGCCACCACTTGCAGGTCTCCTGGCGCAGGAGCAGTCGGGGGTTCGACGTTTCAACCGTGGTCCCGTTCAGGCTACTCCGAGGGCTGGGCGCTCTATGCCGAATGGCTGGCGACGGAGCTGGGTGTCTACAAGGACGATCCGATGAGTGACTTGGGCCGCCTGCGCGATGAAATGTTGCGCGCGGTGCGTCTGGTCGTCGACACCGGCATCCATTTCAAGCGGTGGCCGCGCGAGAAGGCGATCGCGTACATGCAGGACAAGACCGGCCTACCCGAAAGTACAGTGGTCTCCGAAGTCGAACGCTACATCGTCAACCCGGGGCAGGCCTGCGCGTCAAGGTCGGGAATGATCGAGGATCCGCGCAGCGCGCGAACGGGCACGAGTGGCGCTTGGTCCGCGGTTCGATGCTTCAGCGCTGAAAGACTTCCACGACGTGGTGCTGAGCAGCGGCGCGCTGCCGCTCGAGGTGCTCGACGAACAAGTCGACGCCTGGATCAATCGGCGCCTGAAAGACCGACGAGGGAGCCACCAGCACCGCGCGGCCGCGATGGCCGCGCTGCGCGATCCACTCCAGCGCGCGTGCCGCATCGTCCAGCGCAAACGACGTCACCTCCAGGCGCAGCCGGCCGTCCGCGAGCCTCGACAGCAGGTCATCCGCCACGGCACGTCCGGCCGCTTCGCGCCGGAGCATGTTCAACGGCAGAGCGAAACATCGCGCTGCATCAGCTCGGGCAGGTCGAGCGAGACCGAGGTGCCGCCCGTGTAGCCCACCAGCACCGCGCGCCCGCCCGGCACGACGGCCGGCAACGCCGCCGGCAGCACCGTTCCACCCACCGTATCGATCAGCAGATCCGCCGACGGCCGCGCGCCGATTCCTCCATCGAGATCGCTTCGACGCCCGCCGGCAGACGCCCCCGCTGCGCGTCGTCGGCCAGGGCGAGCACGCGGGCGCCCGCGTCCAGCGCGAGCTGTGCACGCGATGGAGCCGACCGCGCCGGTCGCGCCGGTGATGAGCACCGTCTCGCCTCCGCGCACGCGGCCCACCTCGTGCAGCGCTACCCAGGCCGACGTGCAGGGCGAGAAGAACGCGCTGCCGAGCGCCATCGGCACCGAGTCGGGCAGCACGCCCAGCGCCTCGTCGGGCGCCACGACGAGCTCGCGCCACGTGCCGTCGTGGCGCGTGCCCAGCCCCGCGCCGCGCAGCCAGACGCGCTGGCCCGCAGCAAATCGCGCGCTCGCCACCACGGTGCCGGCCGCCTCCACGCCGGGCACGTACGGCAACGTCGGATGCACCAGGAATGGCCGCTCCAGACCGTGCGGTCGATGTGCCCGACGGTCGCTGCCGCCATGCGGACCAGGCTGAAGCCGGGCGGCGCCTGCGGGTCGGGCAGGTCCTCGATGCGAGGCGCCTCGCCCCACGCATGGATGCGCGCCGCCTTCATCGCCGCTCAACCGGGCCCGGCCAGGAAATCGATCACCGCGCGCGCGAACGCCTCGGGGCACTGGTCGGGCAGCGGCACGCCGCCGCCCGTCGATCGTCGCCACCACGGCGTGCGGCAGCCGCGCCTGCCAGTGCGCCGTGTGCGGCGCCGCGAACGGATCGTCCGGCGCATGAACGAGCAGCGTGGGCTGGTTCAGCAGCCCGACGCGGTCTTCCATGCGATAGGACGCCACCGCGCGATGGCCGGCCTCGACGTCGGCGACCTTCATCGCATCGGCGACGAAGGCGTGCAGCAGGTCGGGGCGCCCGCCGGATAGAACGCCTGGCGCCGCTGCCACAACGCCGCGAGGTGCGAGCCGTCGGCCTGGAACGCCACCGCGTCGATCGGCGGGCGCTGGCGCCGCGCCTCGCGAAACGCCGCATCGGTCAGCGGCGTCGAAGACAGCACCAGCGACGCCACGCGATCCGCGTGCAGGGCCGCCAGCTCCACCGCGATCACGCCGCCGGTGTGGTGCCCCACCACATGCGCACGCTGCACGCCCAGCGCATCGAGCAGGTGCACGGCGACCCGCGCCCACGCCTCGATGCCGGGCTCGGCCACGGGCTGCGAATCGCCGAAGCCGGCGGTGTCCATCGCGATGGCCCTGAAGCGCTCGCCGAGCAGCGGCAGCACGTCCTTGTACTCGGCCCAGCTGCGCGGCGACTGGTGCAGCAGCAGCACGGCGGGCCGGCCGGGCTCGCCGCATTCGGCGTAGTGCACGGCGCCGTGCGCGAGCGCGGCGAACGCCCGCCGCACCCCGGCGGTCATGACACCGTGTCCGCCGCCGGCGGCCGCCACAGCCCCACGTGCTTCAGCATGCCGAGCGTGCGCGCCAGCACGTCGCGCCGGTACGCGGCCACGTCGCGGCCTTCGTAGTCGTAGAAGCCGCTGCCGGTCTTCAGGCCGAGCCGGCCGTCGCGCATCATGTCGCCGATGATCGCCGGGGCGGCATAGCGTGCCGCATCGATCGAGCCGGCCATCTCGCGGCTCGCGTGATGGAGGATGTCGCAGCCGCCGAAGTCGATGAACTCCACCACGCCGAGCGCCGCGAAACGCAGGCCCATGCCGTAGCGCGTGGCCTTGTCGATCTCCTCGGCGGTGGCGGCGCCCTCCTCCACCATGCGCGCGGCCTCGTTCATGACCAGCGCCTGCAGCCGCGGCACGATGTACCCGGGCGCCGGCCCGCACACCACCGGCAGCTTGCCGATCGACTCCATCGTGTGCCGCGTGCGCTCCAGCACGCCGGCGTCGGTGCCGGGGTGCGAGCTCAGCTCGACCACCGGGATCACGTAGGCCGGGTTGAGCCAATGCATGTTCAGGAACCGCTCGGGCCGGCGCACGAGCCCCGCGAGCTGCGTCACCAGGATGCTGCTGGTGGTCGAGGTGAGCACCGCGTCGTCGCGGCACTGCCGGTTGAGCTGCTCGAAGGCGTCGCGCTTGGCGTCCATCGTCTCGGGCACGCCCTCGAACACGAGCTCGGCGGCCGCGAGCGCATCGGGCGCACCCGCGGCATCGACGAGCTCGACCCGCTCGGCGATGGCGTCGACCTGGGCCGCGTCGATCGCGCCGAGCGCGGCCAGCCCGGCCAGGCTGCCGCGGATCTCGGCGCGCGCCTCGTCGTGCAGCTTCCGCCATGCTCGTCGGTGCGCGGCCGCAGGTCGACGAGCGCGATGCGGTGCCCGGCATACGCAAAGGCGATCGCGATGCCGCGCCCCATGCGTCCGGCGCCCACGGCAGCGAAACGAGCCATCTCAGCGCTCGCCTTCGTGCAGGCGTTGACGCAACGCATCGCGCGTCGAGCGTCGCCAGCCCCAGCGCCTCCAGCGTGCGCGGCCCGTGCCGCAGATCGCGCCCGAGGAAGCCGCCGACCACCGCCAGCAGGCCGTGCGCGATCGGCGCGTCCACGCCCGCGTAGCGCGCCGCCGAGGCCAGGAAGGCGAGCCCGAGCTCGGTGTCTTCCGTCACGTAGCGGTGCCGATGCAGGTCGATGTGCTCTCGCCAGTCGCCGGACTTCACCAGCTTCTTGTGCGCGTCGCCGTACATCCAGCGATCGTTCTCGTAGTGGTCGGCCAGCGGATAGTGCGGCGCGCCGTAGCCGAGCGCTTCGCGCACCGCGATGCGCTCGCGGTCGAGCGCGTCCGTGACCGCGCGCACGGCGGGCTGCGTGCCCTCGTTGTGGATGTCCCAGCGCTCGAAGTGCTGCAGGGGCGCCGCGTTCATCACCATCAGCGGCGGATGGATCACCGGCCCCGCGTTCATCAGCGCGCCCGACAGCGCGTCGCCGCAGCCGTGCACGCTCGGGTAGGCGCGGCGGATCACGTCCAGCGCCGCATCGGCCTGGCGTGCCGGATAGACGCCGGTGGGCAGCCGCACGGCGCGGATCGTCACGTTCACCTCGCGCTCGCCGTGCTTGCGCGCCAGGTAAGGCAGCGTACCGGTCTCGGCCCAGGCCACGTCGGCCGCGTTGCCCGCTTCCCGCACGATGCGGGCCATCACGAACGCTGCCGAACGTGCCCGGCGGAAGGAACACCACCTGTCCGTCCACCAGGTGAGGCGCGAGCGCACGCGCGATGTCGGCCTGCGCGACCGCCGGAGACGGGATCACGATCAGCTCGGCGCCGCGCACCGCCTCGCCGATGTCGGCCGTGGCGCGCGCGATCGCGCACCTCGCGGGTCCCGTCCGCATCCTTCAGCACGATGCTGCCGGCGTCGATCAGGGCTGCAGCGCCGCCGCGTCGCGGCGCCACAGGCGGACTTCATGGCCGGCTTCGGACAAGTCGGCCGCAGCGGCATGGCAGCCATGGCCGCCGCCCAGAATGGCGATCTTCATGCATTACATTACTTTTCATATATTCGTTTGTCAATCAAGATCGAACCCGGTTGGCGCGCCCTGATCGCGCAACTACCGATGCCCTGGGCTTGACGACCCGCCCTAGACTCGTTGAGCGACGCCAACCGAACCCTCGAGCCTGACGATGAACATAGCCTCACTAGTCGAGCCGGACCGGGTCCACAAGACCGTCTACACCGACCAGCAGATCTTCGACGCCGAGATGCAGAAGATCTGGGAACGCACCTGGGTGTATTGCGGCCACGAGTCCCAGGTAGCCCAACGCGGGGGACTACCACGCCGTGACGATCGGCCGCCAGCCGATGATCATGGTGCGCCAGCCCGACGGCGGCGTGCAGGTGCTCTACAACCGCTGCCCGCACCGCGGCGTGCAGGTGGTGGGCAACCTGAAGGGCAACACCGGCAGCTCCTTCGTCTGCTCCTACCACGCCTGGAGCTTCCACCTCGACGGCAGCGTGCGCGCGATTCCCCTGGCCAAGGGCTACGAGGGCACGCGCATGACGCGCGACAACCCCGACTGCGGCATGAAGCGCGCGGCCCGCGTCGACAGCTACCGCGGCTTCGTCTTCGCCAGCCTCAGCGACGACGGGCCGTCGCTCCGGGAGTTCCTCGGCGAGGCCCGCATCGCGTTCGACGACATGTGCGATCGCTCGCCCGTCGGCGAGGTCGAGGTGGTGCCCATCTGCCACCGCGTGATCCAGCATTCGAACTGGAAGTTCTTCATGGAGAACCAGCTCGATGCGCTGCACCCTTCCGTCACGCACCAGTCCACCGGCATCTCGGCCGGCCGCGTCGAGAAGCGGCTGAAGGCGGAGAAAGGCGCGGCGCCGCTGTACTACCACTACCTCTCGACCTTTGCGTCCAGCTTCGAGCAGTGGGATGCCGTGCAGACCATCAACTTCCCGCACGGCCACGGCCTGCTCAAGGCCTACATGGGCCTGCGCCCGCAGGACCCGGACACGCTCGAGTACGAGGCGCTGCTCAAGCAGGCCCACGGCGAGCAGCGTGCCGAGGAGTACCTGTCGCGCAGCATCCACCACGTGCTCATCTACCCGTACCTCTCGGTGCAGTCGCCGCTGCAGCAGCTGCGCTGCCTGCGCCCGATCGCGCCGGACAAGACCCTCTCCGAGATCTGGCACTTCCGCCTGAAGGGTGCGCCCGAGGCCATCTACCGGCGCAGCCTCTGGTACTACAACCTCGTCAATTCGCCGGCCACGATGATCAACGCCGACGATCTCGAGAACTGGACCAAGGGCCAATGGGGCCTGAGCTCCAACGGCGGCGACTGGGTCAGCTTCCATCGCTACTTCGGCGACGACCGGGAGGAGAACGGCGTCACCTATTCCAACCACGGCACCTCGGAAGCAGTGATGCGCAGCCAGTTCCGCGCGTGGTCGCAATACATGCGAGCCGAATGACCATGAGCACCGACACCAAAGGCGCGGGCCGCGCGATCCCGAGCGCGGGCCCGGATTTCGAGCACCTGCTCGCGCAGGAGGTGGTCATCGAGGCGTCCCAGGGTGCTGCCAGCACCGGCGCCCAGGCGATCGCGCCCGACCACTCGCCCCGCGCGCCCGTCCGGAGCACCGATGCGCCGCCCCCCGGCCTGCTGAGCGTCGCCGCCACCGGCGCCGACCTGCAGCGCGAAGTCGAGCAGTTCCTCTACCGCCAGGCCGAGCTGCTCGACGGCAAGCACTGGCAGGCATGGATCGATCTCTTCGACGACGCCGGCGTCTACTGGATGCCCGTCACGCGCGAGCAGACCGACTGGGAGGGCTCGCCGTCGATCTTCGCGGAAGACAAGCTGATGATGGAGATCCGCAAGGGCCGGGTCTCGCATCCCAACGCCTGGTCCCAGGCGCCGATGTGGGAGACCAACCACCTCGTCAGCCACGTCGCGCTCGAGTCGGTCGAGGGCAACACCGTGCAGGTGCGCTCGCGCTTCCACATGATGGAGCTGCGGCGGGACGCGGTGCGCCACTTCGGCGGCACCTACCGGCACACGCTGGTGCGCGATGCGGCCGGCTTGCTGCATCCGCCTGCAGCGAGTGGACCTGTTCAACAGCCAGGCCCCGTTCGACTACGTGCTGCAGATCTGGGTCAATGCCCTCCGAGCGTACGGCGCCTCCCCCGGGGGCCGAGCCCGGACACGGAAGGTCCAGTGGACCTTCCGTGCCTGGCGAGGGGCCGGGCGCTTGCGCACGGCGCAATCTGGATGTCGAGGGATCCGAGGATCCGATTCCGCTTCCAAACCGTTCATGCGGAAGGTGCCTTGGCGCCGTGTACGTTGCAATCGAAAGGCCACCATTTTCCGCGCTCGCCTGCAGGGTCGCCGCCGCTTGCATGGCTCCTGGCCGCGCCGGCCGCAGCGCCGCCGACAAGGTCCGCGTCGGCTTCGTCAGCACGCTCTCGGGGCCTTCGGCCGCGCTGGGCGTGGACATCCGCGACGGCTTCATGCTGGCCGTGAAGCTGCGCGGCGGCAAGCTCGGCGGCCTGCCGGCCGACGTGCTGGTGAGCGACGACCAGTTCAAGCCCGACGTCGCCAAGCAGCTGTTCGAGAAGAACGTCAAGCGCGACAAGGTCGACTTCATGACCGGCGTCGTCTTCTCCAACATCATGCTGGCGGCGCTGCCCGAGGCGCTCGACAACAACGTCATCTACGTCAGCCCCAACGCGGCGCCCTCGTCGATCGCCGGCAAGGATTGCAACCCGCTGTTCTTCGCGGTGTCGTGGCCGAATGACGCCTACCACGAAGCCGCCGGCCAGTTCGCCAACACGCGCGACCTGAAGAGCGTCTATCTCGTGGCGCCCAACTACCAGGCCGGCAAGGATTCGCTCGCCGGCTTCAAGCGCATGTTCAAGGGCAAGGTGGTCGGCGAGAACTACACCAAGCTCGGCCAGCTCGACTACGCCGCGGAGCTCGCCGAGATCCGCGCCGCCAAGCCGCAGGCGGTGTACATCTTCCTGCCCGGCGGCATGGGCATCAACTTCATCAAGCAGTATGTCGGCGCCGGCCTCGGCAAGGACACCACGCTGCTGCTGCCCGGCTTCAGCGCCGACCAGGACGTCATCAATCCGGTGGGCGGCGCGATGGCCGGCCTCTTCAACACCGCGCACTGGTCGCCCGACTTCGCCAACGCGGCCAACCAGAAGTTCGTGGCCGAGTTCCAGAAGGAATACAAGCGCGTGCCCACGGTCTACGCCTCGCAGGGCTACGACGCGGCGCAGCTGATCGACGCCGCGGTGCGCGACGCGAAGGGCAAGGTCGAAGACCGCGAAGCCGTGCGCAAGGGGCTGAAGGCGGCGAAGTTCGAGTCCGTCCGCGGGCCCTTCAAGTTCAACCGCAACCAGTACCCGGTGCAGAACTACTACGTGCGCACCGTGGGCAGCGACGGCAAGGGCGGCCTCATCAACAAGTCGTTCAACGAACCCATCCTGCGCGACCACGGCGACGCCTATGTCCAAGAGTGCACGATGAAGTGACGAACCGCAATGAGACTGTCGCTCCTCGGTCCTTTGCGGTCGGTTCGCGCCATCTCGAGGCAGACATGCTTGCATTGATGCGCCCGAGGTGCTTGGGCATGCGGCCGCGCGGGCGAGGGCGGCGGTCGGCCCTGCGGGCCGACTGCGCTGCGGTCCTCGGGCGCCGGGGGCGCGCCGTCCACTTAGCTCCGCGCGCGTTCGCGCGCTGCGCACGACGCCGGCGAGTCAGATCACGAAGCGTGCACTGCGTGCGCGCCGCCCCGCAGCACCTGCAGGCCTCGCCGCCGCCCACGGCCCGCCGCGGCCGGCCCCCCGCACCTCTCCAGAGATGGTCGGGGCAAATGCCAACGCCGCGCCCTCACCCCGGCCCTCTCCCGCAGAGCGGGAGAGGGCGAGGCGAGGCGCGCGGGCCGTCGGCAGCGCCTGCGCCCAGAGGCGAGTCTGCATAAGGTGCGGGCAGGCCGGCCGCGGCGCGCGTGAGGCGGCGCCGGGCTTGCAGGCGCTGCGGGGGCGGCGTGCACGCAGTGCACGCTTCGTGAACTGACTCGCCGGCGTCGTGCGCAGCGCGCGAAGCGCGCGGAGCTAAGTGGACGGCGCGCCCCCGCAGCGCCGAGGACCGCAGCGGAGTCGGCCCGCAGGGCCGACCGCCGCCGTCGGACGCGCCGCGACCGGCCAGCCCAAGCAGCTCTGTCGCGCCAATGCAAGAATGTCTGCCCCGAGATGGCGCGAACGACAACAACGCGCCATCAACGGGCACTCCCCGCAGCAACGTCTCCATGCGTCGCGGGTGGCGCAAAGCGCAATGGACCACCGATCTTGAGCGGCGTCCTCATCCTCGAGCAGGCGCTCAACGGCCTGCAGTTCGGCCTGATGCTGTTCCTGCTCGCCGCCGGCCTGACGCTGGTCTTCGGCGTCATGGACATGGTCAACCTCGCGCACGGCTCGCTGTACATGGTGGGTGCATTCCTCGCCGCCTGGCTGGTCGGGCTCACCGGTTCCTTCATCGTCGGCGTGGTGGCCGCCGTCGCCCTCACCGGGCCTCTTCGGCATGGCGCTGGAGGTCGGGCTGCTGCGCACGCTCTACGTGCGCGACCACCTCTCGCAGGTGCTGGCCACCTTCGCACTCATCCTTATCCTGAACGACGGCGTGAAGATGATCTTCGGCACCGACATGCCGTTGTCGGCCCCCGAAGCGCTGTCCGGCCCGGTCGAGCTGCTGCCGGGCCTCCACTACCCGGCGTACCGGCTGCTGATCCTCGGCGTCGGCCTGCTGCTCGCGGTGCTGCTGTACCTGCTCGTGCAGAAGACCCGCATGGGCGCGCTGGTGCGCGCGGGCGCCTCCAACCGCGAGATGGCCACGGCGATGGGCGTCGACATCAAGCGCCTGTTCACGCTCGTGTTCGGCATCGGCGCGGCGCTGTGCGCGGTGGCCGGCAGCCTGCTCGGGCCGCTGCTGGCGGTGCAGGTCGGCATGGGCGAGAACATCCTCATCCTGGCCTTCGTGGTCGTCGTCATCGGCGGCATCGGCTCGATCCGCGGCGCGCTCATCGGCGCCGTGCTCGTCGGCTGCATCGACACCCTGGGCCGCGCCTTCATGCCGCACGTCTTCCGCGCGTTCCTGCCGCCGCAATGGGCCAGCGCCGCCGGCCCGGCCTTCGCGTCGGTCACGGTCTACCTGTTCATGGCGGCCGTGCTGGCATTGAAGCCGCGCGGCCTCTTCCCGGTGCGCGCCTGATGGCGCAGCGCGCCGCGGCCGCGCTGCTGCTCGCTGCGGCGATGGCGGTGCCGTGGGTGCTGGAGGCGATGGACGCCGGCTACTACCTCAGCCTGGCCAGCCGGATCGTCATCTACGGCATCGCCGCCACCAGCCTCAACCTCGTGCTCGGCTACGGCGGCATGGTGTCGTTCGGCCACGCCGCCTTCGTCGGGCTGGGCGCCTACGTCACGGGCATCATGATCAGCGAGGGCCTGCTCCACGCGGGCGCGCACCTGCTGGCGGTGGTGGCCGTCACGGCCCTGGCGGCGCTGCTCATCGGGGCCATCTCGCTGCGCACGCGGGGCGTCTACTTCATCATGATCACGCTCGCGTTCGCGCAGATGCTCTTCTACCTGGCCAACTCGGTGAAGGGCTACGGCGGCGACGAGGGCCTGAACATCCGCGCGCGCTCGGCGCTCGGCTTCGGGCTCGACTTGAAGAACCCGCTCGTCACCTACTACGTGGGCCTGGCCGTGCTGACGGCGGCGCTGGTGGCGCTGGCGCGCTTCGTACCCTCGCGCTTCGGCCGCGCCGTGCTCGCGCTGCGCGACGACGACGTGCGCGCCGAAGCGCTCGGCTTTCCCACCTACCGCTACAAGCTCATCGTGTTCGTCGTGGCCGGCGTGCTCGGCGGCGTCGCCGGCGCACTCGACGTGAACCTGCAGGGCTACGTGAGCCCCAACGTGCTGCACTGGACCCAGTCGGGCACCCTGATGGTGATGGTCATCCTCGGCGGCGTGGCCACGGTGTGGGGCGGCATCATCGGCGCGGCCGCGCTGCTGCTGCTCGAAGAAGGGCTGTCGTCCACCACCGAGCACCCGGAGTTCTGGACGGGCTGGGTGCTGCTGGCCGTCGTGCTGTTCGCCCGCCAGGGCCTCGCCGGCATCGCCGCGAGCGTCACGCGCAAGGTGCTGCGGCGATGACCATCCTGCTCGACGTGCGAGGCCTGAACAAGTCGTTCGGCGGCGTCAAGGCCACCGACGCGCTCGACCTCGAGGTGATCGACGGCGAGATCCATGCGCTGATCGGCCCCAACGGTGCCGGCAAGACCACCCTCGTGTCCCAGCTCGCGGGCGACGTCGCCAGCGACAGCGGCCGCATCACCTTCGACAACGTCGACATCACGCGGCTGAAGCCGCACGAGCGCGCACGCCGCGGCCTCGTGCGCTCGTTCCAGATCACGCGGCTGTTCCGCAGCTTCCCGGTGCTCGACAACGTGGCGCTGGCGGTCCAGGCCGCCAGCGGCGGCAGCCTGTCGGCATGGCGGCCTGCGCATGCCGACCGCGCGCTCTTCGAGCGCGCGCCGCGAGGTGCTGGCCCTGCTGAACCTGGCCGACAAGCACGCTCACCGCACCGACCAGCTCTCGCACGGCGAGCAGCGCGCGCTGGAAGTCGGCATGGCCCTGGCGAGCCGGCCGCGGCTCGTGCTGCTCGACGAGCCGATGGCCGGCATGGGGCCCGACGAGTCGGCGCGCATGGAGGCGCTCATCGCCGGCATGCGCGGCAGCAGCACCGTGCTGCTGATCGAGCACGACGTCGATGCGGTGTTCCGGCTCGCCGACCGCGTGTCGGTGCTGGTGTCCGGGCGCATCATCGCCACCGGCCGGCCGCAGGCGGTGCGCAACGACCGCGCGGTGATCGAGGCCTACCTCGGCGAAGAAGCTGGTGCCCAGGCGGGAGCCGCCTGATGGCGCGGGAAGCTTCCGAGCCGCTGCTCGACGTGCAGGCGCTGCAAGGCGGCTACGGCCGCAGCCAGGTGCTGTTCGGCATCGACCTGAACGTCGGCGCTGCCGAAATCGTCGGCCTGCTCGGCCGCAACGGCATGGGCAAGACGACGCTGGTGCGCTCCATCCTCGGGCTCATCCGCCCGACCTCGGGCCGGGCCCGCTTCGCGGGCGAAGACATCGCCGGCCTGCCGCGCGCACCGTGTCGCCCGGCTCGGCATCGCGCTCGTGCCGGAAGGCCGGCAGGTGTTCGCGAACCTCAGCGTCGAGGAGCACCTCACGGCCTTCCGTCGCCCGGGCCGCGATGGCGTCGAGGCCTGGACCCCGAGCCGCGTGTTCGATCTCTTCCCGCGGCTGCACGACGCGCCGCCACCACATGGGCAACCAGCTCTCGGGCGGCGAACAGCAGATGCTGGCCATCGGCCGCGCCCTGGTCACGAACCCCCGGCTGCTGATCCTGGACGAAGCCACCGAAGGACTCGCCCCCCTCGTGCGCGAGGAGATCTGGCGCTGCCTCGCCGAGCTGCGCGCCGCCGGCCACGCGATGATCGTCATCGACAAGTACGTGCAGCGCCTGCTGCGCATCGCCGACCGCCACGTGATCGTGGAGAAAGGCCGGGTGGCCTGGCACGGAACGTCGCAAGCGCTCGACGCCGACCGAGCCGTGTGGCAGCGGTATCTCGGCGTCTAGCGACGGGGCTCCCTCTCCCGCGCGCGGGAGAGGGCTGGGGTGAGGGCGCGCCCTCTCGCAGTCCGACGCTCTCGGTTTTCATGCCACCTCCACCGCAAGGCCGAACCCGCGGGCAGCCGCCATTGGAGGCTTACTGCAACGCCGGCTGCACAGCGCAGCCCTGCGGCCGGCTGACGAACCATCTTCCTTCGGCACCTTCGTACAGCGGTACGCGCCGCATGGCGAAGTCCCACGCGAATCCGATGTCCAGGCGATCGCCGCTGGACAATGCGCGCAGGCCGAACCAGCCACCGCGCAGGGCGCGCCCGGCGGCCACGTGGGCGCCGGGCGTCGCGGTGACGGCTTGGCACGTGGTCGCGTCGGCAACCAGCACCGTCCGCGTGGCAGTGGTGGTGTGACCCGCGCTGTCGGTGGCGCGGTAGCTGCAGCCATAGCTGCCGACGCGAGCCGGATCGACGGCGCTGCAGTCCGCCTGCACCGGCAATGCGCCGTCCTCGACATCGCTCGCGCTCGCACCCGGGTCGGTGAAGGGGTCGCCGCGCCTCACCTGCAACGGATTCGGGCCCGACAGCGTGATCACCGGGGCGTTGACCACGGCCCCGCCCTGGCGCGCGTGGCGGTCGAAGAAACCCCACACGATGTCCGGGTAGCTCGGCCCGCGCTGCAGCGCCCAGCGACCGTCGCGCCCGGCCTGCCCGCCGACCCAATAGTGGCCGTGGTCGGTGTCGCCGGGGTCGGGCGTGGCGGTCGGGCCGTCGAAGAAGACGGTCTCCACCAGCGACCGGCTGGCAGGCAGCGCATCGACGGTGTAGGCCACGTGGCGGCAACCGTAGCCGGTGCCGAAGATCGGCGTGCAGTCCTGCTCGCGCGCCTTGGCCTTCGCAACGGTGTCGTGGTCCGGCGCCGCCGTTGAGCTGCAGCTGCGCGTCGCGCAGGTTGCGTCCCGCGGGCTGCACCACGGTGCAGTCGCGGTTGTTCTGCAGCACCATCAGCGGGATCGGGTATGCGTCGTTGCGCTCGGCGCGCATGGCGGCGACGACGCGTCCGATCGACTGGAACGTCGCCGAGCCGGGGCAGCCGGAGAAGGAGACCGCTGCCGCGTCTTCGCCATAGGGCAGCCCCGCCGCGCTGGCCGCGGCGGCGAAGTACTCGTTGTGCGTCACCGAAAGCACGACCGCCATGGCGCCGCCCGAGGACAGTCCGGTGACGTAGCGCCGGCGCGGGTCGATCTGAAAGCGCGCCTCCACCGCGCGGCCGATCTGGTGCAGGTCCTCCGGTTCCCCGCGGCCCTGGTGCCGATGCTGGTCGAGCCAGAAGCCCCAGCAGTTGGTGTTGCGCAGGCCGTCGTAGCTGGTGATGAACGGCGCCACGAGGATGAACTTGTAGCGGTCGGCCGCGGCGACCAGCCCCCAGTCGCGCATCACGTCGTCGTGGGTCTGCTGGCAGCCGTGCAGCGCCATGAACAACGGCGCCGGACCGCTCAGCCCTTCCGGCACGTAGACCTTGTAGCGGCGCTCGCGCGACCCCGGATAGCCGTGCGCCGGCAGCGTCAGGTCGCCTGGTGGTCCCGGCCGGGAGCACAGGCGCTGCGAAGACGCATGCCGTGCACATCACGAGGCTGCGAGCAAGGAGGTGAAGCATGGCGACTCATGCGTATGAGCCCCGAAGGGGCGAGCGCGGCAGTGTGCCGCATATGGCGGGATGGATGCCCGATGCAGGCTCACGCCTGCGCCGCCACCCCTCGCACCGCTCGCTCCCTATCCCACCGAAGTGGGATAGGGCTGGGGTGAGGGCGCGCCTGTCGCAGTCTGACGCCCTCCGTTTGCTTCAACGCCAGCATTGGCAATGCCCGCCATGCATTGCATCTGAGGGGGTAGTCGGGAGCGACATTTGGAACTATGTTCATGAGTGAGCCGCTGGAGAACAACATGGACGCCAAGCATTGGTGGACTACCGGGGCGCTCGGATTGACACTGTGCATTTCTGCGACAAGCGTTCAAGCCGACATCCGTTCCTGGGCCGAACTCGGAGAGCTTCAGTTTTCAGTGTTCGATCTTGATCCTTTGGACGGAATCGATGCTGGGTACACGCTTTTTCCCGAGGTCGGACTCACTGAAGCGTTTGTTGGAGCGAACAGCGGCCCGGAGTCACAGTTCACTGCAGACAGACAGCAAGGGTGGCTCGCGCCTCTGTCCTTGCATGTGGCCCTGTCGGATACCGAGGCGGCGACCACGGTAGATGGCACTTTGCGAACGGAAGGTCATACGCCCGCGGAGCCCAATAACTCATATGGGGGTAGCCCCTACAGTACAACCAACGTTCTCGTGGCACCCCATACACGGTTGGATATCTCGGCGCCCTATCAGATCTCCTTGAGTTTTGGTGACTTTGCGCCGACAGCCGATACTTGGGGCTGGGCGCACGCGCAGGCCGGACTTCATGGATTGCTCGACAGCTCCGAGGGAGAGGACGTCAGAAGTTTTTCAGTGAACTTGACCATTGACGATCCCGATGCGCCCTTGTCGCTGTTCGACGAAGGAACCATGCGAATATCGCTTGCCAACGATAGTGACGACTCTCGCTTCGCGAACCTTGTGGTCGACGTCTCAACGAGCGGCAACGTTCAAGTCCGAGGTCCCGGTCCGCCACCAATCACACCGATTCCGGAGCCTGGCAGCGCGGTCCTGTCGATGGTCGGCCTCGGTATCTTGATCCGAAAGTCGGGGGCACTGACCGCGGTTCGCCATGCAGTCCGTCGGCCGAGCTCACCCAAGCTGGTGGTCGGCGGTCTGTAGCTCGCTGTCCCCAAAGCCGGCGTTCGTGGATGCCGGCTGATGGCCGTTTGCACGCTTCACGCTGCGCCAACAGCCGCTTTTCAAGCTCCGCATCGCTGCGGTGGCAAGCCGCCATCGGGCGTCAGACTGCGAGAGGACGCGCCCTCACCCCAGCCCTCTCCCACTTTGGTGGCAGAGGGAGCGAGCGGCGCCAGGGCCGCATGCCACAAGCCAGCAAATCGCCCTAGCCATGCGGGCCTTCCCTGCCTAATCTCCAGCACGGCAACTGTAGGTGCCTGAAGCACCGATGGGAGATGCCCATGGACTCCACTCTTCGCAATCGCCTGTTCGCCTCGACGCTGCTGGCCATGTCGACGCTGCCGGCCCACGCCGCAGACATCGAGCTTGCCGGGGGAAAGCTCAGCATCAAGGGCTCGCTCACGGCGGGCTTGGCGTACCGCACCGTATCGCGGGACACCGACCTCCTGGCCGACGTCAACAGCTCGCTGGTCGGCGTCCGCGGCACCTCGCTCACACCCACCACCGGCCGAAACCAGGACGACGGCAACCTCAACTTCGACAAGGGCGACCCCGTGGCGCAGGTGATCAATGGCTACCTGAGCCTCGAGTACGCATCCGGCGCCTACGGCGCCCGGGCGAGCGCCAAGGCGTGGTACGACTACACGACCGCGAAGGGCGACCACCCCTGGGGCAACATCCCCAACGGCTACCGGCCCGACGCGGCGTTGAGCGATGCGGGAGCCCAGATGCGAGCCCGCTTCGGCGGCGTCGTGCTGGACAACCTCTACGTGAATGGCCGGCATCGCATGGCGGGCATGCCGCTCGAATGGAGCCTGGGCTGGCAGAAGCTCGACTGGGGCAACCGCTACATCGTCGTGGGCGGCCTGCGCGACCTGAACCCGATCGACATCCCGGCGCTGACGCGGCCCGGCATGCTGCAGCGCGACCAGGAAACGCGCATCCCGGTGCCGCAGATCTTCGCCCGGCTGGGCGTGCGCCCTCCACCTCCGTCGAAGGGTTCTACCAGTTCCATTTCGAGCGCAACGCCCCCAACCAGTGCGGCACCTTCTACTCCGGCGTGGACTGGTACTCCGACGGCTGCAACGCCGTGCTGGTCGGCCCCCTCTCCGACCGCGACGCGCTCGCTACGGGCAGCTTCCTCGAGCGCGCCGACAACGTGATGCCTTCCGACGCCGGCCAGTTCGGCATCGCACTCACTCACACGGTCGACGACTGGGCGACCAAGTTCGGCTTCTACGCCACGCGGTTTCATTCGCGCACGGGCTACAGCGGCGTGATCAAGTCGCTGACGCACGGCCGGGGCCGCCGTTCGTGCCGGGAAACCCCACCGGCCAGAATCCGCACGTACTACACCGAGTTTCCCGAGGGCATCAGGATGTTCGGCGTGAGCTTCGAGACCAAGTTCAAGGTGGCCACCACCTTTGGCGAGCTGACCTACCGCCCGAACCAGCCGCTGCAGTTCAACGCCTCCGACCTGGTCGGCGCCGTGGTGTCGCCGCTCGCCCCGACGACACTGCGAGACCAGGAACTCGCGCTGCCGCCCGGCGGCACCTTGAGCGGCTTCGAGCGGCACAAGCACGTGCAGTTCCAGCTCGGGCGCCATCGGGCAGGTCCCCAAGGTGCTCGGCGCAGCGGGCCTCAACTGGGGCGCAGAGGTCGATCTACAAGGGTGTGCCGGACCTTCCCGATCCCTCGGTGAAGCGCTTCGGCCGGGTGGACGTGTTCGGGCAAGGGCCGGTGGACGGCGTCTGCCCGCCGCCGGCCGCGCCGACCCAGTGCTCGACGGACGGCTACGTCTCGCGCCATGCGTGGGGCTATCGCCTGGTCGTCGGGCTGCGCTATGCCAATGTCGCCGATGGCGTCGACCTGATTCCCTCGCTGCTCTTCGGCCACGACGTCTCCGGCTGGTCCGGCGATGCTGGCATCCTCGAGGGCCGCAAGCTCGCGGTGGCAGCGCTTCGCCTCAACGTGCGCAACGGGTTCGTGGCGGATCTGTCGTGGTGGCCGACCTGGGGGGGAACTACAACAACCAGCGTGACCGCAGCGCTGTGCAGCTGTGGATCGGGCAGCGGTTCTGATCGCCTGCATGCCTTCCCGAGCGTTCGCCTTTCACTTCTCTCCGCAGGACCTGCTCGGGTGGAATGCCATAGACCCTTTCTTGAGACGCGGGTGGCGTGCCGTCGCCAGCCAGTCCGCGACCGTCTGCCACAACTCGTCGGTCGTCATGCCGGCGTGCGTGGCTGCCATGACTTGCATCAGGCCCTTTTCCCCCGATGCCGCGAAACGCCTTCATGTCGCCCTTCAAGATCGCATTGAACGGCGGCGTCGTCCTCCACTCCGGGTGCTTGGGTGCATCGCCTTGACGCGGTCCAGCGCGAAGGCGAACTGGAAGTAGATCGGTCCCCTCCCCCCTCCCCCCTCTCCTCCCCCCTCCCTTCTCCCTCCCCTCCCCTCCCCCCTCTCCCCCCCCCCCTTCCCCTCCCTCTCCTCTCCTCCCCCCTCCCCACCCTCCCCCCTCCCCCACCCCTTCCCCTTCTCCCTCTCCGCTTCTTTCCACTCTCCCCCTCCCCCTCTCGCTTCCTGCTTTCCCGCGTTGGCCGCGAAGCTGGCGCGGTCGGTCTCGATCCTCGGCCTCGCGCTGCTGGGCTGAGCGGGTTGCCGCTGCTTTATGCGGTCTGGCCAGCGGCGCGAGCGCTGATCGGCAGCGGCAGCTTGCTCGTCTTCGCTGCCATGGCCATGATTCGGCCTGGCGGTCGGACATGCACTGGGCGGGCTCGACGCCCGCACCCGGACCGTGCTTGCGTTGTCCACCGCGTCGCGCGAACCCGCCGTGGCGCTCTCCGTCGTGCTGGATTGGGGCGTGGACAGGATGCAGGCACTGGCCGCGGTGCTGCTGTAACGTGATCGTTGCGATGCTGATCAGTCTGCCGTATGTGGCGTGGCGCGGAAGCGGACACCGCCGCCGAGCCCGTCATGACGTCAGCCATGAGGAACCTGAAATGAGCCACGCGATGCAGGAGGAACGGCCGATCGAGGCCTCGATGGTGTGGATTCCGGGCGGCACGTTCCTGATGGGATCGAACGACCACTACCCGGAAGAGGCGCCGGCGCATCGCGTGACGGTGGACGGCTTCTGGATGGATCGATACGACGGTGACGAACGCCGAGTTCCGCCGCTTCGTCGAAGCGACCGGTCACGTCACGCTCGCGGAGCGGCCCGCGAACGCGGCCGACTACCCGGGCGCGAAGCCGGAAATGCTGGTGCCGTCGTCGGTGGTGTTCATGCAGGCGCCGCGCCCGGTGGACTTGCGCGACCCGCACAACTGGTGGAGCTACGTGCCAGGCGCCGACTGGCGCCATCCGCGCGGCCCCGGCAGCTCGTTGCAGGGCCTGTGGAACCACCCGGTGGTGCACGTCGCGTTCGAGGACGCCGAGGCCTACGCGGCATGGGCAGGCAAGGAGCTGCCGACCGAGGCCGAATGGGAGTTCGCCGCCCGCGGCGGCCTCGAAGGCGCCGAGTACGTCATGGGGCGACGAATTCACGCCGGGCGGCCGCCACATGGCCAACACCTGGCAGGGCGAGTTCCCCTGGCAGAACCTGGTCGAGGACGGATATGCGCTGGACCGCGCCCGTCGGCTCGTTTCCGCCGAACGGCTACGGCCTGCACGAGATGGCCGGCAACGTGTGGGAGTGGACCACCGACTGGTACCAGGAGCACGGCACAGATCGAGCACGCCTGCTGCACGCTCGACAACCCGCGCGGCGGCGATGCCGAGCAGAGCCAGGACCCCGCACGCCCGACGTCCGCATCCCGCGCAAGGTGATGAAGGGCGGCTCGTACCTGTGCGCGCCGAACTACTGCCGCCGATATCGGCCGGCGGCGCGCATGGCGCAGCCGGTCGACACCTCGACCTGCCACCTCGGCTTCCGCTGCATCAAGCGCGGCGCCTGAACTCACTGCGATCCGATGGCCGCCGACGATCACGTGCGGTCGCGGCCAGAGTCATTGGACCAAAGTGCAATTGTTCTGCTCACGGTGGGCGCGCCTCCTCGAGGAAAGCGTGCGCCTTCTACCTATGAAAAACCTATGAAAACTCTCACACATGGTGGGTGGTACAGGGATCGAACCTGTGGCCCCTGCCGTGTGAAGGCAGTGCTCTACCGCTGAGCTAACCACCCTGCGCGCGCTCTGAAGCTCAAGCGAAGAGCTCGAACCCTGGCGCTGCGAGAAGCGGGCGATTATGCCACAAGGGCTCGCCAGAGCGTCTTGCCGCCGCTCGCCTTGTCGAGGTCCGCCAGCAGCACTTCGTGGGCTGCCACTTCGTCGTCGGTGGCCAGCAGCACGGGGAGCGTGAATGCGGTGAGGTCGATCCTGTTCAGCGCCGCGAGCGCGCCGGCCACGCTGTCGCCGTCGTCCAGGATCGCGAGCGTTTCCTGGCCGCGCGTCATGCGGATGTACACCTCCGCCAGCAGCCCCGCATCGAGCAGCGCGCCGTGCAGCGTGCGGTTGGAGTTGTCCACTTCCAGCCGCTTGCACAGCGCATCGAGCGAGTTCGACTTGCCGGGGAACATGTCGCGCGCCATCGACAAGCTGTCGCTGACCTTGCCCACGTGCTGCGCGAAGGGCCGGCGGCCGAGGCGCTCGAGTTCGACGTCGAGGAAGCCGACGTCGAACGCCGCGTTGTGGATCACGATCTCGGCGCCCGCGAGGTACTCCATCAGCTCGTCGGCAACGGTGGCGAACGGCGGCTTGTCGGCGAGGAACTCGTCGGTCAGGCCGTGCACCTTGATGGCGTCCTCGCTGTTGCGCCGCTGCGGGTTCACGTAGAAGTGCTTGTTGTGGCCGGTGAGGCGCCGGCCCACCATCTCGACGCAGCCGATCTCGATGATGCGGTCGCCGCTCTCGGGCGAAAGGCCGGTGGTCTCGGTGTCGAGGAAGATCTGTCGCATCGCGGAATTAGAACCGATCGCCCATGCTTCACGCCACCGCCGGCCGCCCCTTCCGCGCCGACCATGCCATCAGCGCGACACCCGCCACGATCATCGGCACGCACAGCCACTGCCCCATGCTCATGTTCAGCGCGAGCAGGCCGAGGAAGTCGTCGGGCTCGCGGAAATACTCGGCGATGAAGCGGAGCACGCCGTAGCCCGCGAGGAACGCCCCCGACACCATGCCCTCCGGCCGCTCGCGGCGCGAGAACCACCACAGCAGCGCGAACAGCAGCAGCCCCTCCAGCGCAAACTGGTAGAGCTGCGACGGATGGCGCGGCACGCCGGTGCCCGACTGCGGAAAGACCATCGCCCACGGCAGCGACGGATCGGCCGCACGCCCCCACAGCTCGCCGTTGATGAAGTTGCCGATGCGCCCGCTGGCCAGCCCCACCGGCACGCACGGCGCGACCAGGTCCGCCACCTCGAAGAAGCTGCGCCCGCGCCGCCGCGCGAACCACGCCATGCCGACGATCACGCCCAACCAGCCCGCCGTGGAACGACATGCCGCCCTTCCACACCATCAGCACCTCGAGCGGATGCGCGGCGTAATGGCCCGGCTTGTAGAAGAGCGCATAGCCGATGCGCCCGCCGATCACGACGCCGAGCACGCCGAAGAAAAGCAGGTCCTCGACGTCGCGCCGCGTCCAGCCGCGCCCGGCATGCCACGGCTGGCGCGCGCGCATGGCCGCCAGCGACAGGAACAGCCCGAAAGCCACGAGGTACGTGAGCCCGTACCAGTGCACCTGGATGGGCCCGAGCGACAACGCCACGGGGTCGAACTGCGGATGCACCAGCATCGGCCACTCCTCCTGCGAAGGCGCCGATCGTAGCCGCTCGCCGGAATAAACTGCATCGCCTCCACCGAGGAAGACGCACCATGAGCCTGAACCGCCGCTCGAAGAACATCACCGAGGGCGTCGCCCGCGCCCCCAACCGCTCGATGTACTACGCGATGGGCTACGAGCAGGGCGACTTCGCCAAGCCGATGGTCGGCGTCGCGAACGGCCACTCCACGATCACGCCTTGCAATTCCGGCCTGCAGAAGCTGGCCGACGCCGCCGTCGAGGCGCTCGAAGGAAGCGGGCGCGCAACCCGCAGGTGTTCGGCACGCCCACGATCAGCGACGGCATGGCGATGGGCACCGAGGGCATGAAGTACTGGCTCGTGTCGCGCGAGGTGATCGCCGACTGCGTCGAGACCTGCGTCGGCGGCCAGTGGATGGACGGCGTGCTCGTCATCGGCGGCTGCGACAAGAACATGCCGGGCGGCATGATGGGCATGCTGCGCGCCAACGTGCCGGCGATCTATGTCTACGGCGGCACCATCCTGCCCGGCCACTACAAGGGCCAGGACCTGAACATCGTCAGCGTGTTCGAGGCCGTGGGCCAGTTCACCGCCGGCCGCATGAGCGAGGAAGACTTCTGCCAGATCGAGCGCCGCGCCATTCCCGGCACCGGCTCGTGCGGCGGCATGTACACCGCCAACACGATGAGTTCGTCCTTCGAGGCCTCGGCCTGAGCCTGCCCTACACCTCCACCATGGCCAACGTGCACGACGAGAAGGTGGCGAGCACGCGCGAATCGGCCGCGCGTGCTGGTGGAGGCCGTGCAGCGGGACCTGAAGCCGCGCGACATCGTCACGCGCAAGAGCCTGGAGAACGCGGTGGCGGTGATCATGGCCACCGGCGGCTCCACCAATGCGGTGCTGCACTTCCTGGCCATCGCGCACGCGGCGGAAGTGGAGTGGACGATCGACGACTTCGAGCGCATGCGCCGCAAGGTGCCGGTGCTGTGCGACCTGAAGCCGAGCGGCAAGATACCTCGCGGTCGACCTGCACAAGGCCGGCGGCATTCCCGCGGTGATGAAGGAACTGCTGGACGCCGGGCTGCTGCACGGCGACTGCATGACGATCACCGGCAAGACGGTGGCCGAATCGCTGGCCGACGTGCCGCCGCCTCGCGCCGAGCAGGACGTGATCCGCAGCGATCGCAAGCCGATGTACGCCGAAGGCCACCTGGCGATCCTGAAGGGCAACCTCTCGCCCGAAGGTTGCGTGGCCAAGATCACCGGCCTGAAGAACCCGGTGATCACCGGGCCGGCGCGCGTGTTCGACGACGAGCAGTCGGCGCTCGAGGCCATCATGGCCGGGAGGATCCGCGCCGGCGACGTGATGGTGCTGCGCTACCTGGGCCCGAAGGGCGGCCCGGGCATGCCGGAGATGCTCGCGCCCACGGGCGCGCTGATCGGCCAGGGGCTGGGCGAATCGGTGGGGCTCGTCACCGACGGGCGCTTCTCGGGCGGCACCTGGGGCATGGTGGTCGGCCACGTGGCGCCGGAGGCCTATGAAGGCGGCACCATCGCGTTCGTGCAGGAGGGCGACTCCATCACCATCGACGCGCACCGGCTGCTGCTGCAGCTCAACGTGCCGGACGACGAGATCGCCCGCCGCCGCGCCGCCTGGAAGGCGCCTGCACCCCGCTACACGCGCGGCGTGCTGGCGAAGTTCGCGTTCAACGCCTCCAGCGCGTCCACCGGCGCAGTGCTCGACAACTACACCTGAAGGCGCCCCGGGGGTCGGTTCAGTCCCGTCGGCTTGGTCTCCATGCCGGAGCTGCTGCTTTCGTCGAAGCGGCTCTGGCGCACCACTTCCTTGTTCTCCTCACGGATGCGCGAGCGCTTGGCCTCGATCTTCTCGGCCACGCGGTGGCGCACGTCCACTGCCTTCTTCAGCGTTCTTGCGCGACGGGTCGTAGAGGCCGAGGTTCTCCAGGTTCTTGCGCCGGCGCTCGGCCTTCTTGCGCCTCCATCTTGTCCATCTCGCGCTTCTTGGTGAGGCCGATGGAGTCGGACCACGCCCACCACACCACGGCGAGCGCGAACGGCGACAGCACCCACCACCACGCCCATGGCGCGACGAAGCCCGACGTCCGCCGAGCTTCATCGCAATGAAGATCACCCCGAGCACCACGAACCACATGGCCGACCCTTCTTTTGTGGCAGAGTGGCGTCAACGGCCGCCCCTAAAATCGCGTTGGCCTCAATGTAACGCAACGATTCATCGGCTTGACCGAAAGGAAATCACAGTGAAGCCCTTGTTTGCACTTGCTCTCGCTGCATTCGTGACCGGTCCCGCACTTGCCAGCCCCGAGCTGGCACAGAAGAAGAACTGCATGGCCTGCCACGCCAGCGACAAGAAGGTGGTCGGCCCGGCCTACAAGGACGTTGCGGCGAAGTACGCCGGCCAGAAGGATGCCGCGGACAAGCTGGCCGAGAAGATCATGAAGGGCAGCTCCGGCGTGTGGGGCCAGGTGCCGATGCCGGCCAACCCCCAGGTGAACGCCGCCGAGGCGAAGCAGCTGGCCACCTGGGTGCTGTCGCACAAGTGATGCCCCCACGCTCCTTCGTCGCTGCCCCCCGAGGGGGCGCTTTGCGGCGGACCGGCGGAGCCGGATCCGCGCAAGAGGCTTGAGGGGGCCGAGCCTGCGGCCGGCTTTACGTTGGCCGCTGAGGCGCTGCGATGAAGAAAGCCCCGCACTGCGGGGCTTTCTCTTTGGCGGCGAAGTCAGAGGCTCTGCGAAAGCTGCTCCAGGATGGCCGGGTTCTCCAGCGTGCTGATGTCCTGCGTGATCTGCTCGCCCGTGCGATGGAGCGCAGCAGGCGCCGCATGATCTTGCCGGAGCGGGTCTTGGGCAGGTTGTCGCCGAAGCGGATGTCCTTCGGCTTGGCGATCGGGCCGATCTCCTTGGCCACCCAGTTGCGCAGCTCGGTGGCGATCTGCTTGGCCTCGTCGCCCGTCGGGCGCGGCCGCTTGAGCACGACGAAGGCGCAGATCGCCTCGCCGGTGGTCTCGTCGGGCCGGCCGACCACGGCGGCCTCGGCCACGAGCTCGGTGTGCGAGACCAGCGCCGACTCGATCTCCATCGTGCCCATGCGGTGGCCCGAGACGTTGAGCACGTCGTCGATGCGGCCCGTGATGGTGAAGTAGCCGCGCTCCGCGTCGCGGCTCGCGCCGTCGCCCGCCAGGTAGTAGCCCTTCAGCTCCGGCGGGAAGTAGCTCTTCCTGTAGCGCTCCGGGTCGCCCGTAGATCGTGCGGATCATGCCGGGCCACGGCTTCTTCACCACGAGGATGCCGCCCTGCCCGTCCGGCACGTCGCCGCCGGTCTCGTCGACGATGGCCGCGGCGATGCCCGGGAACGGAAGCGTGCATGACCCGGGCACCAGCGGCGTGGCGCCCGGCAGCGGGGTGATCATGTGGCCGCCGGTCTCGGTCTGCCACCAGGTGTCGACGATCGGGCAGCGGCCGCCGCCCACATGCTTGTGGTACCACTCCCAGGCGGCCGGGATTGATGGGCTCGCCCACGCTGCCGAGGATGCGCAGGCTCGAGAGGTCGTAGTTGCGCGGGTGCGCCTTGTCGTTGGATTCCGCCGCCTTGATGAGCGAGCGGATCGCCGTGGGCGCGGTGTAGAACACGGTGACCTTGTGGTCCTGGATCATCTTCCAGAAGCGGCCGGCGTCGGGATAGGTGGGGATGCCCTCGAACACCACCTCGGTGGCGCCGAGCGCGAGCGGGCCGTAGGCGATGTAGGTGTGGCCGGTGACCCAGCCGATGTCTGCCGTGCACCAGAAGATGTCGTCTGTCATTCAGGTCGAACATCCACTTCGTGGTGGCCGCCGCATGCAGCAGGTAGCCTCCGGTGCTGTGCTGCACGCCCTTGGGCTTGCCGGTGGAGCCGGAGGTGTAGAGCAGGAAGAGCGGATGCTCCGCGCCCACCCACTCGGGCTCGCACGTGGCCGCCTGCGACGCCGTCTCGTCGTGCAGCCACACGTCGCGCGGGTTCCAAGCGACCGGGCCGCCGGTGCGCCGGTAGACCACGACGTGGCGGATGGTCTCGCAGCCGCCCAGGGCCAGCGCCTCGTCGACGATGGCCTTCAGCGGCAGCGCCTTGCCGCCGCGCATCTGCTCGTCGGCGGTGATCACCATCACGGCGCCGGCATCGTTGATGCGGTCGCGCAGGCTCTGCGCCGAGAAGCCGCCGAACACCACCGAGTGCGTGGCGCCGATGCGGGCGCAGGCCTGCATGGCGATCACGCCTTCCACGCTCATCGGCATGTAGATGACGACGCGGTCGCCCTTCTTCACGCCGCGCGACTTCAGCGCGTTGGCGAGGCGGCAGGTGCGCTCCAGCAGTTCGGCGTAGGTGACAGGCGTGACGGTGCCGTCGTCGGCCTCGAAGCGGATGGCCACGCGGCCGCCCAGGCCGCGCTCGACGTTGCGGTCGAGGCAGTTGTAGGAGACGTTGAGGGTGCCGTCCTCGAACCACTTGTAGAACGGCGCGGCGCTCGCGTCGAGCACCTTCGTGAACGGCTTCTTCCAGCTCACGAACTCGCGCGCCAGGCGGGCCCAGTAGGCCTCGTGGTCACGCTCGGCTTCCTCCACCAGCTTGCGGTAGGCCGCCATGCCGGACACGTGCGCGCCCTGGACGGCATGTTCGGGGGGCGGGTAGAGATGGATCTCGCTCATGGTGTCTCCTGGGTGGTGTCGTCGGCGCGCCGGACTGTGGCGGCGCCGCCTGACGAACGCCTTACTCTAGCGAAGCGGGCTCACCCCGCGCCACTAGAATCAGCCCCGATCCCCCACTCGGTTTCCTCCATGGCCCAGCTGCAAGACCCTGCGGCGGCGCGCATGCGCCCGCTGCCCAACTTGATCTTCATGAGCCGGTGGCTGCAGCTTCCGCTGTACCTGGGCCTCATCCTGGCGCAGTGCGTCTACGTCTACCACTTCTGGGTGGAGCTGGTGCACCTGATCGAAGCCGCGTTCGGCAGCCGGGCGGCGCTCGACCAGATCATCGCGTCGGTAGGCTACGGTCCCGCCGCCGAGCGGCCGACGCACTTGACCGAGACGACCATCATGCTGGTGGTGCTCGGCCTCATCGACGTGGTGATGATCAGCAACCTGCTCATCATGGTGATCGTCGGCGGCTACGAGACCTTCGTGTCCCGCATGCACCTCGAAGGCCACCCCGACCAGCCGGAGTGGCTGAGCCACGTGAACGCCTCGGTGCTCAAGGTGAAGCTGGCCACCGCCATCATCGGCATCAGCTCGATCCACCTGCTCAAGACCTTCATCAACGCCGAGGCCTACTCCGACAAGGCGCTGATTGCACAGACGGCGATCCACATCACCTTCCTGCTCTCGGCGCTGGCCATCGCGGCCACCGACCGGGTGCTCGCCGGCTCCAAGGCGAGCGGGCACTGAAGAACGCGGGCGCCGCCGGGGCCGGATAATGAGGGCCCCCTCCGCAGCCGTACCGCGCCATGCCCACAGTCATCCGCCAGGCCGACCTCGTCGAGAGCGTCGCCGCCGCCCTGCAGTACATCAGCTACTACCACCCCGCCGACTACATCTCGCACCTGGCTCGCGCCTACGAGCGCGAGCAGAGCCCGGCGGCGAAGGACGCGATCGCGCAGATCCTCACCAACTCGAAGATGAGCGCCGAGGGGCGCCGGCCGATCTGCCAGGACACCGGCATCGTGAACGTGTTCCTGAAGATCGGCATGGACGTGCGCTTCGACGGCTTCACGGGCTCGATCGAGGACGCCGTGAACGAAGGCGTGCGGCGCGGCTACCTCGACCCGGACAACACGCTGCGCGCCTCGGTGCTGTCCGACCCGATCTTCGAGCGCCGCAACACGAAGGACAACACGCCGGCCGTCGTGCACATGACCGTGGTGCCCGGCGACACGCTGGACGTGACGGTGGCCGCCAAGGGGGGCGGCTCCGAGAACAAGAGCAAGTTCACGATGATGAACCCGAGCGACAGCCTGGTGGACTGGGTGCTCAAGACGGTGCCGACGATGGGCGCCGGCTGGTGCCCGCCGGGCATGCTCGGCATCGGCGTGGGCGGCACGGCCGAGAAGGCCATGCTGATGGCCAAGGAAGCGCTGATGGATCCGATCGACATGCACGAGCTCCTGCAGCGCGGGCCGTCGAACAAGCTGGAGGAGCTGCGCGTCGAGCTCTACGACAAGGTGAATGCGCTCGGAATCGGCGCGCAGGGCCTGGGCGGGCTCACCACCGTGCTGGACGTGAAGATCGCCACCTGGCCGACCCACGCGGCGAGCAAGCCGGTGGCCATGATCCCGAACTGCGCCGCCACGCGGCACGCCCACCTCGTGCTCGACGGCTCCGGGCCGGCGTTTCTCGAGCCGCCGAGCATGGACCTGTGGCCCGACGTGCACTGGGCGCCCGACTACAACAAGAGCCGCCGAGTGGACCTCGACACGCTCACGAAGGACGAAGTGGCGAGCTGGAAGCCCGGCGACACGCTGCTGCTCAGCGGCCGCATGCTCACCGGCCGGGACGCCGCGCACAAGCGCATCCAGGACATGCTGGCTTCCGGGCAGCCCCTGCCGGTGGACTTCACGAACCGAGTCATCTATTACGTCGGGCCGGTGGACCCGGTGCGCGACGAGGTGATGGGCCCGGCCGGCCCGACCACCGCCACGCGGATGGACAAGTTCACCGACATGATGCTGGCCAAGACGGGCCTCATCGCGATGATCGGCAAGGCCGAGCGCGGTCCGGTTGCCATCGAGGCCATCCGCAGGCACCGCAGCGCCTACCTCATGGCCGTCGGCGGCGCCGCCTACCTCGTCGCCAAGGCCATCAAGGCGGCGCGGGTGGTGGGCTTCGCCGACCTGGGCATGGAGGCGATCTACGAGTTCGAGGTGCGCGACATGCCGGTGACGGTGGCGGTGGACGCCGGCGGCACCAGCGTGCACCAGACGGGGCCCAAGGAGTGGCAGGCCAGGATCGGCAAGATCCCGGTAGGGATCCTTTAGCCCCCACGCTCCTCCCGTCGCTGCCCCCCGAGGGGGCCCTTGCTGCGGACCGGCGGAGCCGGATCCGCGCAAGACCTTGGTCGGAGAGGCTGGGGTAGTAGCGCAACTCCGAAGTGCGGCGCAACGCATGCACGCAATACTCCGCGTTGCAATGGACGCCCGCTTTGCCCGCACCAAGATCCAGCCGCCGCGCCCGCGCGCCGGCTCCCTGGTGGCCCGGCCGGCGCTCGAATCGCGCCTCACCGGGGCGCTGCTCACCCACCGCATGGTGCTGCTGTGCGCCGCGGCCGGCTACGGCAAGACCACGGCGCTCACGCGCGAGATCGCCTGCCCGCCCGCCGGCACGGCGCTGGCATCGGTGGTCGGCTCCCTCCAGGTGCTCGCGCCGATGCTGCACGCGCTGCGCGGCGAGCGCGACGCGGCGCTGGCCGCCGCGCTCGACAAGCTCGGCGCCTCCACCCGCGGCCAGGCCGCGGCCTGGTGGCGCGATCACGCGCGAGCCGCCTGATGCACGGCGGCTTCGCCCTCACCAAGATCCAGCCCCCGCGCCCGCGGCCCGACACGGTGCCGCGCGCCGCGCTGGAGCAGCGCCTGGGCGAGGCGCTGGCGGGCGCGCGGCTCGTGCTGCTGAGCGCGCCGGCGGGCTTCGGCAAGACCACCGCGCTGATGCGCCAGCTGGAGTCGCTGCAACCCGGCGCGTGGGCCACGGCCTGGATCACGGTGGACGCGCAGGACGACCTCGTGCGCTTCCTGGCCTGCCTCGTGGCCGCGCTGGAGCCGTTCGACCCGCCGTGGCGGCGCTCGGCCGCGGCGCTGCTGGCATCGGTGGACGGCACGGCCGGCACGACGCAGGCCGCGGCGGCGGAGATCCTCGACGTGCTGGGCGCCACCGACGTCGCGCACGGGCTGATCGTGGTGGACGACGCGCACCACCTGGCCGACGCCACCGTGCCGGCGCTGCTGGAGGCGCTGATCGAGCGGCTGCCCCCGGCGTGGACGATGGCGATCGCGACCCGCGCCGATCCGCCGCTGCCGCTCGCGCGCTGGCGCGCGCGCGGCGAGCTCGCCGAGTTCCGCCAGGCCGACCTGCGCTTCGAGCCCGGCGAGGTGGAGGCCCTGGTGCAGCGCACGGGCCGCCCCGCGCCCGCGCACCTGCGCGAGCTCTTGCAGCGCACCGACGGCTGGGCCGCCGGCCTGCGCCTGAGCCTGAGCGCGGTCAATGCCGCTCGCCCGGCCGCGGCCACGCCCCAGCGCCACGTGTTCGAGTACCTGGCGAGCGAGGTGCTCGACCAGATGCCGCCGCCGCTGCGCAGCTTCCTGCTGCGCTGCTCGGTGCTGGCCGAGCTGACGGCGTCGCGCTGCGCGGCCGTGAGCGGCGACGCGCAGGCCGCGCGCTGGCTCGACGAGATCGAGCGGCGCGGGCTGTTCGTGACGGTGCTCGACGAGATGCCGCTCACCCTGCGCCTGCACGACCTCTTCCGAGACTTCCTGCTGGACCGGCTGCAGCGCGAGCCCGGTGAAGACCTGCCTGCCCTGCTCGTGCGCGCCGCCGCCGGCGAGCCGGACCCGGTGCGGCAGGTCGACCTGCTGCTGCGCGCCGGCGACCTGGCGGCCGCGCAGCGCGCGCTGGCCGCCGCCACGCCCACCTTGCTGCTCGACGGCGCCAGCGCGCAGGCGCTGCGGCTCATCGACCGCTTTCCGCCTGCGCTGCGCGACGGCTCGCCCCTGCTCGCGTTCGTGCGCGGACTGTGCGCCTGGCCGCGCTTCGAGTGGGTGACGATGCAAGAGGCGATGGCCCGCGCGGCCGCCGGCTTCGACCGCCTGGGCCTGACAGGCGAGACGCAGCAGGCGCGCGCGTTCGAATCGGTGGCGCTCACGGCGCTCGGCCGGCTCGGGCCGGCCGCCGAGCGGCTGGCGCAGGTGCGGGCCTTGCCGATGCAGCGCGACACGGCCGCGCTGGTGGAGCTGATGTCGTACTGGCAGGCCGGCGCCCTGGGCCCGTCCGATGCGCCCGCGCTGCACCTGCAGCGCATGGTCGACCTGCTTGCCCAAGGCGCGCCGCCGGCGGTCTGGTACCGCTGCATCCCGCACTTCCTGTTCGTCGGGCGCCCGGGCATGCGTGCCCCGATGGAGCGCTTCGCGCGCCTGGCGCTGGACAGCGCCGGCGAAAGCCACTCGCCGCTGCGCGCGGGCGCCCAGTGCCTCTCGGCCTGGCTGCTGCTCTGGCAAGGCCGGCTCGACGCGGCGCAAGCGCTGATCCGCGACGTGCAGGACGACGACCGATGGCTCGGCCAGCCGCGCAACCTGCGCATCACCACGCTGGCCTTCCTCGCCGCCCTGCACACGCTGCGCGGCGAGCGCGACGCCTTTCGCGCGGCCGCTCGCGAGATGCTGGCCGACGTCGACCGCGACGCCGGGCGGCGAGCCACCTGGCGGGGCGTGTACCTCTACCACGTCGGCCGGCTCGCGGTGGCGCAGGACGACTGGCGGTTCGCCGAAGAGACGCAGCAGGCGCTGGCCGCCACGCCGAGCGAGAAGGAGTGGCCGTTCATGCGCGGCGCCCGCGCCGCACTGTGCGCGGAGTTCGACCTGCGTGCGGGCGATGCGGCGGCGGCGCTGCGGCGGCTCGAGCCGATGCTGGAGACGGCCGCCGACCACGACATGCTGAACAGCGAGACGTCGATCCGCATCGCGATGGCGCGGGCGTTGTGCCGCCTGGGCGAGGCCGCGCGCGCGCACGCCGTGCTCGCGCCGGCTCTGGAGCAGGCGATGGCCTCCGGCGAGGCGACGCAGGTGCTCATCGCCGGTCCGGCCGTGCTTCAGGAGCTGGCCCGGTCGCGCTGGCCCGCCGACACCGCGGGCCTGCTCGGGCGCTGGGCCGCCGAGGCCGCGGCGCTGCGCCCGCAGGCCCGCACGGTGCGCGATCCCATGCAGCACGAACACACACCGCCGCTGCTCACCGAACGCGAGCAGGAGGTGCTCGCGCACCTCGCCAGCGGCGACAGCAACAAGCTCATCGCCCGCTCGCTCGACCTCAGCCCGCACACCGTGAAGCGGCACGTGGCCAACATCCTCGACAAGCTCGGCGCGACGACGCGCGGCCAGGCCGCGGCCTGGCACCGACGGCAGGCAGGCTGATTTCTTCGGGCCATGGCTCTTTCGGGCGATGCGCCGTGCGCCGCGCCCCCGGACACTTCGTTCCCATCAAGAACCCGACCGGAACCGAAGCCATGTCAGCCCTCCTCGATGCCCTCCTCCCCACCCGCCACGGTACCCCCAAGGCGCCCCGGCACGACCTCTACGGACCCGTGCACAAGGCGCTGCGGCGCTTCATGGCCGACACGCTGCAGCGCGCCGGCTCGGCCGACCCGTTCGACGAGGCGGACCTGGCCGACGCGCTGGGCCAGGTGGAATCGCTGCTCAACGCGATGCGCAGCCACCTGAAGCACGAGAACGACTTCGTCCACGCCGCCATCGAGGCTCGCCAGCCGGCGGGCGCCCGGCAGACGGCCGACGACCACATGGGGCACCTGGAGTCGATCGCGGCGCTGGAGGCCGACGTGCTGGCGCTGCGCGCCGCCCCGCGCGAGCAGCGCGACCAGCGCATGGGCCGCCTGTACCGCCACCTGGCGCTGTTCGTGGCCGAGAACCTGAATCACATGCAGCTCGAGGAGACGGCCAACAACGCGCTGCTGTGGGCGCACTACAGCGACGCCGAGCTGGAGGAGATCCACGACCGCCTGCTCGCCAGCATCCCGCCGGCCGAGATGATGGGCTGGGTGCGCTGGTTAGCGGTGGCGCTGAGCCCCTCCGAGCTGGCCGGCATGCTGTGCGACATGCGCGCCAAGGCGCCGCCCGAGGCGTTCGCGGCGGTGCTCCGGTTGGTACGCTCGCACGTCGACGCGCGCCGCTGGGCCATGCTCGAACGCGCGCTGGCCGCGTGACCCCCGCAGGAGAGACCGTGATGAACAAGTGGCTGCGCCGCGGCTTGATGGCCGCGGGGCTTCTCGTGGCGCTCGTCGGCGCTGCCATCGTGACCGGCGACGAGCTGGCGCAGGGCAGGATGAACCGCCGCATCGACCTGCCGCCCTACCCCGTGGCCATGAAGGACGACGCCGCCAGCATCGAGCGCGGGCGCTATCTCTACGAGTCGCGCGGCTGCGTGCATTGCCACGGCGCCGCCGGCACGGGCAACGTCTTCATCGACGATGGCAAGGGCCTGAAGCTCGGCGGCCCGGCCATCGGCACGGGTGCCGGCTCCGTGACAACGAAGTACGAGCCCGCCGACTGGGAGCGCGCCATCCGCCACGGCGTGAAGCCCGACGGCCGGCCCGCGCTCATCATGCCGAGCGAGGACTACAACCGCCTCACCGACGACGACCTGGCCGCGCTCGTCGCCTACGTGCGGCGCCTGCCGCCCGAGCCCGGGCGGCCCGCCGTGCTGGACCTTCCGCTCATGGTGCGGGTGATGTACGGGTTCGGCGCGATTCCCGACGCCGCCTCGCGCATCGACCACGCGTTGCCGCCGAGCAAGCCCGTGGCCGAAGGCGTGACGGTGGAGCACGGCCAATACGTGGCGCAGATGTGCATCGGCTGCCACGGCGAGAAGTTAGCCGGCGGGAAGATTCCAGGCGCACCGCCGGACTGGCCGGCCGCGGCCGACCTGCGCCCCGGCGCGCCCGGCATGAACCCGTACGCGGACGACCAAGTCTTCCTCGCGATGTTCCGCACCGGCCAGCGGCCGGACGGCAGCAAGCCGAAGGTGATGCCGTTCGATTCGCTGAAGGCGATGAGCGACGTCGACGTGCGCGCACTGCACCTCTACCTGAAGACCCTGCCGCCCGCCGCAGGGCGCTGAGCTTCCTGCTCCCTCTCCCACTTCGTGGGAGAGGGCCGGGGTGAGGGCGCGCCCTCGCGCATGCCGACGTCGTCGCGATGCGAACGCACCGCCCTCACCCCGGCCCTCTCCCGCTCGCGGGAGAGGGAGAGGAAGAGGCGGCCCGGCGCTCGATGCGCACGGTGCGCTGCGGAAACGGAATGTCGATGCCCGCCTCCTTCAGCGTGCGCAGGATGGCCAGGTTGACGTCGCTAGTCACGTTGCCGGTGCCGTTGTACGAATCGGCGATCCACCACCCCACTTTGAGCTCCAGCCCGTCGGGCGCGAAACTCGACAGCGCGACACCGGGGCCCGGCTCGTCGAGCACGCGAGGCACCGCGGCCACGGCGGCGACGAGCTTCGGGATGAGCGTGTCGAGATCGCAGCCGTAGGCCACCTGCACCACGGTGCTGACCCAGACCTTCGGGTCTGCGAGCGTGAAGCTCTCGATGCGCTGCGTGATCAGCATCTCGTTGGGCACCAGCGACTCGCGGCCGCTGAGCGAGCGGATCACCGTGTAGCGCGTGCTGATGTCGGTGATGCGGCCCTCGAAGTTGTCCACCTTCACCATGTCGCCGATGCGCAGCGAGCGTTCGGCGAGGATGACGAAGCCGCTCACGTAGTTGGCGGCGAGCTTCTGCAGGCCGAAGCCGATGCCCACGCCGATGGCGCCGCCGAACACCGAGAGCGCCGCGAGCGGGATGCCGGCTGCCGTCAGCGCGAACAGCACGCCGACCAACAGCAGCCCGCGCGCGTGGCGTTCGCGGCGATCTTGCGCAGCGACAGCGCGGAATCCGCCACGTCGCGCGTGCAGGCGCTGCTCGATGGCCGCCGACAGCCACAGCACGATGAGCATCACCACGAGCCGGTGACGACGCGCCCTCGCCGAGCCGGCGCACCGACACGTCGGCGCCGCCGATCTTCCAGTGGATGGCGTCGAGCTCCGCCAGCAGCAGGGGCAGCAGCCCGGTGACCCACATCACGAGGCCGATCCAGACCACCCACGACAGGCAGCGCTCGACCGCGCGCACCAGCGGCGACTTGGGGAAGCCACCTGCAGCACGCGAACGCTCGGCGCGGATGATCACGAGCGACATCAGGATCGGCACGCCGAGCGGAACAGCGCGAGCGGCATGAAGCGCAGCATCACGAAGCCGGCGACCACCGCAGCAGCAGCGCCAGCAAGGGGAACAGCACCCCGTCGACGATGCGCTCGCCGAACCAGATGCTGCCCGCGTGCCGCGGCCATGCGTGCCGAGGGCCGCGCACCAGCGCGTACGACAACAGCGGGCAGGCCGCCAGCACCGCCAGCTCGACACGGCGCGCGGCTGCTCCACCGTCATGCGACCAGCGCTGTCCGATGATCGGCGCGGCCGGGTCAGCAGACAGACACCAGCCAGCACCCGCAGGTGGACCGCCACGCTGCGCGCGAGCGCGCAGGCTGTAGCCGCCCTCGAGGCAGGACACGATGCGGCCTTCGGCATGCGTTCGGCCACGTCCATGATGCGTCGGGTGATCCATTCGTAGTCGGCTTCGACGAGGCCCAGCTGGCGCGAGTCGTCGTCGCGGTGCGCGTCGAAGCCGGCCGAGACGAACAGCATCTGCGGCCGGAAAGCTTCCAGCCGCGGCATCCACATCAGTCGATCGGCTTCGCGCACGCCAGGCCGCGCGTGTACGGCGGCATCGGCACGTTGACCATGTTCGTGCCCTTCGGCACGGCCCCGCTGTCGGGGTACAGCGGGTGCTGGAAGAAGCTGGCCATCAGCACGCGCTCGTCGCCGGCGATGATGTCCTCGGTGCCGTTGCCGTGGTGCACGTCGAAGTCGACGATCGCCACGCGCTCCAGCCCGTGCACGTCGAGCGCATGGCGCGCCGCGATGGCGACGTTGTTGAAGAAGCAGAAGCCCATGGCCTGGTCGCGCGTGGCATGGTGGCCCGGCGGGCGCACGGCGCAGAAGGCGTTCCTGGAGCGGCCGTCGATCACGTCGTCGGTGGCGGCGACCGCCGCGCCGGCGGCGCGCAGCGCGGCGCGCCACGTGGCGGGGCACACCACGGTGTCCGGATCGATGTGCGCGGCTGGCCGGCCTCCTCCACGCGCTGCGTGAACTCGCGCAGCTCGCGCACGTAGGCCGCTGCTGTGTGCCAGCTCGACGTCGGCCATCGCAACCGGCGGCGCTTCGCGCATGTCGAGCGCGACATCGAGCCCGGTGGCGCGCAGGTGATCGGTGATGGCATCGAGCCGTTGCGGGCATTCCGGGTGGCCGTCGCCCATGTCGTGCAGGCGGCAGTCGGGGTGCGTGTAGAAGGCGGTCGGCATGGGCGCGCAGGGGGAGCGCGGCAGATTAGCACGATCGAAACGCGTCATCATGGCCCGTCGGGGGCTCGGGGCATGGCTCCTTCGGACGATGCGCGCGTGCCGTGCCGCGCCGAGACTTGCTGCTCCCCACCACGCTTTCCGGAGCCCTCCCATGAACCTCGTCCTTCGCAACGGCACGCCGGCCGACGCCGCCGCCACCGGCGCCCTCTGCCACGACGCCTTCGCCGCCATCTCGGCCCGGCACAACTTCCCGCGCGACTTTCCGTCGGCCGAAGTCGCCATCGGCCTGACATCGAGCTGCTGTCGCGGCCCACGTGCACTCGGTGGTGGCCGAGATCGACGGCCGAGTCGTGGGCAGCAACTTCCTGTGGGAGGAATCGGCGATCGCGGGCGTCGGCCCGATCACGGTCGATCCCGAACTGCAGAACGCCGGCGTGGGCCACCGCCTGATGGAGGCCGTGCTCGAACGCGCGGCCGACCGGCGCGTGGCCGGCGTGCGGCTCGTGCAGGCCGCCTACCACGCACGCTCGATGTCGCTGTACGCCAAGCTCGGCTTCGTCGTGCGCGAGCCGCTGGTGGCGATGCAGGGCCCGGCGCTTCGCATGCGCGTCGCCGGCCGGGACGTGCGGCCAGCCAGCGAGCGCGACCTCGCCGCCTGCAACCAACTCGCGCTGGACATCCATGGCTTCGAGCGCGGCAACGAGCTGCGCGGCGCGATGCGCCAGGAGCAGGCGATGGTCGTCGAGCATGGCGGCCGCATCACGGGCTACGCCACGTCCATCGGATTCTTCGGCCATGCCGTCGGACGCGAGGCCGACGACGTGAAGGCGCTGATCGGCGCGGCTGCGGCCTTCGCGGGCCCGGGTTTCCTGCTGCCCACGCGCGACGCGGAGCTCTTCCGCTGGTGCCTCGAGCAGGGCCTGCGCGTGGTGCAGCCGATGACGCTGATGACGACGGGGCTGTACAACGAGCCGGCCGGGTCGTTCCTGCCGTCGATCCTCTATTGATGTCCCCTCGCGTGCCGCCAAGGTCCCGATGCGAGCGCACCGCCCTCACCCCGGCCCTCTCCCACTTGTGGGAGAGGGAGTTCGTGGTCAGCGGCCGAGGAGGCCCTTCACCAGGCCTCCGAGGCCCTTCACCGCGCCCCAGAGGCTGACCCCGAGGCTTTCCGCCACCCCGGCCGCGATCTCGTCGCCAGGTTCTCGTTGAGCGAGAACGACGGATCCTCCAGCCGGCCTTCCAGCGTGAACTTGACTTCGAGCCGGCCGCGCTCCGTCATCGCGGCGAGCACGGCCTTGCGCGGCACGCCGGCGAAGGTCGCGAGGGGACCTTCGTCGACGAGCTCGAGATTGGTCAGCGTGAGCTTTCCCGGCGCGTTCAACTGGCCTCGCGCCACCTCGCGCGCAGGTCGAGATCGAGCGCGCCGCTGCGGATGGCGGTGTCCGAGCCGGACAGCACGTAGTACTGCAGCGGGACCATGTCCACGCCCGTGAAGCGCGCGCGCAGGTCGGCGTCGCGGGTGGATGGCGTGAAAGCGCCGTCGATGGCGATGCGACCGTCGCGCTGAGGTCCCTTGAAGACCCCGGAGAGGGTCATGTCGATGGCCTGGTCGAGCGCCGGCAGCGCGAAGGGGCCGGCCCGGGCATCGAGCTTCTCGATGCGCAGCGCCAGCGGCCGCTGGCGCACCGAGTGGTCGAAGAACTCGATCGTCGCGCCGTCGAGGATCACGCGCCGGATCTCGACCTGCACACCTGTGGCGGGCGTCGACGCCTTGGCCTTCTTCGCCGGTGACGTGCCGTCTTCGAGCAGCGCGGGAAGCAACCGCATCTTGCCGTTGCGGCTTCGCACCGCCGACACGTAGCCGCCTTCCACTCTCACTCGGACCACGCGCCACGGCCCGCCGAAGAGGCTGCGCACGCCTGGGAGCACGGTGATGCTTTCGGCCCGCAGCTCGTCCTTCACCGGCCACCCCGGCGGCGCCTGGATCCGCACGTCGCGCAGCACGATGCCCGTCCAGCCGGGGCCGATCGAGCCGATGCTGGCGCGCGGGCCCAGCGCCGCCTGCACGTGCGGCTGCAGCTGCGAGCCCGCCACGTGGAGCGCGGCGACGAACGCGGCAAACAGCGCGAGTGCAATCAGGGAGGCGGTGAGGAAGCCGCCAGGCGGACGAATCATGGTCAGCGCCGGCGATTATGGTGCGGGCCCCCCTCTCCCGCAGCGCGGGAGAGGGCTGGGGGTGAGGGCGCTGCTTGGGGGCAACGCATGGCCGGTGGCTTGCGAGAGGCCGCGCCCTCACCCCAGCCCTCTCCCACGGGTGGAGAGGGGGAGCGAACGACTCTAGCTCGCGTCGTCCAGCGGGGTGAACTTGCTGTCGCTTCCCTCCAGCGCGAAGCAGGCGAGGCAGCGTTGCGGCCGCGCGGCAGGGGCGTGCGTGACCTCCCGCGCGCCGCACTTGCCGCAGCGCCAGGCGCGGCTGAGCTCCGCGCGCTCCGAAGCGTGGATCACCTCGGAAGAGCGTGGCTCGGTGTGGCGGCGAACGGAGGTGCGACCGGGCATGCGCTCATGATAGTCGAAAACATGCTGCAGTGCAGCATGTTTACGGGCAGCGGGCGCGGCGGACTAAACTCCGCGCACCCGGAACATTCAACCAGCAGGAGACCCTATGAAACTGAGTTTGATGGTTGCGGCGGCCGCCCTGGCCGCATCGAGCGCCGCTTTCGCGTT